>JBBQQH010000009.1:0-66261 GCA_038216155.1 Lysobacterales bacterium
GCCGATCACCTCGCGCACGTGCTTGCCGATCAGATCGGAGACTGCATAGCCGAAGGCTTCGGCATAGGGCCTGTTTGCGAAGGTGTAGCGCTGCTTATTATCCAACTGTGCAATCAGCACCGGGGCATGGTCGGTGACGAAGCGCAGTTGTTGCTCGCTTTGTTGCAATGCGAACGTCGCCCGTTGCTGGTCCTCGAGCAAATGCAACAAGGCGTGCCGGGTGCGCTCGTCGGACAGCGCCGGAGCCACTGGATGCTGCAGATCATCGCGAGCCAGTGGAGTTTTCATTGCGTCGGCGTGCTGCGCTGGCTGGGATAGCGGATGGGTTGGCCGGCCAATTCGAGCAGCCGGTTGACTTCAGCTTTCAACGCCATCTCGCGATCGGCGCGATCCAGCAGCAGAGTCTGCCAGCGTCGCAGTTCGAGCAGCTGCTCATGCATTTCCTGTTGCGCGAGCTTGCGCTCGGTGATGTCCTGCTTGGTGCCAACCAGCATGGTCGGTTGCCCGGACCCATCAAACTGCATCTCTGCGCGGCGCTCGATCCATCGAACCTCGCCGTTGGGGCGGATGATGCGGTATTCATGCCGGCTTTCGTTGCGACCAGCCAGTGAAGCGGCAAATTGGGCACGCCACGCTTCGCGGTCGTCCGGATGGACGCTCGCCTCGACAGCGGCCACGGTCAATCGTCCGAGCGCAGGGTCGCGGTCAAACATCCGATACAACTCGGCCGACGCGGTGACGGCCAGGGTGTTGGCGTGGACTGACCAATTGCCCAGCTTCGCGCGTGACTGCGCAGCTGCCAGGGATGCCTCGCTCTCGCGCAGTGCCTGTTCGGCGCGCTTGCGTGCAGTGATCTCCATCGCCACGCCGCGCATCCGCACTGGTTGGCCGTCGGCAGCGAAATCGAATTCGCCACGCGCATCGATCCAGTGTGTGCTGGCGTCTGGCCACACCACGCGGAACTCGCCCGTGTACGCCGTGTGGTCTGCGGTGCAGCGGGCGATGGCTGCTTCAAGCACGGGCCTGTCGCCCGCATGCAGGCGCACGGCAAAGGCTTGGTAGCTGCCGTCGAATTCGCCCGGCGGATATCCCCACAACTGCGCATGCCAGCGCGACCAGATGATGCGGTCGCGTGCGATGTCCCAATCGAACATACCCATCTGCGCCGCGTCCAGCGCAAGTCGCAGACTCTCTTCACTCCGGCGCAGGGCCTGCTCGTTTTGCGCATGGGTGATTGCGATAACTGCGATATGACTCGCTACCGCGATCAATTGTTGGTGTCGCTGGGTCGGCTGGGAAGGCGTGCGGCGATAAATGGCGAACGTGCCCAGAACTTTGTCGGCTGCGTCCAGCAACGGTGTCGACCAACACGCGCGCAAGCCATGGCTGAGCGCGAGTTCGCGATAGCCGGCCCACAGCGGATCGCTGGCGATGTCCTCAACGATCACTGTTTTGGCGAGGAATGCCGCGGTGCCACAGGACCCCACATTTGGGCCAATGGTTTCGCCGTCGATGGCGCGATTGAACGCATCGGGCAGGCTCGGTGCGGCGCCGTGGCGCAGCCGCACGCCGTCGTCGTCCAGCAGCAGGATCGAGGCGAGGCAGTCGTCGGATTGCTGCTCCAACAAGCGCGCCAGTGCTTCCAGGGACACTGCCAGTGGCGCCCCGTCGGCGATCAATTCGAGTACCTGTTGCTCGCCTTTGGCCAGCAATTCCGATTGCTTGCGCTCGCTGATATCGCGGGTGATCCCGAGCAGCGCAATAACCCTGCCGGCGTCGTCGCGCAACGGGCTGGCATGGGTTTCAAGCCAGCGTCGCGCGCCCTTCAGTCCTTTCGACTCGAATGCCAGCGTGGTCGAGCCGCCGGCGAACACTTCGTCAATCAACCCGTGGAAAGCGCGGCAATGTGGCTCGTCTACCAGCAAATACACGGAGTGATTTTGGACTTGCTCCAGCGACTCGGCCTCGAACATGCGTAACCCGGCCGGATTCATGTCCAACAGCGATCCATCTGCAGCCAGCAGCGCCACGCACTCCGGTTCGGTGTCGAATGATTGCGCGCAAATGGCGCTCGCTGGCGGCAAGTTGCAGCTCGGCCTGTTTTTGCGCGGTGATGTCGTCAAAAAAAATCGATAGCCCAGCGCCGGTCGGAATTACACGTTTCAGGAACCAGCGATCGGCTGTTGGGTAATAGTCTACGAACTCCTCCTGTTCGCCGGTCTGCATCACCCGCTCGCAAACGCGATGAAATGGTTGGCCGACGCCTTCGGGAAATTCGGTCCAGATATGCTTTCCGACCAGGTCTTCCGGTGCACGGGCGAACAATTTGCCGGCGTGGGCATTGACGTAGGTGTAGTTCCAGTTGCAGTCGAATGCGAGAAATGCAGAGCTCATCGATTCCAACGTGGCATCCGGCCGTTGGGAGTTGGCAAGCGAGCCAACCTGCGCCTGCAGTTGTGCAATATCGCGACGTTTTTCCAGTGCCGCAACGATGATGTCAGGCAGCAGGCGCAGATGCTCGGCCGTCTTGACGATTCCGCTCCACGCGCCGTGATAAAGGGCATCAGCGGCAATGCTGTTCGCGCCGTCGTCGGCCAGCAACAGCACCGGCATCTCTGCGTCAAGAGCGCGAATGGTTTGCAGGTGCGGGAACTGGGTGACGATCGGTCCCCCCAAGTCGTACAGCGCCATGCCCCATGGCCCACACCCGCCATCCGGGAGAGATCGTCCCGATCATGCATGCACACGATATCGATCTGGCCTGCAAGTGCGGCCAGCGCGGAGCACAACCGGTCGCGCTCCGCAGGCGAGCTGTAGACGTAAAGGATCCGGGCTGTTCCGGCTATCGACATGCGAGGCTCCGCACGCACCTCGATCAATCTACTCCTTACCTGTGCGCGCGATTGAAGTATTGCTTGGGATTGAAGCGGTCGCTCGAGCAGTGTCAGGCCGCATCGATGTTGTCGCCGCACCGGTCGAGCGGAAAGGTCAGCCGGCAGCGCAACGCCCTTCGCCAAACGAAAACGGGCAGCCGAAGCTGCCCGTTTTTGTGTTGCAACAGACGCAGCCGATTACTTCTTCGGCTTGAGGCCTGCCGCTGCGCACAGTTCGTCGGCGCGGTCGGTTTTTTCCCACGAGAATGCGGTCGCGGTGTGCTGCTTGCCGGCGCCATCGGTGTAAGTCACCTGACGCGGGCTGCGGCCGAAGTGGCCGTGCGCGGCGGTGTCCTGGTAAATCGGGTGGATCAAGTCGAGCATCTTGACGATGCCGTACGGGCGCAGGTCGAAATGCTTGCGGATGAGTTTTTCGATCTTCTCATCGCTGATCGCGCCGGTGCCGAAGGTCGTCACCGAGATCGAAGTCGGTTCGGCCACGCAGATCGCGTAGCTGACCTGGATTTCGCACTTCTCCGCAAGGCCCGCGGCCACGATGTTCTTGGCGACATAACGCGCCGCATACGCAGCCGAACGATCGACCTTGGATGGATCCTTGCCCGAGAACGCGCCGCCGCCGTGGCGAGCCATGCCGCCGTAGGTGTCGACGATGATCTTGCGCCCAGTCAGTCCGCAATCGCCGACCGGTCCGCCGATCACGAACACGCCGGTCGGATTGATGTGGATCTTGTTCTTCGGCAGCGTCTTCAGCCATTCCTTCGGCAGCACGGGCTTGAGGATGTGTTCGTAAATGCCGTCGAACAGATCCTTGTACTTCACTGATGGATCGTGCTGCGAGGACAGCACTACCGCATCGAGGCCGACGATGCGATCATTTTCGTAGCGCAGCGTGACCTGCGATTTTGCGTCTGGACGCAGCCACGGCAGCTTCGAATTCTTCGCCTTGCGCACCTTGGTGTGCTGCTCGACGAGGCGATGCGCGTAGTGGATAGGCGCCGGCATCAACTCGTCGGTTTCGTTGCAGGCATAGCCGAACATCAGGCCTTGGTCGCCGGCACCCTGTTCCTCGGGCTTCTTCTTTTTCTTCGCGTTGCCGTCCACGCCTTGCGCGATGTCGGGCGACTGCTTGCCGATCAGGTTGAGCACGCCGCAGGTGGCGCCGTCGAAACCGACTTCCGAAGAGTTGTAACCGATACCGACGATCACCTTGCGGGTCAGCGCTTCAAGATCGATCCACGCGCTGGTGGTGATCTCGCCGGCGACAATCGCAACGCCCGTTTTCACCATCGTCTCGCAGGCCACGCGCGCGGCCTTGTCCTGCGACAGGATGGCATCGAGTACGGCGTCTGAAATCTGGTCGGCGACCTTGTCCGGATGGCCTTCGGACACGGATTCGGAAGTGAACAGGTGGTTGCTCATCGGTGCTTATATCCCTGTATTCGGATGAAAGGATGGACTGCGCATGATACATGCCGGCGCGAAGCCGTGCATCTTCCGCGATTTCATCGACAACGTTGTTGCGCGCGCGTTAAGCACGGCGGTGATGGAGCGCGCATCGGCCAGCGTTCTGGCATGCTCCGGTGCAGGCACCGCAGGAATGGCGAACCATGGACCGCGACAGCGAGCAGGCGAAGCGACAGCAGCAGACGCAGCGCGTGCGTGAGCGCATTGACGCGTTGCCGGCGCCGATCCGCGCGCAGGTGATGCGAATGCTGCAGAAATTCCCGCCTGATCAAATCGACTCGCTGCTCGCCAGCGGCTCACCGCTGATCGAGCGCGCGCTGAGTCGGGCTGAAGCAGGCAAGGCAGCGGTCGGCGGGTTTATTCAGAACTCGGCCGAGGGCAAACGCGATGCCATGCGACGTGCGAGCACCCCGCGCGCGGCGGACAGTGCGACCCATCAGCCGAGCCATCCCGGACAGCACTCTGCATCGGTTTCGACCAGCGCCAGCGACTTGCTTGAGCGCTTGGCTGCAACGCGGCGGCCGACTGTAGTGCACGGGGACAATCCGGGCGTTGGTCTCCCGCTAATCATCGGCATGCTGGTCGGGTTGGGGGCGCTGGCTTATGTGCTGCTAGGGAAGTAGGGATGGATGCGCAAGGAATGCCTCGGCAAGTGCATGAATTTGCCGAATCAGCGAAACGATTCTGCGCGTGGTCCGAAGGAACGGCTGCCTCGCCAGAGGATGAGGCTTGCGCTGCGCTGGAGCATTTGTCGAGTCTCTACCAGCAGGCTCTCAGTCTTCCAGACATCTTCAGTGACGAAGATCCCACCGAGGTGGACGACAATGCCTGGTCGAAGGTCTACAGCCGCTTTGGCTCTCTGCCATTCAATGACTACGCGCAGTGCTTCGATCCCGCAGAGCTTTCTGCTGATGCCGTGACGGCGGATATTGCCGACGACCTTGCAGATATCTGGCGAGATCTAAAGCAAGGGTTGTCCCTGTTTGATGCAGGACATGTCGACGCGGCGGCAACCGAATGGCGTCAGAGCTTCTGGCAACACTGGGGACGACATGCGGCAGGCGGCATTTACGCGCTTCATAGCTGGTGTTCGCAAAATGCGTCCTGTGCCGCTGAGTAGCGAGCAGTAGATCAGGCGCTAACGTCTGTGTCTTCCTCAACCGAATGCGCGGCGGTCTCGCGTAGCAGGTGGGTGCGCGTGACCCAGGTTTGGCCATCGTCCATGGGTTGCAGCAGGGCGACTTCGCCGGCGATCAGCGTGGCGACCGGGACGCCGTCGCGGTAGAGCACGCGGGCGCCGCTGAGGGCGGGCAGGCGCGGGCCGGGAATCAGGGTGCCGAGCTGGTTGAGTGGATCCGATCCGCTGACGCAGACCAGCGTTCCGTCCTGCGCGCGTTGTCGTACCTGGCGCAGCAGTCCAATCGCTTCGGGCAATGCAAATTGTTCGCCGGCGATGCCCGCAATGAAGCGCCCACCGCGCAACTCGCCGCGTGCTTCCAGTCGATGGCAGACGCGACGCAGGTCGCGCCACGGCGGCAGCCACGCTGCTTCGCGTTCAAGCACGCGCCAGGCGATCACGCCGTAGCGGCGCAACAATGTGCGCACGATGTGTTCGAGCGTGTCGGGCGGATAAATTTCGCGCGCGGATTTTTTCGGTGAGTCTTCAGATGCTGGAGCCGGTTTGCGAATCAATGCCCAGCGGCCGGCATCCTGGATGCCCCATAACACCAGCCGATGCGAGCGCTTGCGGCGCGCTGGTCGCTTGCTGGCTGGGGTAAGCAGTGCGCGCAAGCCGGCGAAACCGTCAGCATTGACCATGCCCAGCGCGACCAGTTCGGCCAGTGCGTTTTCCAGTTCGACATGCAGCAGCCGGGTGCCTTCCAGCAATTCGTCAAAGAACGAAGCACCGTGATCGCGCAACCAATCAGCCACGCGTTGCGCACGCGAGGATGGCGTCGTTGCTTCGGCGGCATCGCTCGTCAAGGCCGTCCACAGCGCCAGTCGTGGCCGCGGCAATAAGACGATCGGCGTGGACCGCACTGGCCCCGCCGAACCCGCGCGCGCGGACTGGCTGGCGGCGCGCAGGCGGGTCCAGACTGTGCGCCCGGTCATGCTTAATTCGTCCAGCCACGCGATGTCGTAGTCGGCGATCCGTGCCGGCAGCAGTTCGCCTTCCCACGCGCCAGCAGCCGCCTCGAAGCCTTCGAGTTGCGCCAGTACGGCGGCCAGCGCATCCGGCCCCGCGCCCTGACTGGCGTGTGCGACGCGTTGCCAGTCGAACAGAAAACGCATGAAGTCACGCACCTCAACCGGCTCGATCTCGCGACGCAATCGTCCGAGCGTGTAGCGATGGATACGCGCGAGCAGGTGGCGTTCGCAGAATTCGATTTCCGCGGGATTGGATTCACCTTGCCCAGAACCGCTGCTGGTGAAATGGCCGCGCATGACGTGACCATCGGACTCGAGCTTTAGCAGTGCGCCGTCGATTGCCTGCGGTATGAGCTGAAGGGAATCGGCGATCTCTCGCGTTGTGGTCGGGCCAAGCCCGGTCATGCGCGCGCGCAGGATGTCGACCAGCGCATCCTCGGGCGACCACAGCAGCTGTGCGAATTCGTCTGGCGCAGCAATGGATGGATCGAGCGTGGCGTCCGAGTTCAGTGACCGGAATTGCGGCAGGCGCTCGGCGGCGATCCACAAAACGCTACCTTCGCCAGCCACAGACACACTTGCAGGACTACTCAAGTGCATGCAGGTTGCGCGGCGTTGCTGGATCAGGTTTTCCAGTAGCGATTGCCAATCGGGATTGCGCGCGCCCTCATCGGCGGTGACAAACCCGATGCTCATCAGCGCATCGTGCAGTTCGTCGGCGTTGCGCGCTTCGGGCCACGCTTCCTCGCGCACGGCGGCGATTGCGTCGGCATCCAGCCGGCCCAAATCCTCAGCCGATTCCGGACCCGTCCAGCGTCGGTTTTGCACAGCCAGCGTGCGTCGTTCTTCCAGCGGTGCATCGTCGAGGAACGCATAAGGGCGTGCACTGAGGATTTCGGCGGCCAACGGCGATGGTGCAGTGAGGTCGCGCGAGACAATCCTGATCTCGCCATTTTCCAGCGCACGCAGCAGCGACTCCAGCCCGCTGATATCCATCGCGTCGTCGAGACAATCGTGCAGCGTCTGCGCGACCAGCGGATGATCGGGAATCTGGCGTTCGCCGACTAGGTTTTCGGCGCAGGCGACCTGATCCGGGAACACCGTCGCCAGCAAGTCCTCGGATTTCATCCGCTGTATCTGTGGAGCGACTTTGCGGCCGCCGAGAAAGCGTGGCAACGCCAATGAGGTGGCCGCATTCCAGCGCCAGCGCAGGCCGAACATCGGCGCATCCAGCAAGGCCTGGATCAACACCTCACGCACCGAATTGGAATGCAGGAATTGCGCCACGCTTTCAAGCGGAAAACTGTGGCTGGTCGACAGCGACAACACGATTGCATCGTCGGTGGCCGCCGCCTGCAGTTCAAAATTGAAGGTGCGGCAAAAGCGCTTGCGCAACGCCAGCCCCCAAGCGCGATTGATGCGACTCCCCCACGGCGAATGCACGATCAGCTGGGTGCCGCCGGATTCATCAAAGAAACGCTCGAACGCCATCTCGTGCTGCGTTGGCAACACGCCTAGCGCGATCTTTGCGGTCGCGAAATACTCGATCAACTGACGCGCGGCCGCTGCGCCCAGCCCGACTTCGTCCAGCAGCCAGCGTTCGGCGGCATCGATCCCATGCTGATCGATACGCTGCGAGATTTCATCGCGCAGTCGCGAGAGCGCAAACGAGAGTTCGACGCTACGACCGGGCGCTTCGCCCAGCCAGAACGGAATCGTTGGCGGCATGCCGTTGGCGTCCTCCACTCGCAGCCGGCCCTGTTCCACACGCAGGATGCGATACGACGTATTGCCGAGCTGGAACACGTCGCCGGCCAGCGACTCGACCGCAAAATCCTCGTGTACGCTGCCGACGCGGATCGCCTGCGGTTCCAGCACCACGTCATAATCGGCGGTATCGGGAATCGCGCCACCGGAAGTGATCGCGGTCAGCCGCGCGTTGCGACGCGCACGCAGCACGCCGTTGACAGCATCGCGATGCAGATACGACGAACGCGGGCCGCGCCGGGTACTGTAGCCATCGGCCAGCATCCGCACGATTGCGGTGTAGTCCTCGCGCGTGAGCGTGGAATAGGGATATGCACGCCGCAGCGTCTCGAACAATTGTGCTTCGTCGCATTCGCGACACCCCACTTCGGCGACGATCTGCTGCGCCAGCACATCCAGCGCATTGCGTTCGATCACCAGCGTGTCGAGTTCGCCGCGACGCACGGCATCCAGCAGCGCGGTGCATTCGGCCAGATCGTCGCGCGACTGTGGGAACAGACGACCTTTCGGAGTGCCGCCCACAGCGTGGCCAGAGCGGCCGACACGTTGCAGGAACGCGGCAATCGATCGCGGCGACCCGAGCTGACACACCAGTTGCACATCGCCGATGTCGATGCCCAGCTCCAGCGATGCGGTCGCGACCAACACGCGCAAGTCGCCGCGCTTGAGGCGTTGCTCGGCGTCCAGCCGCAATTCGCGCGACATGCTGCCGTGATGTGCGGCGACCGCGTCCTTGCCGAGTCGTTCGCTGAGATTCTTGGCGACGCGTTCGACCATGCGCCGGGTGTTGACGAACACCAGTGTGGTGCGGTGTTCGCCGATCAATTCGGCGAGCCGCGCGTACACTTGCTGCCAGACATCGCCGGACATGATCGCTTCCAGCGGCGCCGGCGGTACTTCAATGGCCAGATCGCGCTGGCGCGTATAACCGACATCGACAATTTCGCATTGGTCGTGCTCACCGCCGCACAGATATTTCGCAATTTCGCCGATCGGCTTTTGCGTCGCCGACAGGCCAATGCGTACCAAGCGCCGACCGCACAAATCCTGCAGTCGCTCCAGCGAGAGGGCGAGGTGCGCGCCGCGCTTGTTGCCGGCGACAGCGTGTATTTCATCGACGATCACCGACTGCGTGCTGGCCAGCATCGCGCGGCCTGAAGCAGAACCCAGCAGGATGTACAGCGACTCGGGCGTGGTCACCAAAATATGCGGCGGACGCTTGCGCATCGCCATGCGCTCGCCCTGCGGCGTATCGCCGGTGCGTACCATGCTGCGGATGTCGACGTCGGGCAAACCCAATACTTTGAGTTGCGCGCGGATGCCGGCCAGCGGTGCTTCGAGGTTGATGCGGATATCGTTCGACAGCGCCTTGAGCGGCGAGACGTAGACGATGACGGTTTCGTCCGGCAATGGCATCTCGATGCCGCGTCGCACCAGCGCATTGATCGCGGCGAGAAAGGCGGCGAGCGTCTTGCCCGATCCCGTCGGCGCGGCGATCAGCGCGTGACGGTTGGCAGCAAACGCCGGCCACGCTTGAACCTGCGCCGGCGTGGGCGCCTCAAACGTAGCCCGAAACCAGCCGGAGACGGCAGGGTGCAGGTCGGCGAGTGGATTGCGTGGCTGGGTCACGGCGTGAGTCAATCACGGACAATGTGGAGGCAGTCTGAAATTGCGCCTTGGCTGTCTCATATCAAGCGACTGAAGACCGAGTCGGTGCGAGGCTCTGGTGTGTATTGCGCTCGTACAGATCAAGAATCCGTTCGTGGTGAGCCCGTCGAACCATGAATTTCAGGTTCAATCACTCCAATCGCGCCGTGCGCCAAAGTCAGGCCGCAATCGCCATTTCAGGCGGCGCACCCGCGATCAGCGCATCAAAATAGTCGGTGGTCAGCCGTAATTGCGCGTCTGCAGTGTCCGCGCGATTGACCACGGCGCGAAATGCAACGCGTTGTTCACCGGACGACTCGGCGCGACTCTTCGCATACCAGCCCAGATGCTTGCGCGCGATGCGCACGCCGGCCACTTCGCCATAAAACGCGTGCAGCGCGTGCAGATGCCCGAGCAGGATGTCGCGCACCTCGTGCAACGTTGGCGGCGGCAGCACTTCGCCGGTGGCAAGGAAATGCGCGATCTCGCGAAAAATCCACGGTCGGCCCTGCGCCGCACGCCCGATCATCACGGCGTCAGCGCGGGTGTAACGAAGTACCTCCAGCGCGCGTTGCGGCGAATCGATGTCGCCATTGGCCAGCACTGGAATGCGCACCGACGCCTTGACCACTGCAATGGTGTCGTACTCGGCGACGCCGGTGTACTGCTGGTCGCGGGTGCGACCATGCACGGCCAACGCAGCGATGCCGGAATCTTCGGCGATGTGCGCGATTTTCAGCGCATTGCGATGCGCATGATCCCAGCCGGTGCGAATCTTCAGCGTCACTGGCACGTCGACGGCGGCAACGACGGCGGCAAGAATCTGCGCAACCAATGCCTCGTCCTGCATCAGCGCGGAGCCGGCCCACGCCTTGCAGACCTTCTTGGCCGGGCAGCCCATGTTGATATCGATCAGCTGGGCGCCGTTGTCGACGTTATAACGAGCCGCGTCGGCCAGCACCTGCGGAATGGTGCCTGCGATCTGCACACTGACCGGGCCAGGTTCGCCGGCGTGATCCATCCGGTGCAGCGATTTGCGCGTGCCCCAGAAACGCGGATCGGACGCGGTCATCTCCGACACGCACAACCCAGCGCCCAGCTGTTTGCACAGCACGCGAAAGGGCTTGTCGGTGACGCCAGCCATCGGCGCCAGCACCACGTTGGGTTGGATTTGGTAGGGGCCGATCTGCATGAGTGTTTTGTATGGCTGCCGTCAATACACGAGCGGGATTAGCCGCCAGGTGCGGAGTGCATAGTCAGCGTAGCTGTCTGGAAAGGCTTCACGCAGCGCTTTCTCTTCGATTTGAATGCGCCATGCGAATACCGCCAGCGTCGGCAACAGCATCACCAGCAACGTCACCCAGTTGCCGATGCACAGCGCAAAGCCGAACATTTCCAGCAGTGCACCGGTGTAGGACGGATGCCGTAGCACGCGGTACGGTCCGCGCTGGATCAACTGATGATCGCTGGCGATCGCCACTTGCACGGTGAAGAATCGCCCGAGCGTGACAATCGACCAGATTCGCAGTGCCAGCCCGAACACAAACACCACGAGTCCAAGCAGATACAGCTGCGTCGCCATTGGCAGGCGCGCGTCGGGCAGCTGGTGGGCGATCCTCACGCCCAGGATGATCGCGGCAAACACCACGATCCAGATCACCGCCAGCGAATTGCGATCCTTGCTTGCGGCGTTGCCGCGCGCGCGCAAGGTCAGCGAAATCGCCAGTTCGGACAGGCCGAAAACGGCACCGATGAGGTTGGGCGTTGGCAGGTTCATTGCGGGTATCCATGCGGGCCATCGGGCTTGCCTGCACGGCGATGCGCGCAGCAGGCAGTCAGTGCCCGGTCAGCAGAGGATACGGGTTGATCGAGGTGGCTCGCCACCAATGCTTTTCCGGCCCCAGCACGGACACTTCGAAATGCAGATGCGGCGCATCCGCGCTGGCATCGCCGGTCGAGCCGACATAGCCGATCAACTCGCCTTGGTGTAGTTGTTTGCCTTCCACGATGCCAGGCGCGTATTCGGCCAGATGTGCATAATAAAAAACGAAATGCTGATCGGCGTCGAATTCGTACAGGGTAATTCCGCCGCGCTCGCTGTTGAACAGCTTCTCCACCGTTCCGTCTGCCGCCGCCAGCACGCGACTGCCGTGCGGCGCCATGATGTCGATCGCATCGTGGCGGCGACCTTGGCTGCGGGCATCGTCGAAGGTATCTGTCAGTTGCGCGGCAGCGACGCCCTCGACCGGAATCAGCAAACGCTGGCCGGGTGAGATGCTAGCGGTGTCAGGCGGCGATACCGGCTCTGCGGTCGACGTCGGCGGCCGCAGTTGCGGCGGCTGGGTCGCTGGCGGCGAAGATGGCGTGTTGTCGGGCACCGCGACTCTCGGCGGTGCTGACGGTTGCACGACAGGCGCCACGGGACGTAGCGCCGGCAGTTTAAGGATCACGAAAAAGAACGTGCAGACCGCACCGAACAAGGCACCGACCACGAACACCAAGATCGTGCGCAATAACGGGTGCAAGCGTCGCTGCACAGACGGCCGCTGTTGCGCCCGCCCGGTCACCACGGTCGGACCCTCGTCTCCGGATGTTTCGGCCATCGGTTACTCCTGCAGATGCGCAACCATCCCAGGCGCAACGGCCTTCGAAACCGCTAAGGCACTCCAGTTGGTCAGGCGGATGCAGCCGTGCGACTGGGTCTTGCCGATCGTCGAAGGCTCCGGAGTGCCGTGGATGCCGTAGTGCGGTTTTGACAGGTCCATCCAGACAACGCCAACCGGGTTGTTGGGGCCGGCCGGTAGCGTCGCTTTCGGCGCCTTCGAATCCACGTCCCAGAACAGTTCGGGGTTGTAGTGGAATACCGGATTGGTGGCGACGCCCTGGATTTTCCAGTCGCCGATCGGAAGCGGATCGTGCTCGCTGCCAGTGGTCGCAGGAAACTGCGCATAGGTTTTGCCGCCCGCATCGACCAGCATCAGCACCGAGTCGGACTTGTCGACAACCACCTTCGCTGCCTTTGCCAACGCTGGTTCGTCGGCGACGTTCGGCACCACGATTTGCTGGCCCGCGGTGGCGAAATCCTTGCCGGGATTGAGCTTCTTCAATAACGCGGGGCTGGCGTGGAACTTTTCGCCCAACCCTTCCACTGCGGAGGTGTAACCCAGCGTCGGCAGCGCAGCCTTGGCCTGCACATCGTCCGGAAGCGGATTGAACGGCCCCGCCACGTCGGCGTCGGCGATGGTGTAGTCGGTCAGTGCCGGCGCGCTGTCGCGATTGAGCGCGGTCCAGGTTTCAGTGTCGATCGTGCCACTGGCATTCAAGCCGTTGGCCGATTGAAATCCAGCGATCGCACGACGCAGGTTGCTGCCGAATCCGCCGTCGATCTCGCCCGACGAGAAGTGCGCGCGATCCAGCAGCACCTGCGCGCGCAGCACTGCCGCGCCCTTGCTGGACGGCCCGACGGTCGGAGTGAGCGCGCTGTCGTTGACGGCCTCGGCGGTGAGTGCGCGCGCTGACGATTGTGGTTTGGTATGTGCCATGGCTGACGATGACAGCGCGACGGCGATGCACGCAATCAGGACAACCGGATGGGTCGGGACGATGCGGGTGGTCGTGGACATGGATCTCTCCTTGATCGAAATAGATGGTGAATGTGGCTGGATGCGACTTGACGACTGTTGCAGGAAAGGTGATCGCTTCAATGCGCCGATTTGGATAGGCTGCTGGCGGCTGCCGTTTTTTGTGCTGTCGCCGCTGACTCGTCGCAATGCAGCAACGGCGAATGCGCAAGCCAGTCGGGATCCGGGTAGTAGGCGAACAGCAACTGCCCCTGTTTGAGGTTGTCCACCACCGGGCGAATGATCTCCAGCCGTACCGACGGGCAACCAAGACTGCGACCCAGCCGGCCCTGCTTGAGAGCCTGCTGTTGATCGACGTAGCTGGCGCCATGGATCACGATGTTGCGCGTGCGGGCATGGTCGTTGACGCCCGTCTCCAGCCCATCCATCCGCAGCGCATAACCATCGTTGCCGGTGTACTCCTCGGCTGTCTTGAAAAGGCCGAGGCTGGACTTGGCTGAGCCCTCCACGTTGGAAAACGAGCGTGCAAAATTTCCTCCGCTCTCGCGCCCGTGCGCCACCGGTTCGGTCAGCAGCAACGCCGGACGGTCAAGTGCGAACAGCCACAACCGGTTGGCGGTGGAGGGCAGGCTGAAATCGATGATTGCGAGCCGGGTCGAAGATTTTGTCAGCCCGGATTCGATCGCGCAGTGCCGTGCCTTCAACGCCAATTGGATGATGTTTGCATTGGCTTCTGGCGCGGATTTTGCCAGCTGTGTGCGCAGCGCGTTGTCGCTGCCACCAGCACAGGCAACAACCGGCGCCAGCGCGCCGGTCGCCAGCAATAACGCAGTGGTGAGACGTAAAACCATCGAGAGAGGATAGCCCAGTGACCGTGCGATCCTGTGCTGCAATCGCGGCGCCCCGGGTTGCGATTCAGGAACTGGTCACGCGCTGGTTCATGCCATCGTAATTTTGGCGTGCGGCCAAAGCGCAAAACGGTCCACTCAATCGCGGCCAAACCGCGCGACGACCTGCTCGCGCGTCGGCATCGCGGGAGCCGTGCCGATGGTTTCGGTGGACAACGCCGCGACGCGATTGGCCTGACGCACGATGGTCGCGAATGCCGCGTCTGCCAGCCCGGCCAATCCCGCCGCAAGCGCGCCGCTGAAGGCATCGCCAGCGCCGGTGCTGTCGATCGCGGTGATCTGTTCGGCGTCAATGCGATAGCACGCCTGCGCATCGCCGTGACGATGTTCGCCATGCGAGACGAAGCATCCGTGCGCGCCCAGCGTGATCACGCAGGTGGATAATCGACTCGATCCGAATGGCAGTCGGCGAACAAGCGCATGCAATTCGTCATCCGCCAGTTGTGCGAGCGAATCGGCAGCGACATCATCGAATCCGCAACGCTTCGACAACAACGCAAACTCGGTTTCGTTCGGCGTTAGCACGTCAACGCGTCGCAGCAGATCCGTGTTCAGCTGCGCATGCATCGGCGCCGGATTGAGCACGCGCAGGCAATCCGGGCCGCTGGCCGCATCGAGCGCGGCGGCGATTGCGTCGAGATTGTTTTCGAGCTGGCATAACAGCACGCGCGGCGCTTGGATCTCGGCAAGCTGTGCGCGCACGAATGTCGGGTCCAGCCACTCGTTCGCCGCCAGGTTGACCACGATCAGATTCTCGCCGCGCGCATTGACCACGATGCTGGACGAAGCAGTTGGCGCATCGCCGCACACCTGCCAGCGTGCATCGAGTTGTTCGGCGCTGGCGAAATCACGCGCGGCCTGGGCCAGCGCATCGTCGCCAATAGCACCGACAAAGACCGTGTCGATGCCGAGACGCCGGCACGCGATGGCCTGGTTGAAGCCCTTGCCGCCTGGCCCGGTGTTGAAGCCGCTCGCACGCCGCGTTTCGCCAACCTGCGGAAACACATCGCACAGCCATGCGTGATCCTGCACGTAGCTGCCGACGACAATGACACTGTCATGCCCGCGCATCGTTGCCTCAGCGCGGCAACCGCGCGGCGGTGATCGCTTGCATCACGCTGATCACACGCGCGTCTGCCGGTCGATCGCGCGTTCGGTGGCGACCGCGCCGGAATCGCGCGGCTCGTGCCGATGCTTGAACAGCAGCAGGAACAACACCGCCGTCGCCAACGCGTACAGCGCAAACGCACTCCAGATACCGTGCCAATCCTTGCAGATCCGCGTCATGTCATCGCAGTTGGCGGCAGTGAAGTAGTGATCGATCGCATAGCCAGCGATCAGGCTGCCGAGCACAGCGCCGACGCCATTGGTCATAAGCATGAACAGCCCCTGCGCGCTGGCGCGGATGCGTGGGTCGCTCTGGCCTTCGACATACAGCGAGCCTGAAATATTGAAGAAATCGAACGCCATGCCATAGACGATGCACGACAGAACGATCATCCACAGCCCGCCCGCCGGATCGCCGTACGCGAACAAGCCGAAGCGCAGAAACCACGCCAGCATGCTGATCACCATCACTGTCTTGATGCCGAACCGGCGCAGGAAAAACGGGATCGCGAGGATGAATAGCGTTTCTGAAATCTGTGAGATCGAGATGATCATCGCCGGATATTTCACCGCCAGCAGACCCTTGAAGGCATCGTTCTTGGCAAAGTCGTGCAAGAAGGTGTCGCCGTACGCATTGGTCAATTGCAACGCACCGCCCAGCAGCATCGCAAACACGAAAAACACGGCCATGTTCGTGTCGCGAAACAGGGTGAACGCGGTCAGTCCGAGGCGGTCGGCCAGTGTGCGGCTGTGCGCTGCGTCGAGCTTTGGCGGGCAGGGCGGCAGGGTAAAGGCGAACAGACCTAGAGCCAACGAACCCGCAGATGCCACGTAAAACTGGCCGGGTGTGGTTTCCAGCCCAAGCAGGCTGGTGATCCAGGTCGCGGCGATGAAACCGATCGTACCCCAGACACGGATCGGCGGATAGCTGCCGACCACGTCCAGCCCTTGGTTCTTCAGCGCGTTGTAGGAAACCGCAATCGCCAGCGAGATCGTCGGCATGTAGAAAATCATGTTCAGCAGCATCACCCAGAACATCGCAGTCGGGCTTTGTACGCGCGGCACCAAAAACAGCACCACGGCGCCACAGATATGCAACAGCCCATACAGGCGTTCGGCATTGATCCACTTGTCGGCGACGATGCCCATGAGCGCCGGCATGAACAGCGATGCGATGCCCATGGTCGAGAAGATCGCGCCGAAGCCGGTGCCGGACCAGTGCCGGTTCTGGAACCACCACGCGCCGATGGTTAGCAGCCACGCGCCCCAGATGAAGAACTGCAGGAAGTTCATCACGATCAAACGCGACTTCAGATTCAAGAGTGATGCTCCTTCAGGTGGCAAGGGCCCGCAGTGCGCGCGACAGGTCCTGCCGCAGCGTAGTGCAGGCGGTCGGTGCCGACAAGCTGCGGCCTACGCAACGCTGAATCCAGCACGTGCACGTGGATGGCAGCGGCATCAGTCCCGCCGGCATCAATCGGAAAACGCGTCAGTCGCGGGCGACAACCTGGTTGCGGCCGGTCTGCTTCGCCCGGCGCAGGCGCTCGTCTGCCAGTCGCATCAACGACGACACATCCGCACAGTCGGGAGTCATGTTGGCCAGGCCCGCCGAGAAGGTGATGGCATGCGGCTGGGTGGCACGCCCGTAACTTTCTTCGTCCGGAATGAACGGCATCGCTGAGACCTGTTTACGCAGCGATTCCATGCGCTCCCACGCCCGCGCCATCGGCACTGGCAGAAGCAAGACAAATTCCTCGCCGCCGACGCGCATCAAGGCTTCGCCCGGGTGCAGCCCAGCCTGCACGGCCTGAACCACGTGCTTCAGTGCGCGATCGCCGACCGGATGTCCGAATTCGTCGTTGATCCGTTTGAAATGATCCAGGTCGATGATCGCCAGCGTGATCGAACCGTCATCCTTGCGCGCACGTCCGATCATTTGCGGCACGCGATGCATGAGATACGACCGATTCGGCAGTCCGGTCAACGTATCGGTGCCAGACAGCAACACCAGACGCTGGATGCGATAGACGACGATCGCGGTCAACAAGGTTACGACCAGCAACAACAGCATGCGCTGGATTTGGTTGCCCAGCGACACCGTTCCGTAATCCGCCGATGCAAGCACCTCGCCGGCGGCGGCTTGCGAAAACACCCAGCAAACCAGCAGTCCATATTGCAGCATCGCCAGCAGACCGGTGAACAGGGTCACGCGCCCGTCGTTGCGCAGCGCCGTGGTGAAGATCGACAGCAGGTAACAAGAAAACACGATCAGGGTATTGACGCTGGCAGCCGGCGACTGCGTGGCGATGATGATCAGCACCAGCGTTTCCATGGTCACATCGGAGGCACTGGTGGCGAAAGACAGCCACGAATAACGACGCTTGTGCCGCGCCAGCGCGAGCCAGACCAAGGCCAGCACCAGGCCGACGCCGGTACCTGCGAAGCCTGCCAATGATTCGAACCAGCCGCCGCCGGTCAACAGGTTCGCGACCGGCATCAGCATCAACAGCAGGGTTGCGGCGACGCGGAATCGGGCCACCAGCAACTCGCCGCCGGCACCGATGTCGAGCACGATCTCGTCCGGCCGGTCGCGCAGCGTGCTCGTCAACTCGTGCAGTGTTTGCCGCAGTGTGCTCAAGCAGGGTTCCTGATGATCAGTCGGGAGTCATGATCGCATGCACGAATGCTCAGTTTGCGCCAGAGTGCAGCAGCCCGAACAGGTTCCACAACCCCAGCGCGAGGAACATCAGCGCCGCAGTCATTCGCGCAGCGCGAAGCGGAATCCGACTGGCGAAACGCGCACCCAAAAAGACCACTGGCACGTTGGCGACCAGCATGCCGAGGGTAGTACCAGCGACGACCTGCCACAGCGGCTGGTACTGCGCAGCCAGCGCGACCGTCGCCAACTGCGTCTTGTCACCCATCTCGGCGAGGAAGAAGGTAATGATCGTGGCCACCAACAGCCCGTGACCGCGGCGAGCGCTGGCATCCTCGTCATCGAGGCGATCCGGCACCAGCGCCCATGCCGCCATTACAAAAAACGAGGCAGTCACGATCCAGCGCAGCATTAGCGGCGAGATCCAGTGCGCTAGCAGCACCCCGACTTCGCCTGCGAGCGCGTGGTTGAGCAGGGTAGCAATGAAGATGCCGAGGCAAATCGGCCAAGGGCGACGATATTTTGCGGCCAGCGTGAGCGATAGCAGTTGTGTCTTGTCTCCGATCTCGGCGATTGCGACCGCGACCAGCGATACCAGAAATGCGTTCATTGGGATCTCCGGGCCGGGTGGTGGACGCAGGGAAACGCAGTCGCGCCCGGCCTGGTCGCGTCCGCGTTCCCTGGTCTCGCCTCTCGATGCGGTGCATCGATCCCGTGCGCCATGGCAGACATGCCAAGTGTGTTGACGCACAGCCTGCTTGCGCAGGTAGCTACTCCCCAGAGGACAGCGCGTACATTATATATGTACGTATTTGTAAATAGACAAAAATTTGAGGCGTTCACTCGCGCCATGTCGCTCACACTGGAGAATCGCAGATGCAATACCGTCGCCTTGGTCATTCCGGCTTGCAGCTCTCGGCGCTCGGATTTGGCGCGTGGGTCACCTTTGGTACGTCGATCGGCCGCAGCGCGGCGCGGGAGTTGCTGGCGCAGGCGTTCGATGCCGGGATCAATTTTTTCGACAACGCCGAAACCTATTCCAATGGTGAGGCCGAACGGATCATGGGCGACGTGCTGACCGACCTGCGCTGGCCGCGCGACGCGTGGTGCGTATCGAGCAAGGTGTTCTTCGGCGCGGTGGACAATCCGGCGCCCACGCAAAAAGGCCTGTCGCGCAAGCATGTGATGGATGCCTGTCATCAGGCGCTCAAGCGTTTGCGAGTTGAGTATCTGGACTTGTATTACTGCCATCGTCCCGATCCGGACACACCGATTGGCGAAACCGTACTGGCAATGGATGCGTTGATCCGGCAGGGCAAGGTGCTCTATTGGGGCACATCCGAATGGCCGGCCGCCGCCATCCGTGAAGCCGCGCGTTTTGCCAAAGACAATCACCTGCACCCGCCGAGCATGGAGCAACCGCAATACAACCTACTGCATCGTCAGCGGGTGGAAGTCGAATATGCGCCGCTGTACGCCGAACTCGGCATCGGCACCACGATCTGGTCGCCGCTGGCTTCGGGGCTACTGACCGGCAAATACAACGAAGGAATTCCTGAGAATTCAAGGTTGCGCACTTCGGGTTACGAATGGCTGGCCGAGCGGTTGAGCAGCGCGCAGGGAGAGGCCGATCTTGCACGCGCGCGACGCTTCACCGCACTGGCGAAGGAGCTGGGCGAAAAACCGGCACAACTCGCGATTGCCTGGTGCCTGAAATATCCGCACGTCACCAGCGTGATTCTCGGTGCGAGTCGTCCGTCGCAATTGGCAGAAAACCTCGGCGCGCTGGAGTTGGCCGATCGCCTCGACGCGACCACCTGCAAGCGGATCGAGGCCGCGGTCGCCTGAGTCCTGCGGGTCTTGTGTTTAGGTTGCACAAGCCACGGCGTCGGCTGGCAGGCGCGCGGACGCGCCTTTGCCTATACTTGACGCACTGCCGAACCAGGCAGCTTGCGGAGTACTCTCGTGCCTATCCTGATAGTCGTCATCGCCTTTCTTGCCGTCGTCATCGTGCTCAAGGCCGTGCGCATGGTGCCGCAGGGTTACGAGTGGACAGTGGAAGCGTTCGGCCGCTACACGCACACGATGAGCCCTGGCTTGCATTTCCTGATGCCGGTCTATCAAAGCGTTGGTCGCAAGATCAACATGATGGAACAGGTACTGGATGTTCCTTCGCAGGACGTGATCACCAAGGACAACGCCGTCGTGAAAGTCGACGGCGTGGTGTTCTTCCAGGTGCTGGATGCGGCCAAGGCCGCGTACGAAGTTGCAACGCTGGAGATCGCGATCCTCAACCTGGTGATGACCAACATTCGTACCTCGATTGGCTCGATGGATCTTGACGAATCGTTGTCCAAGCGCGACGAGATCAACGCCAAGGTACTGGTTGCAGTCGACCAGGCAACCCATCCGTGGGGTTTGAAAGTCAACCGGATCGAGCTCAAGGACATCCAGCCGCCGCGCGACCTGATCGATTCGATGGCGCGACAGATGAAAGCCGAGCGCGAGAAGCGCGCCAACATCCTTGAAGCCGAAGGCTTGCGTCAGTCGGAAATCCTGCGCGCCGAAGGCGAAAAGCAGGCCGCAATCCTGAACGCTGAAGGCCAACGCGAAGCCGCGTTCCGCCAAGCCGAAGCGCGAGAGCGGTTGGCCGAAGCCGAAGCCAAGGCAACCGAACTGGTCAGCACCGCGATTGCACAGGGCAGCGTGCAGGCAATCAACTACTTCGTGGCGCAGAAATACATTGAGGCGTTCAAGGCGCTGGCCGAAGCGCCGAATCAGAAGTTCGTGCTGATGCCGATGGAATCGAGCGGAATCCTCGGTTCGCTCGGTGGCATCGCCGAACTGGCGAAGGAATCGCTAGGCAAGCAGGCCGCGATGCTTGCACCGCAATCGCAGCCGCGTGGGCAGGGAGGCTGAGTGCGCACCGAGTTGATCATTTGGGCCTGCGTTGCGGCTGCCTTGATTGCCGCCGAAGCGCTGGCACCCGGCGCATTTCTCCTGTGGCTGGGATTTGCCGCCGCGGCGACGTTCGTGTTGCTGCTGGCGGTGCCGGCGCTGACCACGGTGTGGCAGGTGATCGCGTTCGCCTTGTTCTCGATGATCTCCGTCGCGCTGTACTGGCGCTTCGTGCGTGGACACGGTCGGGTCAGTGACCAGCCGCTGCTCAATCGGCGTGCGCAGCATTTGCTTGGACAGGTGTATCCGCTGGAGTCGGCCATCATAGATGGGCGCGGCCGGATCAAGGTCGGCGACGCATTCTGGGCGGTTGAAGGCGGCGACCTGCCGACCGGCACGCCGGTGCGCGTGCTGGCGATCGACGGCATGAATTTGCGGGTCTCCGCCGCCTGAGCTTTTCCTGATGCTCTCCGCATCCATTTCATTTGTCGCAACGGATTAACCATGACCCGCAAGACCATTCTCAACGACACCCATCGCGCGCTGGGCGCGAAGATGGTGGATTTCGGCGGCTGGGACATGCCGATCCATTACGGCTCGCAAATCGACGAGCATCATCAGGTGCGCCGCGATGCGGGCATGTTCGATGTCTCGCACATGACCGTGATCGACCTGCATGGCGAAAACGTGCGCGCGTTCCTGCGCAAGTTGCTGGCCAACTCGGTCGACAAGCTCACAAAGCCGGGCAAGGCGCTGTATTCGGCGATGCTGAATTCACGTGGCGGAGTGATCGACGATTTGATCGTGTATTTTCGTGACGAGACGTTCTTTCGGATGGTGGTGAACGCCTCCACCCGCGACAAGGATCTGGCCTGGATCACCGAGCAGGCGATCGCATTCGATGTCAGCGTCGAGGAGCGCCCCGAGTTCGCGATGATTGCGGTGCAGGGCCCGAACGCGCGCGAAAAGACGCTCGGATTGATGACCCCCGATGCCGCAGTCAAGGCAAAAAAGCTCGTCAAGTTCAGCGGCGCCGAGCTCGATGGCATGTTCATCGCGCGCACCGGTTACACCGGCGAAGACGGTTTTGAGATCGTGCTGCCCGAAGCCGATGCGGTGGACTTCTGGAATCGACTGCATGCAGCAGGTGTGAAGCCGGCAGGATTGGGCGCGCGCGACACGCTGCGGCTGGAAGCGGGCATGAATCTGTATGGCCAGGACATGGACGAGGACATCACACCTTGGGAAGCGGCGTTGGCGTGGACGGTGGCGCTGGATAGCGATGCCAGCGGTGTGCCGCGCGATTTCATTGGCCGCACAGCGCTGGAGCAACAACATGCCGCCGGCAACGCGCGCCAGATGGTCGGTCTGGTAATGGACGAGAAAGGCGTGCTGCGCCATGGCCAGCGCGTGCTGACGGCCAATGGCGAGGGCGAGATCCTGTCGGGCACGTTTTCGCCGACGCTGGGTTGCGCCATCGCTTTCGCGCGCGTACCCGCCGGCGCTATTCATTCAGGTATACGCGTCGACATCCGCGGCAAGGAAGTTCCGGTGCGCGTGGTTAAATTCCCTTTTGTGAGAGATGGGTCCAGCCTCGTGCCTGCGAAGTGACCGCCAGTCACTTCGTTCGAGGACGGACGCCGAGCCCTAGAGCAGTCTCGTGCCTGCGAAGTGACATTGCTCACTTCCCGCGACCTTGTGCACTGAAACAACACAGATGCCTCCGCTACAATGACAGCTCGCCTGGCTCGGCCAGGATTCCCCTCACCATCTGCACTTCCCGGAGCGGCCAATGAACGAGATTCCCGGCGACCTCAAATTCCTGAAATCACACGAGTGGGCGCGTGTCGAGGACAACGGCCGAATCACGGTCGGCATTTCCGAACATGCGCAGGGCCTTCTCGGTGACCTGGTCTATGTCGAGTTGCCGGCAGTCGGCGATTCGATAAAGCAAGGTACAGCCTGCGCGGTGGTGGAATCGGTGAAGGCAGCCTCCGACGTCTACAGCCCAGTCACCGGCACCGTGGTCGCGGTCAACGCGGCGTTGGGCGACAAGCCCGAGACGATCAACGAGGATGCGTATGGCGAAGGCTGGATCTTCGCGATCGAGCCAGACGATGCCGCCGCCGAATTGGACGAGATGCTCGGCCCGGACGACTACGCCGAGATGATCGAGGATGAGGAGCACTGAGAGCCGAGAATAGGACTGCGAAGACCGGCAAAAAAATTTGCCCTGCATTTTCAGCATTCCCGCTTGATGGCGGTCAAAGAGCGTGGCGAACAGCGCAGCTGGTCAATCGTGAATCGGGATTGGTGCAAACCGCGATGGTGGCGCCTTTCCAATTCCAGTGCCTGTCCCCTCGGTCGTGACGTTGCAATCCAACTGCACTCCCTGAAGTAGCGAGCGCTGAGCGTACGACTCAATAACTCGAGTGCGCTTCGTCCGCCTGCCACAACTTGCACTCCGTTCCTCGCCCTGCTTTCACCATTCTCAACTCACAATTCTCCAGTCACGATTCACCACTTTCGGCCCCGCCATGCCCTTCATCCCGCACACGCAAGACGACGTCACCACCATGCTCGATGCAATCGGCGTCGCCAGCATTGAGGACTTGTTCGACGAGATCCCGGCCGAATTGAAAGGCAAATCGCTGGCCGCGGTGCCGGCGGGCTTATCGGAAATGGAAACCAATCGCCTGCTGCGCGCGCGCGCGACGATGGACGCCATCGATCTGAATTTCGCCGGCGCTGGCGCCTACGAACATCACATTCCGGCGGCGGTCTGGCAGATCGTAGGTCGTGGCGAGTTCTATTCGGCCTACACGCCGTACCAGGCCGAGGCCAGCCAAGGCACGCTGCAGTTGATCTACGAATATCAGACGATGATGACGCGCCTGACCGGTATGGCCGTGTCCAACGCGTCCATGTACGACGGCGCGACTGCGTTGGCCGAAGCGGTGCTGATGGCCGAGCGCTCGCGACGCAACGGACCGCAGCGCGTGCTGGTGCCGACGACGGTGCATCCGGCGTATCGCAAGACACTGACCACGATCGTCGCCTCACAGCAAATCGAGGTGGTCGAGTTGCCGTGCCCTGACGGTTTTCTGGATCCCGCCATGCTGGATGCATACACTCGCGAGGCCGGCGGCGATTTCAGTGCGCTGGTGATACCGCAGCCCAATTTCTTCGGCGTACTGGAGGAAGTCGATGCACTTACCGACTGGGCGCACGCCAATGGCGCGCTAGCGATTGCGGTGGTCAATCCGCTGTCGCTAGGGATGCTGGAAGCGCCCGGACAATGGGGCAGCGCTGCCGAAGACGGCAAGCGCGGCGCGGATATTGTCTGCGGCGACGGCCAACCGTTGGGCGTTCCCATGTCTTCGGGCGGTCCGTATTTCGGACTGCTGTGCTGCAAGTCGGAACTGGTGCGCAACATGCCGGGACGGATTGTCGGTCGCACCACCGATCTTGATGGCCGTATCGGCTATGCATTGACCTTGCAGGCGCGCGAACAGCACATCCGCCGCGCCAAGGCGACCTCCAACATCTGCACTAACCAGGGATTATTGGTTACGGCAGCAACTATCCACATGTCGTTGCTCGGGCCGCAGGGCCTGCAGCGCGTGGCGGAGACCTGCGTCAGCAATCTTGCGCTACTGGCCGAACGGCTCGGACAAATCCCCGGCGTGCTTCCGTTGTTTCCACAGCGCGTGCATTTTCACGAACAGGCATTCGTGTTGCCGAAACCCGCTGCTGAGGTGATCGAGCAACTGGCGCGCGAGTGCATCGTCGCCGGTTATGCACTAGGCGATGAATACCCGCAGCTCGGCCGCGCAACACGTGATGATGAAGGTGATGCGCTGCTGGTGTGTGCAACCGAGACCAAAAGCGTTGCCGATATAGAACGCTTCGCCGCCGCGCTCGCTGCCGCACTCGTCTGACACCAGCGGATTTTTTCACGCACGATCGCTCTCATTCGCAGCGACGACTCCTGCAATCGCCCAAAAAGTTCGCGCAGTTCGCCTTGTGCGACGCGCAAAACAGCACGCGCAGCGAACAACGAGAAATGTTTTTTTTACTCTCTGCAGTTGTGCGTAGCAGCGTTGTGGACGCGCACAAACTTGTTCGAAATGTTTTCGCGCGTATCTGCATTACGCATGCAGGCCGCATGAAACCTTGCTCTCACCATTGCGCATGCGTGTGCGAATGCATGGCCGCGTTGCTCTCGCATGTCGCATCGCATGCGCCGCTTCGACAACGGTGATGAACCGTCGCAAAAAAAATGTTGCAAACCTGTTGACACATTGCTGACACGTGATTAGGTTTCGCCCAGCAGACACCACTGCGGAAGAGAGTGAGAAAAATCGAACTGCCAACGTCCGGCAAAAAATTCGCCTCCGACCTGATGTGCATCCAGGTGGACGCAGGGCTTTCTTCCCTCCAAAAAAAGTCTGTCAAAGCACCCCGAGTACCGAAAGCAACACGCGTGAGCGCCCGCATCGTGATTGATGCGGGCGTTTTCGCATGCGAGTTCGCGTGCGTCGATTCAGGCGCATCACCAACCCGTTCGTCCTTGCCTCTGGCGGGATGGCGGTCGGTCGCGGAATTTTTTTCCGCGCCGTTGTTTGCAAACTGGGCAACAACCCAAGCCAACTGACCAGGAGTCACCCCATGGCCATGAAGAAAGCTGCCAAGAAGTCTGCTGCAAAGAAACCCGCGGCCAAAAAGGCCACGAAGAAAGTCGCCAAGAAGCCGGCGAAGAAAGCGGCCAAGAAAACCGCCAAAAAGCCTGCCAAAAAGGCAATGAAGAAGGTTGCCAAGAAGCCGGCGAGTAAAGCGGCGAAAAAGGCTGCCAAGAAAACCGCCAAAAAACCGGCAAAGAAAGCAATGAAGAAGGCTGCCAAGAAGGCACCGGCCAAGAAAGCGGCCAAGAAAGCCACCAAGAAAGCTGCCAAGAAGCCGGCAAAGAAAGCGGCCAAGAAAGCAGCCAAAAAGCCTGCCAAAAAGAAGGCGGCCGCGGCACCGGCAATCCCGGCATCCCCGCTGGCACCGCTCTGAAACCCCGAAGATCGTAGTCTGCTGCAACTCTCTCCCCGTACTGCCCAGGCGGGGGGAGAGATTTTAAAGACAGTCGCATACTCGAGCCTGGTGTCGTTTCCCGAGTCCGCTGCATAAGATCGATCGCATTCCGATCATGCACATGTAATCGTGCGCCTGCAGATTGTTTGCCCAATCCGGCGCGGCGTCGCGCTTGTTCCTTCTGACGTCGGTGGCATTGCAGTCCGGTCGCCTGTGCCTTCGCCCACTGTCGCCCAGCTGCCAGCAGGCATAGGATAGAAGGCGATCCGCGTGTTTGCCGCGTCCATTGATGGCACGCAGCGACACAGAGATTCCCGCCGCCCCCGAGGTAGACCGTGAACCAACCCATTGGCTCCGCTCGAACCACGCCGTTCGATCGCCCACAACTCGAACGCCAGCTGGCCGCGGAGAAGAGTCGCGCGCTGGTGATTCTCGGTGCGATTGCCGATGGCGTGGTCAGCGTGGATGCGCACGGCAGCATCGATTATCTAAATCCGGCTGCACAGCTCATCACCGGCTGGCCGTCTGTCGAAGCGGTCGGTCGCAGCGTCGCCGACGTGTTGCCGCTGGTGGGTGTCCGTGAACCCCCGACGCTGAGCGAACCGGCGTCATTGTCGGCCTGGTTTCGCAGTGTTGCCGAATCCGGCGTCACACTGCGCGTGCGCGATGGCAGCGAACGTGCATTGCAGTTGACCGCTTCGAGCATCATCGACGACCAAGGCCAGTTGCAGGGTCTGGTGCTGACATTCCGCGATACCTCGCAAACTAACACCTTGTTGCGCGAGCTCGCTTATCGCGCCAGTCATGACGCGCTCACCGGACTGGTCAATCGCGAGGAGTTCGAGCGCCGACTCAAGCGCCTGGTGGCCGATGCGCAGGCCGGCGGCGGACCGCATGCGATCTGCTATCTGGATCTTGACCAGTTCAAGCTGGTCAATGACACCTGCGGTCACGCGGCGGGCGATGCGTTGCTCAAGGACGTCGCTGCCGCATTGCAGTCGCTGGTGATTGAAGGCGTAACCCTCGCTCGCTTGGGCGGAGACGAATTCGGTTTGCTGCTGCCACAGTTCGGCACTGGCCAAGCCGCGCGCTTCGCGCAGGACGTTGTGCTGACGCTCGGGCGATTGCGATTTGAATGGAGTGAGCGCCAGTTCACGGTCGGCGGCTCGGTCGGTGTGGCGCCCATCGGTCGCGATTCGGGCGCACTCGACGACGTGTTGATGGCGGTGGATGCCGCCTGCTATGTCGCCAAGGAGCGCGGCCGCAATCGCGTGCATGTCTTCGAGCCTGCCGACGCCGATGTCGCCCAGCGCCAAGGCCAGATGCGCTGGGTGCCGCGCTTGCAAACCGCGCTGGAGGTCGGCGATTTCCAGTTGATGGCGCAGGACATCGTGCCGGTGCAACTCGGCACCATCACCGGTCGTCACATGGAAGTGCTGCTCTGTCTGCCGGACGCCAGCGGGCGGCTGATTCCACCGGGCGAGTTCCTCCCGGCGGCGCAGCGTTACGGCCTGATGGGGCGAATCGATCGTTGGGTGACCGGGCAGGTCTGTGAATGGCTGCATTGGCGCGCCGGTACCGGGCGCTCGATGCCGGAACTGGTCGCGGTCAACCTGTCGGGATCGTCATTGAGCGACGCGGAGTTCCGCGATTTTGCCGAAGAGCAGGCGCGCGGGTTGCCGCCGGGCGCGCAGTTGTGTTTCGAGATCACCGAAAGCGAGGCGATCGCCAACCTGGACGAGGCCAGCGCATTTATCCGTCGCATGAAGGTGCACGGCTGCCGTTTCGCCTTGGACGATTTTGGTAGCGGCCTGTCCTCGTTCGCCTATCTCAAGCGCTTGCCGGTGGACTTCGTCAAGGTCGACGGCCAGTTCGTGCGCGACGTGGCGAGCGATCGCATCAGCCTGGCGATGGTCGAGTCGATCCATCGCATCGGCAAGGTGATGGGCATGCAGACGATCGCAGAATTCGTCGAGACCGAGGCAATCTGGCAATGCATCCGTAACATCGGCATCGACTATTGCCAAGGCTATTTCTTCGGCCCAACGCGACCACTGTTGGGCATGGAATAGGTTCGTCGAGTCAAAAAGCCCACATCGCTGCAGCTTACTGCGGTCCTCAGTGCTTCTTCCTGCGCGCGGTTTTTTTCGGCGCAGGGCTCGACTTGCCCTTGCCCTTGCCTTTGGCCTTGGACTTGGCCTTGCGCGGCGACACCGACGAGGCACGTCCAAGCTGGCGCGTATCGTTGAGACGATCCAGCCCCAGCCAGTCTTCGTAATCAAGCCCTAGGGCGCGATCGAGCAGGGTCGGCATCAACCCCGATGGCGCTGGGCTTTCCGAATTCCACAGCACGACTGCGCCAAGGTCTTGATCGGGCAGCAACGCGATCATGCCGCGAAATCCCTGCACCGCGCCGCCATGAAACACCAGCGTGTGCCCGGCATAGTTGTAGACGCGCCAGCCAGTCGCGTAATGGGCATCTGACAAGCGCGCGCGCCGCCACGGCGAGCCGTGCAGTTCGCCCGGCGTTGCAACCAGCGGTGTGTGGATGTCGGCCAGCAAATCCTCAGGCAACACATCCGGTCGATGACCGAGTTGCGCCAACAGCCATTGCGCCATGTCGCGGATACTGACGTTGACGCCGGCCGCGGCCGGAATGCGGTAATACGATTCCTTCGCCCGTACCGGCACCCAGCCACCGGCGCCACGCACATGCGGACGCGCCCAGCTCGGGCTTGCTTCGAGGCCATCGCGTCCGTAGCTGGCATCGAACATTCCCAGCGGCTGAAAGATGCGGCGGGTGACTTGATGCGTATAGAAATCGCCGGTCACCGCAAACACGATGTCGGCGATCAGCGCGAACGAGATATTTTGGTAGGCATAACAATCGCCGGGCGCGCAGGCCATCGGTGCGCCCGCCAAGCGCTGCACAAGAATCTGGAAGGGTTCGTCAGATTCAAGGTCGCGATCGTAGGTGTTGTGGGTCAATCCAGCGCGCTGACTGAGGATGTCGCGTACGGTCAGGCTTGTGGTGCCTTCCAAATTGGCCAGCCGGAACGCCGGAAGCTCGTTCGCCACGCGCGTGTCCCAGCGCAGCGCGCCGTCGCGTACCAGCAGCGCGGTCAGCGTGCCGGCAAACGCCTTCGACAACGACGCCAGCCGGAACACGGTATCCGGTGTCATCGGTTGCTGGCTCGCTGTGTCGGTGACGCCGTAGGCACGCGCGCTCAGCACCTGGCCGTTTTGCACGATGGCCAACGCCAGCCCGGGAATATGTGCGCGATCCACGATCGATTGTGCGAGCGCTTCCATCGCTGGCGTGTCGACAGTAAATGGCGGCGGACCGCCTGTGTTGCGCGAGCTAAAAGCTGTCGAAAGACTGCGCTGCGTCGTATTGACTGCAATGCGGCGGTCGGGAGCGATCTGCGTTGCCTCTGCGCGCGCCGGCGTGATCGCTGCAACGCGTGCCAGCGCCACTGCGGAAATCCCGGCCAGAGCAAGGCCAAGCAGGAGGAAGCGGAGACGGGTGACTTTCGTCGACTGCATCGGATGCGTATGCTCGTTCAAGGAAAGACATTCTAGCCGCGCCGTTGGTGCGGTCGCATCCACCACAGTGGCGAAGCGTGTTGCGGTTCACGTTCAGACATCGGTTTATCAGCGAGGTTACGTACATGGCAACGGTACTGGTGGTGTTGATTCTCGGTCTGCTCGGCCTCGCGATCGTGATTGCGCTGTGGGGCATCGGCATCTACAACGGGCTGGTCAAGGCGCGCAACGCGTTCAAGAATGCATTTGCGCAAATCGATGTGCAGCTGACCCGCCGCTACGACCTGATCCCGAATCTGGTCGAAACGGCGAAGGGTTACCTCAAGCACGAAATCGAGACGCTCGAAGCTGTCACCCTTGCGCGCAGCATGGCGCAGGCCGGATTGAGCGCAGCCAAGGCCAGCCCCGGCGACCCCGCGGCGATGGCCCAACTGGGCGCTGCCGAAGGCCAGCTCTCTGGCGCGCTCGGTCGGTTGCTGATGGTGTCCGAGTCGTATCCGGACCTGAAGGCCAACCAGAACATGATGCAGCTGTCTGAGGAGCTGACCTCGACCGAAAACAAGATCGCGTTCGCGCGTCAGGCCTACAACGATTCGGTGATGAGCTACAACAACAAGCGCGAAGTGTTTCCTTCGAGTCTGATCGCCGGCGCCACCGGATTCCAGCCAGCGGCGCTGCTGGAGATCACCGAGCCCGAGAAGCGCGAAGCGATCAAAGTGTCATTTACCTGATTGCTGGCGAAAGCCGTCTCCTTCGGGGCAGGGTGTTGAGGGAACGATGACCGGCACGGCGCTGACCGTTGCGCTGCTATAGGCAATCGCGTTGACATTGCACGTTGATCAGAATTGCCCGTTGATTTGCACAAAAATGCGGCAGTTTTTCTTCGCAGACTGTCAGCGTGGTGCGGCCGAACGAGCCAGGAAGCAACGATGAATTTCTTCGAGCACCAGGATGCCGCGCGCAAGCAGTCGAAACGGCTGATCGTGTTGTTTGTACTGGCCGTGATCGGGATCGTCGTCTCGATCGATATCGCCCTGGTGTTCGCGCTTGGCGTCGCCGGCAAGTCGGCTGGACAGATCAGCGGATTCATCGCGATGGCGACCCTCGCCACGCTCGCGGTGATCGGCATTTCCTCGATGGTGCGCACTGCCAGTCTGCGTGGCGGCGGCGGCAAGGTCGCGGTCGAACTCGGGGCGACGCCGGTCGCCGAAGATACCAGCGATTTCCAGTATCGCCGGCTGCGCAATGTGGTCGAGGAAATCGCGATCGCGTCGGGCGTGCCGGTGCCGCAGATTTATGTGATGGAAGCCGAGGCCGGCATCAACGCGTTCGCCTCCGGCTGGGCGCCAACCGATGCCGCCGTCACCGTCACTCGCGGCGCGCTCGATCACCTCAATCGGGACGAATTGCAGGGCGTCATCGCGCACGAGTTCAGCCATGTGCTCAACGGCGACATGCGTCTGAACCTGCGCCTGATCGGCGTGCTGTTCGGCATTCTGGTGCTCGGCATCATTGGCCGCAAGGTGTTGTTCAACGTCCGCGGCGGTCGCGACGCGAAGAGCGCTGCGCCGATCCTGATCATCGCATTGGTGATCACTATCGTCGGCTACGTCGGCGTGTTTTTCGGACGCCTGATAAAGGCCGGCGTGAGCCGCCAGCGCGAATATCTGGCCGACGCCTCCGCAGTGCAGTTCACCCGTCAGACCATCGGCATCGCCGGCGCGCTAAAGAAGATCGGTGGCTTGGTCAATGGTTCGAAAATTGTCGGCGCCGACGGCGAAGAAGCCAGCCACATGTTCTTCGGCGATGGCGTCGGCTATTCGGCGTTGTTCGCCACGCATCCTCCTCTGGTCAAGCGCATCAAGGCGTTGGATCCGTCGTTCAACGAGGCCGCGCTGGGCGAACTCGCGCGCCACTGGGCACAGTCGCCACCCGATGGTGCACAGGAAGATCGATTGATGGGTCTGGATGGTGCCAGTCGCAGCCACTTGCCATCGCTGCATGCGCAACTGCCGCTTGTCGGCGCTGCGGTGGTTGCACAAGTCGGCACGCCGCACGAAGACGACTATCGCCGTGCGGGAGCCATCAGCGATTCAATGCCGGCCGAACTCGACGCCGCCGCACGCTCGCTGGAGCAGGCAATTCCATTAGTGCTGGCACTGCTGCTGGATTCCAAACCTGAGGTACGCGGCAAGCAGGAAGCGGCGATCACGCAAATGCTAAGCAGCGGTGTGCTCGCAAAAGCAAATGTATTGGCACCATCCGTAGCGCAACTGCACCCGATGCTGCGGCTGCCGCTGGCTGCGCTCGCGTTCCCGCTGCTGCGCCGCCGCCCGCGGCCCGAGTTGCAATCTTTTATCGGTTGCGTCGATGCATTGGTGCAGGCCGACGGCGAAGTCAGCTTGTTTGAATACTGTCTTGGTTGCCTGCTGCGCAAGCAACTCACCGAATCGCTGGATCCCTCCGCGCATTGGAGCGCGGGGCGCAGGAAAATTCGCGACGTGCAGGCAGAGATTGTGACCCTGCTGTCGGTGATTGCGGACAATGGCCAAGACAACGCAACCGACGCGCAACGCGCATTCGCCGCAGGCATCGATCGCGTGTTGCATGGCATTGCGGTCGCGTATGCGCCGTCAGTCGATGGCGTGCGCGCGCTCGACACGGTATGGCCGGCGCTGGACGCACTCGATAGCATTGGCAAGGCGATTCTGATCGAAGGCCTGGTCGCCACCATCGGCATGGATGGCAAAGTGACGGTCGCCGAATCCGAACTCCTGCGCACGGTATGCGCAGTGCTGCACTGTCCGCTGCCGCCGATGCTGGAACGCGCCTGATTTTTTGCGCCACGACAGTGGCGATTGATTGCGGGTTGGATAAAACGCAGAGTGTTCCGCCCGCTGCGCGGCCGTGTCACTTTTCTTTGCTTGTCCAAAGAAAAGTAACCAAAAGAAATGACACCCCGGGCTCCACGCCCTCCGCGCATCCTGCGCTGCGGGTTCGCGTGCGTCGACGGGACTTTTCGATGGTGCATCCATGCACCAACGAAAAACGGCGTGCATCGTGCACGCCGCCCTGCGGGTCTGTCCGCCGCCACCCGCCGCTACACAGGGGCCCCACACATCAAGAGCAGAGCGCGTACAGCGCCGTTGCTGTCTCTCTCATACTCTTGCTGCCGCGCCGTAAAGCGAGCCGAGCACCGGAAGCAGGAACGGGAGCAAGGCCCGCATGTTTGAGCACATGGATGTGCGAGTTCGGGCCGGCCCGTTCTTGCTGAGGAGCGCAGGGTACCGATGCGGCTTCGTCGCATCGGTGAGTGTCCGGCGCTGATGGTTTTGGTTACTTTTGCCAAAACAAAAGTGACACGCGCGAAGCGCGGAAGCTTTGCACTTGTCTAGCCCAACGTCGCTGGATTGACCACCCATACGGCTGTTGAAAAGCGCTTCCGCTTTCGCGGGAATGAAGATCAAATGCGAATGCGCGAATCAGAACAGATCAATCCATCCCCACCGCATGCGCATGTTCTCGCGTGGCGGCGAAGCGCACATCCGGTGCGCGCTCGATCGCAAGTTGCAGGTTCACGCGAGTAGGCGCGAGATAGACCAGTTGGCCGGCGGCATCCACGCTGAGATTTAGCGCATTCTTTTCGCGAAATTCTTCAAGCTTCTTCGCGTCATCGCAATGCACCCAGCGCGCGGTGACCACGCCGACCGGCTCGAAACTTGAATCAACGCCATATTCGTCCTTCAGCCGATAGGCGACGACATCGAACTGCAGCGTGCCGACCGCGCCAAGGATGAGGTCGTTGCTCATCAGTGGGCGGAAAAACTGGGTCGCGCCTTCCTCGCTCAATTGGGCCAGACCCTTCTGCAATTGCTTGAGCTTGAGCGGATCGCGCAGACGTGCGCGGCGGAATAGCTCGGGTGCGAAGTTCGGGATGCCGGTGTAGCTGAGCTTCTCGCCGGCGGTAAAGGTGTCGCCAATGGAAATTGTGCCGTGGTTGTGCAGGCCAATTACATCGCCCGGGTACGCGGTTTCGACTATCTCGCGGTCGCTGGCCATGAAGGTGAGCGCATTTGCGAGTTTCACTTCTTTGCCGGCGCGCACATGCAGCGCTTTCATTGCCGCATCGAATCGACCCGAGCACACGCGCAAGAAGGCGACGCGGTCGCGGTGCATCGGATCCATGTTGGCCTGGATCTTGAACACAAAGCCCGTGAACGCTTCTTCTTCCGGCTTGACTTCGCGCGTTGTGGTTGCGCGCGCGGTGGGCGAGGGCGCGTGTTCGACGAAGAAATCCAGCAGCAATTGCACACCGAAATTGTTGACCGCCGAACCGAAGAACACTGGCGTCTGCTGGCCAGCAAGATACCGTTGCAGGTCGAACGGATGCGAAGCGCCTTCGACCAGGTCGAGTTCCTCACGCGTCTCGCGCAGCATGTCTGCACCGATGCGCGCCGCGACTTGCGGGTCGTCGAGCGAAGCAAAGATGGTTGAATCCTGTCGAGTGAAATTGCGGCCCTGCTCGTACAGATGCACTTCGCCGGTGAGCAGATGCACGACACCTTTCAGTCGCGAGCCCATGCCGATTGGCCAGGTCACCGGCGCGCACTGGATGCCGAGCACCGATTCCACTTCGTCTAGCAGATCGATTGGATTCTTGCCTTCGCGATCGAGCTTGTTGATGAAGGTCATGATCGGCGTGTCGCGCAGCCGGCACACTTCCATCAGCTTGATCGTGCGTTCCTCGACGCCCTTGGCGCAGTCGATCACCATCAGTGCCGAATCGACTGCGGTCAGCACGCGATAGGTGTCTTCGGAAAAGTCCGCGTGACCGGGCGTGTCGAGCAGGTTGATGACGCGACCTTCGTACGGGAACTGCATGACCGAAGACGTGACCGAAATGCCGCGTTCCTTTTCCAGCGCCATCCAGTCGGATGTCGCATGCCGCGCGGCCTTGCGCGACTTCACGCTGCCCGCCATCTGGATTGCGCCGCCGAACAGCAGCAGCTTTTCGGTGAGCGTGGTCTTGCCGGCGTCAGGATGGGAGACGATCGCAAACGTGCGTCGGCGATGCGTTTCGCTGAGGTGATTGGCAGGCAAATGAACGGATTGGCTGGACATGGCAGGCGAACGCAGAGCGCCGCGAAGACGCGGCAAGCGGGGTGAGCGGGATGCCGCGATTATAGCGTGTCGCGCCGGGCGCGAAGTTGATGCCTGGTGCGTGCGACAACGCCAGAACGCAAGCAGATGATTGCGTCAGGCCGCCGGCATCACGATCCGGGTTGCATCCGAGGCCGGCGGTAGTTGCGCGCTGGCGAGTTCGGCCAGAGGTTGCGCGAAATAGCGATCGATCGCTATCGGATGTTCAATCGCATAACCCTGCGCGTAGTCGACGCCCATGGCGATCAGCGCGTCGCGCAGGCGGATGGATTCGGTGTGTTCGGCGATGGTGCGTTTTTTCAAGACGTGTGCGATGGATGTGATCGAACGGACAACCTCGGCAGCGAGTGGCGAGGTCTCCATGTCGCGCACGAAGCTGCCGTCAATCTTGAAGTAGTCGACATCCAGCGTGCTCAGATAACTGAAGGAACAAAATCCGGTGCCGAAATCATCCAGTGCAAAGCGGCAACCCAGCCCGCGCATTTCGTCGATGAAGCGCTGCGCGCGTTTGACATCGCGCACCGCGCTGGTTTCGGTGATCTCGAAACACAGTCGACGCGGGGCGACGCGGCCGCTGCGAAGGCGCTCTGCAATGAATCCGATAAAGCCTTCATCGACCATCGCACCAGCCGAGAGATTGATCGCGCAGGTGGCAATTTCCTCCACCGCCTGCGGATGCGATTCCAGCCAGTCGAGCACCATGCCCACCACTTCGCGGTCGATCCGCACGCCCAGCCGAAAGCGCTCGGCCGCTGGCATGAAGCGGTCGGGAGTCAATGGCAGCCCGCCGCGCGGATTGCGCATGCGCAGCAGGATTTCGAAATGGCGTCCGCCTACTTCGGTTTGTCGCAGCGGCTGAATCGCTTGTGCGAACAGCGCAAACTGGTGTTCTTCCAGCGCCTCGCGGATGCGTACCGCCCAATGCATCGCCGCCGTATGATCCAGCACGTCGCCGCCTTGCGCGCCTGCAAGACAGACGCGATTGCCGCCGAGCTCCTTTGCCGTGAAGCACGCCGCATCGGCCTGCGAGAGCAGGTCGGAAAAATCGGCGTTGTCGGCAAGGAACGGCGCCACGCCAAGACTGGCAGTGGCGCTGAATTGCTGCCCGTTGAAGTCACAGCGGAAGCTTTCGACTGCTCGCAACAGCGAAGCCGCGCGTTCGCGCGCCATCACCGGAGAGCAGTGGCGAAACAGCAGGATGAATTCGTCCGCACCCAGATGCGCCAGCAGATCGCCTGGTTCCAATCGCGCGGACAACACCTCGGCAATGCCGGCGATCAGCGCATCACCGGCCGTGTGGCTGGCGGTATCGTTGATCAGTTTGAGATTGTCCAGATCCAGATAGCCCAGCGCCATTTGGGGCATGGAGGGATCCTGCAGCGCCTCTTGCACTTGCGCCTCAAACGCCGAGCGGTTGGGCAGGCCGGTGAGGGGATCGCAGTTGGCACGGCGCAGCAATGCCGCCGTCGCGACGCGGCGCTCCTGCACGGCCAGTGAAAGGATGGTTGGCAGGATCGCCAGCAGGCACAGATACGACAGCAGGATCATCGCGTCCAGGGTGCGGGTCGGTGGCTGGAACCCGCTCAAGCCGAGCCCGGCCATGGTGCCGATCAGGGTGACGGTCACCAGCACCGACAGTGCGGTGCGTAGCGGCTCGAATCGCAGCGCGCTCCAGATCATCACTGCCAGCGGCAGAGCAGTCAGGCCCAGCGCGTAAATGCTGCCGGCGGCTGCGCCCCACGCCATCAGCAGATAGCTGACGACGAGCGCGATATTCCACACCAGCGCCTCGGATTCGGATCCGTAGTCGGCCTTGGCCGCAGACTTCCTGCGCCGGTACGCGACGATCAGCAAGGCCGGCGTCACCGCCACCACGCCCAGCAGGTCGCCCATCAGCCACCGCAGGAACGCCCCGGGCAGCGAGGCCTCGGGGATCATTCCGGAAAACAGCATGCCCGGTACGCCGACCGTGGCAGCAACCAGCGCAAACAGCGCGCCGCCCGCCAGCGTGCGGAATCCGAACCGAATAGTGTTTTCCGGACCGTCTGGCATCCGGCCCACCAGCCAGCTGCCGGCCAACGCGCCAAGGGTATTGCCCAAAAGCGAGAACGGCACAAACGACCACGGTGCCGGTGCCAGCCACAGCTGCGTGATGATGATCGCCACCGGGATAAACAATGCCCAGCGGCGTCCGTACAGGATGACGGCGGCAAGCGCGAGACCGGAGGACGGCCAGAACAATGCAACCGATCCGCTGTCGGCAATGAAGCGCATCGCGAACTCGGCCCCGGCGAGGTAGAGCCCCACGAGTGCGACAAATCGCAGCCCCTGTCGGTTAACATTGCGCACGCCCCGAGCTTACCCTTGCGGGCGGTCCGCGTCACTGGGTCCATGGCCGGAACGCACCTGCAACTGGCCTTGCGCGATCAGCTTGTGCGGGTCCACATGCAGGTCGCGTGTCAGCGCGGCCAGATCGGTCAATGCGGTCGGGCGGAATGCCGCCCACCCGTCGCGACCATTGTTCTTGACCCATACCGACGCGCCGGCCGCCAACTCGACCATCTGTTCCCAGCCTAGCCGTCGCGCGGCATCGCGGAACAGCGGGTATTCGGCAAAGCCGATCGAGCAGGTCAGCCGCAACTGCATGGCATTGCCGATTTCGAACACATGCGCGGCGACGGCCGCCCGCAGCCGCTCGCCGATTACCTCGACATGTCGCATCGGCATCGGCCGGAACACCAGCAGGAATTTATCCCCATCCCAGCGCACCACGTAATCGCCACCACGGACCAGCGATTGCAGCAGTTGCGCCAGTTGCTGCAGCGCGCGATCACAGGCCTTGCGGCCGTGCAATTCGTTGACGTGCTCGAACTGATCGATGTCGATCAGCGAGAACAGAATCGCCTGTTCGTAGTCGCCGCTGCGCAACTGTTCGCGATCGTAATAGGCAAAGTCGGCGGGTAGCTGATTGGCGAGGTAACGGCGGTTGCGCAGGCTAGTCAACGGATCGGTCTGGCTGGCGTTTTCCAGGCGTTCATTGGCAGCATGCAATTGCCGCGTGCGCTCGCGCACTTCCTGCTCAAGCTGCCCGCGCTGTGCGATATGCGCCAACCGTTGCCGGCGATAGATCGCATACAGCAGCGCCGCAAGCAGCAAACCAATCAGCAGATAAAACATCCGTGTCTCGTAAAACCACGGACGGATACTGAAGTCCCGGCGCGCGGTCGCCAGACTCCAGACCCCGGCATTGTTGGAAGCGCGCACCTCGAAGCTGTAGTTGCGCGGCGGCAAGTTCGTATAGCTGACGCTGCGCCGGGTAACGTCGTCCAGATCGTGCCATTGACTGTCGTAGCCCAACAGTCGATAGCGCATCTGGATGCTGCGCGGATCCTGGAAATTCGGCGCGGTGAATTCGATGCTGACATCGCGCGCGCGGGGCTCCAGTTCGAGCGCGGCTATTGCCGGGCCGGAGGTTCTTGCAGGGGTGATCGGGATTGAATCGGCCGTCCCATTGGTTGCATCCAGGGCATGCCAGCCACCGAGATAGCGAATGCGCTCGATCAATGGCGCGGCGGTGATCCGGTTCTTGACGATGCCGTGCGTGTCCAGCGCTACAACGCCGTCGCGCGATGGCAGCCACAGCACATGGCCATCGAGAAATCCCTTCGACAGGCCGGCGCCATTGCAGCAAAACCCCTGCTGGCCGGAATTGCGGTCGCCGCGTTCATTAAGCAGCATCTCGCCGCCAACTACTTTGATCTCGCCGCGCGCAAACCGGCCGAAGTTCTTCACCGGAACGCGGGAGACGCCGCGGATGCCGGCGATCCAAAGGTTGCCGCGGTCATCCAGCGTCATAAAAAACGCCGCGTTGCGAGGAATGCCCTGTTGGGGTCCGAAGTCGAACCATTTGCGGCCGTCGAACAGATACAACTGCTCGGACAAGGTGCCGACTACAAAGTCGCCGGACGGCAACTCCAGCAGCGCGGTGATGTCCATGTTGGGAGGCAATCCGGTCTTTTCGCCGACCGGCTCGGCGTGATCGTGGCGCAATTCGTACAAGCCGCCCTGGGTGCCCACCAGATAGCGGCCATTGCGTGTTTTCAAAATCACTCGCACGCGCGGATCGATCAGGCCGTCGGTCACGCCGTAACGACGCAGGCGATCGCCCTGCTGATGATAAAGGCCGTCGGTGGTGGGAAACCACACGCTGCCGTCGCTGTCGCGGAAGATCCCGTTGATTTGCGCACCGGCCATCGGCGAATACAGTGGCGGCGCTTCAAGCACGCCATCCTTGAGGACGACCAGGCCGCGGCGGGTGCCGATCCACACCTGACCTGGCTCGGCCAGCAGGTTGTACGCGTGCGGATGCGGGAAGGACGAGCCGGGCAAGACCAGCGAAAATTTTCCATTGCGGAAATAACTGATGCCATCGTTGGTGCCGACCCAGATCGCGCCATCGACGCCGGGCGAGAGCGACCACACGGTGCGATCGTTCAAGCCGTCGTGGACGCTGTAGCGATGGGTCCAGCCGTTCCAGAATCGCGCCAGGCCCTCAAACTGGCTGCCCAGCCACAGGTTCCCCTCACGATCCTCGTAGGCGCTGATCACGTTGGAAAACGCAAGCGGATTTTCTTCGCCAATCCATTCCGACAGCCGCCCATTGCGCAGCCGCGCCAACCCCGTGTTGGTGCTCACCCACAGGTTGTCATCATGATCGTGAAACAGCGTGCCGATTGGCGAAGATCGCAGCGAGGTGTCTTCTTCGAACCGCTCCCACGTTCCACCAATCAGCGCATACAAGCCTCGGCTGGTGCCGGCCCAGATGCGGCCTTGAGCCTCGATCAGGTGGCCGATCGCGGCACCGGTGGCGTCATCGGGAAACGCAATGCTTTCGGCACGATTGTCTTGCAGTCGGATCACCGCGCCGGTGCCGCCAACCCACAGACCGTCCCTGCGTGGCAGCAGCGACAGCGCGGGTTTCGGGCTGTTCGGCAACGCGACCAAGGTATTGCCCGCGACCCGGAAGGCCCCCTCGTTGGTCGCAACGACGATGGTTCCATCGGCGGTCTCGGCCAGCGCATTGATATCGAGCGTTGCGCGCATATTGGCAGAGGCGTGGCGGACCGGCTGGAAATGACCGCCGTCATAACGAGCCAGCCCCTTGTAGGTGCCTACCCACAGCCGGCCCTCGCGGTCAGTCAACAGGCTGCGGATGAAAATGCCGGGCAGGCCGGGCGAATTTTCCGGCGTGTAGGAAACAAAACGCACGCCATCGAATCGCGCCAGCGCACCTTGCGTGCCGATCCACAGATAGCCCTGTCCGTCCTGTGTGATCGCGGTCGCGGTGATCTGCGGCAGCCCATCCTGGATCGACCAGGTATTGCTGACGTAGTGCTCGAACGCTTTGTTTGGATCCAGCGCCCAGGCGCGATCGCCGCACGCACAGACGATCAGCGCGAGCAGCAGGGCCCACGTCGTCGACAGTGTGAGGTGCGGGCGCAGCATCGGCATGCGAAGGCATCGTCGGTGGTTCAGGCCGAGTCTAGCGTTCATTGGCGGACGCGTGCACGGGACGGCGGAATGGGTGCCCGGCGATCATCGACGACAAACATATCCTTTCATCCGGATAAATGTGTTGACAAATCGCTAGACGCTTCGTAACGTGCGTCGCGTACACCCATCCAGACCGGTCGAGGGACAAGCCCGACGACGCCGGGGCAACCCGTCCACGCGCAAGCGCGGATAAAGGTGCCAACTCTTGCGGGGACATGATGTCCACGACAGATGGGGTCGCTGAAATCGCAGTAGCCGAAGTGGCTGCACGCGATTCCGGCGATCACGGCTTTCGGTCACTGCAGGCGTTCGATGGGTCCACTCGGGCGCGATGCATTTGCGCTCGCTCCACTCGAGCTGCGGAGAGACCGATGAGCGCCACCTTGCTTCCCATCCAACAGTTTGAATCGTGCCGCAGCGCCACCCGTGCCGTGCGTTCCGGCATCGACACCGATATCGCCCACGGCGCGGTGGTGCCGCCGATCGTGTTGTCGAGCAATTTCAGCTTTGCCGGTTTCGATGCGAAGCGAAAATACGACTACACCCGCAGCGGCAATCCGACCCGCAACCTGCTGGCAGAAGCGTTGGCCGAGCTCGAATGCGGCGCGGGCGGCGTGGTCACTGCGACCGGCATGGCCGCGGTCACACTGGTGCTTGCGTTGCTCGAACCCGGCGATCGGATCGTGGTGCCGCACGATTGCTATGGCGGCTGCTGGCGATTGTTCGATGCGCTCGCGCGCAAGAACCATTTCACCCTGATCACCGCCGATCTTACCGATCCGCTGGCGCTGGCCGGCGCGCTGAGGATTCCGCCCAAACTCGTTTGGATCGAGACGCCCAGCAATCCGCTGCTGCGCATCACCGACATCCGTTTGGTCGCCGATGCCGCGCATCGCGTCGGCGCGCTGGTGGTGGCCGACAACACCTTTCTGTCGCCGGCCTTACAGCGTCCGCTTGAGCTTGGTGCTGACCTTGTCGTGCATTCGACGACGAAATACATCAACGGCCACAGCGATGTCGTCGGCGGCGCGGTGATCGCGAAGGATGCGGCGCTGCATCAACAATTGACCTGGTGGGCGAACGCACTCGGCCTGACCGGCAGTCCGTTCGACAGCTTCCTCACCCTGCGCGGCCTGCGCACGCTGGATGCGCGGCTGCGCGTGCATCAGGAAAATGCAGCGGCGTTGGCCGAGTTGTTGGCGCAGCATCCAGCAGTTGCGGCCTTGCACTATCCGGGATTGATCACGCATCCCGGACACGCATTGGCAACGCGCCAGCAGTATGGCTATGGCGCAATGCTCAGCGTCGAACTAAACGGTGGCGTTGCGTGCGTACGCGCCTTCCTTGAAGGCTTGCACTATTTCACGCTAGCCGAATCGCTCGGTGGTGTGGAAAGCCTGATCGCGCATCCGGCAACAATGACGCACGCCGCGATGTCACCTGCCGCGCGCGCAGTCGCCGGAATTTCCGATGGACTGCTGCGATTGTCGGTCGGCATCGAGCATGTCGAAGATCTGGCTGCGGATATCGAAGCGGCACTTACGCGCGCAGCAAGCGTGATCGAATCACCCACAAGCATCGATCAGTGCGAGCACGTGCCGTGTTGAACGCAGCCGTCGCCGAGCCGCAGACGTCCGCCACGGCGCAATCTGTGACTGCGCATGGCGAGTCAGTCCACGCCGAACCGGTGCGTGTCGCCTTGCTGGGTGTGGGAACGGTCGGTACAGCCTTTCTCGCGCGACTGGATGCGTTTGCCGACTCGCAACTGTCGCAGCACGTGCAACTCGTGCACATCGCGAATTCGCGAGCGGTTTTTTACACCTCTATCCACGGGAGAGGTCGGCGCGCCGCGCCGGGTGAGGGGCTTTCGAAGGATGGAAGATGCGGATTGCGTTTGGCCCTCACCCCAACCCCTCTCCCGTCGGGAGAGGGGCTCAATCGAGCCGCTTCCGCGCTGGGAATTCAGGGCACCCGCATCGTCGTCGACGCCACCGCAAGCGATGCTCTCGCCGAGCACCACGCGAAGTGGCTGGCGCAAGGCATCCACGTGGTGACCGCATGCAAGCTAGGCCAAGGCACCGCGCTGGCGCGCTGGCGTGCGATTCGAGCAGCGTGCATTGATGGTGGAACCCGCTATGGCGATTCCGCGACAGTCGGCGCAGGCCTGCCGGTGTTGCGATCACTGCGCGAGCTGCAGGCCGGCGGTGATCGCATCCACTCAATCGCAGGGGTACTTTCAGGATCGCTGGCTTGGCTTTTCAACAATTACGACGGCATGCGCCCGTTTTCAGCGCTGGTGCGGCAGGCGCGTAATGCCGGGTATACCGAACCCGATCCTCGCGAAGATCTCTCTGGCGAGGACGTGCGCCGCAAGCTATTGATCCTCGCGCGTGCGGCGGGTTGCGAATTGGAATCCGACACAGTCAATGTCGCCTCGCTGGTGCCAGCAGAACTTGCCGCGCTTGCAAATCACGACGTCGATTCGGCGCTGCTGGAGCTTGATGCATCGCTGCGCGAGCGCTACGCGCAGGCCTATCGCAGTGGCGAGAAGCTTCGCTTCATCGCGCGGCTTGAATGCGGCGACGATGGCAAAGTGCGAGCGCGAGTCGGGCTCGAATCCTTGCCGCCCGATCACCCGCTTGCGGGCGGCGCGGGAACCGACAATCGCGTCGCGATCTGGTCCGATCGCTATCGCGAACAACCGCTGGTGATCCAGGGGCCGGGAGCGGGAGCAGAAGTCACGGCGGCGGCGTTGCTTGATGATGTGCTGCGGATTGCACGTCCGTAGTGCGTGCAACAACAAGTCGATGCGCGCACGTTTACTTACCGAAGTTGTGATCGTGCGCATAGCGCACGCTACTTCTGCGTATTCGCTTCAGTGAAATCTGCAGCTACTACTCAGAAGTTCTTTAACTTGTCGCTTTGTATAGAGCAAATGCCGAATGTAGGAAACCAACTTTGCAACTTCGACGGGATCATTCTCGCTCCCATCAGTCGCACATCTCCATTCAACTTTATGTGCGATTGAACCAGATGCTATCTCCAGACTGAATTCCGCGCATGGTCCTATGACGGTGATGATTCCACGCGCGTTATCGCGAGCTACCCCGAATGCATCAATGTGTTCTGGCAGCTTAAAAAATCCGGACGAGTCTGCAATCGCAGCGATGCGTTGCAGTTCGGCTGTGGGTAGCTTGACAGGTACTGACACATCTTCTGTCTGCGGGCACATGTCACGCGTGAATGTGTTCGTTCGTGATGAGAAATGGTCGACAGGTCCGTCCTTGAAGTCGACGACCGCCACAGGGATGTCAACTGGGATGCTTGCACATGCCGAGATGAGCATCACAAATAAAAAGACAATTGTGAATTTAGTCATGGGTATCACTTAACACTCAATCACATTCACAGCCAGCCCACCGCGGCTGGTTTCCTTGTATTTGTCCTGCATGTCGCGGCCGGTGTCGCGCATGGTCTTGATGACTTTGTCCAGGCTCACGCGGTGCTTGCCGTCGCCGCGCAACGCCATGCGTGAGGCGTTGATCGCCTTCACCGCACCCATCGCGTTGCGTTCGATGCATGGGATCTGCACCAGTCCACCGATCGGATCGCAGGTCAGGCCGAGGTTGTGTTCCATGCCGATCTCGGCAGCGTTTTCGACTTGCCCGAGCGAGCCGCCGAGCGCGGCGGTCAATCCGCCTGCGGCCATTGAACACGCGACGCCGACTTCGCCCTGGCAGCCGACTTCGGCACCGGAAATCGAGGCGTTTTCTTTGTACAAAATGCCGATCGCCGACGCGGTCAACAGGAAATCTAAGATGCCTTGTTCGTTAGAAGCCGGACAGAACCGGTCGTAGTAATGCAGCACTGCGGGAATGATGCCGGCGGCGCCGTTGGTTGGCGCGGTGACGACGCGACCGCCCGCCGCGTTTTCCTCGTTCACGGCGAGCGCGTAGAGGTTGACCCAGTCGAGCACCGTCAACGGATCGCGCATCCCCGCTTCCGGGCGCGCCAGTAAATCTGCATGCAACGACGGCGCGCGCCGCTTGACGTTCAAGCCGCCGGGCAGGGTGCCATCGTTACGCATGCCGCGCGCAACGCAGTCCTGCATCGCCGACCACAACACGCGCAGACCTTCGCGCGTCTCCTCCTCGCTGCGCCATGCGCATTCGTTGGCGAACATCAATTGCGCGATGGTCAAGCCGTTGTCGGCACAGCGCTGGATCAATTCGTCGCCTGATCCGAACGGATACGCGACGATCGTGGTGTCTGCGACGATGCGATCATGCGAGGCGTTTTCTTCGTTGACCACGAAGCCGCCCCCGACCGAGTAATAGTCACGCGTCGCCAGCTCGACGCCATCGGCATCGAAGGCCCAAAAACGCATGCCGTTGGGATGGAAGGGCAGGCTTTTGCGCTTGTTGAAAATCAGGTCGGTCTTTTCGTTGAACGCGATCTCATGCTTGTCCAGCAAACGGATGCGACCGCTGCCGCGAATGCGTTCGAGCCGCGCCGGAATGTCGTCGGGATTCACCTGATCCGGCCATTTGCCTTCCAACCCCAGCAGCACCGCCTTGTCGGTGCCGTGGCCGCGACCGGTCAGCGCCAACGATCCGAACAGTTCGCACTGAATGCGTGCTGCACGATCGAGCGTTCCGGCCTCGTCCAGCCAGCGGGTGACAAAACGTGCCGCCGCACGCATCGGCCCCACGGTATGCGAGGACGATGGCCCTATGCCGATCTTGAACAAGTCGAAGGTGCTGACGGCCATGTGCGTTCGCTGTGATGAGGGATGCGGTTGGGCGGATCGCGCATAGCGCGATGCTGAGGGCTATTCTATGCCTCCCGGCCATGGACGACAGCGGAGCGGTTGCGATGCGTTACGTTTTATATCAGCGCGATGATTGTCCGCTGTGCGACGCCGCGCTCGACGTGCTGGCGGCTGCGCACGCGCCGGAATTCGAGAATCAGTGGATCGACGGCAATCCGTCGCAGCAAGCGCGTTACGGAACTCGCGTGCCGGTGCTGCGCGATATCGAAACTGATCGCGAACTGGAGTGGCCGTTCGAAGCCGCAGACGTGCGCGAATTCCTTTTATAGCGCGCACTCGCGCATCGTAGCCTCATCGTGTCTCGCGAATAATGTGCGCTGCAGATTGCGATGGATCCGGCACCCAGCCTGCCGGCAGCATCCGCGCAAGCGTCGCGTCCTTGTCGAAAAAGTGATGTTTCAACGCCGCCAACGTATGCAGCAAGACCAATGCGGCCAATACATAGAAACCGTATTCGTGCACTGCAATCGCGCGCTGCTTGAGGTCGGCATTCGGGCCGGACAGCGCCGGCACGGTGAATAGGCCATACCACTTGAACGGGTGATTGCCGGCCGAACTGAATAGCCAGCCCGAGATCGGCATCACGAACATCATGGCGTACAGCAGGACATGCGTCGCAGTGGTGCCGCGTTGCTGCCACGTCGACGTGCCGACAACTGGCGGCGGGGCGCGATGGGCGAGTCGCCACACCAGTCGCAACGCGACCAGCGCCAGCACGGTGATGCCGGTCGATTTGTGCAGTTGGTAAGCCGTCATTTTGAGCGGGCCGTTCGCCAGATCGCCCATCAGCAATCCGACCGTCGCCAGACCAATGATCAGCAGTGCGATCACCCAGTGCAGCAGCATGCCGACGCGATTCCAGCGCAGCGGCGTGCGCGAAGCGTCCGACTCGGTTGACGCAATCGAAGTGCTCATCGCTGGTTCCGTACAAGGGTTGGCTGGATTGTAGCCGGCGCATTGGCATCCAAACCTGCGCAGCCGCGCTTGCGGTCGCAACGCAGCGTTGCGAGGATGTGTGCGGGGAGAGTCTCGATGTCGCAACGGGAAGCAATCAAGTGCGCCGCATTCTGGCTGGCCCTGACGGTCGGTGTTGGCGCGAGCGTATGCGTCGATGCGTTCGTGACAGCAACAACTGCGACGCAAGTAGCCGAGCAGCGCACAACACACGCGTCTACCATCGGCGCGCCACTGCCGGAGACACCGCGTTTGCGCCTGTTCGGCATCGCCGAAGGATTGCCGTCAAGCAACGTCAACGCGATCGCGCAAGGGCCGCAAGGCTATTTGTGGATCGCCACCGACGACGGTCTTGCGCGTTTCGATGGCGTTGGCTTCAAGGTTTGGCAGCACGCGCCCGATGACGCCGGCTCTCTGCCGGGCAATCTGGTGCAGGCGTTGCATGTGGATGCGAGCGGCCGGGTCTGGGTTGCGCTGGAAGGCCAGGGGCTGGCGATGTTGCTGCCCGACGGCGTGCACTTTCGCCAGTACCGCCATGTAAACACAGCGGCGATGGGCGAGGAGGATGTGTTCGCGATTGCATCCACAATCGATGCGCGCAGCAAAGAAACTGCGCTTTGGTTCGGCACCTTTGGCGGTGGCTTGTATCGAATTGACGCGGGCGATGCGTTTACGCACCTAATGCCGGTCGAGGGCGACCTGACCAGCCTGCCAGATGCCAACGTGCTGGCGCTTGCTGACGATCATCATGGTGGGCTGTGGGTTGCCACCACCAGCGGACTCGCGCACTGGAACGGGCGCGTGTTTGAACGGGTCGACGCAGCCGGCGTGGCTGGCGCGGTGGTATTCAACGTCTTCGTCGATGCGTCGGATCAGGTATGGATCGCGACCAAAGCCGGTCTGTATCTGCGCGCCGTCGATGGCCGCGTGCGGCAACTGCCGTGGGGCAGCGATCCATCAACGCTGCGGGTGACCAATGTGTTGCGCGATCGCAGTGGCGAGGTCTGGCTTGGCGCGCCGCAACTGCTGCACGCGTGTCAGGACGACGGCAGCGCGCTTGCGGCGGTTTCCGGATTCGACGAACGTATCCTCGGCATCATCGAGGATCGCGAAGGCAGCCTCTGGTTTGCGACCCATGGCAAGGGCTTGGCGCAACTCGCGCCGGGATGGCGTCAGTTCGCCACCTTTGCGCACGATCAATACGCGCCGGATTCGCTTTCGACATTGACGCCGCAAGCACTCGGCATCGCTGGCGACGGGCGCATCTGGATTGCCGGGCCCGACGGGCGTGGTCAACTCGATCGCATTGATCCGGTGACCGGCGCGGTTGAGCACTGGGTGCCTGCGCAGCTTGCTGGAAAAGTGGTCTGGTCATTCAATCAGCAGGCCGATGCATTGTGGGTCGGCATGAACAGCGGGCTAGCGCGCGTCGATCTGCGCAGCAAGGCAGTCACGGTCTGGGAAGCCGGCGCTGGCAAGGACGCGGCCTTGGATGGGCCGCTGGATTTGATGACGCACACACCCGATGGCCACCTGTGGATTTCCGCGCAAGGCGGCGGCATCCAGTCGCGCGATTTACAGGGCCATGTGCTGGTGAACATCGTGCCCGATGATGGCAAAGGCCTGATCGCTGGCGACAGCGAACAGTTGGGCGTGTCGCCGCAAGGGCAATTGTGGATTGCCGGCGCACAGGGTCTGTTGCAGTTCAACCCGTCGACGCAGCATGTGGATGCGGTGCCGGGCGCGCCGGTTGATCGCGTGTACGGTTTTGCTTTTGCCGATGCCAGCACGTTGTGGTTGCATCGACTCGGTGCGCTGGAGCGCTATCGCTGGGACGGACACGCGCTGAGTTTGCAGCAGCGTATTGGCGCCGCAGAGGAGCTACCAGCAGCCGAAGCGGGTGGCGTGATCGTGGATGCGCGAGGCACGGTTTGGGTCACCACCTTGCGCGGACTGCTGCACTACGATCCGGCGCTTCCGCGTCTCACCAACTATGGCGTGCGTGATGGACTTGTCAGCCAGGAATTTGCCAACCACCCGCCGCTGCTGACACCGTCGGGCTTGATCGCAGCCGGCACCGTCGACGGCCTGGTGTTGTTCGATCCATTGCACATGGCCATGCCGGTGCGCGATGGCGTGCTGACGGTCAGCACGGTCACGTTGCGTCGCGGCGACCGGCAGATCAAGGTGGATTGGAAGAAGCCAATCACACTGCAAGCCGGCGATCGCGACCTCGATGTCAACATGCGCTTGCTGTCGTTCGCCAACCCGCAGGCGCATCGGTATCGCTCGCAGTTGGTCGGCTTCGAGGATGGCTGGATCGCACAAGGCAACGATGGCGAGCGCGTGTTTTCGCAACTCGAGCCGGGCAGTTATCGCTTGTTGTTGCAGGCAGCCACTGGCGATGCCGCCGCGTGGGGACCGTCAATGTCACTACAGGTGGAAGTACAGCCGCCGTGGTGGCGCACGCCGCTCGCATACGCGCTGTATGCACTCGCTGCACTGCTGCTAATCGCGCTGGCGGCGCTGAGCTATCGCGCGCGTTTGCGGCGCCGCCACGCCCAGGCGTTGAGCGACCAGCGCCACGTATTGACCGAGCAGGCTTCCGAGGCCAAGACCCGGTTTTTGGCCACCATGGGTCACGAGATTCGCACGCCGATGACCGGCGTGCTGGGCATGACCGAGTTGCTGCTGGGCACCTCGCTTGATGCGCGCCAGCGCAGCCAGGCCGAATCGATCCAGCACGCCGGCCAGCATCTGTTGCGACTGGTCAACGATGCGCTGGATCTGGCGCGGATCGAAGCGGGCAAGCTGGCGTTTGATGACGTGCCATTCGACCTGCGCGCGCTGGTGCGCGAGGTCGACGAGCTGCTGCGACCGCTCGCGCAGGCCAAGGGTCTCGCATTCGCCACCCACGTGAGTGACGACGCACCGCGAGGACTGCGCGGCGATTGCGCGCGCGTGCGTCAGATCCTGTTGAACCTCGGCACCAATGCAATCAAGTTCACTGAACACGGCAACGTGCGCATCCACGTCATGCGCGATGCGATGGCGCATGCAATCAATCCGCAGGCACCGTCACGCACGCGGTTCGAGGTGAGCGACACCGGGGCGGGCCTGAATTCCGAACAACAATCGCGATTGTTCCAGCGCTTTGAACAAGCCGACGGTGCGCGCACCGCCGCGCGTTACGGCGGCAGCGGATTGGGGCTGGCGATCTGCCAGGAACTCACCGCTGCGATGGATGGCGAGATCAAGGTCGATAGCACGCCCGGCATCGGCACCACGTTTGCGGTGAGTTTGCCTTTGCCCGAAGTCGAGCCTCCGACTGCGCGAATGCAGGCTTTGCACGCGGCCACGCCAATGGGTGCTAACGCTCCGCGAGCGATCGATGGCGTGCGGCCAACCGATCCGGAATCAAGCGTCGATGTAAACGAGGCAATCGATGCTGCCGACCGAGACGAACGACAAGATCACGCTGCGGATCGATCCAGTGAAGAGCGCGATTCGGCCAACCGATCCTCGTCAAACCCATCGCTGTCGCTGCTGTTGGTCGAGGATGATCCAACCATCGCCGAAGTCCTGTGCGGACTGCTGGAGGCGCAGGGCCATCGCATCACCCACGCAGCGCATGGTCTGGCCGCGCTCACCGAACTCGACCACGCGCGTTTCGATGCGGCATTGCTCGACCTCGATCTGCCTGGCGTCAACGGTCTCGATCTCGCCCGTTTGATCCGCGCCCGCGATAATCCAATTCCCTTGCTCGCAGTAACCGCCCGCGCTGACGCGGCGGCTGAGCCGAATGCAATGGCCGCTGGCATGAACGGGTTTTTGCGCAAGCCTGTGACGGGGCAGATGTTGGCGGAATCGCTGGAAAGGTTGTTGTCGAGGTAGACGAAGAACAATCAAGCCAGAGCGTTCCGCCCGCTACGCGTCCGGGTTCATCTTTCTTGCTTGTCCAAGAAAGACGGAACCAGAAAGAAGGACACCCCGGGCTTCGCGCCCTCCGCGCATCCATGCGCTGCGGGTTCGCGTGTGACGACGGGATTTTTCGATGATGCATCCATGCACCAACGAAAAACGGCGTGCATCGTGCACGCCGCCCTGCGGGTCTGTCCGCCGTCGCCCGCCGCTGCGCAGGGGCCCCAAACACCAGCGGGCTCCTGCCCGCGCTAAAAGAAGTTCATTGATTGCTAGTCGCCGCAACAGTCAAACTTTCCGCGCGTACCATGGATGAGCGGGACAACCTCCGCGATTTCTGGCTAATACAAGCTTGCTTTCGATGAAATACGAGCTCGAACCCAACAACAGAAATTGTCCAGACGACGTCTTACTGGCCGACATCCGCTCTGTGGCGAGTCGCTTAGGTATGCGCTCTCTCACGATGGGTGACTACAACTTACATGGTCGCTTCTCCGCTGCAACGATGAAAAGTCGCTTCGGGTCATGGAATCAGGCTCTCCACCGGTGTGGTTTGTCGATTGGAAAGCGGAACAACATTCCTCAAGAAGAACTGTTGAATGACCTCAAACACGTCGCCGAAGAGTTAGGCACCAAGAGGCTATCTGGCACAGCGTATCTTCGTGATGGTCGATTTTCTTCAACAACAATTACACGCGCATTTGGTTCTTGGGCCAAAGCCCTTGAGGCTGCTGGCCTTGAGCCGTCTGAGCAGTGCCATCCAAGAATCAGCGATGAAGAACTTCTGAGAAATTTGGCCACTGTTTGGGAGACGATCGGAAGGAAACCCAAACAGGGCGATTTTCGTCATCCGCCTTCATGCTTCTCAGCGGATTCCTACAAACGCCGCTTTGGCTCGTTGCGGAAAGGATTGGAGCATTTCGTCGCCACCGCGAATCAACTCGATACTCACGACGTCGCAATATTTCTTCCAGAAATTGCTTCCCCTACAGCGCCAGCGCCACGAGTGAAGCAAAGAACACAGCGTGACCCTTCGTGGAGGCTGCGTTTTTTGGTGATGAGGCGTGACCATTTCACTTGTTGTGCGTGTGGAAGATCACCCGCAACTGAGCTTGGCCTGGTCCTTCACGTCGACCACGTCACGCCTTGGTCCAAGGGCGGTGAAACGACGCTGGACAATCTGCAAACTCTTTGCGAGACATGCAATCTTGGGAAAAGCGACCTCGATATGCATGAAGTTTTGTAGCGGCGGATCAGTAGGTGGAATACGAAGGCAAGCTCAGCTCAACTCGGCTTCTGCTTGAGCTTTTGTGCCCTTGCTGTGGCCCTTGCGCCGTAAAGCGAGCCGAGCACCGGAAGCAGGGACGGGAGCAAGGCCCGCATGTCTGAGGCCATGGATGGCCGAGTTCGGGCCGGCCCGTTCGTGCTGAGGAGCGCAGGGTACCGAGGCGGCTTCATCGCATCGGCGAGTGTCCGGTGCAAATGGTTTTGGTTCCTTTTGCCGAAACAAAAGGGACACGCGCGCGCAGCGAGCGGAAGCTCTTGATTTTATCCTTGCGCTAGCTAATTCAGATCAGCGCACCGCGCTGAACTCGTGCACCGCATCCACCAACACGCCTACATGTTCTGGATTCATATCCGGCGCCATCCCGTGTCCAAGATTGAACACGTGACCTGTGTTCGTGCCGTCGCCGCCATTGGCGTAACTTTGCAGTGTGTCTCGCACAGCGCTGCGGATTGCATCGGGCGAGCCATATAAAGTTGCCGGATCAAGATTGCCTTGCAGCGCAACCTTGCCTGCCGTGCGACGGCGCGCGTCTTCCAGTGACACTAGCCAGTCGACGCCGACGCCTTCGCAACCGCTGTCGGCGAGTTCTTCCAGATACGGGGCATTGCCTTTGCCGAACAGGATCAATGGCGTGTGGGAGGAAGGTGGTTCGACAGGCTCACCACGAACGGGTGTTTCAATCGACGCCGCGCCACGCGGCAACTCGCGCGCGATGCGGGTGAGGTAGGGCAGCGAAAACTCGCGATAGTGATGTGGAGCGAGCACGCCGCCCCAGGTGTCGAACACCTGCAACACCTGCGCACCCGCGGCCCGCTGCGCGGAGAGGTAGGCGATCACTGCATCGGTGGTGATGGCGAGCAGGCGATGCAAGGCTGCCGGCTCGTTGAACAGCATCGCCTTGATTCTGGAATAGGTCGTGCTGCCGCCGCCTTCGACCATGTAGCAGGCCAACGTCCACGGGCTGCCGGAAAAACCAATCAGCGGCACGCGGCCATCTAGCTCGCGGCGGATGAGGGTGACTGCATCCATCACGTAACGCAGTTCGCCGGCCATGTCGGGAACGCGCAATGCGTCGACCTCGGCCACGCTGCGAATCGGGCGCTCGAACTTTGGGCCTTCGCCTTCTACGAAATACAGACCCAGCCCCATTGCGTCGGGCACGGTGAGGATGTCGGAAAACAAAATCGCCGCGTCCAGATCGAAGCGTTCAAGCGGTTGCAGCGTCACTTCACATGCAAGTTCCGGCGTCTTTGCCAGAGCCAGAAAACTGCCAGCGCGCTTGCGCGTGGCGCGATATTCGGGCAGGTAGCGCCCGGCCTGGCGCATCAACCAGACCGGCGTGCAATCCACGGGTTCGCGGCGCAGTGCGCGCAGCAGGCGATCGTTCTTCATCGGATTCATTCTGCGGCCTTCTGCGTTTCGCCCTGAGCAAACATCACACGAAAGCCGCGGCGCACCTGCGCATCGCGTGCGTTCTCGAATGCCGCAATTGCGCTGTCACGATCGGGAAATTGTTCGCGCTTGGATTGACTGCGGCTGCCCATGTGCCCAGATTCGCGCAGCAACGACCAGCCGCCCAGCAAATCTTCCTGCACCAGCAATTGCACGAACCGAGGCGATTCGCCAGCGGCGGGGGGCTGTTGCAGGAGTAGGCGCATCCGACCAGTTTATCAGCCGCGCAGGATTTCCAGCAGCGCATCTTCCGGCACGTCGTCAGCCAGCACAGCGTGCCCGAGTCGGCTCCACAGCACCAACCGAAGCCGCCCGGAGAGCGCTTTCTTGTCCAACCGCATATGCGCCAGCAAGGCCTCGGCCGGTGGGTTTTGCGGAAGTTCGATCGGCAGCCCGAGATGCGCCAGCAGGCCGGCCAGACGCGCCGCATCCAACAATGGAGCACGACCAAGCTCGGCAGACAGGCGCGCGGCCAGCACCATGCCGATGGACACTGCTTCTCCGTGTAGCAAGGTGCCGAATCCGGCTTCGACTTCGATCGCGTGGCCGAAGGTGTGGCCAAAATTGAGAAGTACGCGGCGACCCTGTTCGGTTTCATCGGCGGCAACCACTTTGGCCTTGTGCTTGCAACTGCGCAGCACCGCATCGGCCAGCAGTTCCGGATCGCCTTGCAGCAGCGCGTCGGCGTGGTTTTCGATCCAGTCGAACAGGCGCGCATCGAAAATCGCACCGTACTTGACCACTTCGGCCAGACCAGCGCGCAGTTCGCGCGCGGGTAACGTCGCCAACGTATCGATGTCGGCAAACACGGCGGCAGGCTGATGGAATGCGCCGACCAGATTCTTGCCGGCCGGCAGATCGACGGCGGTTTTGCCACCGACCGAGGAATCGACCATTGCAAGCAACGTGGTCGGAAGTTGCACCACTCGCACGCCACGCATCCAGCACGCGGCGGCGAAGCCGGCCAGGTCGCCGATTACGCCACCACCCAGGGCGATGACCGTTGCATCGCGACTGGCGCCTTGCTTGGCGAGCGCGTCGAGGATTTCGCCGAAACGCGCCAAGTTCTTTTCCGACTCGCCGGCAGGAATCACAAGCGATTGCACGTCTTTGCCGGCCAACCCTGCCTGGACGCGACCCAGATACAACGACGCAACGTTGCTGTCGGTGACAATCAGCACATGGCGGCCGGGTGCTGCATCGGCGATGAGCCCGATTTCATCCAGCAGACCGCTGCCGACGTGGATCGGATAGCTGCGCGTCGCGAGCTCGACCTGAAGTTGCCGAGTGCGCATCAGGCCGCGTCCACGCTGTTTGCGCAGGTGTTGCGTTGCCATTGACTCGACAACAGCCGGTGCAACCGATCGGCTGCGGTACCGACGCCGACATCGCCAGGATCGAACCGCAGATCGCTGGTTTGCTCATACAGCGCGGTACGCTGGGTGGCCAGCGCGGTGAGAATTTCGCGGCGATCGCCGCTGGCCAACAGCGGCCGCGAGGTGTCGCGCGCGAGTCGGCGCAGACGTCGTTCCACATCGACGTCCAGATGCACCACGAATCCATTGGCACGCAAAGCCGCGCGATTGGCTTCCGCCAACACCGCGCCACCGCCGGTTGCGATGAGCTGGCCTGACCCGGCGCAGAGTTGCAGGATCAACGCCGACTCTCGCAGACGAAATCCAGCCTCGCCTTCGCACTCGAAAATCAACGGAATGCGCGCGCCGGTGAGCTCCTCCAGGCGCTGGTCGACGTCGACAAACTGCAACTGCATCAATGCTGCGATGCGCTTGCCGATGGAGGTCTTGCCGGCGCCCATCGGGCCGATAAAGGCGAGGTTGGGGGCGGGGTTCATGGCGGCGATGCTAGCATCGCCATTCGCGTTGGCCTATCGGCTTGCGAGCAAGGCGCAATCGATTTTACAAGTTGCGATGTGCCTGTTTCAGCGAGTGCCACGCAACCATCGATGGGCCAGTCGCCGCATCGAAGCCGAAGGCAATCCGCCTTCAACATCAAAACTTCCGCAGCATCAAGGAGAAATGCATGTCAGTGGCCAAGATCATCGAGCTCAATGCCGCATCCAGCAAGAGCATGGAAGACGCCGTGCAGGTCGGGCTGACCAAGTGCTCAGAAAGCGTCAGCAACATCAAGGGCGCTTGGGTGAATGAAATCAAGGTGGTGACCGACGAAACCGGAAAAATCAAGGAATGGCGCGTCAACTTGCGCGTCACCTTTGTCGTGAAGTAAGCGTTAGGGCGGGGTGAAACCGTCAGTACGCAATCGGCAGTCGATTCACATCGATGCCGACGGTGCGCTGCGCAATTGCCGGCAGCGTGCGTAGCGCCTGTCGGCTGACGCGCTCGAAGAACAGCACGAAGCGCTCGACCTGATCGCGGTTCATCGCGCGTCGGGTCGGGCGCATGGATTGCAGCGTCACTTCCTGCTGCCAGCGCCACCGCGGCACCACGTCGAAACCCGGCCCTTGCAAATACAGCAGTCGATCGATGCGTTGCCATAGTCGCGCGTAGTCGTTGGCGAGCGCGGCGTTGACGTACCTTCGCCAGATGCCACGCGGATCTTCAATGCGCTCCAGCGCGTTCAGTGGCGTCTGCAAACCGACGTCCGGCTCTGGCGGTACTTGCAGAAACCACCCTTCCAGGATGATCAGATCGGGCGCGCGCGTTACCCGCCGCCAGCGCGAAGGCGGCAAGCGGCGGTCGGTGATCTTGTCGAAACGCGGCAACAGGACCGGTTTCGCGTCGTTGAAATGGACAAGTGCATCGATCGTCGCGCACGCTAGCGCCACGTCGTGCGTGCCCGGCGGGCCGCGCGTGGTCAGCAACGGATGCACCATGCGCCCAAGGCGCAGGCGTTCGCGACGGCCGAGATAAAAATCGTCAATCGACAATACAACGACCGACATCTCGCGTGAGGCCGCAAGCGCCGCGACTTGCGCCGACAGCGTCGATTTGCCGGTGCCCTGTAGTCCGACGATGCCATAAACGGCTGGCTCGCGCTTCGCGAGCGACAGCGCATCCGCCAACACTTCGTCAACGAATGCTGCCGGATAACCCCGAGCCGATCGGGATTGGTTGCGTGCGCCCATCAGACAAACATAGCGCAGGCGCATGATGGCGCGCCCGCCCGCTTACAATGGCGCGAACCGGAGGCCCCATGACCGACCTGTACACCGAAGCCATCGACACGTTCCGTGAGCTGCTGGATGCCGCGCGCGAGGTGGGCGATCCCGAGCCGACCGCGATGACGGTCGCCACCGCCACGCCCGACGGCCGTCCGTCTGCGCGCACCGTGCTGCTGAAATCCGTCGATGCGCGCGGTTTCACGTTCTATACGCACGTTGCCAGCGAAAAAGGCACGGAGCTGCAGGCCAATCCTCGCGCCGCGCTGCTGTTTTTGTGGAAGACCTTGCGCAGGCAGGTGCAGGTACGAATCGAAGGCGCGGTCGAGACAGTGGATGACGCAGAAGCCGATGCCTATTTCGCCGGTCGTGATCGCCTCAGCCAGATCGGCGCGTGGGCGTCGGCACAATCGGAAACCATGGATTCGCGCGCCACGTTCGAGCAACGCATCGAGGACTACAAGCGCAAGTTCGAAGGGCAGGACGTGCCGCGCCCGAGTGGCTGGACCGGTTACTGCGTCGTCCCCGACGCGTTCGAGTTCTGGTACGGCGCGCCTCATCGCCTGCACGAACGGCATCGCTACGACTTGGGTGATGGCGAGTGGTCGAAGCGGATGTTGTATCCGTGAAGCAGGGCACGGGGAACGGGACTGCAGAGGCAGGATGCCGAAGCCTCCTGTTCCCTGTTTCCCGCACGCACGGCCCCCAGCGCATCGTCTGCCTGACAGAGGAACCCACCGAAACTCTGTACCTGCTTGGCGAGCAGGCGCGCATTGTCGGGATTTCAGGCTTCACCGTGCGCCCGCCAATTGCGCGGCGCGAGAAGCCGAAGGTCAGTGCGTTCACTTCCGCGAAGATCGGCGAGATCCTGAAATTGCAGCCGGATTTCGTGATCGGGTTTTCCGACATCCAAGCCGACATCGCTGCCGAATTGATCCGCCACGGCGTCGAGGTGTGGATCAGCAACCACCGCAGCGTGGACAGCATTCTCGATTACATTCGCCGACTTGGCGCGCTGGTTGGCGCGACAGAAAAAGCCAACGCGCTGGCCGACGGATTCGCGCAATCGCTGGCCGCCATCTCACAGCAAGCCGCCTCGCTCCCGCGCCGGCCGAGAGTCTATTTCGAGGAATGGGACGATCCGCCGATCAGCGGAATTCAATGGGTCGCCGAACTGATCCGCATCGCAGGTGGCGACGATATTTTCCCCGAGCGCGCCGCGGAATCGCTGGCAAAGCAGCGCATTCTAGAAGATGCCGATGAAGTGATCCGGCGCGCCCCCGACATCATCATCGGCTCGTGGTGTGGCAAGAAGTTCCAGCCTTTGAGGGTCGCCGCGCGGTCCGGATGGCACGCAATTCCCGCGGTGCGCGACGGCGAGCTGCACGAAATCAAGTCGCCGCTGATCCTGCAGCCGGGGCCGGCGGCCCTCACCGATGGTGTCGCTGCGCTGGCGAAGATCATTCGCGATTGGGCGCGTCGACAGTAATTGCACACTCCCTCCCTTGCGCGCAGGGGAGAGCGGGGAGGGGTGCTCTTGCTTTGTTTCAGAGTGCGTGAATTGAATCGGAATTGTGGTTGGAAGGGCTCACCATGAACCGATTCTGCTCACTCCCTTGCGCAAAGCGCAGGGGAGGGCGGGGAGGGGTGCTCTTGCTTGGTTTCCGTGCGAACGGAACTGGTGTTGTGGTTCGAGCCGCTCCTGCGCATCCATGCGCTCGCGGCACTCGTCCATCCATGGACAGCGCAGCTCACCACGAACGGTCCCTAAGCCCCAACCCCTCAAACCCCTAACTTAGGCCCTAGCCCCAAACAACGCCGTCCCCACCCGCACCAGCGTCGCGCCTTCGGCGATCGCGAGTTCGAAATCCTCGCTCATGCCCATCGACAGCGTATCCACACTGGCATGGCGCGCACGCAACGCATCGAACAACCCGCGCATGCGTCGGAACGCGGTACGCCGCAGTTCCATATCCGCCACCGGTGCCGGGATTGCCATCAACCCGCGCAGCAGCAGTCTGGGCTGCGCCACAATCGCATCAGCCAGCGCGTCGATCTGCAATGGATCGCAGCCCGACTTGCTGGTCTCGTCATCGATATTGACCTGGATCAGCACGTTCAGCGGCGGCTGCGCGTCCGGCCGATGGCGAGCCAATGCATCCACCAGTTTCGGCCGATCCAGCGTCTGCACCCAGTCGAACGCCATCGCCGCCTCACGGCATTTGTTGGATTGCAGATGGCCGATCAGATGCCATACCAGCCCCAGGTCGATCAGCTCGGCCTGCTTCGCCACAGCCTCCTGCACGTAATTTTCACCGAATACGCGCTGCCCGGCCAACGCCATCGCCCTAAGCTCGGCGGCGGATCGGGTCTTGCTGACCGCCAGCAGCGTCGGTTCCACGCTGAACGTGTTCAGCCGCGGCGCTGACCGCAGCCGTTGCAGCGCGGCGGCCCGCTGCCGGCGCAACAGCTCGATGCGCGCCTTTTCAGATTCACTGGGCGGGATGATTTGCATTTCGGGGATTGGAGCTATACTCCGGTGAGCCGCGCACACAGGCGGTGTTGCCTACTCTAAGCGCGAAAGGGGATGCGCATGGACATTGCAGAACTGTTGGCCTTCTCGGTCAAGAACAAAGCGTCCGACTTGCATTTGTCGGCTGGCCTGCCGCCGATGATCCGGGTCGACGGCGACGTGCGTCGCATCAACATTCCGGCGCTCGAGCACAAGCAGGTGCATTCGCTGGTGTACGACATCATGTCGGACAAGCAGCGGCGCGACTACGAGGAATTCCTTGAGGTCGACTTCAGCTTCGAGATTCCGGGCCTGGCGCGTTTCCGCGTTAATGCCTTCAACCAGAATCGCGGCGCGGGCGCGGTGTTCCGTACGATTCCGTCCGAAGTGCTGACGCTGGAAGACCTGGCCTGCCCGCCGATCTTTCGCGAAGTTATCGATCAGCCGCAGGGCCTGATCCTGGTCACCGGGCCGACTGGCTCCGGCAAATCGACCACGCTGGCGGCGATGGTGGATCACGTCAACAAGAACGAGTACGCGCACATCCTCACTGTCGAGGATCCGATCGAATTCGTGCACACCTCGCAAAAGTGCCTGATCAACCAGCGCGAAGTGCATCGCGACACCCATGGCTTCAACGAGGCGCTGCGTTCGGCGTTGCGCGAAGACCCGGATTACATCCTGGTTGGCGAGTTGCGCGATCTGGAAACCATCCGTTTGGCGCTGACAGCCGCGGAAACCGGACACCTGGTGTTCGGTACCCTGCATACCAGTTCGGCAGCCAAGACTATCGACCGCATCATCGACGTGTTCCCCGCCGGCGAAAAGCCGATGGTGCGAAGCATGTTGTCTGAAAGCTTGCGCGCGGTGGTGTCGCAGGCGCTGCTGAAGAAGGTCGGCGGTGGCCGTATCGCCTCGCACGAAATCATGATCGCCACCCCCGCCATCCGTAATCTGATCCGCGAGGACAAGGTGGCGCAAATGTATTCGGCGATTCAGACCGGCCAGAGTTCAGGCATGCAAACGCTGGACCAGAACCTGCAGGACATGGTCAAGCGCGGCCAGATCACCCGCCCGATTGCGCGCGAATACGCCAAGGACAAGCGGTTGTTTGATTGATTGTGCGGGAATGGTGAGTAGGGGACTGGGAATGGGAAGCGCGACTGGCGCTTCCGTTTCTTCGGTCCTGTCCCCGTTCCCAAATCCCCATTGAAGGAGTTACAGCCATGAGCAACATCGACTTCACCTCCTACCTGAAGCTGATGGCGCACAACAAGGCGTCGGACTTGTTCATTACCGCGGGCATGCCGCCGTCGATGAAGGTGCACGGTAAGATCAGCCCGATCACGCAGACCGCGCTCACGCCGCAGCAAAGCCGCGATCTGGTGCTGAACGTGATGACGCCGCCGCAGCGCGAAGAGTTCGAAAAAACCCACGAGTGCAACTTCGCGATCGGCGTCTCGGGCCTGGGACGTTTCCGCGTCAGTTGCTTCTATCAGCGCAACCAGGTCGGCATGGTGCTGCGCCGGATCGAGACCAAGATACCGTCGCTGGACGAGCTCAACCTGCCGCAGGTGCTCAAGTCGCTGGCGATGACCAAGCGCGGCATCATCATCTTTGTCGGTGCCACCGGCACCGGCAAGTCGACGTCGCTGGCCGCGATGATCGGCTATCGCAACCTCAATTCGACCGGCCACATCATCACCATCGAGGACCCGATCGAGTTCGTGCACAAGCACGAAGGCTGCATCATTACCCAGCGCGAAGTCGGCATCGACACCGACAGTTGGGAAAACGCACTGAAAAACACCCTGCGCCAAGCGCCCGACGTGATCATGATCGGCGAGGTGCGCACCCGCGAAGGCATGGACCACGCGATTTCGTTCGCCGAAACCGGCCACCTGGTGCTGTGCACCCTGCACGCCAACAACGCCAACCAGGCGATGGACCGCATCATCAACTTCTTCCCCGAGGATCGCCGCAACCAGCTGCTGATGGATCTCTCGCTCAATCTCAAGGGCGTGGTCGCACAGCAACTGATCCCCTCGCCCGACGGCAAGTCACGCCGCGTGGCGATGGAAATCCTGCTTGGCACGCCGTTGATCCAGGATTACATCCGCGACGGCGAGATCCACAAGATCAAGGAAGTGATGAAGGAATCCACCAACCTGGGCATGAAGACCTTCGACCAGAGCCTGTTTGAGCTCTACCAGGGCGGCGAGATCAGCTACGAAGACGCCCTGCGCTACGCCGACTCCTCCAACGAAGTCCGCCTGCGGATCAAGCTCGCCCAAGGCGGCGACGCCAAGAGCCTGGCGCAAGGCCTGGACGGCGTGGAAATCGCCGAGACCGAAGACAAGCACACGATGATGCGGCGGTAGAGATCGCTGCATCGTTCCACCCCAGAGTTTGTGCTGACGGCGACAAGTTCACTGCGCGGTGTAGTCATCACCGGCGCCAACGCCAGAGCTTCCTCAAAAACGACACCGGCCGCATGATCAAAGTGGACGACGATTCGTTGACTAAGACGATCAGCAGCCGTCGCAGTGGATTCAAACGGATATGTTCTCTGAAGACTCATGTCGCCGCCTCCCTGCGATGGCGGTACGTTGGTAGTTGCAACACAGCCAACGTCCACCACGCACAAGGAGGCAGCCATGTCACTTTACGCAGCGATCGATCTGCATTCCACTTAAACTTGCGAGCCGAAGGTCAGCTCTACCTTTTAACATCCGCGATTCGTCTATCTGATCGATCGATTTCCATGGCATGCTCGGCCTGACTCCCATCACCTACGGCAACGGTCGCGTGCTCAATCGTACCTACGATCAGGACTACGTGGTCAGCAGCGTGCTGGATGCCGGCAGCGGCGGGCTGGATCTGGCGTTCGGTCGCGATGTGATCGGCAACCTCACCCGCGTGCAGACCGGGGCGACGGGCAACACCTTCGAGTACGACGGCCTCAACCGCCTCACCCACGTCAACGATCTCAACCAGGCGCTGATCTCTGCCTATACCTACGACGCCACCGGCAACCGCAAGAGCAAGCAGGTCGGCGGCAGCGCGCAGATGTACACCTATCCGCTCGACAGCCACCACCTGATCGACGTTGCCGGCGCCGCACGCAGCTACGATGCGGCCGGGCCGCTCCTGCGCGTCATGCGCTCGCGGCATTCGCACTTCCATGTGCATCACAACACCACCGCCATCGGCGCCAACGCCAAAAGCTTCATGTACAACGACACCGGCCGCATGAGCGCGATGAACAACGCCGGCGTGCTGGCCAAGAGCTACATGGTCAACGCCCGCGGCGAGCGGGTGCGCAAGTACCGCGGCACGGTGACGGCAGAAAACCAGTACACCGTGTACGACGAATCGGGCCACGTGCTGGGCGACTACGACGACACACTGGCACCGATCCGCGAGCTGATCTGGCTGGACAACCTGCCGGTCGGCGTGCTAAGCGGCAGCACCGGCACCCTGGCCTACATCGAACCTGATCACCTCGGCACACCGCGCACCGCGATCGATGCGACGCGCAACGTGGCGGTGTGGACGTGGTCGCCGCTGAACGATGCGTTCGGCGAGAGCGTGCCGAGCCAGGATCCGGATGCGGATGGCAAGGCGTTCGTGTTCAACCTGCGGATGCCGGGGCAGGTGTGGGATGCGGAGAGTGGGCTGAGTTATAACTACTTCAGGGACTACGACTCAACCTCAGGCCGCGCTATTGAAAGCGACCCGCTGGGGCTGCGTGGTGGGATCAGCACGTATGCAATGCTTGGCGGAAATCCGCTGCGCTACATCGATCCGCTGGGGCTTGAGTATTTCGGACCGAATTACTCACAAAACATGCGGGCTATGGGAGAAGCTGACGCTGAAGCTTGGAATCAAGACGCAGCGGCAATGAGCGCTGCAATGAAGCGGGTGAGATGTCTCGTCGCGCAGGACTATGCGAACACATCATCGCCTACGGATGCGTTCAGCAAAGCACAAAGAGACAAAATGAACCCTTCGCAGTTCCCGGGGTACACCAACTTCGATTTGACTGCCGCGGAGCACTACATAATGGCCTACAACTGGTCCAATAGCGGGATCGGCGGCGGCCCCGGTGGCCCTGGAGTTTCGGACGTAGCATTGCCATTCGCTACACCAGTGTATGAAGGTATTAAGTTAATCACAGTGCCACTTGGGCATGGGCCTTTCCATACTGCCGGACAGCCTTCCATGGAAGAGATGGCTGCTGGATGGGCAGGATGGGCAGATGCAGTCCAGGGCAATGGGGCCGGAGCCGGAGGAGGAGCAGGATGTGGCTGCCATTGACGATGCCAGGGACTGCGAAAATGGCGAATGAGCATAGTTGCGTGGAGAGGATCGAATCGATCCGGTCTCGTTGCGTTCCCCCGACTCCGTTCAAAGAGGAATCGGTCGCACCATGAGTCCCTCGCTCATCAAGACTGCAAAGATAGTCGGCTTCCTCGTCGTGTTAGTCGTTGCGTTCGTTGGCTGGGCTCAGTGGACCGTGCACAAGGTCCATGCGTTCTGCGGCGAGGTACATGCAGGCATGCAGGTTTCCTCGTTGCCAGAACTAGCGGTTAAGCATGGAATCAATCCCATGTATGCCAAGGGCGGCTATCGTGGCCAAGGTGATCCGGATTGGTTCATCGCGGTCCCGGCTGAAGGAACGATGGGCGATACTGTGTGCGCTATTCACCATAACCAGAAGGTTGTCGTGTCTGCGCGCATGAGCGGTGAATAGCTTGGCAAACAAACAAAGGGGCCAGAGTAAATTACCGTTTGATTTTGTGGGTCATTCGCTCGGATGCGGGATGAACACTGCCAACAAAGGGGCCAGAGTAAATTACCGTTTGAATTTGTAGGTCATTGGCTTGGATGCGGGATGACCACTGCCTTGCGAGGCCGTCCTCGATCACGCAGTGCAACCGGACGATTCAAGGTTTTCTAAAACAAAGGGGCCAGTAAAACAAAGGGGCCAGCTCCTGAGGTATCCCCACAAATTCACACCGGCAACTCCAGTTGTTCGCGTAGCGCCGGATGAGGATGGATCAGTTGCGCGACGAGTTGTTCGACCGTCCAGTCGAGCCATCGTCGCACGAGCGCTTCGCGTCCCAGACGCATCACCGAATACAGTCGCCGGATGGAGCGTCGAGGGTTGAGCCAGCGATCGATTCCGACCCTCTCGCAGGCGATGCCGACGAGCCAGGAAGCGAAGGCGGCCAGGGTGTGGATCAGCAGCAGGATTTCGATGCGTGAATCCTTGCGTGTCAGGCTGTCTTCGAAGCCCTGGCCGTAGCGATGCGACTTCAGATCGCGGAAGGCCAGTTCGATCTGCATGCGCCTGGCGTACAGCCCGATCAGTTGCCGTGGTGTCAGGGCTACCAGTTCGGGTGAAGCCACCAGCAGCCACGGCTCGCGTTCACGTGCAGCGCTTTGCAGACTGTTCTTGCTGCGCCGCGGCTGGCCGCGCCGCGTGCAGGACTTGCGATGACGTGGCGGCCTGGCATGCAGCACGGTGCGCGCCACCATCGGCGCATTGCGCACGATGTGCATCAACCCCAGATCGCGCGGAGCAGCCAGCGCCAGCGCATACAACGCCTTGCACGGTACCCAGTCCCCGGGCTGATCTTCGGCGATCGGCTTGATCAGCGTTCGGTTGCGCAGCCTGCCTAGCCAATGCCAGCCCAGTGCTTCCACACGTCGAAACCACGGTGCACGGAACCCCGCATCGGTGACGATAATCGGCGTGCACCCGTCTGGAATCAGGCCCGCCAGTTGTTCGAGAAACAAGCGCTCGGCCACTGGCGAGGCCTGCATCCCATCGGGAAACACCGCATCCAGAAGGGTCAGCGTGCGACCACCCACTGCGATTGCCGCCCTGAGCAAATGCTGACTTCGGTCGGCCTTCAGGTCGCACCAGTCCACCACGATCACCGGCTGTGGATGGCGCAACAACCAGACCGCCATCGCCGCATGCAGTGACAACCGCTCGCCTTGCAGATGACGATTGCTCAACAGCCGATCGAGTGCCTTGAGCGGCGCGCGAACGCGTTGGGCATCGGGCCACGAACGCGCCACATCCATCAGGGTGAGTCGACGTCCTTGCAGCAAGCCTTCGGTCGCCTTGAACAACACTTCGCGGCGGCGCGCATGCATCGGAACAAGAGCATCGGACAGACATCTTTGCAATACTTGTGCTGCGCGCATGCTGCAGTCTCTTGAAGCCTCGTAACCGCAAGAATGGCTGCATCATGCGTGCACTGTCACCCGATGACTCACCGCTACGCATTGCGCTGACTAGAATTTTTGTGGGGATACCTCAGGGACAGACCACGATTATTGAGCCTGGCAACTGTATCTCTTGGCCCGAATGGGCTCAGAGAACATATTTGCTTGAATCAATCACGTTCTTAGCTGCTGTGATTGGCGGCCGCCGAACACGCAACAACTCCACCACTTCCATCAGTTCAATCCAGGCAGTCATCGCATCGCGTTGACTAGGCGGCGCAAACGGCAACCCTCCATCCGCCACGAGAACGGCATCCGGACGAGCGAATGGTTTCGCATCATTGGTGCGCAAGCAATTCATCCAGCAGCGGTTCGCGTTCGAATAACCCAAAGTACCGCCGCACCTCTTGCATGTCGAGCGAGGCACGATTGGCTTGGAGCAGTTGGCGAATGTCGTCAAGATCGCGAGAACGTCCCGGATCGTTTACATAGCCTTGCAGCTTGAATGCGATCAGCCCTTCAGCATTGATGACGCGAAGGTGGCCGATTCCGATGTCGCGCTCGGTCGCTTCTCGTAGCAGGCGAAGCGCTTCGGGACGGTGAGCGTAAAGCACGTCGAGGCCTTCGTCGTCGCGCAGGTAATTGGCTGCATCATCGCTGCGGTGGATGCAGTGATAGCCAAGTCGAAGCAAGAGAGCATGCAGTCGATCGCCATCGTTCGTATTCACGAGAAAATCGATATCGCGTGTGGCCCGAACGACGTTGTGGGCCGCGAGTGCGAGACCACCGATCAAGGCAGGCTCGATGTGCTGGCGCTCGAAGGCGGTCAGCGCTTCTTTCAGTTGTTCGACCAGCCGCATCGTCGTTCCTCAGCCACTGCTCGAAGAGCTATGAATCCCGCCCTTCGCCAGCACCGCCGGATCCAGCAACTTCTTCAACTCTTTCTCCGATAGCCCGGTCGTCTCCTTCGCGACATCTAGGATCGGCCTGCCTTCCTTGTACGCCTGCTTCGCCGTCGCCGCGCCCTTGGCATAGCCAATCACCGGGTTCAACGCCGTCACCAGGATCGGATTCCGGTTGAGCGCCTCGGCGATGTGATCGATGCGCACGGTGAAGCCCTGAATTGCCTTGTCGGCAAGCAGTCGCGACACATTCGACAGCAGACGGATCGATTCCAGCAAGTTGTGGGCTATCACCGGCAGCATCACGTTGAGCTGGAAGTTGCCGCTCTGGCCGGCCACGGTGATGGTGACGTGGTTGCCCATCACCTGGGCGCAGACCATCGCGGTCGCTTCGGGGATCACCGGGTTGACCTTGCCGGGCATGATCGAGCTGCCGGGCTGGAGGGCGGGCAGTTCGATTTCGCCGATGCCGGCGAGCGGGCCGGAGTTCATCCAGCGCAAATCATTCGCGATTTTCATCAGCGAGCAGGCGAGCGTGTTGAGCTGGCCGGAGAGTTCCACCGCGGCGTCCTGCGAGGAGATGCCTTCGAACAGGTTGGCGGCGGCTTCGAACT
>JBBQQH010000010.1:0-65315 GCA_038216155.1 Lysobacterales bacterium
CATGGAGAAGATTCACTGGGGCCCGAACTGGGAGGAGATCCTCGGCACGGAATTCGCCAAGCGCGCCAAGGATCGAAATTTCTACGGCATCCAGAAAGAGATCTACGGCGCGTTCGAAAAGTCCTTCATGATGTACCTGCCGCGCCTGTGCGAGCACTGCCTGAATCCGGCATGCGTATCGGCGTGCCCATCGGGCGCTATCTACAAGCGCGAGGAAGACGGCATCGTTTTGATCGACCAGGACAAGTGCCGCGGCTGGCGCATGTGCGTGTCCGCGTGTCCGTACAAGAAAATTTACTACAACTGGAAGAGTGGCAAATCGGAAAAATGCATCTTCTGCTATCCGCGCATCGAGATGGGCGAGCCGACGGTATGCTCGGAAACCTGTGTCGGTCGTATCCGCTATCTGGGCGTCATGCTGTACGACGCCGATCGCATCCAGGAAGCGGCGTCGGTGCCCGCGGAAAAAGATTTGTACCAGGCACATCTGGACATCTTCCTCGACCCATTCGATCCGAAGGTGATCGAGGCGGCGCGCAAGGAAGGTATCCACGACAACTGGCTGGAAGCGGCCAAGGCGTCGCCGGTCTACAAGATGGCCATCGAGTGGAAGCTGGCATTGCCGCTGCACCCGGAATACCGCACGTTGCCGATGGTGTGGTACGTGCCGCCGTTGTCGCCGATCCAGTCCGCCGCCGAGCGCGGCCGCATCGGCATGACCGGCGAACTGCCCGACATCGCCTCGTTGCGCATTCCCGTGCGCTATCTCGCCAACATGCTGACTGCAGGCGATGAGGCACCGGTGGTGCGTGCGCTGGAGCGGATGATGGCAATGCGTGCATGGCGGCGGGCGAAGAACGTCGATGGCGTCGAAGATCACAAGGTGCTGGAGCAGGCGGGTCTGACGGTAGCTCAGGTCGAAGAGATGTATCGCTACCTCGCGATCGCCAACTACGAGGACCGCTTCGTGATCCCCACCGCACACAAGGAATACGCCAACGATGCGTTCGGCGAGCGTGGTGGTTGCGGCTTCACCTTCGGCAACGGCTGCAGTGGTGACAGCCCAGCCGATCTGTTTGGTCAACGCAAGACGACGACCTATGCCGTGCACCCGAACCGGCAGGAAAAGGAAGAGGTGACGCCATGAGCCTGCTGAAACTGATCGGCGTGTTGATGGACTATCCAGAGGATGAGTTGTGGCAACACGGTGGCGATCTGCTCGATGCGGTGAATGATCCAGCACTGCCGGCAGCATGGCGTAAATCGCTCGCCGCGTTCGCGCGCAACCTGCTCGCCACTGATTCTCTGACCGCACAGGACGATTGGCTGTGCACGTTCGACCGTGGACGCTCGATGAGTCTGTTGTTGTTCGAACACATCCACGGCGAATCGCGTGATCGCGGCCAGGCGATGGTTGACCTGATTGAGGCCTATCGCAAGAACGGTTTCGAGCTGAGCGCCAAGGAGTTGCCGGATTATCTGCCGCTGGTGCTGGAATATCTCTCGCATCGGCCTGAGGAAGAAGCGCGCGACTGGTTGCACCACGTCAACCAGATCGTCTCGCTGCTCGCTGCACGTGCGAGTGAGCGCAAAAGTCCCTACGCCGTGCTGTTTGAAATCCTGGTGGAGGTGTCCGAAGGCAAACTCGAACTCGGTTCGCTGCGCAGTCGCGTCAGCGCGGAGCCGCGTGACGACACGCCTGAGGCGATGGATCAGTTGTGGGAGGAAGAAGCCGTGCGTTTCGGTGCCGACGCGCCCTCGGACGACTGCTCGCCACCCGGACGCAAACCCCGTCCTTCCGCCGCCGCCGCGCAGGTGCAGCCATGAACTATCTTGATCAATTTGCTTTTCAGCTGTACCCGTATATCGCACTCGCGGTGTTCTTCATCGGCAGTTGGGCGCGCTTCGATCGCGCCATGTACACCTGGCGCACCGGCTCCAGCCAGTTGCTGTCCAGCCGTGGCATGCGCATCGGCAGCAACCTGTTCCATGTCGGCATCCTGGCCGTGCTCGACGGCCATCTGGTCGGTCTGCTGACCCCGCATTGGATCTATGAAGTGTTCATCACCGCGCCGCAGAAACAGTTGCTGGCGATGGTGGTCGGTGGCGTGTTCGGTGCGATGTGCCTGGTTGGCCTCATCATCTTGCTGGTGCGTCGATTGACCAACCCTCGCGTACGCGCGACCGGTACCCTCGGCGACACGCTGATCCTGATTGCGCTATTGCTGCAACTGCTACTGGGCTTGTACTCGATCGTGCTTTCGACTCATCACATGGATGGCACCGTGATGATCGCGCTGGCCGAATGGGCGCAGCACATCGTGACCTTCCGTTGGGGCGCAGCGAGCTATGTGGTCGGCGTGAGCTGGGTCTACAAGGCGCACATCTTCCTTGGCATGACCTTGTTCCTGATTGCGCCGTTCACGCGCCTGGTGCATGTCTGGAGTATTCCGGTCAGCTATCTGTGGCGTCCGTATCAGGTGGTGCGCAAACGCCAGGCGGCGCTGCGCTATGGGCAGAGGGCGTAATCATGGCCCTGCACAAGCCTGTAGCGCGGGTCATTCCGCTGACCATCATCGATTCGACCAAGCCGGTGACGCAGGAAGCCAGCGAGCACCAGCACGACCACAAGGATGAAGGCCCGCGCTCGCTGGGCAAGCCTGCGCCCTGCTATCTTTTCGTAGCCGATACGCCGATCAGCGAAGCGCAAATTGCGCAGGAAATGCAGCACCATCGCGCGATCACGCCGGAGCATTCACGTGCCGGTGCCGCACGTGCCTTGGTAGTGCGCGAATTACTGCGCAAGGAAGTGCAGCGGCTTGGCCTCGATAAGGAAATCCAATCCGGCAGTCAGGAAACGGCGGAAGAAGCCGGCATTCGAACGCTACTTGAGCGCGAGCTTGAGGACCGCGTGCCCAGCGAAGACGACTGCCAGCGCTACTACGAACAAAACCGCGATCACTTCCACGCACCGGATCAGATTCGCGTGCGGCATATCCTGTTGGGCGCAGCGGCCGATGATGTCACCGGTCGCATCCGGGCGAGCGCCGAAGGCGAGCGACTGCTGGCCGAACTGAAGGCCAATCCCGCGTTGTTTACCGACTTCGCGATGCGCCATTCGGACTGCCCGTCGAAAGATCAAGGCGGTGATCTGGGCTGGTTGCAGCGCGGCCAGACCACGCCGGAATTCGATCGCCAGGTCTTTCGCCTGCGCGAAGGGATGGCGGGATTCCCGGTGGAATCGCGCTGGGGCTACCACCTCGTCTGCGTCGATGAGATCCAGCCCGGCGCGGCGCAGGAGTTCGACGCTGTGCACACGCAGATATCCGACTATCTGGAATTGCAGGTGCGCCAGCGCGAACTGCAGCATTACCTGATTGGCCTGAAGGAGCACTACGAGGTACGCGGCCTGGACGAGATCGAGGCATTGGCCAGCGCCTGATGCGCCGGTCGCGCGTTTCCACAACAAACCTGGCCGATCCCTGGTGGATCGGTCCTCCCCTGCCCTGCACAAACCGGATGGCCTGCCATGCATGACCCGAGCCTTGTTTCCCATGGCCAGCAGCAACGCGCACTGTGGCTCAGCACGTTTGCCTTCACCGTGTGTTTTGCGGTGTGGACGATATTTTCAATCATTGGCATCCAGATCAAACAGCAACTGGGTCTCAACGAAACCGAGTTCGGCCTGCTCATAGCCACACCGATCCTCACGGGCTCGCTGACGCGACTCTTCCTCGGCATCTGGGCCGACCAGTACGGTGGTCGCCGCGTGCTTGCAGCGGTGATGCTGTGCGCGGCGGTGGCGACCTGGATGCTTTCCTACGCGCATACCTACGCCCAGTTTCTGGCTGCTGCCTTGTTCGTCGGCATTGCCGGCGGCTCGTTCTCGGTGGGTGTGGCGTATGTGTCGAAGTGGTTCCCGGCGAGCAAGCAAGGTACCGCATTGGGTGTATTCGGCGCCGGCAATGTGGGTGCCGCGGTCACGAAATTATTGGCGCCGATGGTGATGGTCGCCTATGGCTGGATCATGGTCAGCCATGTTTGGGCAATCGCGATCGCGATCACCGGCGTACTGTTCTACGTGTTCAGCGAGGAAGATCCTTCGCTGGCGGAGCGGCGCAGATCCGGCATCAAGCCGATGTCGTTCCGGGAACAGATGGTGCCATTGCGCAACCTGCAGGTATGGCGCTTCGCTCTCTACTATTTCTTCGTGTTCGGCGGTTTTGTGGCACTCGCACTATGGCTGCCGCACTTCCTCACCGGCGTCTACGGGCTGGACGTTAAAACTGCGGGACTGCTCGCCGCGTGCTACTCGATACCGGCCAGCATCTTCCGCATCGTCGGCGGCGTGTTATCCGACCGGATCGGCGCGCGCAAGGTCATGTACTGGACCTTCGGCGTGGCCGCCGTGTGCACCTTCGTGCTCGCCTATCCGGATACGCAATATGTGGTGAAAGGCATTCGCGGCGACATCCCTTTGCACCTGGCGATTGGCGTGGTTCCCTTCACCATCGTGGTGTTCGTGCTCGGCTTCTTCATGTCGCTCGGCAAGGCGGCGGTGTACAAGCACATCCCGGTCTACTATCCGGGCCACGTTGGCTCGGTGGGCGGCGTGGTCGGCATGATTGGCGGTCTGGGCGGCTTCCTGTTGCCGATTTCGTTTGGCGCGTTGAATGACCTGACCGGCGTGTGGACCAGCTGCTTCATGCTGCTGTTCTTGTTGGTAGCCGCTTCGCTAGCCTGGATGCATTTCGCGATTCGGCGCATGGAAAGTCAGCACTTCCCGGAGGTCGGCCGCGAGACCGATCTGCCGGAGATCATGAATGCCGCCGCTGTGTCGCGGGGTCGGTGAGCGGTTTTGAGGGGGTGTGCCCGTGGGCAGACGTGAGCCTTTTCCCACGGGCAGCTGACACACAAGCGCTTTCGTGCGCTTCCGGCGCGCGAGTTACCTCCCCATTCAATCGTGGTCCGGCACCAAGGCCAGCCGATAGCCCAATGCTTTGGCCACCTTCATGGTGTTGGCGAGGCTCGGGTTGCCTTCGCCGAACAGGGCCTTGTATAGCCCCGCGCGAGTCATGCCGGTAACTTCGGCTAGTTGGCTCATGTTGCCTGCGCGTGCCACGGTACCCAAGGCTTTGAGCATGAAGGCTGCATCATTGGGTGCTTGTTCCGCGCAAGCCTCCAGATAGGCCGCGATCTCAGCTTCGGTCGTGAGGTAGTCGGCGGTGTCGTATCGGGAAAAGTTCTCTTTCACACCTTTCACGGTTCGCGCTCCCACTCTGTTGCAATGCGCTGCGCCGTCTCGATGTCGATGTGCTGGGTGCGCTTGTCGCCACCCGCCAGGATCACCACCATGATTGCGCCGCGTTGCATGAAATACACCCGGTAACCGGGTCCGTAGTCGATCCGCAACTCGCTGATGCCGTGACCTGTCGGTTTGAAATCGCCGAGGTTTCCATCGGCCGCGGATAGCCGTGTTCGATACGTGACTGGCTATCGACATCACTGGAATCGGCGGCAAGCCGCCGACGCAGATCATCCGACGGGCCGTGCGATCGCCCGGCCCGTCGATGCGATCATGGATTCTTCACATACGCGTTCTTGCGCAGGTAGAACCACCAGTTGAGAATCAGGCACAGGGCATAGAACACTGCAAAGCCGTACATCGCCATTTCTGGCGTGCCGAGTTTGATCTGCTCGCCGATCACGACGGGCGCGGCAAACGCGCCATACGCGGCGACCGCTGAAGTCCAGCCGAGCACTGGTCCAGCCTGCTGACGATCGAAGATCGCGCCAATGGTGCGAAAGGTCGATCCGTTGCCGACGCCGGTGGCTGCGAACAGCACAATGAATAGCGCGAGGAAGAGGAAGAAATACTCTTCCGGCGTCGCCGAATGATAGGCCTTCATCATCACGTAGCCGACCGCGACCGAGGCGACAACCATCACGACGGAGACCCACTGCGTGACGATCGAACCACCGATCTTGTCCGAGATCCAGCCGCCAATGGGACGCGTCAACGCGCCGACGAAGGGCCCGATCCAGGCGTAGGCAAGGACCGGCAGTGCATTCGGATTCGGCCGCGTGTGCGTCATCACGCCGCTCGCATCGGGCACGTGGATGATGTCGAAGATGACTTTCATCGACAGCGGTAGCGCCATCGAGAATCCGATAAACGAACCGAAGGTGACAATGTAGAGGATGGTCAGCGCCCAGGTGTGCTTGTTCTTGAAAATCTCGAACTGCTTGGTGACGCCCTCCTTCATCGTGCCGAACGCGGCGAACTTCATCACCGTCAGCATCAGCATGATGTCGAGCGGGATCGCGGCCCAGACGTTGAGCAGTCCGAGGCCTGTCGGCGCGGGCAGATACAGCCAGAGCATGAAGATCGACGGTACGAACGCGAGTGTGTAGAGGTAGGTGATCTTCGAGAATGCGACCAGCGGATTGCCGGTGTTGGGCGAGATCGTCTTCAGGTTGTTCATGCCGAACCAGCATAGGATCGACAGCGGTATGAGCGACAGCACCCAGGCGAAGCCGGAGTTCTGGATCCAGGTCGGTGTACCGGCTGCGATCTTGCCGAAAATCCAACCGCTTTCCTTGAGCAAAGTCGCAGGCGCGCCGCCGACGGCACCAAAGATGCCCACCGTCATGACCAGCGGGATGACGATCTGCATCGTCGTCACGCCGAAATTGCCGAGGCCGGCGTTCAAGCCGAGTCCGGTGCCTTGCAGCCGCTTCGGAAAGAAACCGCTGATGTTGGACATCGACGAGGCGAAGTTTCCGCCACCCACGCCACACCACAATGCCATCAGCTGGAACGACCACAACGGCCAGTCCTTGTGCTGCAGCACGATGCCCGTACCAATCGCCGGGGCGAGCAGCATTGCCGTGGTAAGAAAGATCGTATTGCGTCCGCCCGCGAGGAGGATCAGGAACGATGCCGGAATGCGCATCGTCGCGCCGGCGATGCCGGCGATCGCGGTGAGCGTGAAGAGCTGGGCCTGCGTGAACGGAAAGCCGAGGTTCAACATTTGCACCGTGATGATGCCCCACATGCCCCAGACCGCGAATCCGCACAACAGCGCGGGAATCGAAATCCACAGGTTGCGATAGGCGACACGCTTGCCGGTCGACTCCCAGAATGCGGGATCCTCCGGACGCCAGTCCTCGATATCGGCGCTGCTTTTCGTGGGTGGCGCGGTGGTCGTGCCTGAGTGGGTGTTCATGGTTTTCCTTGGATTGTTTCATTTGAATCAGCTGGGGATAGCAGCGTCGTCACTCACGGTGCCGCTAGTCGTCGCGTACCCGTCGCTAATGTGCTTGGCTGACGCGCAATCTGGATTGATCAAGATCAAGAGGCGGACGCGGCAAACTGTCGCGGTCGGTGTCCAGCAACACGGTCTTGCGTTGACCCATGGATCGAACCCGAACGGTCTTGCGTTGACCGATGGATCCATTCCGAAATGAGAGTCTGATCGGGGATGGCCGCGCCGGACTTGCGCATGCGCGAACTACGCGGTGATATCGGCGGCTTGCTTTCATCCATTTCGTTCGGCCTCCTCAACGATCGGAACTCAAGCGGGTAATCAAAGATTCAACGCATTGCCTCGCGCGAGCGGAATGCGAGGCGCCACAGGTTGTGTGCGAAACCCATGAACGTACCGACCCATACCACCAGAGCGATACCGAAAAACAGTTTCGGTAGCAGACCGAGGAAACCAAAATCCATGGCTCGCGCCATTTCCAGCGTGCTGGTGGCATACATGCCCAGTGGAAACACCGCGCCCCAGTAGAGCGGGTCGTAGCGCAGCGGAAAACGCTTGTAGATGTGTCGCCATGCGCCCAGCACCAGCAGCATCGGGATCCACCAGGTACCCGTGGCCCAATAGAAAATCGTGAAGCCCTTGATGAACGGGCGCAGTGAAAGAAGGAATGGCGCGTCCACCGCGTTGATGCTGAGCAGCGATCCAGCGAGAGTCGAGATCGCCATCGCGCCCATGTTGATCCAGTACGGTGGCGAGAGGTCGTCGGGGTCGAAGCGGAAAAACGTATAGCGGTAGAAGATCAGCGACATCATCCAGATGTAGAGCATGCCGCCCCACAGCCACATCGACAGCGCAAAGAAGTTCAATTCGAGCTTGTAAGGCTGGGTGGCATGCGCGGCGAGCAGCGCACTCAGCACCGCGATCGACTGGGTCGCGACGACCGCGAGCAGCCAGCCGCCGCTGATGCCGCGATCCAGCGTGGGCTTGTGCTCCTTGATGGTGAACGCAGTGAATATCGAATAGGTCAGAATCACCCACAGCACAATCGCGACCATCCACATCACCAGGCCGGCCATGACGTTTTCAGTCTGCAACAGGAACTGGCTGCCAAGAATGCTGGAGGCAGCCACCATCGTGAAGAAGCCCGGACCGCGCAGATGGTCGATCAAGTCGCGCAGGAACAACTTCGGATATCGAACGAGTCGAGTGAGGTAGAGCACCCACAGCGTGGCGTAAACCACTACATTGAAGACGAACAGTCCGCGCGCGAGGTCGGGCAGGCCCAATCGGAATGCACCGATCGAGACGATGCCGGTGGCCATCGCCATACCGAAATAGGCCGGCGAAAGCTCCGCCAAGGCAGAATCCATATGGCGCGATGCCGCTGGCATGAAGTCCTCCCGATGGTGGATCGTGGGTGATGCGCGGCTGGACAGGCCACAGGCCAGCGCTGAGTGATCGCCGGCCGCCCCTGCGCAGCATCAAATCGCAGGCTCGCCAAACCTCTCGCGGAGATGGTGCGCGCAGCATAAAACGATCGGCCCCATTGCCCATTGATCGCGGTCAAGCCGTGGCGAAATTTCGCTGTGCGCTTGCAGCCAGTGAATCGTGCCGCCACAGCATGGATTCCGGATCGCTTGAAGTGGACAATGCGGCTCCTGCTGTTCCAGCATCCATCCGATGTCGCCCGCATGAGCAAGCTCCTGCAAGGAGTCCACCCATCACTCGACCTGAAAGGTGCCCGCACTAGTCTGACGCCGGCACGGGTGCGGCTATTGCTGGCTTTGGAGGCGCACGGATCGATCAGCGCTGCCGCGCGTGCCGTGAAAATGAGCTACAAGGGCGCGTGGGATGCGATTGCCGCATTGAACACGTTTGCCGCCAAGCCGCTGGTGCAGACCGAGCTTGGTGGTGCGGGCGGTGGTGGAGCACGATTGACCGTGACCGGGCGCCGCCTGCTGGCGGTCCATCAGGCACTTGGTGCGTTGCAGGAACGGGTGTTGTCCGGCAACAGTGATTGCGATTTCAATCAACTGCTGCAAAGGGTAAACAATCTCATGTTGCGAACCAGCGCCAGAAACCAGTACGAAGGCACGGTCGCTGCCCTCCAGCGCGGTGCGGTGAACAGCCAGGTCACGTTGCGCCTAGACGGCGACGATGAACTGGTCGCCATCATCACCAACGACAGCGTGGACGCACTTGGCCTGGTGGTCGGAGGCAGTGCGATCGCGCTGATAAAGTCGTCATTCGTGATCCTTTCCAGCGACGATGGCCTGCGTGTCAGTGCGCGCAACCGCTTGCGTGGCGTCGTATCCCAGTGCAAGAAAGGCGCAGTCAACGGCGAGGTGGTGCTGTCGCTTTCAGCGGGCAAACGTCTGGTCGCAACAGTGACCAACGACAGCATCGATGAGATGCACATCGCCGAAGGCGTGGCGATGAGTGCCATCATCAAGGCATCCCACGTGATTCTGGCCGTTGCTGTGTGAACGCGATGAGTTCGACAACGAAGCGCCAGCAATGCAACGCCACTACACGCGAGGCGCGTTCCTCGACGGTACGTTTCTACGCGATTGTCCGTAGATGCCCTGCAGCTCTGCCGCGATCCGCATCAGGGATGCATTGCCGATGAATGCCTGGCTCGAACGTGTCGAGCCTGCACTGAGCGCGGCACTCTCGCAGCGCGATACCCCGACGTCGGATCACTGCGGGCGTACCGGTGTGCTCGCGCTGGCATTGGCGCGTGAACTCGGAATCGGCGGTGACCACTTGTTGATCCTCGGCGCCGCAGCCCGCTTGCATGACGTAGGCAAGATCAGAATTCCCGACGCGATCCTGTTCAAACCCGGCCCACTCGATGCGGCCGAATGGGCAATCATGCGAACCCATAGCGCGCGTGGCGCCGAGATCGTTGGGGCAAACTACGACCTGCCCTTTCGAGCCGCCGTCGCCCGAATCATCTACCATCATCACGAGCACTACGATGGCAGCGGCTATCCGGACGGTCTGAGCGGAGAGGAGATTCCCCTGCTCGCACGCGTGATATCGGTTGCCGACAGCTACGACGCGATGACCGAGCCGCGCCTCTATCACCCCAAACGATCCCACCACGACACGATGGCTGTGCTGTTGAGCGAGAGCGGCAGCAAACACGATCCGCGAATCGTCGACCTGATCGCCTCGCGCGATCAGGTCTGGTTTGCGCAATCTGGCATCACGGTTTGAGAAATAGCTAGAACGTGACTGTGGCGTTGGTGAACCACGTACGACCCGGCATCGGAAAGCCATCCGACAGCGCATAGTTCTTGTCGCCGAGGTTGCGTCCGCCTGCTTCGATTGACAGGTCACTACGCGGCTTCCAGACGACCTTCGCAGCAGTCGTTGCAAATCCGCCAGCGTGACGGAACAACACGGGCGGTTTGGCGTAGGAAATTTTGCGGCCGCTCTCCGCATCCACGGAAGCCATGACCTCCCAGTTTTCCGAAGCTGACCAAGCCACATGTGCGAACAGCTTTTGGGTCGGCGTGTTCAACAACGGCACGCTGCGATCGCTGAGGTTGTCGCGATTGAGATAGGTGTAGTTCGCACCAAACTGCCATTGCTCGCCCAGCCGCTGGTCGAGGCTGACTTCGATGCCACGATGGCGGGCGTCACCGATGTTCTGCGCCTGGTTGCAGGCTGTGCCTCCGCACGCGGTGGATGGAACCAGATTGTTCTGGATCAGGTCGCTGATGCCGCTGTAGAAGAGCGCGGCTTCGAGGCGCGCGCCTGCCCATGGAACGCCCCGCCATCCCAGTTCCGCATGGTTGGCCAGTTCCGGTTTCAGGTCGGGATTCGGGAGGGCTGTTCCCATGCCCGCGGAGTAGCGATCCTTGATCGTCGGAAAGCGACTCTTGCGTGCCACGCTGAAGAACATCTGCGAATCATCGGAGACATCGTGGATCAGTTCTGCGAGACCGTTGGATGTATCGGTCTGGCCCGTGGGCCAGTAGTAGACCTCACGCGCTTCGCGCTCATCATGGCTCACACCCACACGCAGGCGTGAGGCACTGGAGAGCGTGATGATGTCCTCGACCGCGGCGGACACGGTGACGTCTTCGTAGCGCTTGGTCGGTGAGTTGGGGTTGCTGTCGACGTGGATATCTTCCTTGTAGTGCACGGCCGCATGCAATTCATGCTGCTCCAACGCGCTGATCAGTTCGACCGATGAGCCGCGTGTCTTGTCGGCGTAGACACTCGGGAAATTCCTGTTGTTCAACGGCTGCGTGTAGGTGCCATCCGTATAAGCGTCCAGTGCGTTGCCGTAGCGGTCCTCGTAGACGCGGTATTTGAGCGCGTGATGGGTGGCCAGTTGGGTGTTGCCGATGAAGTAGACGCTTTCCTTGTCCCAGTACGGCCAGCGCCAGTAACGAATGCCATTATTGGTGTCGCCCGTGTAAACAGGGTTGCCTTTCTCGCCGTTCTGCTTGACGTAACCCAGCGCATACTCGTCGGTGTCATTCGGGGTCAAACCCATCTTGAAGGAAACACGCTTGTCGCTGCGGTAAGCGTTTGCGCGGTCGTCGCCGGTATCGGTGGGAACCGGTTTGCGGTCGCGGAAACCGGCGGCCAGCGGAAAGCTGTCGGCGTCGAGATACGACACGCCTGCCTGCACGTACCAGAGCCCCTGGTTGGAACCGATGTTGGCGGCGACCCGCCGCTCACCACCCGCCCCCATCCCGATACGCGCGTCACCCTCGAACACTTCGACCGGCTTGCGTGTGACCAGGTTGATCGCGCCACCCATGACGTTAGGGCCGTATAGCAACGACGCCGCGCCCTTGGCTACGCGGATTTCGGACAGGTCGAACGTGGTGAAGCGGCCGAAGTCCACATAGCCGTCGTATGGCACGTAAAGCGGTATGCCATCAAGGAACACCGGCACCTGGCGCACGTCGAAACCGCGCACGTACACGATGTCCTCGTTGCGCGTGTTGTGCGACAGACTCACACCTGCGCTGGTGTTGAGCGCGTCGCCGACGGTGTCGCGGTTGTAGCGTTGGATATCCTGCTGGGTGAGCACGCTTTCGCTCGGCGCGCGTCCGTCCAGCAAGGCGCCGTGCACCACGACAGTACCCAGGTTGAACACACTGGCCCCGCCTTCGTCGGCAAGCATCGAACCATTTGCATCAGCGGAATAGGACGCCGCTGCCTGTTGCAGTGCCTGTGCATGCAGCGCAGGCATCTGCACGAGCATCAAGAGTGACGCGCAGATAGAAATGGCCAGTGGCGTGCGGCGGAGAGGGCGAGGCATGGAACGTGGTTTGGACGTCATCGAGTTTCTCGCTACGTGCCCAAGCATATGGCGATGGGCGTGAGTGGCCGACCGGACCGTTGGATCCGTGTCGACGATGGAGGGAATTTTCTGGAGCGCGCGTGCCGTGGACTTGGCGTGCGCCGTCCGGGCGTCGGCGCTGGCGTTGGCTACGGCTCGCGCTTGACTTCAATCTCACTCAGCCAGCGCACGTGGCGCGGGCCGGTCTTGATGTCCTGCCCGGAGATCAGCAGGAATTGGCCTTCACTTACTTCCAGCGGTTTTCCGTTCTTCTCCCACGCGACCAGCACGTCCTTGCCGATTGGCGTGTTGAACAACTCGTTCCAGGAGAACGTCACCACGTAGCCGTCGGTGGCGCGCGCGATGATGACCATGCGCCGCGTGTCCTTGTGGCCGTCTTCGGCGATTCCTGCGTGATTGATCACGTCGGTCAGGCGCACGCCGCGGAAGTTGCTGACCTTGGCCACGGTGGCGCCGGAGGCGCACACGACGTCAACGGGCCCGGTATCGTGCGCGACGAGTGCCTTGAGCGCCGCCATGTCGAAGTCTTGCGGCGCTTTGACCGCGCCGATCACGTGCACGCTGGTGCTAGGCGTGCCGTCGTGTTTCGGCGGGCCATCGGTGGACTTTGACTCCTGCGCATGGGTTGTCGCGACGCCCAGTACCAGGACCATCAAATAGCTCAACAAGATTTTCATGCCCGCCCCTTCGATATGAGTATGTGTATATAGCGAACGAAGGATAAAGGATTTGTGGCGATGCACAAATGACTTGGATCAAGAAAGATTTTCGAGGCCCGTCCGCGGCGGTGCGCTCTGGAGCCGAACACGTTGCCGCAGCCCGGTTTCGCCGGACGGTCAATCGATCTTGATCGGCTCGTGTCGGCCCGGCAACTGGCAGGTCACCCCGCGTTCCGTGAGGCATTCCTCCATCGCCCGCATGCCGCGATCGTATTCGCCATGCACCAGGAAGACCTTTTTTCGCGGCGCGGCGCCCAGCCATGCCAGCAGAGACGGCTGGTCCGCGTGGGCCGAGAAGCCGTTGATCGTCCATATCTGCGCGCGCACCGGGATGTCCTCGTTGAAGATGCGCACGCTGGGAGCGCCATCGATGATGCGTCGCGCCAGCGTGCCTTCTGCGGCATAGCCGACGAAAACCACGCTCGCGCGCTCGCGCCACAGGTTGTGCTTCAGGTGATGGCGCACCCGCCCGCCGTTGCACATGCCCGAGCCGGCCAGGATGATCGCACCGCCGTCGATGTTGTTGATCGCCATCGACTCGCTGGTTTCACGGGTGAAATGCAGGCCGCGCATCGCGAACGGATCGCCGTGCTCCAGTTCCTTGCGAAAGCCTTCATCGAAACATTCGGGATGCCGGCGGAAGATCTCGGTGGCGGAGATCGCCATCGGGGAATCGAGGAAGACATGCACGTGTAGCGGAATTGCGCCATCGCGCAGGCCGCGGTGCAGGTAGTAGAGAATCTCCTGCGTGCGTTCCAGCGCAAACGTTGGAATGACCACATTGCCGCGCCGCGCCACCGTATCGCGAATGGCCTGGTACATCTCTTCGATGGAATCGGGCACTGAACGATGCGGACGATCACCGTAGGTGCTCTCCATCACCACATAGTCGGCAGGCGGGGCTGGCGTTGGATCCCGCAGGATTGGCCGCCCTGGATTGCCCAGATCACCCGAGAACACGATGCTGCGCTGCTGCTTGCCATCGTCGAGTTGCAGCAGGATCGAAGCCGAACCGAGGATATGGCCCGCATCGAGAAAACGCGCACGTACACCGTCGGTCACTTGCACGATTTCGTCGTATGCGATATCCGCACCAAAAAAATCCAGTGCGTGTAGCGCATCGTCGATGGTGTAGAGCGGCGGCACGACGGGTTCACCGCGGCGATTGCTGCGTTGCGCGCGGCGCGCGTCCTCTTCCTGGATACTGGCCGAGTCGAGCAGCACTACGCGTGCCAGCTCGCGCGTAGCCGCGGTGGTGAGGATGCGACCACGGAAACCCTGCCGCACCAGCAGTGGAATCCGACCGCAGTGATCCAGATGCGCATGGGTCAACAGCAGCACATCGACGCTTGCCGGATCGAAGCCGAACGGCTCGTCGTTCTGCAATTCGGACTCGCGACTGCCCTGAAACAAGCCGCAGTCGACCAGGACGCGGCGCTCATTGCAGGTGATCAGATGGCATGAACCCGTGACTTGTTTGGCGGCGCCGTGGCAACTGTAGATGATCATGCTGAGCTCATGGATTGGAATACGCCCGAACCGTGGCCGGGCTGTTGATTTCTAAAGCGCGGAGTCAATGCGCATTTCACTCCGCGTTGCGTTGTACATTGCCAAGGTTGCCCTTTCCATTCACCAGCGTACATGACAACCGTTCAATTCCAGCAGGATCCGCGCGTTGTGCGGCGCTTCATCGGCTTCTCCCGGATAGCCGCGCTGTTGATGATGGCAATCGCCGGGATAGCGTTGTTCGGCTGGTGGCTGGATGTGCCGCTGATGACGACGCTGCTGCCGGGGCAGCGCAGCATGCAGGCAAATGCCGCACTCGGATTCATCGCGTCGGGGTGCGCCCTGCTGTCGCTCAGGCACTCCGCATGGCAACGGCGAGCCAGCTTGATCCTGTCGCTGCTGGTGATGGCGATGGGTGTCGCCACGCTCGTTGAACAGATGTGGGTGGTGGATCTGGGTATCGATCATCTGCTGGATAGTCCGATGCCGCACCGTTCTGGTTTATTGCCAATGCGTACGACAGCACTGGTGGACGCAGCGCTGGTGATGCTTGGCGGCCTTGGTTTCCTCGTGGTGTCGCAACGCTGGCTGTATCTGCGGGAATTGCTGGCCCTCGCGTTGTTGGGGATCGCGATGACAGGCTTGGGGGCGTATGGCCTGGCATTGGCCGGCGGCTCCAACGTGGTGTTCGAACAGGTTCCGCTGCACACGCTGTTGCTGATCTTGCTGGCTACCCTGGGTTGGTTGTCGTCGGTACCTGCAACCGGCCTGACCCGACTGGCTACCGCAAGCACCCAGGGCGGTGCCATTGCACGGCGATTGTTGTTGCCGTCGTTGTTGCTGCCGGTCGCTTTCACGTTCCTGTTTGAAGTGTTGCAAAAACAGCTGGCTTTGGGCGCCACGCTGGCCTCGGCGTTGTTGGCATCGTTCACCGGCGGCAGCATCGCATGGCTGGTGTGGACGGTGGCGGCGTTGCTCGACAAGATGGAGCGGCAGCGTCTGGAAGTCGACCTGTTGCGCGACGATGCCAATACCGATGCATTGACGGGTCTTGCCAATCGGCGTGCTTTTGACGCTGCACTCGCGCGTTGGATGCGCGGCCAACGCGAGGGTGACCTCACGTTTTCGTTGCTGATGCTCGACCTGGACAAGTTCAAGAGCTACAACGACACGTACGGTCACGCGGCAGGTGACGAGGTATTGCGCATAACCGGCCAAATCCTGCACTCGCTGCTGCGTCCGTCGGACCTGGCTGCACGCTATGGCGGTGAGGAGTTTGCCGTTGTTCTGCATGAGTCCAATGCCAACCAGGCGCGCGACGTCGCAACACGAATTCTTGCTGCGTTCCGCGCGTTTCCGTGGCCACGGCGTGCTGTCACGATCAGCATCGGCGTGGCCCAGGCAAGCACCCACCAGCGTGCCCTTGGCCTGATCGAGTGTGCCGATGCCGCGTTGTACGCAGCCAAGAATGGCGGACGCGATCGGGTGGTCGTGGCGACAGCAGCTGCGCCTTCGGCAATCGCAGTGACCAGTGCAAGTACCTGACCAGTTGCACATCGAAATGCTCGCAAGGCGCGTGCACGATATCGAATGAAGCGTCACAACGTCTTGCATCCAAGCGCGCAAAAAAAAATCACGCCACGCGCCTTGAGCGATAGCCCAACCATGCGTTTTCTCGTCAAATCCGGATCAGGCGCCGTAAGGTTCACGTAAGTCAGATCGGTTCTGATGCACGTCAAGGCAATCATGCCGGAACTGGAGAAAGCATCATGAAACGCGCCCTCACCGTATCGTTGTTCCTCGCCGCCGCAACGCTGTCAGCCGTAGCCGTTGCTGCACCCCAATGCACGACCGCTGCGCAGGAGCAGTGGATGACCGAAGCGGCAATGAAACAGAAGGTCCTTGATCAGGGCTACACGATCAAGGTGTTCAAGGTATCGGGCAACTGCTACGAGATCTATGGCAAGGACAAGGCCGGCAAGAATGTCGAGATCTACTTTGATCCGACCGACGGCCATATCGTCAAGCAGCGCTGACCTATAGCAACAGGAGGATCGCCGTGTACAAGACCGTCAAGGTTTGGGACCCCGTCGTGCGCGTGTTGCATTGGTCGCTCGCGATAGTCGTTCTCGCCAACTTCATCAACGAAGGCGGCGATCCTCCGCACCACTGGCTCGGCTATGCCGCACTGGCTCTGATTGGCGCACGGTTTGTCTGGGGCTGGATCGGCTCAACGCACGCTCGATTCAGTGACTGGGTGCGTGGCCCACGTGCGGTAATCGTCTATTTGCGCGAGCGCATCAGGGGACGCTCGCGCCGGCAGCTCGGCCACAATCCAGGCGCGGCTTTGATGATGGTTGCGCTGCTCGCCGGAGTCGCACTGGTTGGCGTCACCGGCTGGCTGCAGACCACGGATCAATTCTTTGGCGAACAATGGCTGGAGGAACTGCATGAAGTGCTCGCCTGGACACTGCTGGTCATGGTCGGCCTGCATGTTGTGGCAGCGATCACCGAGAGCATCCACTATCGCGAGAATCTGATCGCCTCGATGATCCACGGGCGCAAGCGTGCATTGGACAAGGCGGAATCGGAACGCGACGCAACGCCCTGATTGCGCCAGATCAAGGCGCTGTCTTCTGCGAAAGCTAGAGTGTCCGGATGCGCATACTGCTTGCCGAAGATGACCATGCACTGGGCCAGGCATTGGCCGCCGGCCTGCGCCGCCTTGGCTACGCGGTGGACTGGATCACCGATGGCGCGCAGGCGGCCGCCGCGTTGACCGACACCACCTACGCCGCGGCGGTGCTCGACTGGAACCTGCCGCGCAGCAGCGGCCCGGCGATCATCGCCGGCATGCGTCGGCGCAAGGACGACACCCCGGTGCTGCTGCTGACCGCGCGCGATGCCTTGTCCGATCGCGTCGCCGGGCTGGATGCCGGCGCCGATGATTATGTGGTCAAACCGGTGCATCTGGATGAGCTGGCCGCGCGCCTTCGTGCGTTGTTGCGTCGGGCCGATGGCCAGATTGAACCGGCGATCCGCGTCGGCGACCTGGAGGTCATCCCCTCTGCACGCAGCGCGACCTTGGCAGGCGCCGCGCTCGAATTGACGGCGCGCGAATACGCGTTGCTGGAAATGCTGGTGCGTCATCCTGGCCGCGCGTACTCGCGCGAGCAGATGGAAGAAGCGCTGTATGGCTGGGATCAGGAGGTGGCCAGCAATGCCGTGGAAGTGCACATCCATCGCCTGCGCCACAAACTCGGACCGGGCTGGATCCAGACACTGCGCGGTATCGGCTACGCGATCAATCCACCGGCGCTCGACCGCGCATGAGCCGCCCTTCATTGAATCGGCAATTGGTGCTGCGCTTGGTCACCGGGATTGCTTTGGTGTGGTTTTTCGCCAGCGCCTGGATGGCTTGGCGGACCATGCATGAGGTCGACGAAATCTTCGACCAGATGCTCGTACGCACTGCGGCCAGCGTGTTTGCGGTTTTGCCGGCAACGCCAGGTCAAGGCGTTGCCGTGCACCTGCCGGACAAGAAAACTATCGACTCGGACCCCACTGCGCAGCGCCCGGCCATCACGTTGCGCGATGCGCAGGGCGATGTATTGATCCAGAGCGCGGAGTTTCCCGCACTGGCCTTCGATGCAGGCAATGCGCATTTCCAGACGGCTATCCACGCGCAGCGACGTTGGCGCGTGTTCCAGCGCCGTGATGCGCAGAACCAGTACTGGATCCAGGTTGCCGCGCCTCTAGATGAGCGCGACGAACTGATGCGCAAGATGATTGCCCCCGCGTTGCTCGCCTTGTTTGGCCTGCTGGTGCTGGTACCGCCGACCGTGTTTGTGGGATTGCGTGGCGGTCTGAAACCCTTGCGTCGACTGACGCGAAGCTTGTCCAGCAGCGTCACGCCTTTGATCCCCACGCTGACCGATGAACACGTGCCGGTTGAACTGGCACCCTTCACGAAAGCGATTGATCGCCTGGTTGAGCGCCTCAAGGCCAGCCTCGAACACGAACGTCGCTTTACTGGCGATGCTGCACACGAACTGCGCCATCCGTTGGCCGCGTTGCGCCTGGAACTGGATCTCGCGGGCGGCAGCGATGATGCGACTGAGCGCGGCTTGCATCTGCAGCGCGCGCACGAGGCACTCGACCGCATGCAACGGCTGGTCACCCAGTTGCTCACGCTCGCGCGGGTCGAAAATCTGACCGAACTCGAAGATGCGGGCGCGGTGAATCTGGGGACAGTCGCCGAAACTGCACTGCGCGATGTGAGTGAACGTGCCGCCGCACGCGCGATTGTGTTGTCGCTGGAAAATGACGGCAACGATCGGGTCCACGGCAGCGCAGGTCTCCTTGGTGTTCTGGTGCAGAACCTGCTCGACAACGCGCTGCGCCATGCGCCCATCAACGGACAGGTCAATGTGCGCGTCAGCAGCCATGCGGATCGCGTGACTCTTGATGTCAACGACAACGGTGCCGGATTTTCGGAAAGCAATCCGCAGCGACTGGCCGAACGCTTCCACCGCTCCGAGAACAGTATCGGTGATGGCAGCGGCCTGGGCCTTTCCATCGCGCAGACCATCGCCAGCCTGCATCACGGCACGCTGGAGTTCGGTCGATCCACACTGGGCGGTGCGCGTGTGAGCTTCAGCCTGCCGCATGCGGTGGCTAGCCTCCAGCGGTCATCGCCCAGCGTGTCTTGATTCCTCCGCTCAGCGCCCGATGCATAGAGCTGCGATCGGCAAGATTCATCCATTGCTGCGCGATGGCCGGTCAATCGAACGTGGTAGACGAATGGTGCGTTCAATCTTCAGCAGGAGTCGCAACACCGTGCGGCTTTGAGCCATCGTCTCGACGCAAGTGCTAACGATGGTCGTGCTGGTGGTGGATGTCCGGATAGTGCGCATGAACATGGGTCAACGGAGCATGGGTGTGCTCATGCGTGTGGGGTTCGCGCCCGTCCGTATCGAAATCGTGAGCGTGCGCGTGGTGCTCGTCGTGCACGTGGCGGTGAGTATGTGTCATCGGCTCGTGGGTATGCAGATGCTCGTGGCTTTCAGTCAGATGCAACCACACGCCAGCCCCCATCAGTCCAGCGGCTACCCAGAACATGGGCGCTGCGTGATCGCCGAATGCGAGGATCGCGATTGCCGCGCCGAGGAACGGCGCTATCGAGAAATAGGCACCCGTGCGTGCCGAGCCCAAGCCTCGCAGTGCCAGCACGAACAGCACCAGACTGATGCCGTACCCCAACAACCCGACCGTCATCGCCATGCCGACGAGCGGCATCGCGGGCCAATGCGCACCGAGCAGTAGCGCAATCCCCACGTTGACGACCCCTGCCACGAGTCCCTTCACTCCAGCGATGAACAACGCATCCGATGCTGACACCTTGCGCGTGAAATTGTTGTCCAGTGCCCAGCACAGGCAAGCGCCGACAATGAACAACGCGCCCCAACCCATGCTTGCGTCAGTCGATCCATCCGGTATTCCCAACACCACAGCACCGCCGACAATCAGCGCCATTCCCAGCACAATGCGGCGGTCTGCGTTTTCGCGGAAGACGATCCATGCCAGCAGCGCAGTCAGCACGGCTTCCAGGTTCAGCAACAACGATGCGGATGATGCCGAAGTCCGCGTCAGGCCGAGCAGCAGAGCGACGGGCCCCAGTACGCCGCCAAACGCGATTGCGAGCAGCAACCAGAACCACTCCTTCGACGTCATCGTTGGAGCCCGCCAGCCACGATCGCGCGCAGTCCTGATCAGGCCCAAGCCAATGCCGCTGCCGAGATACAGCAATCCGGCTAGAAGAATCGGCGGCGTGTCGCGGAGCAGTTGTTTGGCGATCGGCGTGCTGGCGCCAAATAGCAGCGCCGCGCCAATGGCGGCTGCAATGGCCGGAGAGAATGAGATGCGGGACATGCGCAAAGTATAGCGGAGTTTGCGCAAACTGCGGTCGCCTTCAGTCCCGCCACAACACCGCAACGAGCCATCGATGTCCGTCATCGCGGACGTCTCCAAGACGATTGAACGCTGTCACCGGCGTTTGCTGCATCGAGCAACTCCGGCGCGCCCCCTCTGAAGGTCATCATCGTTATCGGCCGGTCAACGCGAAACGTCGTTTCACCTTGCGCGCATCCCTAGCTGACGCAGCACTACCAGTCGAAACGCTGCGGGAAGAACGAGCATGGACAAGAGCGGCGCGGTAAGCATGCCTCCTACCATGGGCGCCGCGATGCGTTGCATGACTTCGGAGCCGGCGCCGTGACCCAGAAGAATCGGCAGCAGACCGGCCATGATGACGGCAACTGTCATCGCCTTGGGTCGCACGCGCTGCACCGCACCTTCGCGAATTGCATCGTCAAGCTCGATCACACCGGAGCGTGGATCGCGCGCCAATTGACGATCCCATGCGTGACGCAGATACAGCATCATCACCACGCCAAATTCGGCGGCAACACCCGCCAGCGCGATGAAACCGATCATGGTCGCCACAGAAACAGCATGGCCCATCAGCCAGATCAGCCAGAGTCCACCGACCAGTGCAAGCGGCACGCTCGCCATGATCAGTGCGGCCTCGCTCATGCGCCGGAACACCGCGTAGATCAGCACGAACACAATCAGCAAGACGACGGGCACCACCAGGGTCAGGCGACGCATCGCCTGCGCCAGGTATTCAAACTGGCCAGACCACGCCACCGTGATTCCCGCCGGCAATTTCACCTGCTGGGCGACGGCGTGTTGCAGGTCGGCCACCACCGCGCCGAGATCACGACCGGCGGTATCGACATACACATAGGTTGCGAGCTGGCCGTTCTCGCTTTTCAGCATCGGCGGTCCGGCTACCACCCGGATATCGGCGACCTGCGACAACGTCAGTTGCGCACCGCTGGCGGCCACGATCGGCAACTCGCGCAGCGCCGCCAGGGAATCGCGCTCGGGGCGCGGATAGCGCACAACGATCGGGTAGCGTTCGCGACCTTCGAATGCCTGTCCGATGGGATCACCACCGACGACAGTGGCAATCAGCTCCTGTACCTGCTGCTGGGTCAGTCCGTAGCGGGCCGCGTCGGCACGTCGAATCTGCACATCGACGTAACGCCCGTTGGCCGCGCGTTCGGCCACCGCCGTGCTCACGCCAGACACGCTGCGCGCTACGACTTCAATCTGGTCGGCCATCGTTTGCAAGAGTTCCACATTTGTACCTAGTACCTTTATGCCAATCGGACTCTTGATACCGGTGGCCAACATGTCGATGCGGTTGCGGATCGGTGGGACAAACAGGTTGGTCAGGCCTGGCACCTTTACAGCGCTGTTCAATTGAACTTTCAGTTTGTCCATGGTCATGCCCGCGCGCCACTGATCCTTGGGCTTGAAGGTGATCGTGGTCTCGAACATCTCCATCGGCGCGGGGTCGGTGGCTGTGTCGGCGCGACCCGCCTTGCCGAATACGTGATCGACCTCGGGCACGGTCTTGATCATGCGATCGGTGAGTTGCAGCAGTTGCGATGCTTTGCCCGCGGACAGTCCAGGCAACGCGGTAGGCATGTACAACAAGCTGCCTTCATCCATCGCCGGCATGAACTCGCTGCCAAGTCGCGCGAGCGGAACGAGTGCGGTCAGCATCAACACACCGGCAAGCACCAGGGTCGCTTTCGGATAGCGCAGCACTGCCTCAAGGATCGGCCGATACAGCGCGATCAAGCCGCGATTCAATGGATTCTCGTGTTCCGCGCGAATCCGTCCGCGTACCAGATAGCCCATCAACACCGGCACCAGAGTCACCGCAAGTCCTGCGGCCGCAGCCATCGCGTAGGTCTTGGTGAAGGCCAGCGGCTTGAACAGCTTGCCCTCCTGCCCTTCCAGCGCAAACACCGGAACAAACGACAGCGCGATAATCAGCAGGCTGACAAACAACGCCGGCCCGACCTCCGCTGCAGCATCAGAAATCAACGACCAGCGTGCCCTGCCTTGCGGCTCCTCACCGTCATGCACGTCGCGCCAATGTTCCAGATGTTTGTGCGTATTCTCGATCATCACCACCGCCGCATCGACCATCGCGCCAATCGCAATGGCGATGCCGCCGAGCGACATCAGATTGGCCGACACGCCTTGCAGGTGCAGCGCGATGAACGCGGTGAGCACGCCCAGTGGCAGCGTGACGACCGCCACCAGCGCGGAACGCAAATGGCCGAGGAACAACACACATACGAGCGCGACGACAATGAACTCTTCCAGCAGCTTGCCCCACAGATTCTCCACCGCGGCATCGATCAACTGCGAGCGGTCGTAGGTCGGCACGATCTCGACGCCCGCCGGCAGGCTGCGTTTGAGATCGCCGAGCTTGGCCTTGACGGCCTCGATCGCAGCCTTTGCGTTCTTGCCCGAACGCAGCACGATGATGCCGCCGGCCACTTCTCCCTGACCATCCAGTTCGGTGATGCCGCGACGGAAAGTGGGTCCGCGGCGCACCGTGGCGATATCGCGCAACAGTGTCGGCACGCCGTTCGTGTTCGCGACGATGGGCACGCCCTCGAAATCTTCGCGGGTGTGCAGGTAGCCCTCGCTGCGCACCATCAACTCGGCCTCGCCCTGCTCGATCACCGAGCCGCCGTTGGCACCGTTGGCCGTGCGCACCGCCTCCACCAGTTGGGCCACCGTGATGCCATGCGCCGCCAGCGCTTGTGGATTGGGCACGATCTGCCATGCCCGCTCCATACCACCGACGCTCGCGACTTCAGCGATATCCGGCACTGTCTTGAGCTGGTAGCGCAGGAACCAGTCCTGCAGTGCGCGCAACTGGCCCAGATCATGCTGCCCCGTGCGGTCGATCAGCGCATACTCGTAGATCCAGCCCAGGCCAGTAGCGTCAGGACCCAGCGATGGATTGACGCCGGGCGGCAGCCGATCACGCACCTGGCTCAGGTATTCCAATACGCGTGAGCGTGCCCAGTACAAATCGGTGCTGTCGTCGAACAGCACATACACGTAGGAATCGCCGAAAAACGAATACGCGCGCACGTTTCTGGCGCCAGGCACCGACAGCATCGTTGTTGCCAGTGGATAGGTGATCTGATCTTCGATTACCTGCGGCGATTGCCCGACCCACGTCGTGCGAATGATTACCTGCGTGTCCGACAGATCTGGAAGTGCATCGACGGGCGTGCGCAGGATCGAAAACACACCCAGCGCCGCCAGCGCCAACGCGGCCAGCAACACGAACACACGGTTCGCGATCGCCGCACGAATCAGTGCGGCAATCACGGCTTGCCTCCGGCGGGCATCGTGTGGTTCGCATGTGAAGCGTCGTATCCCGCGGGCATCGCGTGTCCCGCATGCGGCGTGTGCGACATTGCGGGATCGAGTGCGTTGCTCGGTGATGCAGTGCCTGCTGCCGGGTCCCCACGCAACCGCTCCAACGCTCCCGACAGACTCGCCTCCGAGTCGATCAGGAACTGGCCGGAAATGACGATCTTCTCGTCGCCGAGCAGGCCCTGGAGGATTTCGGTGTAGCCATCCGCTGAACGACCCGTGCGCACGGCGATGGGCTGGAAATGCCCGTCCGCGTCCGCCACGATCACGCGGGTCTGCTGGCCGGTCGCGACAAGCGCTTCATCCGGCACGACCGGTACCGCGTCGCCCTCGACGGGACTCAGGTGCACGCTGACGAACATGCCCGGACTCAAGCGGCCATCCGGGTTGGCCAATACGATGCGCGCACGCTGGGTGCGGGTCGCGTTGTCGATATCCGGCAGCAGCGTTTCCACGCTTCCGTGGAACGCCTGACCAGGTAGCGAATCCACGGTGACCGTCACTGGCGTAGCATCGTGAACGGTGCCGGCCGCCGCCTGTGGCAATGCCGCTTCGATCCAGACCGTGGCCAGACCATTCAACGTCATCAGCGTTTGACCGGCACTGACGCGCTGCCCTTCGCGCACATCCAGCGTGGTGACCACGCCGGCCTGCGGCGCGTGCAGGGTGATCGTACCGCCGCTCCCGCGACGTGCGCTGCGGATGTCCGCAGGCGTCAGACCAAGTACCTGGAGCCGCTCCCGCGCGGAACCGCGCAACGCCTTCGCGTCAGCGGACTGCGCTTGCTCAAGCGCGCCGTATTCGGCGAGCGCACTGTTCCACTGCGGCGCAAGAAGATCGGCCAGTGGTTCGCCTGCCTTCACCTTGGTATACGGCGCGCGTACGTGCAATTTGCTGATCACCGCATCGACGCGGGCGCTGACGGTGGTGGCCTCGCGCAAATTCCAGGTGATGGTCCCGGGCACCCGAATCGCAGTCGACAAGATCCGGCGCTCGACCGGCACGGTCCTGATTCCCAGGTTCTGCACGGTGTCTGGATCGATGCGCACGCCACTGCTGGGCGCACCAGCATCGGCATATTTGGGCACCATCTCCATGCCCATCGGCGATTTGCCTGGCTTCGGAAAATGCTGTGCAGGCTCCATCGGGTCGTACCAGTACAGCACCTTGTCGACAGTGCCCGGCGATACTGCCGGCGTGCTTGCAGCTGCGTGATTCGGCGGGCCCTGATGAGGGCCACCGAGATAACCGACCACAAGCAACAGCATCGCGAACACCACCGCGACCGCGATCAACAGTGGGCGCTTCATGGCGTCACCGGCGACGGCAGCAAGTAAGCCAGCGATGCCCACAAACGGGCGCGCGCAGCGAGCGCCTCGGCAAAGCCCAGTCGCAGTTCGATTTCATCGCGGCGCGCGTCGAGCCAAGGTTGCAGTACGCCGCCACCGCGATAGCTGGCGAGTGCCGTCTGCGCGCGATCACGCGCCAGCGGCAGCAGGGTTTTCTGATAGCGTTCGATCTGCCGATTCCAGCCTTGCCATGTCGCCGCGGCGCGCACTATCGCTTCCTGCTGGGCGCGTCGTGCATCTTCATGATCGGCTTCCGCGGCGTCGCGTTGCGCTTGTTTTGCGCTGACGCCACGGTCCTGTCGATTGCGCGAAAACAGCGGCAAACTGACGCTGAACTGCACCGTGAGCATGTCCGACAACCCCGGCGCGCGCTTGCCGTAGTCGGCACTGACGCTCCAGTCCGGATGCTTGGCAGCCCGCGCCTGGTCGAGCGCCGCTTGAGCCACGTGCTCGCGCGCCGCCCACGCCTGCATCGGCGCTTGATCGTCTATCGACTGCAGCAGTTTTTCTGGGTTGACCGGTAGGCGGCTGAAGTCAGGCGCGTCAGCGAGTTCAGCATTATTCGGCCCGATCCAGCGCTGCAGACTCGCTTGCGCTGCCGCGAGATCCGCGTCGGTGGCTTCGACACGGTTGTCGAGCAGGGCAACCGCCGCGCGTGTGGCCAGTGCATCGGCCGCCCCGCCTTCGCCGCCACGCAATCGCGCTTGTGTGGTCTGCACTGCCAGTGCGTTCTCGCTGCGCAAATCAACCAGCAACGCGCGTGCACGCGTCGTAGCCCATGCATCGATCCACGCACCCGCGATACGCTCCTGCACCGTCTGCGTGGTGGCCACGCGGTTCGCTGCCGCTGCATCGATTTGTGCGTCGGCCAAGCCGCGTTCGGCAGCGCGAGCAGCGCGTGATGGGAAGGTTTGCATCACACCAATGGTGCGCATCGTCATGCCATCCGAGCGCAAACTGAAAGCGCCCGGTGCGGTTACGGGAAAGCTGGCGACGCCAAACGTCAGTGCAGGGTCGGGCAAACGTCCAGCACGCTCTCTCTCTTCGCGCGTGGCAGCAAGGTCGGACGCACGCGCATCAAGTTGCGGCGCATGCGCCAAGCCGCGCTGCACAGCTGCTTCAAACGTCAGCGGCGGTTCGACGGCATGAGCCGTGAGGGCTGAAGCTGCGCAAAGAGATGCAGCCAGACCCAACGCCAGCCGGCGTCGGGCAAAAGGAACTGGGAACATGGGGGAACACTCCGTCGATCTGTGATCGCAGCGCGCCACGCAGGCACGCTGCCACGTCGGTCAAGGCACGACGCGTCAGATCAAATCAGGAGTGAGCAGAACAGTACTCTCGGTGTGGGCGGTGGTTTTCGTTGGTGATTGCGCCATACCAAGGTTCGATCCGATTGCCGTGCAACGATGGCAATCGACATCAGCATCGGTGGCATGGGCGCCAGCGCATTGAGTGGCACCGATGGCGTACGCGCATCAACCTGGGTGGCATGGTCCGTCGCGCAGTGCTTGTGGCACAGGGGCGTGGAGGCGGAGCGTTGCATGTCCGGGCAGTCGGCGTGCATCGCCGCCATCGGGTCCGAGGCTGCCATCGCGGTCACCCGATCCGTGCTCGCCAGCACCAGCGGGCAGACATACGCCGCCAACGCGACTTGCTGCCAGACCATCAACAGCGACACCAGCCAGATGAGGCGGCGTCGGGTGGCGCAACGGAAGCGGAACGGATGACTCATGATCGGCAATCTAGCATGAGAACGCTTTGGGTCAACCTGACTTCGATGCCATCGCCGCGATTCCGGCCCATACCAGCGTTCGCAAGCTCATCGCGATCACTGTACGCAGCTCATACAAGCCGCCAAAAAGCACATGCACGCCAAATGCGCAGAACGTAAGCGCTGTTGCTGCAGCAATTGTGATTGCCAGCCACACGGCCCAGCGTTGGCCCATCCACAGGCCGACGCCGGCAATGATGTAGGCGAAGCCTGCGCTGAAGTTGAACCAGAGCACGAACGGCACATAGTGTCCGGCAGCTGCTCGGGCGATCTCGTTTCCAAGCAACACCGCGCCGCCTTCGCGGATCGTCAGAAGACCGAAACCGACAGCTACGATGGCGAGTACCCAGGTGAAGAAACTGCGTTGCGCTAGAGGTTTCATGTCGATTCCACTCGATCCAAACACAAAAATTTCAACGGTTGCGGTGTGTCAAGGCATCAGGCAAACGCCCGCCCCTCACCGACCTCTTCCTGCGTCACACCATCGCGGATGTGGTAGATGCGCTTGAAGGTCGGGATGATCTTTTCGTCGTGGGTGACGACGATGATCGCGGTCTCGAACTGGCTCGCCATCTCATTGAGAATGCGGATCACGGTCAAAGCGCGCTCGCTGTCCAGTGGTGCGGTGGGTTCGTCGGCGAGGATCACCGGCGGCCGATTGACCAGGCCGCGCGCGATCGCCACACGTTGTTGCTCGCCACCGGACAGTTGCGCCGGCATCGCGTCGGCGCGATGGTGCACGTCCAGTGCGGTCAGCAGTTCGCGTGCGCGCCGGCGCGCCTCGGCGTTGGGCACGCCCGCCAACATCGGCAGCAAGGCGACGTTGTCGGTGACGTCGAGGAATGGGATCAGATAGGGCGCCTGGAATACGAAGCCGATCTTGTCGCGGCGCAACGCGCGTAGATCCGAGATCTTCCAACCATTGTCGTAGATCACCTCGTCGCCGAGGATCATGCGACCTGCCGTGGGATCGATCACTGCGCCGAGGCATTTGAGCAAGGTGCTCTTGCCCGAACCGGATGGCCCGATCAAGCCGACCACCTCACCCGCTGCAACGTGCATGTTCACGTTCTTCAGCGCGTCGACGGCGGTGCTGCCGCTGCCGTAACGCTTGCTCAAGCCGTCGATGTGGATGCCCTTGCCCGCCACGTCAGCCACCTACGGCGTCGGCCGGATCGACCTTGAGCGCAGCGCGGATCGCCACGACGCTGGCCAGCACGCAAATCAGCATCACGCCGGCCAATCCCAGTGCCGTATCGATCGGCACCAACAACACGTATTTGGGGAAAAGTGGCGCGGCAAACGTGGCAGTGATCTTGCCGACCACGAAGCCGATTACGCCGAGCACGAGTGCCTGTTGCATGATCATGGCAGCGATGGTGCGGTTCCTCGTGCCGATCAGTTTCAGCACGGCGATTTCGCGGATCTTGTCCATGGTCAGCGAGTAGATGATGAACGCGACGATCGCAGCGCTGACGACCGCCAGGATCACCAGGAACATGCCGATTTGCTTGGCGGAGGTGGCGATCAACTTGCCCACCAGGATGTCCTCCATCTGCGGGCGCGTGTAAACGGTGAGGCGCTTCCAGCGGCGGATCGATTCGGCGACGGTTTCCGCGGCGTATCCGGGCGCAATGCGCACCAGTACTGCGTTGACGTAGGGATTGCCGCCTTGCGACGCGATCACCGCATCGAGCAGACCCGGTACACCAGGGCGATTGAAGGCCGGATTCTCTGCGGTGCGCCGGCGGCTGCGCACGATCGCATCGTTGTCCTTGAGGAATTGTGCTTCCTGCGCATCCTTCAATGGCACGAAAATCATCGGGTCGCCGCTGGAGGACACCATGCGACGCGTAAGCCCGACCACGCTGTACTGATTGCGGCGAATGCGGATGCGATCGCCGATCGCGAAACCGCTCGCGATATCGGCGACCGCCTCATAGTGGCTGCGCGTGATCTGGCGCCCGGAGACCAGATACGGTGGCCAGCCGGCGCTGCCGAGTTCGCCCGGTGCGATGCCTACCACCATCGATCGCACATCGCGCTCGCCCTTGCGTACCTGCATGGTCAGATACGTGACGTTGGCGGCCTGCGCCACGCCTGGCATCGCGCGGATTGTGCGCCAGGTGTCGTCAGGCAGGCTCGACGATTCGGCATACGGCCCCAGCGTGTCCTTCTGCACGACCCACAGATCCGCGCCACTGTTGTCGAGCAGCGCCTTGCCATCGTCGACCATGCCGCGATAGACGCCGGCCATGGTCAGGGTGACGCCGATCAACAGGCCGAGGCCGATGCCAGTGAACACGAACTTGCCCCAGGCATGCAGGATGTCGCGTCCGGCCAAGCTGATCACTTGCCGGCTCCGTCAATGTGATCGACCACATGGATGCGGCTGCGTGCAGTCAGCGCCTTCGCGCTGTAGACCACTACGCGATCACCGACCTCGAGTCCATTGCGAATCTGTACGTTGCCATCGAGATCGACGGCGCCAAGCTCAATGGGTGTGAAGCGCAATGAGCCATCCACGACCTGCCACACGCCATTTGCACCCTGCAGATGCTGGATCGCCGCATTCGGTACCACCGGCGCCGCCGGCAGCTCGGGCAGTGCGACCGTGACCTCGGCCAGTTCGCCGAGTGGTGGCAGCGGTTGTGGCAGCGCGTCGAACGTGACCTTCGCCAAGGTTTCCTCGGTGACCGCATCGGCGACGGGTTCCACTCGCATTACATGAGCGGACAGAGCCTGGCCGGTGCGCGAGCGCAACACCACGCGCGCCGGCAACTGTGCGGCCAGACCTTGTGCGCCGAGTTGGTCGAAACGCACGTTCACCCATACGCTACGCGGATCGACCAATTCAACGACCGCCTGGCCGGCGACCACGGTGGTGCCTGGATCGGCATCGCGCACGCTGACCAAGCCATCGACCGGCGCGAGCAAGCGCAAGTTGGCGAGCTGAGCCAGCAGCGCAGCACGGTCGGCCTGTGTGCGGGCCAGTGCCTCGCGCGCACCGCTGCGCACGGCGTTGGCGACCTGCAATTCCTGACGCTTGGTGGCGACTGCCTCTTCGCTGACCGAGTGGTTCGGCAACAGTTGCTCGTAACGATGAGCCTGGCTCTGCGCGTATTGCTGGCGCGCGTCTGCTTCGCGCAGCTGCGCCTGCGCGCCGCGCGCGGCCGCATCCTGTGCGCGCACACGCTCGTCGAGATCGACCGGGTCCATCTCACCCAGCAACTGACCGGCATTGACGTGATCCCCCACCTGCACATCGACGCGGCGAATTCTGCCGGCGAACGTCGGGCCGACCCGATAGGTGTACTGCGCCTCAACGGTGCCGATGCCAAACAATGCTGGAGCAACCGGGCGCGAAACCACCGCAGCAACAGTGACCGGCACCGGCGCCAGGGGTCCTGATCGCGCGATCACGTAGATGAACAACAATGCCAGCGGCAGCAACACCGCCAGCAAGGTGAGTGTGCGGCGCTGGATCGGCAGGCGGTTCATGTTCGGCAACTCGCGATACCACGGCGATAAATTGCAAACGCAGCAGGAGCATCCTTGCGCATGCGACGCGTATCTCCGGCCAGCAACGCCTGCATCACGAGACCCTGGATGCTGCCAATGAACAGCGTGGCAGCCGCTGCCACATCGAGATCGGGATCGAGTTCGCCGCTGAGCTTGCCTGCCTCGGCCAGAGCGCGCACGCGTTCGCTGTAACGCCGAATCAGGGTTTGCACCATGCGTTTCGCTGCGGTGTCTTCGGCGCGTTGCAACTCGCCAAACAACATGCGTGGTACGCCAGGATGTTCGGTAACGAACTGGATATGCGCCATGTAGATTGCTTCGAGCGCAGCGAGTGGCGTGGTCGCCGCGCTCGCGGCGCGCTCGACGCGCGCCATCAAACGATTCGCCACCCATTCCATGACCGCCTGCCAGATCGCGTCCTTGCTCGGAAAATGCCGGAACAGCGCGCCCTGGGTGATATGCATGCGCTCGGCGATGGCGGCCGTGGTGATGTCGCTCGGGTTTTGTTTCGCTGCCAGATCGACGACAGCTTCGACCGTGACCGTGCGACGGTCGTCTGCGGACAGACGCTTGCGCGGTAGATCCATGGCCCTACCTTAAGTAAGTAATTACTTACTATCTTATCGCAACGTCGGGAGGTGTCAACAGACCTCTCCTACCGATATTGAAGCGCTGGTGTGAGCGGTCGCTGGATGGACAATGAAAGCTTGCCGCAGCCCGCACCGCCTCAGACGCGTATCTTCGCGTTCTTGCTGATGCGCCGCATGATCCACCGCCACACTTCCAGCCACACGATCGCGATCGCAAGGATCGCGGCGGCCGCGATCAGCGTTGTCGCATTGGGCACAGCCAGCGCCATCACGCCGCGGAAGAACGGCACACCGATCACCAATCCCAGCATCACGGCCACGCCGCCGAACATGCGCGGCAACCACGGGTTTCTGGCATGCATGCGGGCCAGCAGGGGGCGCGACATGGTGCGGTTGGCCAGAGTGAGCAGAAACAAACCGATGACAAGGGCGATGAACACCGCGGTGCGGCTTTGCAAGGCATCGATGCCCTGCCCCAGCAGCACTGCGTATCCAAGCAGCAAGATGCCGGCGAAGCCCAGACCCTGGATCACGGCGTATTGGAGATTCGCGCGGGCGAACGGCGATGCTGCGCGCGCACGCGGCGGTCGGCTCATGATGTCGTCAACTGCGGGTTCCGCCTCGAACACGATCGAGCAGGCCGGGTCGATCAACAGTTCCAGCAACACGATGTGCACCGGCATCAGCAACACCGGCCAGTGCAGCAACGTCGGCACCAGCGCCAGCGCAATGATTGGCATGTGCACCGCGAACACGAAGCGAGTCGCTTTGGTGATGTTGTCGTAGATGCGCCGGCCCTGGCGAATCGCGGTCACTATGCTGGCGAAACTGTCATCGAGCAGGACCAGCGCAGCCGCCTCGCGCGCGACGTCGGTGCCACGTTCACCCATCGCAATGCCGACATCCGCCGCCTTGAGCGCCGGCGCATCGTTGACGCCATCGCCGGTCATCGCAACCACGTTGCCGTCCTGCTGCAGCAACTGCACCAGCCGCAGCTTTTGTTCGGGTCGCAGCCGTGCGCACAGATCGACATGTCGCAGGCGCGCGCGCAGCGCAGGGTCATCCAGGACGGCCATGTCGGCGCCGGTCATGACGTCGGCGCGTTCACTTAATCCCACCTCGCGCGCGATCGAGCGCGCCGTGGCCGGGTGGTCTCCGGTCATCATGATGATGCGCACGCCGGCGTTGCGGCATTCAGCGATGGCCGCGGGCACCTCAGAACGTGGTGGATCGACGAATCCGATCAATCCGAGAAAACGGAACGTGAAATCGTGCTGGCTCTTGGGCGGTGTGCTGCCCTGCCATTGACCACGCGCGACCCCGAGGACGCGCAGGCCGCGTTCGGCCATGACCTCGACCTGACGCAGTATCGTGGTGGCGTGTGTCGCAGGCAAATGACATAGATCGATGACTGCTTCAGGTGCACCCTTTGTCGCCAGCATATGTTGCGTACGCGCACCGAAAGGAAATACGCGCGTCATCGCGAGGATATCGGGCGACAAGCCGTATTCGAATTCCGGCGACCATTCCGCATGCACGTGCTCGGTCCCCCTGAGCCAGCGCAGTCCAAAACCCTGGATCGCCTTTTCCATGGGATCGAAGGGATCAAGCGGAGTCGCGAGCATCGCGAATTCGACCAGTTCGTGGAATGTTTCCGGCAGGTCGACGGCACCCTCGTCGCGAAACACATCGTCGGCCAATGTGAGTTCGGCGACCTGCATCCGGTTTTGGGTCAGCGTGCCGGTCTTGTCGACCGCCAGCACGGTGATCGCGCCGAGGGCCTCGACGGCAGTCACGCGACGCGTCAGCACATTGTGTTTGGAAATCCGCCAGGCACCGAGCGCGAGAAACACCGTAAGGATCACCGGAATCTCTTCGGGCAGGATCGCCATGGTCAGAGCGATGCCCGCCAACACGCTTTCAAGCAAGCCGTGACCATCCCACAGCCAGCCGAGCAGGATGTAGGCGCAGGCCAGCAGCAGTGCGCCGATGGTCAGATTGCGGATCAGCGCGCGCGATGCCTGTTGCAGTCCGGATACTGGCTCGGTGGCCGAGGCGAGTGCCTGGCCAATGCGACCGACCGCGGTGGCACCGGCGATCGCGGTGACCTCGGCGGTGCCCACACCCTTGGTAACCACGGTGCTGGCGAACAATTGGCCGCTGGCTGCCCCCGGCAACTTGGTCACCGGCACCGCTTCGCCGGTCAGCAGTGATTCGTTCGCATCGAGATGGCCATCCAGAAGCGTTGCGTCGGCGGCGATGCGATCGCCCTCATGCAACACCAGCAGATCGCCCAGCACCACGTCGCGTCCGGGAATACGCAGTTCGTGTCCACCGCGAATGACCAGCGCGCGCGGCGCGGACAAGTCGCGCAACGACTCCAGCGCGCGCTGCGTCTTGCGCTCCTGCGCCAAGGTAATGCCGATGACCACGAAGACGAACGAAAGCAGGAAGGCCGCTTCCGCACGATCGCCGAGCGCCAGATACAGGCCCCCGGCCACCAGCAGCATGAGGAACATCGGTTCGGTCACCACACCGAGCACAATTGCCCACAGACTTCGGGGCGTGCTGCCGGGCAGAAGGTTCGGGCCGTTCACGGCGAGGCGGCGTGCAGCCTCTGCGACGTCGAGACCTGGCAGGCTCGCGGCTTGAGGTGGTTTGGGCGTGCTCATCACTCATTCTCCTGCCTGCTGCCGGCACGCTGCCGACGGTGATCCACGTGTTTCCCGCCCCGAGCACACCGACCGTGTGCAATCGCGAAGACGAGACCCCTCACGAAACAGCCGCAGACCCCGCAATGTCGCAACAATGGCCTGTCCGCAATGGCGCGACGTTGACGTGGGTCAACGTAGCGGGTGCTTGACGGTGGCACGATTGTGCCATTCGCGGCGCCCTCGCCGCCTTCCGGAGTCGCTCACATGAAACCCCTCTACCTTGGCATCGCGCTCGCCTGCAGCGTCGGGATCACTGCGGCCGCGCAAGCCTCGGCGCAACCTGCGCATGAAGATCACGTCGCGCATGAGCGCGCGGCCCCGGTACCTGCCCAGCGCTACGCAACCGATGCGCCGCTGCGCGAAGGGATGGCCCGCGTGCATACGGCCCTCGATGAACTGCGCCACTATGAAATGGGCCACATGCCCGAAAACATGGCGCTCGAACGTGTCGCGTCCATCGAAGATGCAACCCGATTCATGTTCGCCAACTGCAAGCTTGCATCGGCGCCGGATGCCGCGCTGCATGGCATGCTGGTGCCGCTGCTGGCCGCTGCAACCGCGCTGAAGAAAGATCCGAAGGACATGCCCGCGGTCGCCGCGATGCGCAGTGCCGTGAAGGACTATCCACGCTACTTCGATGATCCGCAGTGGCCGCTCGAAGTCACGCCAGCCGATACACAACACGACGCCGGACACCGCCCATCGACTCGGCCGTGACGGAAGCGCGCTCATGTCCGATTACATCAAGGCATGGCAATGCATAGGCTGCGGCAAGATCGAAGCGCCGCAGACCTGCATTGGCGTGTGCCAGGACCGCAAGATACTGCTCGTTCCGCTTGACGAACACGAGGAGGCGCTGGCAGAAATCCAACGCGTTTATGGCGAACTGCAGGATATGCAGGCCGTCCTTTCGCGGCTGGCGTTGTCGACACCGCGGACGGGTCAGTGGGAGCCGTCGTATCTCGCGTTGCAAGAACAGGCGCGTAGCGTGCTGGCGAAACACGCGGCGGACGCAGGCACGTAGCGAAGCGGCTATCGGAAGCGCGTGCGAGTCTCGCTGATGGAGAGGCGGCGCGCCGTCGCGGCATGGACAGCAGCAGATCTTTCGCATCTTGATCCAGGTCAACGCGTCAGCGCGGCAGCTACGTTTAGATGCTCGGATGAAAACCACCTCTCCCGGCGAACGTGCCGACGTCGAGCTGCCCGAACTCGACCTGCGCGACCTGCCAGCCCCCGAGCCGATGCAGCGCGCGCTGCAAGCGGCCGACGCATTGCGACCGGGCCAATCAGTGACCGTGCTCACGCCGTTGCTACCGGCACCGTTGCTGGATGCACTGGCTTCGCGCGGCTTGCAGACCACGGTGGACGAGCTGCGTGGCGGTAGCGCGCGCGTGCTGATCCGGCATCCACTCATCGAAGAACGCGGCGCAGGCCATTTCAATGGCGTAGACCGTTGATCCGATGGCGCGATTGGCAACAGACAATTCGCCCGCCGCTTCCCTGCCGCGGCGCTTCCTCCTCAGCATGCCGCTGTGGGGGATGCTCGCCGGCGGCTTGCTGATCGTCGACGGCGACGCGCTGCTGCGTTCGCGCTGGTCAGCGGGCACACTGGCTCTGGTCCACATCTTCACACTGGGCGTTCTCGGCAACGCAATGCTCGGCAGCCTGCTGCAGTTCCTTCCGGTCGCCGCCGGGGTGCAGGTGCGCGGGAATGTGAGCGTTGCGCCGTGGCTGCACGGTCTGTTCAATCTTGGCGTGCTGGCATTGGTGGCTGGCCTGCACCAAGGGTGGCAGCCCGCATTGATCACCGCCGCCCTGCTGCTGCCGATGGCATTTGTGCTGATTGCCGCAATGACCCTGCCCGGCTTGCTCGCAGGTGCGCGGCAACACCTCCTGCGCGCAGGCTTCGGCATGGCAATCGTGTTCGCTCTGATCACTGCCTTGCTGGGTGGCGCACTCGCGTTGATGGTCGCAGGCCAGCTTGCCTTGCCACTGTTGCAGTCCACCGATGTGCACGCCAGTTTCGGTGTGCTGGGCTGGGTGATCGTTCTCATAGCTACGGTGGCACGCGTGGTGATGCCGATGTTCCAGGGCACCGGCAGCGTGCCCGCTCCAGCACAGGCAACATGGCTGTGCAGCGTGCTGCTGACGTTGCCAGCCGCATCATGGTGGTACTACGCCGGCGGTAGCTCAGTGTGGCTGGCTGGTGTGGTCGCGGTGCATACGTTGCTGTTTGCGAGCGCTGCGCTATGGCTGCAGTGGCGTGCGCCGCGACTGCGCCGGACTCCGTTGATGTGGAGCTGGCGTGTGGGCCTGCTCGGACTGGCACTGGCGGCACTCGCCTTGCCTGTCGGCATGCAGTTTGGCCTGTTGTCGGCAGTGTTGGCCTTGGGCCTTGCGCTGCCGCTGCTGGTGCTCGGCATGGCGCAGGAGATTGTCGCCTTCGTCGAGTGGATCGACATGCGCAGAAAATGCCACGCCGCGCCGGTGCCCGGCGTGCACCAGCTTTTGCCCGAGCGCGACAAGAAACGCGTACTGCTGGCGCAGCTACCACTTTGGTGCGTGTTGCCTGCCGCTGCGCTATGGCCATCGGCGTGGCTGGCACGCATGGCGGGAGTCGCTTTGATGGTGGCGTGGCTTGGTGTGAGCTTGGCGTTGCTTGGTGTACGCAGGCGCGCACGACGTTTCCTGCTGCGGGACGCAACGCATCGGGGGGATTTCGATGTCGCGCAAAGCTGAGCGCTTCGTACTTGCGCGCGTGCGCGCGGCCATCGACCACGTGGACGATGGCCTTATCGTGTTGCTGGCGGCGCGGCGACGGCTGGTCGGCGCGGCTGGCGCACTCAAACCTTGGGCCGGCCTGCCTCTACGCGATCCAGTGCGCGAGCAGCAGGTGCGCACGCGTGCACGAGCGCTGGCCCATCGTCTGGCGCTGCCGGCAGCTACGGCGGAACGTTTGCTCGACGTGGCGATTGCTGACGCCTGCAAGCGACAGGGAATCGCGCTTGATCTGAATCAAGGCGCGCAACCGGACATAGCCGCCATGATGCCGCCCATCATGCCCAGCCTGTCATCCTCTCCTTCTGCCACATCGCCGCTGCTGCGTCTGTTGCCTCCACCGCGACGCTTTGCACCGCTGCTGCGCGTAATGCCAGCACGCTGGCAACACCGATTGCTGGAAGCGGCAATGGCGCGCGTGCTCGCCACACCCTTGCACGAAGGCGCGCTCGATTTCATGCTCGGGCGCCGCCTCGGCATCGAGGTGAGCGACCTCCGATTGCGCTGGGTGCTTGAATTGCGCGGGCAGCGCTTGTGCGTAACCGACGGCGTAGCCGAGGCCAGCGTGCGTGGCAGCGCCACCGATCTTCTGCTTCTGGCCAGTCGGCTGGAAGATGCGGACACCCTGTTTTTCCAGCGCGCGCTCGAGCTGACCGGCGATACCGAACTGGGCTTGACTGCACGCAACCTGCTGGAGCGGCTGCCGTGGGAATCGGTGCCGCTCGGCCTGCGTATCGCCTTGAATCGCGGGGCGCGCCTTGCGCGTGCCGCACGCGAAGCGCATCGGGGCCGCGCCTGATTCCAGGCACGACGGTGCGATCGCACTCCACGATCGGTAATCAACGACATCGATGAACAAACTCTGCGCAGTGCCCGAACCGCTTTGGCATGACGGGCTGGAACTCAAATACGCCGAGCTCGTTGCGCGTCTCAAGCCACGGGTGCCTTGCCTGGAGATACCGCTGCACCTGCACTGGATCGAGGCGATCAACCACCTTAAAAAGCAGCGTGGCGCGATCATCATGGCGCACAGCTACCAGTCGCCCGAGATATTCCACGGCGTGGCCGATATCACGGGCGACTCGCTCGGGCTGGCACAAGCGGCAGCCGAGTGCGATTCCGACCTCATCGTGTTGTGCGGAGTGCACTTCATGGCCGAGACGGCGAAGATCCTGGCGCCGCACAAGACCGTATTGATCCCGGATCTCGACGCCGGTTGTTCGCTCGCCGCATCGATCAACGCCGATGACGTGCTAGCGCTGCGCGCACGCCATCCCGGCGTGCCGGTGGTGAGCTACGCCAACACGTCGGCGGCTGTGAAGGCCGAGTCGGATGCTATTTGCACGTCGGCCAATGCAGTGCAGGTGGTCGAGTCGATGGGCAGCGAGAAGGTGATCTTCCTGCCCGACGAATACCTCGGCCGCTACGTTGCGAACCAGACCCAGGTTGAACTGGTGCTGTGGAAAGGCCGCTGCGAAGTGCACGAGCAGTTCACCGCGCAGCAGGCGCGGCATGCACGTGAGCAATTCAATGCCCTTCTGGTGGCGCATCCGGAGTGCTCTCCCGAGGTACTGGCCGAAGCGGACTTCGTTGGCTCCACCACCGCCATGAGCAAATGGCTGGAACGCGAGCAGCCCAAACGCGTCGCGCTGATCACCGAATGTTCGATGGCCGACAATCTGCGTGCACAGTTCCCGGCCACCGAGTTCATCAAGCCGTGCAACCTGTGCCCGCACATGCAGCGAATAACCTTGCCGAACATCTACGCGGCCTTGCGCGACATGCGGCATGCGATCGAGATCCCTGCGGACACAATCGTGCGCGCCGCAGCTGCACTGCAGAGGATGCTGGCCGTAGGGCGGACCGAACGCGCGTGAACAACGTGCGGCTACCCATCGTGGTGGTCGGCAGCGGCGTTGCAGGGCTGGCGACAGCGCTGGCCGCGGCGCCCGCACCCGTGATCGTGCTCTGCCGTGCGCATGACGGAGGTGGCAGCGCCAGCGCGATGGCTCAGGGCGGCATCGCCGCGGCGATCGATGCGGCGGATAGCCCGGCCGCTCATGCGCGCGACACCTTGCAAGCCGGCGCACGGCACAACGATGCGGCGCTGGTGCAGTGGTTGTGTCGTGAAGCGCCGGCGACGATTTCCTGGCTGCAGACGCAGGGTATGGTGTTCGACCACGATGCCGACGGTCGCCTGCAGTTGGGACGCGAAGGCGGCCACTCGGTCGCGAGGATCGTGCATGCCGGTGGCGATGCCACGGGCAGCGCGTTGGTGCGCGCACTGCGCGCACGCATCGAGGCCGCGCCACATGTTCGTTGGCGCGGCGGCGTCGATGTCGATGCGCTGCTGATGCGCGACGGACACGTGGTCGGCGTTCGCACTCGCGATCGGCAGGGGCGCCACGAATCAATCGAAGCCGCGTCCGTGGTCCTGGCCACGGGCGGTATCGGCGCATTGTTTGCGCGCACCAGCAACCCAGTGGGTGCGGATGGCGCGGGGCTCGCGCTCGGATTGGCGGCAGGCGCGCGACCGCGCGATCTTGAGTTCATGCAGTTCCATCCCACCGCACTGGATGTGCCCGGACGTTGTCTACCTCTGATTACCGAGGCATTGCGCGGCGCCGGTGCATGTCTGCTCGATGCCGGCGCAGGGCGGTTGATGGCCGGTGTGCATGCATTGCTCGACCTGGCGCCACGCGATGTGGTGGCCCGCCAGATCTGGCAGGCGCAACGCGAAGGCGCCAAGGTCTGGCTCGATGCCAGTCATCTGGCAATCGATTGGATCACGCGTTTCCCCACCGCGTTGGCGACCTGCCATGCGCATGGCTTCGACCCACGCCTGGCACCGATTCCGATCACACCCGCAGCACACTTCCACATGGGCGGACTCGCCGTCGACGCGGAGGGTCGCACGCGTGTGCCGGGCTTGTGCGCGGTGGGCGAAGTCGCCTGCAATGGCGTGCACGGTGCCAACCGACTGGCCAGCAATTCGCTGCTCGAGGGCGTCGCGTGTGGACGCCGGCTCGGTGCTTGGCTGGCCGGTTTCGAGGGACATGCGCATACGTCGGCGCCGCATCGCTGGGTCGAGCGCGGTGCTGGCCTCACCGAGTCGCAGCTGGCGAATGTGCGGGACATCCTTTGGCAAGCCGCTGGTCCGCTGCGCGATGCGCAGGTGATGCGCGAGGCCTTGCGAATATGCACTGGCATGGCGCAGGAAGGCTGGCAGGCGCGCGTGGCCAGGTCATTGCTGCATGCGGCAACGCTGCGCCAGCGCAGTCTCGGCACACACCATCGCAGTGATCGCCGCAGCTGTGCGTGAGCAATCGGCCATCGCACACTGGCGCGCGCATGCGCTGACGCGACTGACCTGGGTCAAGGCACATGCGCAGTGCGCAGCACACACTGCGGCGCCATGACTGGAGCTATTGCATGACGCGCCCTCGCCCATTGCACCACAGACGATCGCCCGCGTGCAGCGACGCGCTTTACGCCACTGGTCATGCAAGACCATCCTCCCGCGGCGAAGAATTCGCCAATAGCATCAGCCATGGATTGGGTCTGCTGCTGGCTATTGCCGGCCTGCCTGTGTTGATCGCCAACGCCTTGCACAACGGCACCATGGCGGTGGTTGCATCAGCGATTTTCGGCGGCAGCGCAATCGCGCTGTACCTGGCTTCAACGCTGTATCACGCCGTTGCGCACGAGCGCATCAAACCGGCGATGCAGCGGCTTGATCACGCGGCGATCTACCTGCTCATCGCCGGCACCTACACCCCGATCGCGCTAGGTGTATTGCGCGGTGGCTGGGGCTGGGCGCTGCTCGGTGCAATCTGGAGCCTCGCGCTGCTGGGGATTGTTTTCAAGCTCTTTGTGGGCGCTCATTTCCACCGACTGTCGACCGCGCTGTATGTCGTGATGGGATGGGCGGCGCTGATCGCCATCAAGCCGTTGTGGCAGCACATGGCGCCTGGCGGATTAGCGTGGCTGTTTGGCGGCGGCATTGCCTATACATTGGGCGTGGTGTTTTATGTGTTGCACGAGCGGCTGATCTACAGCCACTTCATCTGGCATCTTTTCGTCCTCACCGGCACGGGCTGTCACTACTTCGCCGTGCTGAACTACGCGTTCTGAACGCGTCAGCGGACGACGGCCTGCAGCATCCCTGGCTCACCGTGCCAGTAGCCGTTGCGCGCACCCATGCGCGGCGGAACAGTTGGCGAGCGGCAAGCAAGATGGAAGTGCGCAACCACCTCGGCCATGCCTTTGTCCTGCGGGTACAGACGCAGGATGTCCACGCCCAGTTCGCGCAATGCCGGCAGCTCCGGGCCGAGATCGGTAATCTCCTCGCCCTGGATCTGGATGCCATTGATGCGCAGGAACGGCCTGCCCTCGCGCGTCGCCAGCGGCATTCCGTCGGGATATTCGATGCAGCGGAAAGCGCACTGGTCCTTGGCGACATCCAATGCACGGGCGGTGAAACAACGCGCGGAATACGCCAATGGCAGGCGGCCGAAGGCGATCAGCTCAAGCTCTGGCATCGCCTTACCGGCAGCCTGCATCGCCGCGCGCAATTGGGCAATCAACGTGTGCCCCTGCTCAACCCCCGGAACCCAGCGACGCAAGCCATCCTCCATGAGCAGTCCGAGCGCGTGATGGTTGTAGACGTTGAGGGTGGGACCGGCAACGAACGGCAGTTCGCGCTCACGGCACAATTGCACCGCCGACAAATCATTTGCCTCGATCCAGCTACCGCCGTGCTCAATCAGCCGGCGCAGTACGCCCAATTCGGACTCCGCTTCGATCAATGCCAGCGACGACAAGACGATCTGCTTTCCGCTCGCGGCCAGTTCCCCAGCCAACGCGATCCAGTCACGCGTGCCCAGTTCGCGGCGCTTGCTGCACACGGTTTCGCCGAGATAGATGATGTCGATCGGCCACTCCGCCGCTTCGCGATAGAACGCGAGCGTGCGTTCGCGCGGCCAGAAGTACTGCAACGGACCGAGACTCAGTTTCATCGTCGTCATCGTTTCAATGCCAGGAGCGGTGATAGGGACCCAGCGTGGTCTGGTGGCCTTCGGCGTGTCTGGACAGCGATTCCTGCCAGCCCGGTTGCAGGCTCCAGTTGTCGGGCGCGTCCCGAAAGCGGTCCAGCGCCGCACGCCAGGTGCGCGTAACCGAACCGACATACGCGACGCCCCGTTGGCGGCCCTCGATTTTCAGTGCCGCCACGCCGGCTTGAGCCAGCCGCGGCAAAAGCTCCAGCGTGTTCAGGCTGGTTGGCTCCTCCAGCGCATGGAAAATTTCTCCGCCGACTTCAAAACGACCCTTGCACACGGTCGGATAGCCAGCCGGTTCGGCCGGCTCGAACTTGTTGATCAGTACCTTGTTCAAGCGCACGCTGCGGCGACCGTCATCGTGCTCTTCCCAGCGAACGAAATTGGCCGGCGAACACACGCCATGACGATTCGGCGAAGCGCCGGTAACGTAGCTCGACAACTGGCAGCGGCCTTCGACCATGATGCACAGGCTGCCGAATGCGAACACTTCCAGCGGCACCGGTGAGCCTTCGCACAGTCGCTCCACCTGCTGGATCGACAGCACTCGCGGCAACACCGCGCGACTGATGCCGAAGCGGTCATACGCGTAGCGCAGCGCAGGTGCGGTGGTAGCGGAACCTTGCACCGACAGATGCCGCTTCAGTGCCGGATGCGTGCGCGCCGCGTAATCGAGCACGGCCATTTCAGCGGCGATGATCGCATCGCAGCCGAACTCGGCAGCTTTGTCCACGGCGCTGTACCACTGCGGCAGGCGAACACTGTCGGGATACGTGTTCAGCGCGAGATAGACCTGTTTACCGCGCCGGTGCGCATACTCGATACCGCTACGCAATTCCGCATCGCTGAAGTTGAGGCCGGGGAACGCACGCGCATTGGTCTGGTCGCGGAAGCCCGCATACACCGCATCCGCGCCGGCATCGATCGCCGCCTGCAGCGCCGGCAAATTGCCGGCAGGGCAAATCAACTGCATGGAGACCTCAATGCGAAATGATGTGGCGCGGATCGTGGTGGACGCTCCGGCGTGGCGCATTGACGTGGGTCAAGCAGTCATTGTTGCGCGGACGCCAATCGTGTCCACAGCGCATCGACGCGCCTGGACACCGCAGGATCCGGCACGATCGGCCGGCTCCACGTGCGCGTCGTCTCGGCCGGCCATTTGTTGGTCGCGTCGAGACCGAGCTTGGAGCCAAGTCCCGCGACCGGACTGGCGAAGTCGAGATAATCGATCGGCGTATTTTCCACCAGCATCGAATCGCGCGCCGGGTCTACGCGCGTGGAAACCGCCCAGATCACTTGCGACCAATCGCGTACATCGATGTCGTCGTCGGTGATGATGACGAATTTGGTATAGGTGAACTGGCGCAGGTACGACCACACCCCCATCATTACGCGGCGCGCATGGCCGGCGTATTGCTTGCGAATGCTGACCACGGCAATGCGATACGAGCACGCTTCGGGCGGCAGGTAGAAGTCGACGATCTCCGGAAACACCTTCTGCAGAATCGGCACGAACACATCGTTCAAGGCGATTGCCAGCACCGATGGCTCGTCGTGCGGCGCACGACCCATGTAACTGCCATGGTAGATCGCGTGCTGACGCAGACGCATGCGCTCGATCGTGAACACAGGGAAATGATCCTGCGCGTTGTAGTAACCAGTGTGGTCACCAAACGGACCTTCCAGTGCGGTGTCACGTGGATGAATGAAACCTTCGAGCAGAATCTCCGCTCCGGCAGGTGCATCGAGACCGGTCAGTTCACTGTGCCATAGGCGCGTGCGCTGACCGCGTAGCAAGCCGGCGAATTCGTATTCGGACAAGGTATCCGGCACGGGCGCCACGGCCGCAAGCATCGTCGCCGGGTCCGCACCAATGGCCACCACCAGCGGAAACGGTTGGTCCGGATGCGCCGCGCACCAGTCGGCATAATCGAGTGCACCTCCGCGATGCGGTAGCCAACGCATGATGACGCGGTTCGGCGCGATCACTTGCTGTCGGTAGATCGCGACGTTCTGGCGCGGCTTGGCGGTGCCGCGCGTGATGACCAGACCGAACGTGATCAGCTTGCCCGCGTCGCCGGGCCAGCAATGCTGGATCGGCAGGCTGGTCAGATCGACCTCATCACCGTTTCGGGTCTCATGCTGAAACGCAGCTTCGCGCGCGCGTTGCGGCGCGACGTGGGCTAATTGCGCCAGCTCCGGCCAGGTGGCCAGCGCATCGCGCAGGCTGGATGGCCAACGCGGTTCCTTGATCGAGGCGAGCAGCTTGCCCAGTTCGCGCAAGCTGGCCAATGGACGGCCGGCCAGCGCCAGTTCGATGCGTCGGCGCTGGCCGAACAGGTTGCCAAGCAGCGCGTGCGAGGAATCGCCCGCATGCTCCATGAGCAATGCGGGGCCACCTGCTTTCAGTGCGCGTTCGCACAGCGCCGTCGATTCCAGATACGGATCGACGGGCACGTGCACATGCTGCAACTGTCGCTCGCGTTCAAGATGTGCAAGAAACCCGCGCAGGTCGTGGAAGCTCATGGCAGGCGCTCGAATGACGCAGCAATAGCCAAGCTGTCGCCGTCCGCCTCGGTCAGGAGTTGGCGGTGGATACGCTCAAGCTCGGCCAGCAATAGCGCGCGTGCCTCGGCGGCAAACGGGTTTTCCCGCTGGATCGTGGCAAACAGGTGGCCCGCATCCGCGCGCACCGCCGCGAGCATGTTTTTCATGCCTTGGAACGATGGCGGCGCAACCGGTGCGCCGTCATCCACACCAATGTCGACCAGGCCCTTGGCGATGAAGAACGCGAGCGCGTGCGTACGCGCCATCGCGCGATCGTGGCTCTGCGGATCCTGCTCGATGACTTCGCAGCCGAGTCCGACAAATAGTTCGCGCGTGCGCTCGGCGGCTTGCGCATGCTGCGCGCTGGGACAGATCACCACGCGCAAGGGACGCTCGCCGCGAGCGAGGCTCAGAGGGCCAAACAGTGGATGCGTCCCGACGTGCGCGATGCGAGCGCCGAGGCATTCGTCCATCAACGAGCACGGGTTCACCTTGACGCTGCCGACGTCGATAACGGTCTGTTCTTCGTGCAGATGAGGAAGCAGCGCGCTTAGTGTCTGACCCATTTTGACGATCGGCATGGCCAACACGATCCATTGCACGCCAGCGACCGCTTCGATCGCAGATGCAGCGGCATAGTCCGCGGGCACCCGAACATGCGGATCGTACGCACGCACCTGATGTCCGTGGTGAATCAGCAGCTCCGCAAAGGCCTGCCCGAAACGACCGTGACCGAGAATGCCAAATGACATGGCTGCGGGCGCAGGCGTCGAATGTGGCAATGTCGCCGCGCAGTCATCACTCATGTGCTCGACGATGCTGTTCGCTGGCGAGACCATCCCGATTCACGCGGACGCCAGATCCGTCACGGGCCATTTGCCGGTTTTCAGGATCGTGCGCAACGCGGCTTCCGATGGCGTGCGGTCGATTCCGTGAGCGGCGAGCCATGCTGGATCGAACAGTGTTTCGGCATAGCGATCACCACGATCGCAGAGTAGCGTAACAATGCTGCCGCCCTCGTTGCGTGCACGCATCGCTGCGGCCAGTTGCAGGCAGGCGACGAAGTTGGTCCCTGATGAACCTCCGTAGCGATGGGCGAACAACTCCTCCAGCAGCCAAGCCGCAGCGATCGAGGCCGTGTCTGGAACCTCGACAACCTGATCGACGATGTCGAACAGGAAGCCCGATTCAACACGCGGTCGTCCGATGCCCTCGATCAGCGTGGGCTGACTCGCCATGGCATCTCGATTGCGCGTGCGCCAGCCATGCACGAAACCGCTACCGTTGGGTTCTGCGACGCACAGTTGAGTGTCCAGGCGGCGATAGCGCAGGTAGCGTCCGATCGTGGCCGAGGTGCCTCCGGTGCCGGCGCCGCAGACGATCCACGCTGGCTGTGGATGGGCCTCATGTGCGAGCTGGCCGAGGATCGACTCGGCGATATTGTTGTTGCCACGCCAGTCGGTCGCGCGTTCGGCGAGACCAAACTGATCGAGATGGCAGGCACCACGTTCGGCATGCGCGGCGGCCGTTGCGTGGACTTGCGTTGGATCGACGACCAGATCGCACTCACCGCCCAGCGCGCGTACGTCGCGGATCTTCGCGGGAGCGGTGCATGAGGGCATCACTGCGATGAACGGTAGTCCGAGCAGGCGTGCAAACCAGGCTTCGGATATCGCCGTGCTGCCGGACGAGGCATCGACCACGGTCTGGCCCTCGCGCAATCGGCCGTTGCACAGCGCATACAGGAACAGCGATCGCGCAAGGCGATGCTTGAGGCTGCCGGTGGGATGCGCGGCTTCGTCCTTGAAGTAGAAGTCGATGCCGGGAAAACCCGGAAAGTCGAGCTTGAGCAAATGCGTGTCGGCCGAGCGCGCCGATTCCTGCGCGAGTTGCGCGAGCGCCGTGTGTACCCACGCGCGCAAGCGGAGTCCCTGCGCATCGGCGCACGACGTGATGGGACTGATCTTCGGCGATGTCGTCGTCATGGTCAGTCCTCCACCGCAGCGTCGATGAGCGCGCGCACGCGGGCGGCTAGGAAATCGAAATACATGTCGATATAGCTGATGCCGTTTTCACGGTCGATCAGGAACGGGTTCATCAACGTGTGACGAAGGATGATCAGCCGATCTCCATCTTCCTCGTCATCCGCTTGCACACGCTGCAGGTCCAGACCCGCGAGGATTCGCTGGGCGTCGGCCGCACCGAGCATCGACAGGTGCAGACTGGTCACCGAGCCGAAGAATTCCTTGAGCTGCAACGGTTGACGCGGATCGCAGCGCAAGGTGTCGTGCAGTGCGCTCACGAAAACATTGGCCTGTGCGATACGGTGGTTGCCGCGTGGATTGAGGGCGAGACAGACCAGGTTGCTGTCTGCCGAGAATGGCACCAGAGCGTGCACATGCTCGGCGATATCGAGCGCAAAGCGCTGCGCACGCGCCTGGAATGCTTCGGCCGCACGCACGGTGCCGCGCACCAGCTTGCCGAAGTGCAGATGATCCAGCGGCAGCACCTTGTGCGTCACGTAAACCGCGGCCGCATTGGCGCCCGATTTGGAACCTTCCGGAATGAACTGACCCAGATTGCGGTAGCGCGCCAGATAGCCGGCCGGCGTGCTGCCATGAAAGACGTAATCGGCACGCTCGGCAAGCAACGTGACGGCGCGGTGATCACGGCAGATGAACGCGCCTGAGCCATACGGCAGGTAGCCGAGCTTGTGCGGATCGACGGTCACCGAATCGGTGCCGCCGAGTGCGGAAAACGCCGCATGTACTTCCGGCGCCGGAAACTCGATGTATTCGCGGGCCATCTCGTCGCGGGAACGCAGGCTGCCGTCTTCATGGCGGAACAGTGTCGCCAGATAGCCGCCCCAAGCCGCGTCGACGTGCACGGAAAAATCCAGTCCGCTTGCACGGCTTCGCTCGCGCGCAGCGAGCACACGATCGACCGGGTCAATCGTGCCGTACTCGGTGCCGCCGAGCACCGCTACCGCCATCAAAACCGGTTGGCGTTCGCGTGCGCAGCGATCGAGCACCGCGTCGAGCGCGTCGGGGTCGAGGCGCATGCCACGCATCGGCAACAGTTCCAGCTGGGCGCGTCCGAGACCAAGCAGCTTGACACCCTTGCTCCACGAATAGTGGGCGGTGAGCGGACCAAGCACGAGCGGAACGCGCAGTTGCGGATGCGCGGCAAAGAAGTCGATCAGGCCGAGCTGTTCGAGTCGTGCCGCTTCCACGCGCGCACGCCAGCGTGAACGCTGCGCCGGCGTCTGGGCGGCGAGCCATTGCTGCCATTGCTCAAGCAACGCGATCGCATCCGACGACGCCAAGTTGAAGGCACTCCAGTCGTCCGGCGGCAACACCACATCGGGAACAGCGGCCGCGCGCAACGCGACCGGAAATGCTTTCAGTGCGAGTGCCAGGCGCAACGCCTGATAATTGGCCAGCGTGCCACCCGAGGTGAGGTGGCCGAAGGCGCAGGCCGGTTGTGCCGGGTCGTGTGGATAGCCGAGCATGCGCGCCAGCTGCAGGCCCACCTGCACTTCCATGTCCACGGTAACCGGCGCTGCGTCCTCGCTGACGTTGTTCGGGTTGTACGGCAACGCGAGCATGTGCGCAGCCAGCCCCGGCAGCAGCAGGTCGGATGCCATGTGACCGATGTAGCGCGGACTGTGGAATGGCACCGATTTTTTCAGCGCAGCGGAGAGCAGATGCAGCTCGCGCCGCATGCGTGCCTCGAACGCGAGGTAATCGGGATGTTGTGCCGCGCCTGTCGCGATGGCCGGTGGATCTTCAGGATGGAAATTTCGGCGCCAGTAAACATGGTCGCGCAGAAATTCCACCATCATCCGTTCGAGCAGATTGCCGTTCTCGGCGTAAGGGCCCAGAAAACACGCGTCCAACGCGTGGTCGCGGGAAACGATCGTTGGCATCGGAACGGCGGCGCTCATGCGCGCGTGCATCCGCAGCGGAGCAAACGCAAAACGCGCGCGCGGCACGCACGCTTGCGCATGGCACGTTGCCCCGGTGGCGAATACTGATTCATGTCCGCTCGCATGGCGCGCAAACGGCAAGGACGTTCGCGGATACCGGCCCAAGGCGGCAAGTGGTCGACATCGAAGCACTCCATAGAAAATTCCAAGCGGGCATTCTGCTTGCTGGACAGGCGTGCGGCCCTGACTTGGATCAAGCGCATGCGCAATGTTCAACGCCAACTGCAGCGCATCAATGCAGAAGGCGCGCTCGGCGTGACGACGTGCGTGCTCCACCAACGAACGAATTCATGAATTGCACTTTGATCGCCGGGGCTCGCTTCACGCCGGCGACATCATGCGATGGGCACACGCCACAGCAAGGTCAGACAGAATCGAGGCGTCGGATGAATTCCAGCAGACCTTGCAGGATGACAAGCGGACTCGGCGGACAACCGCGAATCACCGCATGCACAGGAATCACATCGCCGATGCGACCACGCGTAGCGTAGTTGGCTCCAAAAATCCCGCCGCACGCGCCACAGTCGCCCAAGGCCACCACCCACTTGGGTTCCGGCATTGCCTCATACGTCATCTTGAGCGCTTCCTCCATGTTGACGGAAACGGGCCCGGTGACGAGCATCAAATCCGCGTGGCGCGGACTGGCAACAAACCGTATGCCCGCGCCTTCAAGGTTGTAATACGGATTGCTCAGCGCGTGGATTTCAAGCTCGCAGCCGTTGCAGGATCCTGCATCGACGTGGCGAATGCACAAGGCGCGCCCGAACACCGAGTACAGCTCTCGCTGGATCGCCGAGGGCTCGCTGGCGGCGCCGTCGGGCGCGGGCAGCGGCTCGCTCAGACGGCCGATACGATGGATGCGTGAAAGGATCTCGAACATGGCCGCTTACCCATCGTGCCCGCTGTAGGAAAGATTGAATGACTTGTTGATCAGGGGAAAATCGGGAACGATGTTCCCCAGAATCGCGATCTCGATCAGCGGCCAGTTCTGCCACGACGGGTCATGCGCGTGGCAGCGCCGGATGCTACCCGCAGGACCGGCCTCCAGCGCCACCATTACGGGACCACGCCAACCTTCGATCAGACCTAGGCCTAGCTGGCCTGCTGGCGCGCTCGATAGTTCAGTCCGAATACCGCTGTCGGGGAGCGTTTCCAACAATTGGCGGCATAGCCGCAACGATTCGAGCACTTCGTCGAAGCGAACCTGGACGCGTGCCGCGACGTCCCCTTCCGACCGCGTCGCGAGTGCGGGCGCCAGTCGGTCATAGGGCGCCCACGGCTGGTCGACGCGAACGTCGCGAGCGATTCCTGATGCACGCGCCGCCAACCCAACAGCGCCCATCTTCTTCGCCTGATCGGGCGTCAGCTGACCGGCACCGAGAAACCGGTCTTGCACGCCCTCATGGTGAGCGTAGATGTGGCGCAGTTCACGAACGCTGGTTTCAATCGCTGCGATTTCACCGAGCAACATCGGCATCGCGTGCACGGGAAGATCGCAGGCAACCCCGCCGGGCACCACGAAATCAAACAGATAGCGCTGTCCAAACGACTCTGCGTTATGCCGGAGCAACTGTTCTTTCAAGATCGAGAACTGCGTCAATCCGAAGGCAAAGCCCGCATCGTTGCCCAGCGCACCGAGATCGCCCAGATGATTGGCGATGCGTTCGCGCTCGAGCGCCAACGCGCGCAGCGCAACGGCACGTGGCGGCAGCAACTGCCCGGCAATGGATTCAAGCGCTGCGCAATAGGCCCAACCGAAGGCCACGGTGGAGTCTCCACTGACTCTGGCCGCGAGCCGATGTCCGTCAAGCTGGGCGAACGATTCAAAGCGCTTGGCGATCCCTTTGTGTGTGTAGCCAAGACGCTCCTCCAGACGCAGGACCTTCTCGCCGACAACGGAAACATGAAAACGGCCCGGCTCGATAGCACCCGCATGGACGGGGCCGACCGCGACTTCGTGTACACCGTCGCCGGTGACCTGGACGAACGCATAGGGGGTGCTCTGAGACGGATAGGTCTGCTCGGAACCGATATCGCGGCGCAATGGGAACACGCGATCCGGCCAACCGCCGTGTCGCAACCATGCTCGTGTGCCACCGCCCTCCGCTCGGATGCCAAGAAGATCATAAACCGCGCGTTGCAACCGATCAGCGACCGGAAATCGAGAGCTCAGCGATGCATAGCTTGCCAATTCAACAGGCATCGCGTGTTCGATCAGTACGACCCGAGCAGGGAGAAGGTATGCCGCTCGAATGCGAAAGCACTGGTCACGATCGCGATCATCGCTTCCCCAAAGCGCCAGCAAAACCGCGCCTGATTCGTGCAAGGCGTCGGCGGCCAATGACCAGTGATGCGCATCCACAACCACGCTGCAGGCCGCCACATTGGAAGGTAGTGACAGGCATTGGGCGTCGAGGAAGTCAGGCCACATGCGAATCATCCAATCAGGCGTGCGGCGAGGCGATACCATTCGGCGAGTGCCGGCGGCATGTAGAGACCCATCACCAGCACCATCGCCAAATGCACGAATACGGGCAGCAGCGCGGGAGAATGCGGGAGGCGTCGCGCCTGCGTTTCGCCGAACACCATCGGCTGAACATGTCCGAAGATCGCGGCGAAGGCGACAGCAAGAGCGCCAAGCAAGATCGGAGTTGCCCATGGATGCTCGCGCATGGCGGTGACAAGGATCAAATATTCACTGGCGAATACGCCGAACGGCGGCATCCCGAGAATGGCGAGCGTTCCCAGCATCAGACCCCATCCGACAGTCGGGCTGATCGACAACAAGCCGCGGATGCCGTCGATGCGCTGCGTACCCGCAATCTGCGACGCGTGACCGGCGGCGAAGAAGATCGCGGACTTGGTCAGCGAGTGCACCGTCATGTGCAGCAGCGCCGCAAAATTCGCCAGCGGTCCTCCCATGCCGAACGCAAACGTGATGATGCCCATGTGCTCAATCGAGGAATAGCCGAAGAGCCGCTTGATATCGCGCTGACGCCAAAGGAAGAACGCAGCGAGCAGCGTCGACAGCAGACCAAAGCCCATCAACATCCGCCCGGGCAACGCCGAATGCATTGCGCCTACCGCGAGGATCTTGCAGCGAACCACCGCGTACATCGCAACATTGAGCAGCAGTCCCGATAGCACAGCGGAGACGGGTGTCGGGCCCTCCGCATGCGCATCCGGCAACCAGTTGTGCAGAGGCGCGAGGCCGACCTTGGTACCGTAGCCCACCAACAGGAATACGAAGGCCAGACCGACTACGGTTGGATCCAGCTGTCCTTTCACCGCATTCAAATGCGTCCACAACAGAGCACTCATGCCTTCGCTTCCGAGCAGTCGCTCGGCCGCGAAATACAGCAGGATCGTGCCGAACAGGGCCAGCGCAATGCCGACGCCGCAGAGGATGAAGTATTTCCACGCCGCCTCGATGCTCGCGCGTGTGCGGTACAACGAGACAAGCAATACGGTCGAAAGGGTTGCCGCTTCCATCGCGACCCACAACAACCCCATGTTGTTGGTCGACAGCGCGACCAGCATGGCACTCATGAACAACTGGTACATGCTGTGATACAGGCGCAAGCGACCAGCATTGAGACGACCATGATCTTCTTCGATGCGCATGTAGGGACGCGAGAACACGGCGGTCGTGAAACCGACGAACGCGGTCAGCGCGATCAGGAACACGTTGAACGGGTCAATGAAAAACTGCTCGTGAGCCATGGTCATCGGCCCTTCGACGATGACTCGCAGTACCAGGGCGCCTGCGGCGATCAGCGTGGCGAGACTGATTGCAACGTTGAAGTCGGCAGCGTGTCGACGCTCACCTACAAGGGCCAGCAATGCGGCGCCCAGCACGGGTATACCAAGGACCAACACAAGCTCCAAGTCAGTCCTCCTTGAGTGAGTCGAGCTGGTGCAGATCGAGGCTGTCGAACTGCTCGCGTATCTGGAAAAAGAAAATACCGAAGATGAACACGCCGACGAGCAGATCGAGCGCAATACCCAACTCGATCACCATCGGCATGCCATAAGTAGTGCTGTTGGCGGCAAAGAACAATCCATTTTCCATCGCCAGAAAACCAATCACCTGGGTAACGGCCTTGTGACGCGCGATCATCATCAGGAATGCCAGCAGGATGACCGCCATGGCGATCCCCAGCGTTTGTCGCGTCACGGTGGTGGCCAGTGAGCTGACCGGCTGGGCGAGTCCGAACGCAAAGATCACCAACGCAAGCCCGACCAACATCAGCGTTGGGATGTTCACGAGTGGATCGCTGTCGCCTTCAATACCCAGACGACGCATCAGGCGCATCAGAATCCACGGCATCAGGCCGACCTTCAACACGAAAGTAAGCGCCGCGGAATAGTACAAGTGGTCCAGATGTGCAGTCGTCGCGACCAGCAACGTTGATGCGGTAAGCACGGCGCCTTGCCATGCGAGCAGGATGATCAACCGACGCGTGCGCCGCTGCGCGAGCATGGCAAACGAGATCAGCAGCAGGCTCGCCGCAAGGACGTGCAGGAGCTGAGTGGCGAAGGTGGGCGTGGGCATGATTCAGGATCGCAGAAGCAAGTGCACCAGCAGTCCGAGCACGGCAAGCAGGAACGCCATGCTGAGGAACTCCGGCGCACGGAAGATGCGCAACTTCGCCGACACCGTCTCGATCACGGCCAGTGTCGAACCCGCGACCGCCAGCTTGGCGACCAGCAAAACAACAGCGATCAGCAACGTCAGTGCATCAGCATCGTGCAAGGCGATCCCCCAGGGAACGAACAGCGCGAAACCAATGCACGCATAGTTGAACAGCTTCAGCCATGACGCCCATTCGATGAGGGCCAGATGGCGCGCCGAGTATTCGAGCACCATGGCCTCATGGATCATGGTCACTTCCAGATGCGTAGCCGGATTATCGATGGGGATGCGCGCGTTCTCCGCCAGCAGCACCATGACGAAAGCCAGGCCGGCGAAAGCGAGACTGGGGTGAAGGATCAGTCCATCGGCTTTCAGTGTGCCTTCGGCGACGTTCGGGAGCGCGGTGCTGCCGAACATGAGGAACGCGTTGAAGAGGACCATCAGCAATGCGGGTTCAGCGAGAAAGCCGATCATCATTTCGCGCCGTGCCCCCATGCTGCCGAACACCGTGCCGATATCCATTGCCGCCAAGGCCATGAACACGCGCGCTGTCGCAAAAAGGCCAACCAAAGCGATCGCGTCGGCCACGCGCGCCATCGGCAGATCTGTCGTTACCGACGGAATGATCGCCGCCGCCAGAGTCATCGTGCCGAACACCACGTAAGGTGCCGTGCGGAACAGCGGAGACGCATGGGTTGCGAGGGCGGCGTCCTTGCGGAACAGCTTGCGCAAGGTACGGTAAGGCTGCAGCAGCGGAGGCGCCGAGCGGTTTTGCAGCCAGGCGCGGCATTGTGCGACCCAACCGGCCAACAGCGGCGCGAGCATGATGGCGAGCAAGATTCCCGCCGCCTGACTTGCGAGTGCAAGCGCGCTCATAGGACGAACACCAGCAGCACGATCAACGTCAGGAAGCTGTAGAGAAGATAGATGGCCAGACGGCCACGCTGCAGCACGGCGAGCCTGTCGGCCAGCCAACCGACCACGCGCGCGAGTGGCAAATAGAGCGCGTGCCAAAACCGGTCTTCGATGTGAACACGGTAATGAGGCGCGCTGTCGTTGGGCGACGGCAGCTCGCGTTCCATGCGGAAAAACACCCCGAACATGTGCCGTATCGGCTGCCCGAAACCTTCGGCGGTGTCTTGCATTCGCGGGCTCAGCCATGGATAGCCGCAATTCCACGCCGGCGTGCGGCGAACGCGTCCGTGATACATCCGTCGCACGAGCAAGAACATCAATCCGATCACGCCGAGCATGCCTGCGAGCAACGCCAGGCCGCTGTAGGAAGCCTGTGTCGTCGAGACGGGCGCGATCCACCAAGGTGCCGGTCCGCGATGGATCACCTCGCCTACCAGTGCCTGCGTAACGCCTGCAGTGGCGTCCAGGGCAAACTGCGGAAATATGCCGATGAGGACGCAGCCCAGTGCGAGCCAGCCAAGTCCGAGACGCTCGAACCAGCCTGGATCCTGGGCATGCATCAGCGATGATTCGCGCGGCTGACCGAGAAAGATCACGCCGTAGAACTTGACCATCACATAGCCCGCCAACGCCGCCGTCAGCGCCACGACAGCCGCTCCCAGTGGCACGATCATGTTCACGAACGCATGAGGAATGATCGGTGTGGACAGGAACGCCTGCAAGAGCAGCCATTCGGAGACGAAACCGTTGAGCGGTGGCAAGCCGGCAAGCGCCAACGTGCCAATCAATGCAAACGTCGCAACCCAGGGCATCCGGCGAATCAGTCCGCCCAGCTTGCCCAGGCTCCGCTCGCGCGTTGCGTGGAGCACCGATCCGGTAGCGAGAAACAGCAGGCTCTTGAACAAGGCATGGTTGAAGGAGTGAATCAGCGCTGCGGTCAACGCCAGTGCAGCGAGCAAGCGCAAGTCAAACGTTCGACACAGCAATGCCAGACCGATGGCGGCGAAGATCAGGCCAATATTTTCGATCGACGAATAGGCAAGCAATCGCTTCATATCCGTTTGCACGGCAGCAAACACGGCGCCGAACAGCGCCGTCCCCAAGCCCAGCATCAACGTCAACATGCCCCACCACCACGGCCCAACGTGGAGCAGATCAAAACTGATGCGCAGCAAGCCGTAGACCGCCATCTTGAGCATCAGGCCGCTCATCATTGCCGACACCGGCGATGGCGCAGCGGGGTGTGCTTCGGGCAGCCACACGTGCATCGGCACCAGTCCGGCTTTGGCACCGAAACCAAAGAGCGCCAGTAAAAAAGCAATGCTGGCCCACGCGGGAGCGAGCGTTGCGCCGCGCATCGCATCGAACGTCATTTGCCAGTTGCCACCTTGCAATACGCCGAAACAAAGCAGCAAGCCGATGGCGCCCACGTGCGCAATCAGCAAGTACAAAAATCCGGCTTGCCGGATCTCCGGAATGCGATGTTGCGTGGTGACCAGAAAGTAGGAGCTGAGCGCCATGGTTTCCCACGACACGAGAAAAAGGTAAGCATCGTCGGCCAGGATAACCATCACCATGCTGGCCAGGAACGTGTGGTATTGCAGGCACAGCAAACCCGGCGAGGTGCCCTCGCCTTCGCGAAAATAGCCTGCCGCAAACACGGAAATGCCGGCGCCCGCGATGCCAAGCAACAGCAGGAAAAATCCAGCAAGGGCATCCAGTCGCAAGTGAAAAGGCAGATCAGGCAAACCCAGCGACAGCACCGATTGCTGCGGAACAAATCCGTCAGATAGTGCCGACCAACCCACGCACGCGACACCCAGGCCAACGAGCGCACCCAGCGGGAACAGCGTGCGCGCCACCCAGCTGATGCGTTGTGACTGCACGAGGCCAGCAACGCCTATCGCGAACCAGGCACCGACGAAGCTCAGCAATACAACGAGATCATGGGCAGCGAACGTCAATCGCACCGCATGGCTCCTACTCGCTGGCGAATGCAGAGGGTGACCGCGGCGATCAAATTTTTTTCAGGTGCTGTGGCAGTTGCGATGCCGAGTGCTGCCGTCATGGGCGCGGGCGCGAGATACCGCATGCACAACAGGCCAACAGAAGCAGCACTCATAGGGAAACGCCTCAAAGCGACAGTGGACACTCGCCCACTGGTGATCCGTACCCGGTCCATTCCCACCCCACCATCAGAGGGCCTTTGGAGCTCTAAGTCGGACACCCCGCCCGGTGCCTTGACTGGGCATGTTTTCACCGATCAATTCGACCCCGGCCAAGTCCAGCGCCGCAACAATTTTCGTCAGCGTTTCGACAACTCCGCGAACATTGCCGACGCTGGCCTCCATCCGCTGGATAGTCGGCAATGACACACCCGCCTTCTCGGCCAGTGTCTTTTGATCCATCCCGGCCAAGGCGCGCGCCGCACGAAGCTGGGCGGCTGTAATCATGACCAGCGCTCTGACTTAAACATCAACAAGGAATTCCCATATATCGCAAATCATGCTTAATACATCATGTCGGTTCTGTTCACAACGCCATGCACGCGGAACTCGGCGCAGCGTCGTACGCAGGCACAAGAACACCCTCGCCGCTCCTTGTCGCCATGCGGTTGGCATGGTGAACGTGATGTATTGTACATCTACTACAAAGCACTAAACATCATTTATAATGGCTAAACCGTTCCAACCCTGCGGCTGACATGACCGCTCGATGGCAGCACAGCCGGCGATGCGGGCGCGGACCACCAGATGGGTAACGATCAGAGCGATAAACGACAATGCCCCTCCAAACCACCGTTGCTCCGCTTCCTCGTCGCAGCCGCACCGCGGCATCGGCGACCGAACCCCTTGCGCCGGGTCGTGTAGCCTTTCTGGGTTCCGCTTACGCCTCGACAGACGGTGGCGAAGCCATCTTTGTCCAGTCGTTGTGCTGGCCCATCGTTCCGACAGCCTGGACCGCGCTCACCGAGGCGTGGCAAGTGGTGCGTGAACGGCGGGGCGAACCCTCGTCGAACGCACTCACTCCCTCATGGCTTGGAAATTGTGCGCCGCAACTCGGGGCGCCTTTCCGCGATACGACGGCGGAGGAAAGTTCAGTGGCCGCGCTGGTCGTTCGAACGCCGATGCAGATTGCGATCACGATTGGCGACGCGCACGGTAAACCTCGAAACGGTACCGCCACAGGCGAAGTTGAACAGCAGCAAGGCCTATCCCATTGTCTGGTGACCTATGCTCAATTTCTCCGTGCGCCAGGGCGACACCCGTGCGCAGTGATCGTTTCGCGCAGCCAAGGTGAAGAAGTTGACCAACGGTGCCTGGAGACTTTCAGACGCTCCCGCACGCATTTGTCCAGCGCCGATCCGCTACGTGACCTGCAGCTGCGATTCTGGAAGGAGGCGGTTGAGCCACTCCCTCTGGAGCTGGCTCATGCGGCTGCGGCATCGGTCGTCCGTCACCGTGCGACAGAAGACATTGCCAATCCTGTCTTCGATGCCGTGTTCACCAAACTGGCAAACATGCCATTTCAATTGCAACGGTCTGTGCGGTTGAAACGCCGATGAGCAAGGCTCCTTCGGAGCCAGCCGGAGCCGTACGAGGTCAGGCAGCGATGCCACTTCAACGTGTTGTGTGGGAAGCAGGCAAATTCATACGAAGCATCATCGAGAGTTTCCCTCGGCTCGACCGACGAGGAATACTCGCGTTGTGGTGCTATGGGATCAATGCCCGCATTGGGCGACTCATCCGCGTCGTGCATACAAGGTTTGGACCTGCGAAGGATTACGACATGCCGGCCAACGCTTCCGAACTGTGTCGGCCCTTCGTGCGCGAAACACGCGCATTCAAATCTCTGCATTTTTCGATATCGGAGATGCAGAGCCAAATGCTGAAGCATGAGCCGCACACGCTCCTGCCCGACTACACGCGTACGATGATGGGCTTCCTTATCTTTGACAGCCAGCCGGAGCGTGTCGCCATGATCGGCCTCGGCGGCGGATCGCTGGCCAAATTCTGTTACCGCGAATTGCCCCATGCGAGAATCGATGTGGTGGAAATCAATCCTCATGTGATCGCGCTGCGCGACGAGTTCCACGTGCCGCCCGACGATGAGAGATTCCAGGTTCACCTGGATGACGGCGCGCGATTTGTCGGCCAGTCATCGAATGCGTTCGACGTCTTGCTCGTGGATGCCTATACCCGCGACGGCATACCTTCGAGGCTGGCCTCGTTGGCGTTCTACAACAATTGCCGGAATGCATTGACCGCCAATGGGATCATGGTCTTGAACCTTTACTGCGACGACGCCGATACCCACATCGACCACATCCGACACAGTTTTTCCGGCCCGGTCTTCATCGTCGAGGAGATGGACGATACCAATCGGGTGGTCTTTGCCTGCGTCGGCAACACCAACCGCTGGTGTCCGACCACCCCCATCCGCCCACCCACCCACCTTCGACGCTCTGCATCGTCTTTGTTGAAACCCGCATTTGCGCGCATTGCAGTGGCCATGCGCGCGCAGTGTTCGCGCTGAGTCGCGCTCTTGTGCGCGAATGTGGGCAGGATGGCCATTGGCACAGGAGCAGCATGTCGTGACCCGCAATGATCGGAAAATTCAAGCGCTGCGCGAACGCATCCCGTCTTTCACTTGCATCGTTGGTTGCCATGATTGTTGCGGACCCGTGACGGCTTCCTCGGAGGAAGTAGCCCGGTTGCCGGTCAAGACCGAGGCCGAACACGAGACTGCACTGGCCGACCTGAGCTGCCCGTATTTAGGCAAGCATGGCTGTGAGGTCTATGCCGAACGTCCACTGATATGTCGCCTATTCGGCACAACACCGCGGCTGCGCTGCCCCAACGGAAAGCACCCGGTGTACATGATCGATACGAAGACGGAGGATGAAATTCATCAGTTCCTCGCCAGCACGCGACAAGTGTTGTTGTAGAGGGAACTATAACAAGCACCTTTTCACCCGCCGGCGCGCAAGCGCGCAAGCGCGATATCGCCGTGCACTTCGAATTGAAATCCGCTGGGCGCGCCAATCCGCCAAAATTGGCATTGGGTCTGGTTGCCACCTGATCGAGGTTGCCACCACGTTGCGATTTTCTTTTTTGCTTGCTGTCCTGTGGTCGGATTGTTTCGCTGGCCCACTGTGTTGGGCAGTCCGGAACTGGCGCCGTCGCGCTCACCACTGCATCGCGCCAGAACCCTGTCGATACAGGGTGATTGCCTGGAGCACGACGCGTACGTCAAGCAGGCCAGGCCTGTCTGGCGAGAAGCATTGAAGCTGCGCGAGGATCGACTGCCGGCGGACTTCCCCGATTCCCTGCGCCTCAGCGAAAAACTTGCCGAAGGCTGAGGGCATCGCAAAACAATGCGGTCGAGTACATGACACCTAGCCAAGATTCCTTCCGATCGCGCCGCGGCGCGATCGAACTCTGCTGCCGGCACCTCCGAAAAATCAAACATCAATCCGCGTCGATTCGCCGTGCATGCCCCATCTGCGCGGCATCGAATCCGTTTTCGAAAATCGCATCGCGCTGCATTTCGACGGCACCGATATCGCACGCGACGACGCCGTCTCCATCTCCGTCGACGGGTCGTACCCGACCACGTTGATCCGAGGATGTGCAGGCGGGCGTCTGTGCGTGATCGATCGCCGCCGCCCCTGCCAGCTGCGTGCGCGTGAAGCCGCCGTTGTCGGCCAACGGCGCCAAGTCGGGATTCACATCGAACTGGTCGGACGGCTGTGCATCGAAATGACAGTGCGCGCTGTCGCCGATGATGTTGCCGCCGCCGACGGAGACGGCCGCCGAGCAATCGTCAGCGGTCGAACCGGGTCCGTTGCCCGATACGATCGTATTGCTCAGAGAGACGAGCCCGAAGCCTCCGTGCACATCGATGATGCCGCCGACGATCGATGTGGATCCGTTATTCGGTCCGTTGCCGGTCACCGTGCAATGAACCAGTGACAGATGCGAACCGCCATCGTTGAGGATGGCGCCAGCGAAACCCCCGCGATTTCCGCTGATCGTCACATTCTCAAGCAACGTGGGCGCATTGAAATTCAGCACGATCGCGCCGACACCACCGTGGTTTGCGCTGACAAGACTGCGCCGCAAGGTGATCGCACCGAAGTCGGACAAAATCGCGCCGGCCTGATTCGCACGATTGCCGCTGATCTCGCTGTCGTCGAGTCGCAGGCACGCGTTCGCACCATGCAGATAGACCGTCGCCTGCGAAAAGTCACTGCCCGGACCACCGCCATTGTCGAGCAAGCGCACGTGTTGTCCTTCGATGCAACCACCGGAATCGATCGCGAGCCCGCCACTGGAGGAAGACATGACATTGTCACGAATAACCACATCATCGAGTATCACATGCAGGTCGTCGGCAATCCGCAGCGCGGCACCCGCACTCGTCTGCCCACCGTTCACGACGCGACCGTTGCGCATGGTCACGCCCTGAAACGTGGCAGTGCCTGCGCGCACATCAACTACACGATCGATCGCTCCGGCATCGATGAAGGTTAGTGCGGAGCCCGCGCCATGAATGACGAGATCGCCAGCGATGTCGAGGTCGCCCGTCGCGCCAGCGTCTTCATCCACACCGGGAAGGGTAAGCGCGAACGTGCCGGCCGGCAGTTCGATCACATCCGCGCCCGGCAATGCATTCGACTCCTGGATGGCGGCGCGTAGCGTGCATGCGTTTGTCAGATCGCCACATGCGCCATCGCCAACGATCGCATCAGCACCGTCAGATGGCGTGTTGACGAAAAACGTGACGGCTTGAGCGGCCTGCGAGAGCAGCAGAGTGGCCACCACGGCAACACCGGCGAGCGCGGGGACCCAGCATCGGATGCGGAACGTATTCATCGATCACCCTGGGTGCGCGGACTGGTCGGCAGCATGCATCATCGACAAGCGGATTTCACGATGACGACGAGTGCACTGGTCGTGCCCTGCCCGGCAGCCGGCATGTCTGCGCGCGATCAAAAGACGATGGAGGAATCCTGCGATTGAATCGGATACCTGCGCCGCCCTCCTATCGCTAGCCTCGCGAATTGAAGTCAGCGCTTGCACCCATTGGCCGCTAGCAACTTGTTTAACTCGTCGGTGCCGGCGCCGACCTTGCGATGCTCAGGACTGGCTGTCTGCGCGATAAGTTGATCGCACAGCGCACCTTGCGAGGTCACACCCTGTGGATTTGCTGCGGTTGGCATCAGCGCTGTAGCTGCAGCGACCGGCGCCGCTGTCGGAGTGGAAGGTTCGCTCGGTCTCGACACGGCGCGCGACGTCAGGGGAGGACATGGCGTGGTTTGCAGCCATACGTTCTCGCCATCCACGCATTTGTACCCGGTCCCAGAGTTCGACTCACTCTCAGCAACGGCTGGTTCGGAGACCACCGGCAGTTGCGCCACGGGCAATGCGGGTGACTGCACGGCAGGCGGAACGGGCGTCGGAATGGCTGGCGGAACCGGCTGTTCGACGGGAGCGGAGGAATTGACGTTCGCAAAGCTCGGAGCCACTTCCACCGGAGCGATCGCGGCGGGCGGCGGCGGATCCGGTTCCGGCTCGTAGGTCGAGTAGTGCTCCGTATCCGTATGCGCCGGGCACTTGGTGTTCGTGAACGTGATCTCGCCTTTGGGACCCTTGCACTTGTACACCTCGCCAGCAACGGCGAAAAACGGTAGAAGCGCCGCGATCAGGATCAGTCTACGCATGAGTGCTCCTGTGTGCGGTTACGGTGAGACGGCTCGGTCGTCATCCGTGGCAAGGCTCGTGCAGAAATACTACGGGCAAGTTGTGCGCGGGACCAGTCGCGCGCTGATCTGCAGTCCGAACGCGCCCTACCCACTCGTCGGGCACGCTCTTCATCCGCCGCGCGCCTCGATACAGGTTGCCCGCTGATCAAAGGGAATCGCGTTCAATCCACCGAGGCCCGATACCGCCTCTCGCCGCCTTGAATAAATTCTTTCCGCATTGAGCCGCCACCATGGATGCGAGGGCGACAGCAACCCAAACGCCCCACCCCGCGCTATCCCCACGTCGGTACCAAGTCAGGACCGGCAAGCCCACAGCACCAACCAGCAAGCCGATCGAGCAGATTGCGGCGACAACGCGCATTCGCGGACTGAGGACTTCAGTGGCCTCGATGGGTCCAACGCGACTTTCACCAGACTCGTCGGAAGGGGGCATATCTCGCAACCTAATTCAGTAAATCAGGAAAGTACCGGTCGAAATCCAATTCCCGAGGGTCGCCAAGGTTCGGGCAAATCAACCTTTCCCTATTCTGGGCCGAAACTCCGACCGACGCCTATTCGGCCCTGAGCCTGAACACTATTCCGGTAGATTCAAACGGATCACGTTCGCCGTTTCCGTAAGTTGCTTGGCGGAAACCTGAATTCGCTCTCGACGCTGCGCATCCCCGCTTGGATCGTGTGACGTGCCCCGCTTGCGGCCGGCGCCATCGAATGTCGCGAGTTGAGGCGGGCCTATGCCCCAATCACTACCCTTCTGCCGAGGCACCACGTGGAAATGAAAGTGCGGCGTTTCCTGTCCGCTAAAGACCCCGTTGTTCTGGAACGTAAGTATTCCGAGAGGCCGATACGTCTTGACGAGCGCCTCCGCGACTCGCTTTGCCGAAACCATTATGGCGCCGCACTCCTGGTCAGAAAGCTCAAGCAGTGTCGCGACATGCAGACGCGTGATAACGCAGCACTGACCCACTTCAAATTGACATGGATTGATCACGGTTAACGTGTGTTCGCTTTCTTCAATGATCTTCCATCTTTCCTCGTGACCCGCCACGCAAAGGTCGCACGGATCTCTTATGGGAAGTTCGATCATTTGGCTCCTCCGATTGAGCTGGCTTGTCCCAAGCGAACAATTTTGACCAGGTGTTGATTCCCACACACGGTCAGACGATTCTTCCGGCATTTGACTGTACCTGGCCCCTAATCCCGGGAAAGTGCAACCTGACTTCGGTTTTGATCTCTTGCATCGTTGTCCAGTGCGTCGACCAGTGTCTGGTACCCACCGTCTTTCAGATTGGCGGAAGACAACGACGCGCTTTGCGGATTTCTTATCCTGACGACCTTGCCATGATTGGCAAGCAGCGGCACAGCGCCGAGCCAGTGGCGCTCACCACGCACGATGACGATCACAGCGTTACGCGAAATTGCGCGCTCAACGAGCGCAAACCCAAACATCTGCGATGGCACCCTTACGTGCCCGCAGCCGAACGAGATCGAACGATACGGGAAGAATTCGACAGACAAGATGGTGCCGGCGACATCCGCCTTCGGACGATCGCGTGCGAGCGAACGCACCAGTTTGTCCCACCAGAAATTCTCGGCGCCTATGTAGAAATGACGACGCTGCTCCTGCGGATCACGCACCGTGGCAAGGAGGCGTTCGTCATCGTACTTGCCGTTCGAGGCAACGCCGGGGTTCAGCAGCAACACGACAATGGGCGCATCGATAGGCCCAAAGAACGGCTCAGGTGGTGTTTCGACGTGCAGACGATGAGCGGAATCCGCCCTTCGATTGAAAACTTCAACCGCCAATGAGTCGCTCGGCAACACGTAAGGCGCTTGGTCAGGCAACGCGACCCATGGATTGTCCGGCAAGCATTCGAGCGTCATCTTGTCCATGCTTGCTTCCCTCATCACGCCAGCGATGAAACGGCCGAGCTGGGTATTGTGCGCAGACAATTGGAGCTATCGTCGATTTCCCGTCCGTCGTGGTCACCAGGGAAATCAACCTGCCCCCCGCATTCGGAAAGTGCAACCTGACCCCGGTTTGTTTTGCGGGGAAACCTCGGAAGTATTTGGGTCAGGTGTAATTTCCACGCCGCTTCACACTTCACTGCGCGCGACTAAGTACACCCGACCCGATTCCGTCCCAGACTTCGACGCCGGATATCGCGATGCCAACGTTGGGCTATTGGGAGCAAACAAGTGAACGCAGCCCCAATCCTCAGTTACTACTCGGCATGCGCGTAACGCTGTTCGGCATTTATCTTGAGATTCCTAGCCTCGAGCGACTCTTTGCCAATCCTGTAAACGCTTTCGAAATGCCCTTCATTTTTCGCCGCGTTAAAGGTGAAAGAATAATAGACGCAACAAACCATGAGCCCCAAGTCGGAGGCTTCTCTTACGCACTTGCTCTGATCCGGAACGCAGTAGGCATTCACGATAACGGAATCTCCGGGAACCAATGTAATGCCTTTACTAGGAATCTTTCGCCGGAGTCTTTCAACAATATTTTTAAGGTCAGGCTCACTTGGAAATTGATCACCTACCATCTCAGCATTTGCAAAGATGCAAATGGCTGGCGAACTACCCACATTTTTGACAGACACATCTAAATTGTAGCCTCCGTCTTTGTCATCAGCGCCATCAGCGAGCTTTCCTCGCTGCACCACACTGTTGATCTTCACCCAAGGCCGCCGATCTGAGATCATGGACTGTTCAGCTATGTCAGCAGCCCGCCGAGTAGCGATAGCGTTTTCTTTGGCAATGGTAATCGCATCACCGACATCCGTACGCTGATCGTCAGCAATCTTTCTCATCGCTCCAATAGTTTCCTTCAGTCGCTTGGCCTGAATGAAGAACGCAACGGCTTGCAGGGCAAGGATTATTATTGTCGCCCAACCTACAAAAATAACCCACCAATCGGCTTCAGCCTTCTCCCGCATCTGTTCTTGCTCGTCAGCGGCTTCTTTCTCGCTCTTTTGGACATACGTCTTCACGACAAGCGGGTTGATAGCAAGCGGTTCTTGAGCAGTTCCGCGCTCATCTAGCTTGGTGTTTTCTGCTGCTGTGAGGGCCTGAGCTCTTTCTGGACCCAGCGGCGTTCCTGCTTGCTTCGGTGGCTTTCCTAAAACGGTTCCGTCTATTAACAGGACTCCTAGCAAAGCAGTAAAAATTATAAAGAATACGGAGGAATTATTCATTTTAATTCGGAAATCTTTCATCGCACATACTTCCCCAACGTAGCCTCAGCATCCCCCGCCGAAATCTCCTCCTCCCAATCCTCCATCAACGCAATCAGCATGAGCTTCTCGAATTCCGCGTCGAAGCGTTGCACGATCGCGTCGGGATCTTTAACGCGCTTGCTGTCGCCGATCACGCCGAAGTGGACGCGGCCGTTGTAGCTGAGGATAGATAGACCCAAGCCGATCGAGCCGGTTTGCGGCACCCAGAACATGAGTTCGCGCACTTCGACGCCGGCCATGAACAAGGGTTGCTGCGGGCCGGGAACGTTGGTCGCGACGGCGCTGGCCTTGCGGCTGA
>JBBQQH010000011.1:0-62983 GCA_038216155.1 Lysobacterales bacterium
AAAAATGACACTACAGGGCGGCTTGTGGCTTTGCCAGCTTTAGCGCTGCAAACAGGTCGAGTTGCTCCGAGGTGGTCTTGCTGGTGCCGGTGTAGGCGTGTTGGCCGATGGTGACGCGGTGCTGCTGGATGCGACGGAGGATTTCCAGGGCGGTTTTCGGGCTGCTCTTGCTGCCGTTTTCCTTCAGCCGCATGCGCATGACCCGATACAGCACCAGCGCCAGGAAGCAGATCAATGCGTGGGCGCGGATGCGATCGGGCAGACGGTGGAACACCGGCGCGATCTCCAGGTCGCTCTTGAGCACGCGGAAGCCGCGTTCGATGTCGGCCAGGCTCTTGTAGCGAAGGACGATCTGCTCGGCGCTGAAGTCCAACACGTTGGTCAGCAGCACCAGCTTGCCGTCGAAGCGTTCGGCATCGGTGATGGCTATTTCGTCGACGGCGTAGGAGAAGCGGTCGGCCTGGTAGTCGGCACGAAGATAGCGAGTCAACTTGGCTTCTGCGAGGGCCTTCTGGAAGCGGCTGTAGGCACCGCGATCGCTGGCCTTGCGGCCGCGTGCGCTCTGGCCGGCGTCCTGCGCGTCGAGCTTGTTCACGAGCTTGTCGGCGAGCGCTTCGATCGCGGCGATCTTCGCGCGCCGCTTGGCCGATTGCTCGGCAGCACGCTTCGGATCGTGCGCAACCACCAGCCGATGGTCGGCGAATTTGCCTTCGGCCAGGCTCTCGCGTTCGGGCTCGAACGTGAGTCCATCCAGGGTGCCGCCCAGTTCGCGATAGCGCCGCGCCGGCACCGCCAGGATGAACTGCAACTTGCGCTGCGTGGTCGTGGCCAGCTCGCCCAGTTCGGCAACGTTGTCCAGACTGAGCAAACCACGGTCAGCGACCACGATCACCCGCTCGACCGGGAAGCGCTGCAGCACATTGGCCAGCATCGCCTTGAGCGTCTTGGTCTCCGACACATTGCCCGCATGCACGGTGTGCATCAGCGGCAGTCCCTCGGCCGATTGCACCACGCCGAGCACAAACTGGCGCGCGATGCCGCCGGTTTCCTTGTTCATTCCGAACGCGCGCAGGTCGTTCGGCAACTGGGCCTGGCCGTGGATGCGCACCGTGGTCAGGTCGTAGAACACCACCGACAACTGTTGATCGAGCATCGGCCGCAACAGTTTGGCCACCGTTGCTTCGACCGCCTCCGCACGATCCATCAGCGCGTCCATCGTGCGCAGCAGTTGATCGTGGGTCGCCGCAGCGGGCATGCCCGGGATCGCCACCGTCTCGAGCCACTCCAGACAACCGAGCTTGGAGTCCGGCGCGCACAGTCGGTTGAACACCATCGCCCGCACCAGCGCTTCGGCATCGAACTCGCGCCGCGACGAACGCAGCGCGCGCTTGATGGCATCGCCAAAGCCCAATTCTTTCCACAGCGCATGCAGCGCATAGACATCGCCAAACGCACGTGCACTTTCGTATTCGACTGGTTGTGCCGGGTTCTGGCTACGACCGAGCGCGCGGTTCAAGCCGTTGATGAGCGGATCGAGATGGTGCGGTTCGAGTTGATCGAGTCGCCCGAGGTTGGCGATGACGCGCTGGCGAACATCGGGCCCATTCCGGAAGGACTCGACGATCTGCAGGTAGGTACGACCTCCGGAGCGAGTGAGGCGCGTGAACATGTTGCTACGCTACCACCACATCAGCTGCTTTTGGAAGGGGTCAGCAGGCCTCGACGTGACACTACACGACTTTGCAGAAATCGCCTCCTCGAACGTCCCAAGCTGTTGATTTCATGGAACCCATAGCTCAACAGCGGGAGCAAATCGGGCCGCGAACTGCGGAACTTGGGATGCCGCGCATGTGGCGGAGGCCGGTGCGCAACATAGACTGGCGCTCGCCGCACTGTTCGCCTTTGGGCATGGCTTGGCAGTGCTGGCACTAGCGCCGCACGTAAACTCTCGTGTTCAGCGTTTGGCGCTGCTCGGATTGCTCATTGGCATGTTGCTGTTTTCGGGCAGCCTGGCGCTGGCGGCCTTGTTCGGCACCCCGACAGTGCTGGCGCCGTTTGGCGGCAGTCTCATGATCCTTGGCTGGTTGGTTTACGCTGTAGGCATTGCCATCGTTTGAGCCAATCCATGCCGCGCCACGCCCGAGGATTCGCCGTCGAAACCGCACATGCGCACCTGCTGCGCGTGGACAAGAAGCTTGGCAAATGGGTACGTCAGATCGGCCCGATCCCGGCCGAGCCGCGCTGGCGCAAACGTTTTGACGTCAGCGATGCGCTCGCTCGCGCCATTCTGTACCAGCAACTCAGCGGCAAGGCCGCGGCCACGATTGTCGGTCGGGTGGAAGCGGCAATCGGCTCGGAAAAACTGCACGCCGACACGCTCGCTCGGGTCGATGATGCAGCCCTGCGTGCTTGTGGCGTATCGGGCAACAAGCTGATGGCATTGCGCCACCTGTGCCAACGGGCGGAAGCGGGTGAAATTCCGGACATGCGTGCGATGGCGACGATGAACGAGGAAGCGATCATCGAGGCGCTGTTGCCGACCCGAGGCATCGGTCGCTGGACAGTTGAGATGATGCTGATGTTCCGCCTGGGCCGACCGGATGTGCTGCCGGTCGACGACCTCGGCATCCGCAAGGGTGCGCAACTCGTGGATTCACTTGAAGCGATGCCGGTGTCGAAAGAATTGTCCGCACGCGGTGAACGCTGGGGCCCGTATCGCACCTACGCCAGCCTGTACCTGTGGCGGATCGCCGACGCGGCCAAGCCGCCAGCCAAGCCATCAATTAAACCGGTGCGACGTTCACAGGATTGAGCCTCCTGCTCCACGAATTTCCACAGCGTAACCCTACTTCGACAGCACGTGATTGCTGGTGAGATCGGCGATCAGCTTGTCGCCTGCGCCGCGCACTTCGGTGTGCACCACGCTGACCGTGCGCTCGCGCTTGACCACGACGGCGCGGGCCGTGAACGTTCCTTCTCGCTGGTTTCCGATCAGATTGGCGTTAAGATTGATCGCCAGCGGAAACCCGCTCATCCCAGTTTGATCGTGCGCAGCGTCCATCAACAACACCGACGCGGCGACATCGGCGAACCACAGGATCGCGCCGGCATTAACCACTCCGAACGGATTAAGCATGCCGGGCTGGATCGGCATCTCCGCCAGCACGTAGTCGGCGGTTTTCTCGCGAATCTCAAATTCAATCGTGCCGCGTACCTGCATGGCGTTATTCCCGAATGGAAGAAATTTAGTGGATCGGCTGCGGAGCATGGCTGCCTGTGCACTGGCGGCTGGACACAGTCTCCATGGCAGAATTCAAGGCCGCAACACATCGCGGTAGCGCCGGCTGCACGGCACCTGTTGGCCATCGCGCAGCAGCAGCCGGGCGTCGCCGGTGTCGAGCGGTTCGATCTGGGCGATGCAATCGAGGTTGACCATCCAGCTGCGATGCACGCGGACGAATCGAGTTGGATCCAGACGTGGTTCTAGCGCTGTCATCGTGGTGCGTAGCGGATAGTCGCGCCCGCGCACATGCAGGTTCACGTAGTTGCCGGATGCCTGCAGGAACTCGATGTCGTTGGCCGCGACCAGGAATTCCTTGCCGAGCTTGCGCACCAGGAAGCGATCGGGCCGTTCGACGGGTTCCACCGGCGCACCCTCGTCATCAGGCGCATCGAGCAGGCGCGCCTCGCCCTGCAGGCGCAGGATCAGCAGGCGGTAGGCGGCCACGATCAGCAGGATGTTGACGTAACTGCGCCAGTCCTTGAGGTATTCGTAGAAAAGCTCTCGCGGCCAGCTGCCGAAGTCGTAATGCGAGCCCATCGCGAGGTAAACGAGTTTGCGCAGCGCGACCATGCCGAAGACATGCAGCACGCAATACGCGACGGTCGCCAGTGCATGCAGCGGCAGATGGCGACGCAGGACGCCAAAGCGCAGCGGCACGCGTCGCGAGAACCAGATCACTGCCGGCACTAACGCCAGGGCCACGAGGTGACTGGACCATTCCCAAGTCACTGGTCCCCAGGGCGCGGCGCTGAAGTGGGCACGCGCGACGTCCATGGTCGCGATCTCGGTATTGATCGCAGCCTGCGAGATGTAGATGAGGATCCAGAACCCCGGCTCGATCCAGCGTCGCCACGGCTGGTACCGGTCGAGCAGTGAGCGCGCATGCGGTGCCGCGCTGGCTGCCGCTGGAAGTTCCGGAGCCAAAGGCCTCGACGCGACCTCAGTTTGCACTCTAGGCGTGGAGCTGGTGGGGGTGGGAGCGGCAGACACCCGCGCATTGTAAAGCCCGGGCGCGAGATGCGGCCCGCGGTTCGTCACGCCGGTCCGCGATTGGTCACCAGGTTCCGTCCCTGGACCCTTTGCGCTGGGCCATTCGCGCGCGATCCGACAGGCTTCACTCCGAACCGACCCGGAGTATCCCCATGCAACGCCGCCACGACATCGACGCATTGCGCGCGATCGCCTTCGCCGTCCTAATCCTCTACCACTTCGGCATGTTCTACGTCGCCGACTGGGGTTGGCACGTCAAGAGCGAACACACCGCCGAATGGCTGCAATACCCGATGTTGTTCGTCAACCGCTGGCGCATGGACCTGATCTTCATGATTTCCGGCATGGCCGCCGCATTCATGCTGAAGAGCGACCATATCTGGCGTTTCGTGCGCCAGCGCCATTGGCGACTGATGCTGCCGCTGCTGTTCGGCATGGCGGTCGTAGTGCCGATCCAGCCGTATGCGCAGGGTGTGTTCAATGGCAAGGTCGCGCCGGGATTCTGGCAGTTCCTGTGCGACTACTACGCGCACCGCCCGTGGCCGAAGGACGCGTTCGACGGATGGGAACACGGAGTGACGTGGAACCACCTGTGGTATCTCGCCTACCTGTGGATCTACACGCTGGTGCTGGCGTTGCTGGCTAAGCCGCTGGCCTCGCCGCCGGGGCGCTGGCTCGCCGCCCGGTTTACCGGCCTGCGCGGAACCTGGCTGATGATCCTGCCGGCACTCCCCTTGCTTGCCTACACCGTCACGCTACAAGACCTCTTCCCGGACAACGGCGACTTCGTGCACGACTGGTACCGCAACGCCGTCTATTTCACGATGTTCGTCTATGGCTACCTTTTTGCGCGCGACGCCGGTTTCTGGGCCGAAGTGCTGCGGCTGCGCAAGACCACCCTCACGACGGCGCTCGTCGTCTTCGTGCCGTACATGGTGCTCGGTCGCCTGCTGCCGGACGACGCGCCGCATTGGCAGGTCGTGGTGATCTGGACGCTGCGGGTGGCCTACATCTGGACCATGCTGCTGGCGATCCTGGGTTGGGGCCACGCGTTGCTCAACCGCCCATTCCGCTGGCTGCCGTGGGCGAACGCGTCGGTGTACCCGTGGTACATGCTGCACCAAAGTCTGATCGTGGGGATTGGCTTTGCGCTGATCCGGTACCGCCTCGGCCCTGTGCTGGAACCGACTCTGGTCTTGGTCGGCACGGTCGTTGGTTGCTACGTAATCAGCGAAGCGATCAAGCGCATTTCGTTCTTGCGGCCGTGCTTCGGCTTGAAAGCTGAGCCGCGACCATCAAAAAAGCCCGCGATCACGCCGCTGTTGCGCGACGACTGCGCAGGCAGGACTGCCTGCGCGAACAGCGAAGCTGGCCTGTAAGGCAAGCGCCAAGGATGGCGCGCGTACTGTGCGTGAGCTGTGTTGATATCGAACTCGCCGAGCCAATTTGTTGGGCTAAGCGTTGCGCGCCAGCCAGTGCGCCGCCGGCTGCGGACGACCCAGCAAGTATCCTTGGCCGTATTCGCATCCCATGTCTTGCAGGATCTGGCGTTGCTGTTCGGTCTCGATGCCTTCGGCTACAACCTCGAGCCCAAGCGAACGCGCTAGCGCCAGGATCGCACCGATCACCGCAACGCTGCGCGACGAGTCTTGCTGACCGAGCGGCGTGACGAAGGATCGGTCGATCTTGATCATCTTCAATGGGAACTGATGCACGTACCCGAGCGAGGAATAGCCCGTGCCGAAATCGTCCAGCGCCGCCTCGATGCCGGCGTCGCGCAGGCGCTGCAACACCTTTGCCACAGCTTCGGGATCGCCAAGCAAGGTGCCTTCGGTGACCTCGACGCGCAGTGCGGCAGGATCGAAGTCCGCTTCGGTTGTCACCGCCAACAGGCGTGTATCGAGATCGTTGCCCTGAAAATGGCGCGGCGAGACATTGATGTTGATGAAGCCGCCATCGCGCACCAGATCGGCGCCGGCGCGACACACCATCCGATACATCTGCCAGTCGATCGCCTCGATCTGGCCACTGTCCTCGGCGACCGGCAGAAATGCCCCGGGCAACAGCAGCCCTCGTTGCGGATGATGCCAGCGCACCAGCGCCTCATAGCCGACCGTGCGACCGTCGTCCAACCGGACCAGCGGCTGGAACCAGGGTTCGAACTGATTCGCGGCGAGCGCCGAGCGCAGTTCATGTTCCAGGCCGAGCACGTCCATCGCGCTGCGCTGCAGCGAGTCGTCAAACAACACGAAGCGCTGGCGGCCGGCGCTCTTGGCGCGGTAGAGGGCGACGTCGGCGTCGCGCAATATCTCGTCGGGCGTGTGGTAGCGCTGGTCGCCAATCGCGATGCCGATGCTGGCCGATGGAAGCACTTCGTGGTCGTTGATAAGCAGCGGTTGCTTCAGCGCGTTGAGCACGCGCTGTGCGACCTTCGCCGCTGTTTGCGGCTGCGGCGCGTCTTCGACCAGCAGCGCGAATTCGTCGCCGGACAAGCGCGCGACCACGTCTGGATCGCGCACGCAAAGACTGAGTCGGCGCGCGACTTCCTGCAGCACCTGATCGCCGGCGAGGTGGCCGAGGCTGTCGTTGATGATCTTGAAGCGGTCGACATCCAGGTACAGCAGAGCGAACTGACGCTTGACGTTGCGATGTACGCCGGCGATCGCACGTTCGACGCGATCCCGCAAATACACCCGGTTGGGCAACCCTGTCAACGGATCGTGCATCACCCGGTGTTGTAGCTGTTCCTCGATCTTCTCGCGCACCGCAATCTGTTCGCGCAGCTCGAGCGTGCGTGCTTCCACACGCTCCTCCAAGCGGACGTTGGACGTGCGCAGCGCATCGGCGGCCCGCCGGCGCTGGATACTACTGGCCAATTGATGCGAGACGAAGGTCAGCAACTCGGCATCGCGCTGGTTGTAGCGTATGTCGGCCGTATAGCTCTGCACGGCGACGACGCCAAAGGTTGCATCGCTGCCGATGAGCGGCACACCGAGCCAGCAGGCAGTCGGCGAGTCGATATAGCGATCGTCGATCTCGCCGGCTTCCACCAGCGTGCGCGCCGCCTCCGGACCATCGACCAGTTGGGCGCGACCACTGCGCAGGGTGTATTCGGTGAGGCCGCGTCCGAGCGCGCGGGCCGCGTCGAACGACGGGTTCTGGTCAACCCGGTACGGAAATTCCATTGTTCCGCCGTCCTCAGACAACAGGGCGATATAGAAGTTTTCAGCGTTGAGCAATCCCGACACGGCCGAATGCACATGCTTGAAAAAGCGCGCGCTGCTTTCATCGGTGCTGGCCAGCGCGGCAATCTGGTAAAGAGCCGTCTGCAAGCGCTCATTGCGCTCGCGCTCGGCGGTTTCGCGTCGGCGTTGCATGCTGCTTGCCAGTTGCGTGGCGACGAAGCCGATCAGCTCCGCATCCGCTGCGGTATAGGCGTTCTCGTCGGTGTAACTCTGCACCGCAAGCATGCCGATCAGCCGCTCGCCGACAAGCAGGGGAACGCCCATCCACAGGCGCGCGGAAACGCCGACGGTGTCGAGCTCGACTTCGCCGGCAGCAGCGAGTTCCAGCACGCCCGCCGAAGTAATGATCTGCGTGTGTCCGGTACGCAACACATACTCGGTCAGCCCGCGCGCCAATGGCCGCGACGACCAATCGGGCTCCGTCTCGTCCTGCACGTACGGGAACGACACGTTCAAGCCGTCCTCCGAGAGCAACGCGATATACAGGTTCTCGACGTCCAGCAACCCGGAAATAATGCGATGGGTCTGCGCGTAGAAGTATTCCGCATTCTTCTCGCTGCTGGCGAGTGCGGCGATCTGATACAGGGCTGTTTGCAGGCGTTCACCACGCAGGCGTTCGACCACTTCCTGGCGCAACTCTTCGTTGGTTTCGGCGAGTTGCCGTGTGCGTTCCTCAACGCGCCGCTCCAACTCGGCCTGACTCTGCTTGCGTTCCAACGCAGTCAGGATTTGCTCGGCGACGAAGATGAGCAGGGTCCGGTCGGCATCAGTGAAACTCACATCAGCCAGATAGCTCTGCACAACTACGACGCCACGCACTTGGCCCTCGCGAAGCATCGGCACGCTGAGCCAGTCCCTGCTGTCTGCACCATGGAAGCTGTAGTGCCCAGACACCTGCGACTTCAGCTGTTCATCGGTGCCCAGCAGCGGTTTGCGATCGCGGATCGTCCACCAGGTGGGCCCGTATTTAATGTCGTCGAGTGGAAATTCGACGCCGGAGAGTTCTTGTTCGTCCACGCTGTCAACGAAATACAGGAACCGGATGCTGTCCGGAATCTGGTTGTGCAGCGCGATGAAAAAATTCTCGGCGTACATCAGTTCGCCGACGATGCGATGCAGACCGCGCAACATGTCGGGCATGTCGAGGTCGGAGCCGGCCATGTCGGCGATGGCGAACAATGCGCGCTGCAATTTCTCGGTTTGCGCAAGCTGGGTGACGGCTTCATGCAGACGCTGGATGGCGAGCACCTCGGCCATGCGAGCGCCGACTGCCTGCAATTTTGTCGTTGCCGAGGCGGTTACCAGCCCGGGCGCGTGCCACACAGCGACCGCCGTATCCTGGTCGCACAGCACATGGGTGCGCTCATGTGCACTGGCGCCGCTGCGTTCTGCCTGCACTGCCGCGAGAGCGGTGGCCGTCATTTCCGGATCGTTGCTGCAGCCGGCGGGAAGGCTTGCAATGTCCTGCGGCCAGCGGCTCGACCAAAGGACGCAATTTCCAGGCGTCGAAAGTTGGCAATCGCTATCGAGCAGCACGCCCGCCACCTGCGCAGGCGTCGTCGCGAGCAGCAAACGATCGCCGAGCGTTAATTGCGACATAGCGGAATCGATAGAGCGGTTCTGCATGCGTTGGTCGACTGAAGGAAGCCAATTCAGTATCGCCTATGCGGTGTGCAAAAGAGTGGCGCGGCGCACGGAAATGCCGCTCTTTCCAGTTTCGTTCAGGGTTTCGACGGGGGCGCAATCGCATCGGACAGAGCGATGCGCACAGTGCACGCTACTCCGCGTTTACCCTGCGCAACCATCCGCATGCCAACACCAGTGCCATGGCTCGTAGGTGATCCCGTGTGGATTCTCGCGCGGATAACTGAGATGAAATCCGAAGCCGGCGGCGTATTGCTGCAGCCACGCAAAGGCGGGCGTGGACTCGAAACTCTCCTCGGCGGCCGCCTCGCCTGGCGCGCCGATGTCCAGCGCACAACCGCCGTGGTGCTCGCTGTAGCCCGGCGCGGCGTTGACGTGCAGAATCTGCTCGATCGTCTGTCCGCGCGCCAGTTTGCGGTGGAAGATGCCGAGTTGGTAGGCGTGGCTGCGAAAACCCGAGATCGCTTCGATCACGATGCCATTCAGTCGAGCGACCTCGCGCATGCGCATCCATGCCTCGGCGGTGTCGCGATGCAACCACAGAGGGCGGTTGTAGCGGTCGCATCCGGCGTACCGCAGCGCGGCTGGTTCGGCAACAAGTTCGAGTGCGTGACGCTGGCCGTAATCGGTGTCGACGCCAAGACGTTGAAGCCCCGCGCGCACTGCATCCAGCGGCAACGCGCTGGCGTGAGTGACTGCAGCAGGTCGCGCTCTTCGCAATGAAAAAGGTCGTGCGATGGCCGCTGACGACGGGGCTTGCCAGCCGAGTCGCGCCAGCACAATCGGCAATTCGTACGCGTCACTGATTGAAACCGACTCGAGCGGATGTAGCCGCGCCTGCGCGCCGCGCTGGTCCAGCGCAGCAAGAAAGCGTCCATCGGCTTTGCGTCGCAGCAGCCAGTCGGCGTTGGCGAGCAGGCGCGCATCGGCGCTGCGACGTGCGCGCAGCAATTGCGCAGGAATCGCATCGAGTTGCGGCGTGTTGATCAGCTGCAGCGAATGCAGTGGGGCAGGGCGCATGGCCCAGCTTAGCGGGCTCGCGCGTCGCCGTCAGCGGTTTCGCGCAGTGCCTGCAGCAGGTCAAAGGGTTTTTCGACACTCAACGCGGTCGCACCGCCGTCGCGTTCGGGCAGGTACAGCACGCGGTTTTGCATCGTCAGCAGGCAAAACAGTTTGACCAGCTTGCGGCTGCGAAACCAGCCGGCACGCAGGCCGGGCAGCTCCATGCCATTGGTTTTCCGCAGCGGCGCCAGTTGTTTGTTCTCTTCCAGATTCAGCACCTGTGCGGCATCCAGATCCAGTGCAGAGACCTGCACTTTGCGTCGGTATAGCGTTGCGGTGATATCGAGTACGCCATTGGCCAGGGCCACGCGCCGACGCTCGCTCGCCCACAGCAGCAACGCCATCAGGCCCAGTCCGATCAGCAGTAGCGGAAGCGCAATCAGGGTGTTGACGTAGAGGCCAGACAACAAGCCCAGACTCGCCGGCTGATCGCGCATGAACACAAACAGTCCAATCGCGACCAAAATCTCAGGCACGCCGACCAGCATCACGATCATCCAGCGCAGGTTGCCCGACGGTGGAGTCACGGCAAACGTGCGAGGGGCTGACGAGGTGACCATTACTTGTGCGCCTCAATCCAGTCGGCGATGTCGGCAATCACTTTCGCATCGACGTGTCCCGGGGTCGCATATTCGGCCATCGAGCCCGGTCCTTTGCCGGCGACAAACAAATGATTGAGCGCGGGATAGTGATGGATTGTCGCGCGCTTGCTCGCGCCGAAAGCAGTCTGCCAGCGCGACCAATCCGGGGTGTTCACCTGAAAGTCGCGATCACCTTGCAGGATCAGCAGCGGCAGCGTTTCGGATTGCGCCTCGGCAACCGGATCGTAGTTGCGCAAATCACGCCAGTAGGCCGCAGGTAGGTTATTCATCATCAACTGAGCCGCCGGCACCTCGCTGCCAAATGTCTTGATCGAATCGCCCATCGCCTTGATCTGCGCGAGCTGCACCTTTTCCTTGTCATCAATCGTGCCGTCGGCGTTGGCCAGATATGTGAATTGGTCGTACACGATGTCTTCCAGATGACGCGTCGGCGCCGCCATCAGGATCATGCCGTGCAGGACCGGCGCGCGTTGCGCGATGCGCGGTGCCATCATTGCGCCCTGGCTGTGGCCGATCAGATAGATGCGCTTTGGATCAATGTCAGCTTGCGCTTCCGCGAAGGTGATCGCGGCGACGGCATCGTCGGTTGTTTCGTCATCGATGGTGTAGGCGCCGGCAAATTCCTCGGGATGCGCCTTGGTACGTTTGTCGTAGCGCAACGACGCGATGCCGCGGTCCGCGAGGCCTTCGGAGAGATCCAGGAATACGCGCGTGCCTCCGGCCGTTTCGTTGCGATCGTTCGGTCCGGAGCCATGCACCAAGACCACGGCAGGAAACGGGCCCTTGCCGCTGGGGAACAATAATGTGCCGGGCAAAGTGCTGCGACCCGTTAGTCCAAACGCCACTTCGCGCGATGACAGGTCATTGCGAGTGGTGGCGAGCGGCGGTGGAGCAGGGCGAACCAGAAAGCCGGCGACCTTGCCGTCAGCATCGGTTGCGATGCTTGCTTCCAGCGCGAATTGTTCATAGGTCAGCGGAATGTCGACCACCGTCATGCCATCGCTGGATTGAATTCGCGGCGTGCCGCGATGCTCGAACTTGCCGAACTGTTTCGGCAGCGACGTCCAAACGTCCTTGAGCTTGTCGGCGCTGACCGCCTGCGCCATTTTTGGCGTGAAGCGCGCATGCACGGCGTCGAAATGCCCTGCGTCCAGATCATCCAGCAACGCGGTGGCTGCGGTGATCGGATCGGATTTGCGCGCCGCGTTGATCGCGGGTTTGTCTGCCGCAATCGCTGTGCAAGTGAACATCACGCTTGCCAACGTGGCAGCAAGAATCATGGCTTTCATTTTCATGGTCTCGATCGCAGTGGTTAGTTGGGACGCTTGAAAAACAGGCGCGCTGGCTTTGCCCACAAGGGATGGACGGCGTTCACCAACTCCCAACCTTGCGTTACCATGCGATCGAGTTCGGTCTGGATGCTTTCGACAGTGACTTCGCTCTGGATGAAGTCGGGCTTGATTTCGATGACGCGATAAGTGCAGCGTGACGGGTTCATGGTTTTTCCTGAAAGATGACGGTGCAGTGGAGGAGGGGTGTCGCGTAGTTACATCATTCCTGCGGTGGATCGCCTTCGGGCTTGCGAATGCGTTTGGCCTTGCGCAACGCCTCGCGAAGCAGGAATTCGATCTGCGCATTGAGCGAACGCAGGTCGTCATCCGCCCAGCGCTGCACGGCTTGCAGCACCTCGGAATTGATCCGCAGCGGGTAGGCTTTCTTTTCGCTCATGTCGCGGCAGTCAGTAAACCGAGCCGGTGTTGACGACCGGTTGCGTGCCGCGCTCGGAGCACAGCACCACCAGCAGGTTGCTGACCATTTGCGCGCGACGCTCTTCGTCGAGATCGATCACGCCCTTTTCCTTGAGCTGCTCGAGCGCCATCTCGACCATGCTGACCGCGCCGAACACGATTCGCGTGCGCGCCGCCACCACCGCATTGGCCTGTTGGCGTTGCAGCATGGCGCCGGCGATTTCCGGTGCGTAAGCCAGATGGCTGATGCGCGCGTCGACGACGTTGACGCCGGCGGTCGAGAGGCGTTCCTCCAGTTGTTCTTTCAGGTGCTGCGAAATCTCGACCGGATTGCTACGCAGCGAAACGATCGTCGGATCTTCGTGCTGGTCGTAGGGATAGCTGGTGGCCATCGCCCGCAGCGCCGATTCGGACTGGATGTGCACGAAGCTTTCGTAGTCATCGACGTTGTAGACGGCCTCGGCCGAATCCACCACTTGCCAGACGATCACCGCCGCAATCTCGATCGGGCTGCCCTCAAGCTCGTTGACTTTTAGCTTGCTGCTTTCGAAGTTGCGCACGCGCAGGCTGATCTTGCGGGCCGAGTAGAACGGATTGGTGAAGCGCAGCCCTGGTTCGCGTGCGGTGCCGACGTATTTGCCAAACAGGCTGAGCACGGCGGCTTGGTTGGGCTCGAGGTTGAAGAAACCCTTGAAGCCGACCAGCAGCGCGATTGCTGCAAGGATGCCAACCACTCCAAGAATCGCGTTCTGGATGATGCCGGCGTACACGCACAGGCCGAAGGAGGCGATCAGCAAGGCCAGCATCAGCAGCAGGGTTGGGATACCAGCCGCGGTGGAAACGTTTTGTTCTTTCATGGAAGTGCTCCGGTAAGTGCATAGCGTCAATGTCGATGCAATGATATCAAAGTGATATCAAAATGCAATGGGCCAGACACAACTATCCGAAGGCGAAACAGAACCGCCGGAAATTCAGGGAGTTGCCGGAACCGCGACGCGCACGATCGGCGCCGGCAGGTGCTCGCCGCTGACATACAGCGCATCCCCGGCAGGCGTGAAGCCGATCGCTTCAGCCTGCGGCAGCCAGCCGTAGGACAGTTGCTGCGGCGTGCGCGTCAGCGTCTGCGCCCAGCTTTCATCGCCGTGTCGCCGATACAGATAGGCGCGCCGATAGTCCATCAGCGCGAACAGCCGACCATCGCTGCTGATGTCGGCCCCGGTGATGAACGACAGGTAGCGACCATAGCCAGGACTGTCTTCGAGTTCTTCGGGCGTCGCCGCCGGCACGCCGGCGACGGTGCCGATCAACTCGGCAGTCAGCACACCCGCGCCTGCGGGATGCAACGGCAGCCGAAACAATTGCGGCGGCAACCGCTTCTTGGTTACCAGCAAAATTTCCGCACGACGCACATCGATCGCCAACGCCTCGCAATCGCGCGGCCCGTCCGGCCAGCGAAATTCGATGCTCCACGCGAGCGGCACACTGCTGTTGCGCAGTTGCGCGGGCTCTTCGATCGCATACAGATGCAAGGTCTTGCGGATGCCGCCGTTGTCGCCGGTGTCGGACAGCACCAGATAGTGGTGACCGCCTTCATCGTAAGCCGCGATGTCTTCCCAATCGACGTTAGATGCGCCCTGGATTTTGACCGTCGCCAACAAGGCGCCGGTGCTGCGCACCGCCTGGATCACGGCAGGATTGTGACTGTCGTTTTCCATCCACAGCACGCCCGAATGCGTGCGCGAAACCGCTATTCCACTAATCTCGGACAATGCCGGGTCGGCGACCACACCGGCGTAACCGAAGCCGCCAAACTGCGCCGATGCGCCTGGTAGCGCGAGACAACACAGTAAAAAAAACGGGATGGCAAATAGACGCATGCTGGAGTTGGCAGCGGCAGGGGAAGCCATACAGTGCCACGGCAGATGTCGACTTGACCATGACTGACTGCGGAGATCTAGCGTGCGAGCGGTCACGTTGTATGGCTGACCAAGTCGAACGCGCTCTTCAACAGCAAAATATTTTTTCGACGACTGACTCCAAGACATTCAGACTTTAGGTTTGTCCAGTCGATACTCGAACACCGTTTCAAGGCGCGGCTGCGTCGCGTCGCCGGGGACGCTCTTCTCGAAGCGGATCGACGCTTGGGGTCCTTTGAAGAAGAGAATGGCGACCTGGTTGTCGAACCAGGGCTCGTCGTGGCACAGGCCCCAGCGCACGTCGGGTCGCCCGACGCCGGCCAGACGCGCGATCGCCCGCATCAGTACTCGTCCCCAACTTGACCAGCCCGCGCGCATGATCCGACGGTCACGTGCGCCCAGTGGGTTGCGTAGCGGAGAGCAAACGGCTTGGTGAACCGCGCTGTGGATTTCCGCCTGCTGAAACTTGGCCTTGGCCAGGTACACGTGGTGGACATCACCGGACAATATGGTGAGTGTGCCGGGCGCTTTGCCATGTTCGCCGGTGGAGACACGGCGGATGAGATCAACGATGCGCTTGAATGAGGAGCCGAACGCGCTCCAGTGCTCAAGGTCCAGCCAACGGCGGAGGCGCTCGCCCTGCTTTGCACACCAGCCGCCCCACGCGCCGGCGCAGACGGCCTCGTTCCAAGCCTCAAGGTCGTGGATGCCATGGCCAAGCAGCACCGGCAACGACGTGCCCAGCATCAGGTGCGCAAACTCGCCGCGCATGTGCGCCTCGACCCACTGCCATTCCTTCTCGTCGAGCATGTCGCGACGGCCCTCACTGACCACCCGTCCGGCCCGCGAATCCACCACCACGAGCCGGCTGTCGCCAAAATCGCGATAGAAGCTCCAGCGATAGCTTTCCGGCTCGCGGTCCGCGCGCTGCGCGAACTCACGCAGGTGCCGCGCAAATTGTTCAGGCGCCTCACCGCTTCGAACCCGCTCGAACAATTCGTCCTCCTGCAGTTCGCGAGGTGACAGGTTGCCGACGTGCTGATAGATCCAGTACGACATGAAGCCGCCAACGATGCGCTCGTGCCACCACGGCTTTTCGCGCATCTCCTTGACCCAAGATTCGGAGATGTTCCAGTCATCGTGAACATCGTGGTCGTCGAAGATCATTACGCTGGGTAAGGTGGACAGCAACCAGCGAATCTCCGCCTGACCCCAGGAATCGCGATACAGCCGCGTGTATTCCTCGAAATTCGCCAGCTCCTCGCCCGGCGGCTGGCTGGTGTCGCGCTTGGTGCGGATCCAGTCGAGCACCGGCGGCGACACCTCGTCCGCATAGATCTGGTCGCCGATCATCAGCAGCGCGTGTGGCCACTCCTGCGGCGACTGCTCGCGCATGCGCACTGCCAGTGCGCGCAAGGCATCAATCTCGAACCCGCGCTCCTCGTCTTCCGCATGGGTCAGCGTATACGGCGGCTCGTGCGGCATCGATACACGGCACGAGCCGAACGCGACCCGCAGCGTCGCGTCCTTGTCGAAGGTCTGGATAACGCACGGTGGAAACGTAGAATCAGGCTTGGGCCAGACGCATTCGCCGTCGATCTGCACCGTATAAGGATGACGCGTGGCGGGCGTTAGATCCGTCATGTACACCAGCGCGAAATGGTGGCCCTCGACCTCAAAAGTCGGCGCGACGTGCCCCAGCACTTCCACTTCGCAGGCGCTGTCGACCTCGACCCAGACGGTGGCTTCGGTATCGCCCACATACCGCAGCATGGGGCCAAGAATCAGGGCAGGCATCGGATGGCTGGCATAAGCAGTGAGTTGGTGGATGCCATCAGGTCATGCCTCAGAACAGGGAAGACTCAGTGAGTAGCGGGGATGCCGTGATTTCGCGGTTGCGAGCCAGCGAGGTCTAGCTTCGCAGCATCCGGTTTTTGGTTCATCAACCCCAGCACCTTGCTGCCGCATTTCTAAGCTGTCAACGATGTATGCACTCGAGCCGCGACGGCAAGCGCTTGGATACAATGCACGATCGCTTTGCAGTTAGCCGCGCCTCATGACCGACCCCGTATTTACTTTCGGCACTCCGCTCACCAGCGGGGCGCTGCGCGTGCTGTTGCTGGGCTCGGGTGAATTGGGCAAGGAAGTGGCGATCGAGTTGCAGCGTTTTGGTGTGGAAGTAATCGCGGCAGATCGCTACGCCAACGCGCCGGCGATGCAGGTCGCGCATCGCAGCCATGTGCTGGACATGCTTGATCCGGTGGCATTGCGTGCGCTGATCGAGGCCGAGAAGCCCGATCTGGTAGTGCCGGAAATCGAGGCGATCCACACCAGCACCCTGCTCGAACTCGAAGCGCAAGGACAACGTGTGGTGCCGACTGCACGCGCGGCGTGGTTGACGATGGATCGCGAAGGGATTCGACGTTTAGCTGCAGAAACACTGAACCTGCCGACCTCGCCTTACCGCTTCGTCGACACCCACGCCGACTATCGCGACGCGGTGGCAGCGATCGGTCTGCCCTGCGTGGTTAAGCCAGTGATGTCCTCGTCAGGACACGGCCAGAGTTGCGTGCGCAGCGACAACGAGGTCGACGCAGCGTGGGATGTTGCGCAACGCGACGGGCGCACCGGCAAGGGCCGCGCGATCGTCGAGGGCTTCATCGACTTCGATTACGAAATCACCCTGCTGACAATTCGCCACCGCGACGGCACCAGCTTCTGCGCGCCGATCGGCCATTTGCAACGCGACGGCGACTATCGCGAGAGCTGGCAACCGCAGCCGATGTCAGCGCTCGCGCGGCAACGCGCAATGGAGATCGCGCGAGAAGTCACCGGCAATCTTGGTGGCTGGGGCGTGTTCGGCGTGGAGCTATTCGTCAAGGGCGACGATGTCTGGTTTTCCGAAGTCTCGCCGCGCCCGCACGACACCGGGCTGGTGACCTTGATCTCGCAGGAATTGAGCGAATTCGCGCTGCATGCGCGCGCCATTCTCGGATTGCCGATCCACGCAGATGCCGATGGCTGGGTCGTACATGGCGCGGCGTCGGCGTCCTGCGCCGTCCTGGCGCACGGGCAGGGAGTGCCGGTGTTCCGGAATGTTGCTGAGGCGCTGGCGCAACCCGACACCGCGGTGCGCCTGTTCGGCAAACCGCGCGTCGATGGCCATCGCCGGGTGGCGGTCACGCTGGCGCGTGGGACTTCGATCGAGGATGCGCGCGACAAGGCACGCGATGCAGCGGCACAATTGCGCGTCGAACTGGAATGATCCGACGGTATCGATCGATCGGACAGTCAACAACGACCTTGTTAAGTGCCCGACTACGCGAACCGGACTGCATCTAACTTGATAACGACAACTCGTCGATTCGCCGGGTTTGCGCCACAATCCTTCGACCAACGCTGTGAGCGCGAGACCATGACAGACATCACCTCCTACGCCGTCTTCATCCATCCAGGCGCGCTCGAAGCGCTGGGCGACGCGATCAAGCCCTACCTCAGCGACGGCCCGCAAGGCGTGCACTTGGCCTGTCGCGAGGTCGACAGCAGTGGTGGGTTTTTCGAAGTAGCGCTGGATACGCAGAATGATGCCGGGGAGATGGTCGCCGTGGAGTTGATGATTCCGGCATCGATGATCCGGCTGGTGGTCTCTCTGCACAGCGAAAGCGATTTCGGTTTTCGTGGCGCTCTACGCACGACGCGATCATTCAGGGCGAAGCCGCCTGATTTGGCGTCTGCAGGCGTGGTCGCCTCGGCCAACGACAGTGTTGACCCGTCGCCGCCAAAGTGATCGCGGTTACAACGTGCGCCAATCGCGACCGTCAAGCCGTTCCAACGCACGGAAATTGCGCTTGTAGTCCATTTTCGGGTGACCATCGATCCAGAAGCCCAGATACACGTGCGGGATTTGCTCGCGCTGCGCCCACTGGATTTGCTTGAGAATCGCCAGCGTGCCCAGCCCGCGCGATGCATATTCCGGATCGAAAAACGTGTAGACCGCTGACAGAGCCAAAGGCAGCAGCACGTCGGTCACCGCCACTGCTAGCAGACGCCCCTGCAGGCGGAATTCCAGAAAACGGCTTGGACTCCACGGTCCAATCAGGAAGCGTTCAAAATCCTGCGCATCGCCATCGTCCATGCCGCCACCGCGATGGCGAGCGCCGAGATAGCGCTGATACAAATCCAGATGTTCGTGGTCGTGGCGGGCACCGCTGGTGGCTATTTGCAAATCGACATTCGCGCGCAGACAACGCTGCTGGCTGCGATTGGGGACGAACGCGACGACCGGCACGCGCACCGGCACGCACGCGCGACAGCCGACGCAATGCGGTCGATAGATATGCGCGCCCGAGCGACGGAAACCCAGAGCCAGCGCCTCGGCATAGGCCCCGGGCAGATCGGGATCGTGCGGGTCCAGCACCAGGTCGCGGGCCATGCGCTGCGGCCAGTAGCCGCATTCGTGCGGGGCGCTGTGGAATAGACGCATGTTGTGCAGGGTGGTCACCCGGGCATGGTAGCCGGGAGCGGCCAATGGTGGATCGTGAATGGTGGGGCAGGGCGAAGCTTGCCTGCCGTATTTGACGCTCGCTGCAATCCTTGCCGGTGGAGTTGCTCAGCTAACGCCGACGCTGGACCAAAGCGCGAGCGCGGGAGGGGGCATTGGGCAAAGGAGGGATAGCGCCTGGCTGAACGCAGCGCGGCGGCTGCAATTCCTTCGGCTGGAGGCAGCGCTTATAGTGGCGGCCTTCCACTGCTTCCAGGACGCCACGCCATGCTTCGTTTGCATCCGTTGTTGATCGCCGTCTCGCTTGTCTTGGTGCCCACTGCGCTGGCACAGAACGCAACGCCCTCAGCCAACGCGCCGGCAGGTGATCGCTTCAATGTAGTTGATCGCAATCACGATGGCGGCTTGAGCCTGCCTGAATTGCAGGCGGTCAAGAGTCCGATTGCCTCGCAGTTCACGCGGCTGGACAAGAACAACGATGGCAAGCTGCAGCGCAGCGAAGTCGCGATGTTTCCCGCATTCAATCCGCAAATGGCGCAGGCCCAGCAGCAAGTGCCGGCGCAGAATGCGCAGAAGATGTTGTGGCTGGGCGATCTCGACGCCAACCACGATGGCCGCATCACCGCCACCGAGGCGAGCGCCGTGCCAGTCGTCGCCAAGAGCTTTGCCGCAATGGATCTCAATCACGATGGCGTGCTGACCAATGCCGAAGTGCAAGCCGACTGGCAGCAAGGGATCGCCCGCAAAAATGCCGCGCAGCGTCCGGCGCGACTGGAGGCGTTCGACAAGGCTGACAGCAATAAGGACGGCAAGCTCTCGCCGGCCGAAGCCAAGACCGGGATGCCGCGTATTTCCGGCAATTTTGCGGTGCTCGACGCCAACAAGGATGGCAGTCTGAGTCGCGAGGAAGTCGCCGTGGCTGGCCAATTCGCAACCCGCGCAACCATCGCGCAGTGGCGCCAACGCAACGCGCAAGCGTTTGCTGCGATGGATGCCAACAAGGATGCCAAACTCAGTCAGGCCGAGGTACAGGCCAAAATGCCGCGACTGGCCAATTCATTCGCGTTCCTGGACGAGAACCACGATGGATTCCTGAGCCAGGCCGAGTTTACGCTGCCTTTGAGATGAGATTGGCTTTAGCCCACTCGAATCCCGCAAATTGCTGACGCCGACTGCGTCGGCCTGGAGTCAACTTGCGAGCGAAAGAATCTGCAACACGAGCAGGCAGCCAATCAGCACGACCAGCCCGATCACTAACAAGCGCACGCGGTTGGCAATCAGTTGTGCGCGATCAACCACGATCGGTTCGCGCGTCGGGAGTTGCAGGCGCGTTTGATCCGGGCGCGTGGATTCGAGTAGTCCTTCAGCCCGCAGCAGTTCGCGCGCGCGCACGAAATCGTCAGGCCTGACCACCCAAACCGAGGGATCCGGCTCGCTGCGCGCATCGTCGCGAAAACTGAAATTGCGGCGCAGCGTGCCCTTGTAGGAACGGCTCTGGCGGACGTTGGTCTGGATGCCATGTGAGTTCAACAAACGCTCGACTGCTTCTACGTTTTCGAGGCGTGGCGAGATAAAAATCTGCCGCATCAGGTGGGCTCCGGCTTCGGCGAGGCATTGGGCGAGTCGGGTTGTTGAGCGTTGCCAGTCAGCGCGCTGTCGGATGTCTCGGCGACGACGCGAATCAGGCCTTCCTGCGCGGTGGATGCCACCAGCCGACCGTCGCGATCGTAGATCGTTCCGCGCGCAAACCCGCGCGAGGATTGTGCACTCGGGCTGTCACACGAATACAACAGCCATTCGTCGACCCGAAATAAACGGTGGAACCACATCGCATGATCCAGGCTCGCCATCTGCACGTTCGGCTGGTAGTAGCTGATAGCGTGCGGAAAGGTCGCTGTGCCGATCAAATGAAAGTCCGAGGCGTAGGCCAGCAGCGCACGATGCAGTGCGGGCGCATCGCCGATACGTTCGGCTAGCCGAAACCAGACCTGCTGGAACGGCGGACGCTTGGTCGGATGCAGTTCGTCGCGCGGATAAATATGGCGAAACTCGAACGGCCCTTCGCGATTGAGCCAGCGCTGCATCTTCGGCGAGAGATGCGCCAAAGTTGCCGCGTCCAGTGGCGGCGGCGGCGGCACATCCTCGGGCGCTGGCACCACCGGCATTGGTAACTGGTGCTCGGCGCCCGTCTCGGATTTCTGGAACGAGGCGGAAAACACGAAAATCGGCTGTCCATGCTGGATCGCAGTGACGCGTCGCGCAGAGAAACTGCCGCCGTCGCGTGCGCGTTCGACCTCGTACACGATCGGGTGCGCGATATCGCCGGCGCGCAGGAAAAACGCATGCATCGAATGCACTGCACGACCGTCCTCTACCGTCTGCTGCGCAGCCGACAACGACTGCCCGAGCACCTGCCCGCCGAACACATACTTGGTGCCGATATCGCGACTCTGGCCACGGAACAGATCGCGCTCAAGGCGTTCGAGCTGCAGAAGTTCAACCAGTTCGTGCACCGGGGGCAGGGACATGCAATTCCTTGGGACAGACGATAATTCGATGACAAATTATAGCCGGCATATTGCGCAGGCCAGTGCGACGTTCGAGCAGCGCGCGCTACCGCAAACGTGTCGCACGCAATTCATTTCGAACCCGCGAACACGCGCTGCAAACCGCAGGCCGACAGCACCCGCGTCCACGGAAACTGCGAACCGGGATCGCGCTTGCGCCGCACAGTGAGCGTCGGATCATCGGTCGCGGGAACCTCATCGATATCGAGGTCCTCATGCCCGGCAACGCACGTCAGCCCGGGCAAGTTCGCACGCAAGTCGGCGAGCAATGCGATCAGCGCATCGATCTGTGCATCCGGATACGGCTCGCGCATCTCCTGCTGGCGCGAATCCAGCCAGTCCGGATAGCGCCCGCGATTCACCAGTTCGATACCGATCGAACGCGGGTTGTAACCGCGGGTGTGATGCGCGACGCGATTGCAGGCGACAAACTGCTGAATGCTGCCGTCGCGATCGATGTAGTAATGACCACTGTTGCCGGTGCCGTCTGCGTACAGCGCGCGCTCGCCGTATTCGCGCGCCATCGCGAGATCCGGCAGTTCGGTGCAATGGACAACGACCAGATCGATCTGCGCAGTCTCGCGTGCCTGCAAACGTTGCTCATATGGCAGCGGGAATTGATGGATTCGTTGGGTTGGCGCAGGCTCGTTCGGCATGTCGCATGCTAGCATCGCGTGCCTTCGCAGCGAGTTGCCATGCCGACTTCCCGCACTTTCCCAGATGATTCAACCCTCGGCATACTGACGGCGCAGTTTCCGCGCGCCGGTTGCCTGCGCTGGATCGGACTTCGCGCCGCCCGCAACGCACCGATGCAGGTAGTCGACACGGCCGAAGTGGAGACGGTCACCGGATTGCAGGGTGATCGTTATGCAGGCAGCAGCGGCAAGCGCGCCGTGACTCTGATTCAGGCAGAGCACCTGCCGGCGATCGCCGCACTGTGCGGACGTGATGAGCTCGATCCGGCGATATTGCGACGCAACCTGGTGATCTCCGGCATTCCACTGATCGCATTAAAGACCCGCCGTTTCCGTGTCGGCAGCGTCGTGCTCGAAGCCAGCGGCGAGTGTGATCCATGTTCGCGCATGGAGGATGCGCTCGGTCCTGGCGGTTACAACGCGATGCGCGGCCACGGCGGCCTGACCGCGCGCGTGATTTCAGCGGGAACAATCCGGGTGGGCGACGCAGTAATGGTTGATCGGCGCATATGAGTGTGTCGTGTGTCGGCAAAGGCCACGTCATTCTGTCCCATGGCCTCAACAGCTCGCCGGATGCGACCAAGGTCTGTGCGCTGGCGCGCGTCGCAGAGCAGCTAGGCTGGAGCAACGAGCGCCCCGACTTTGCTGCAATCGATCGGGATGATCGCGGCGGTCGATTCGGTGATATTGATGCGCGTATCGAATTGTTGCGGGATCGCGCACGCGCCGCGCCAACGCCACTGGTTCTGGTCGGTTCCAGCATGGGCGCGTTTGTCTCGGCGCTGGTCTCACTAGAAATTGATTGCATCGGCTTGTACCTGATGGCGCCACCGCCGTTTATTGATGGCTATCCACGCGCGCTGGCAGCGGCGAGCGTGCCGACCACGATCGTGCACGGCTGGGACGACGAACTGATTCCTGCAGCGACCGTGATCAACTGGGCTGCGCCGCGTCGTGATCGCCTGCTGCTGGTCAATGACAGTCATCGGCTGGCGGCGCACGTCGATTTTTGTGCGCGGCAGTTTCGCGAGTTTCTGCAGTCGTTGCAGGCTGACACCGCTGAGTCAGCCGCGTGAAGTTCTATAGCTCCTGCGCGAAGGGTCTGGAATATCTGTTGGCCGACGAGTTGCTGGCGCTTGGCGCCGTGCGCGCGACTGCGGCGCTGGCAGGTGCCAATGTCGAAGGCGACCTGACCCTGGCCCTGCGCGCGGTGATGCAATCGCGCCTGGCCAGCCGCGTGCTGTGGCCGATCGGTTCATTCGATTGCGGCGATCAGCAGGATCTGTACGACGGTGTCGCCGCGATCGACTGGTCGCAGCATTTGAATCCAGCTTGCACGCTGCTGGTTGATGCACACGTCGACGGCAGCGCGATCACGCACGAGCGCTTCGCCGCGCAGAGGGTCAAGGATGCAGTGGTCGATCAGTTGCGCGAACGCTGCGGACAACGGCCATCGGTGTCGGTCGAGAATCCCGACGTGCGATTGAACCTTGTGTTGCGCAAAGGCATTGCCACGGTGTCGATCGATCTGGGTGGTGGCAGCCTGCATCAGCGCGGGTGGCGTCGCATGCAGAACGAGGCGCCACTGAAAGAGAACCTCGCCGCCGCCGTGTTGCTGCGCGGCGGCTGGCCGGCGGTCTATGCCGACGGCGGCGGTCTGCTCGATCCGATGTGCGGCAGCGGCACCTTGCTGATCGAAGGCGCGTTGATGGCGGCTGATGTTGCGCCAGGATTGTTGCGCACGCGCGGCGAGGCGCCGAGTCGCTGGTCGAGCTTCGACAACAAGGCATGGGCGTCGATCGTTGATGAAGCACGGCAGCGCGAAGCGGTCGGCATGGCGGCGCTGCGTCCGGTATTTTTTGGCTCTGACATCGATCCGCATGCGGTGCGCGCGGCCGCCAGCAATGCACTTGCGGCAGGTGTCGGCGACGTGATCGTGTTCGAGCAACGCGCAGTGCAATCGCTGCGCAAACCTGCCGCAGAATCGGGACTCGTCGTCTGCAACCCACCCTACGACGCGCGGCTGGCGGCCGACGCATCGCTGTATCGCGATCTGGGGCAAGCTTTGCAGCAGACGGTGCCGGATTGGCGGGTGGCGATTCTGGCAGGCGATGAATCTCTCGCGCGTGCCACTGGGCTGCGCGCCGACAAGCTGTACACGCTCTACAACGGTGCGCTGGCCTGTCCATTGTTGGTCTGCAAGCAGGCACTTCAGCCACAGCGAGCGCCGCGACCGAGCGAGCCGTTGTCCGATGGCGCGAGCATGGTTGCCAACCGCTTGCGCAAGAACGAACGCAAGCTGGTGGCGTGGCGCAAGCAGCACGATGTGACCTGCTGGCGCGCCTACGATGCCGACATTCCCGAATACGCCGCCGCGATCGATGTCTACACCGAGGAATCGGTGAATGCCACCGCAAAGGTTTCCGAACCGCTGCGCTGGCTGCACGTGCAGGAATACCAGGCGCCCGAGGATGTGCCTGAAGACCTCGCACGCCGCCGCCTCGGGGATCTGGTGCGTGCCGCAGGCGACGTGTTCGCAGTTCCGCGCGAGCGCATTTCGATCAAGACCCGTCAGCGTGGCAAGGGCGGTGCGCGCTACGGGCGAATGGATGCGCGTGGAGAGTACGTGCGCGTGCGTGAAGGCGATGCGCTGCTGCGCGTGAACCTGTTCGATCATCTCGACACCGGCCTGTTTCTCGACCATCGTCCGCTGCGCCTGCAGATCGCCGCGACTGTGCGCGGCAAGCGCATGCTCAACCTGTTCGCCTACACCGGCACCGCTAGCGTGCAGGCGGCGGTCGGCGGTGCGTTGCAGACCACCAGCGTCGACCTCTCGGCGACGTATCTGGAATGGGCGGCGCAAAATCTCGCCATCAATGGTTGCACCGGCGTCGACCATCGCCTCGTGCAGGCCGATGCATTGAAGTGGCTAGAGGCAGACACCGGCCGCTATCACATCATTTTCTGCGATCCGCCTACGTTCTCCAATTCGGCACGCGCGCGCGATTTCGATCTCCAGCGCGAACACGTGCGATTGCTGGGCGCCGCGGTGGCGCGATTGACACCCGATGGCGTGCTGTATTTTTCCAACAACTTCCGGCGCTTCCATTTCGACGACGACGCTGTTGCGAGCTTCGCCGAGGCGATCGAAACCAGCCGTTTGACCGTGCCGCCAGATTTCGCCCGCAATCCGCGCATCCATCGCAGTTGGGAATTGCGTCCGTGCGCACGCTGAATGCCGCGACTTGCCTAGGCGGCGGCTTAACTTTTCAGCAATGTGGCGCAAGGCATTATCCTGAGCCATGAACTCGCACGTGCCCGCCAACGATCCAGGCCACCTGTGGACCTTCTTCCGACAGTGGTTGAGGCACCCGGTGTCAATGGCGTCGGTGTCGCCATCGAGTCCGCAACTGGCGGCCGGCATGATCGCAGAGTTGCCGCTGGGCGCCACACGCGTGATCGAACTGGGCGGCGGAACCGGCGTGTTCACCCAAGCTTTGCTCGGCCACGGAATTCGGGCCGACGACTTGATGGTGATGGAGCTCAATGCCGAATTGCACGCGCACCTGGAGCAACTCTTTCCGGGCGTGCACGTGCAGCATGGCGACGCCCGCGAGCTGGTGCGCCTCGCCAGCGATTGCGGTTTTTCGCAAGGTGGCTTGGCGGATGCGGCGATATCGGGACTGGGTATGCTCTCGATGCCACGCGCGATGCAACACGACATCGTTGCAGCGACGTTCGAATGCCTGCGCCCGGGCGGGCGTTTCATCCAGTTCACTTACGGCCCGAACGCGCCGCTTGCGCGCGAAGTGATGCAGGCGCTGGACATTGACGCACGACGCGGCACCTTCGTCCTGCGCAACCTGCCGCCGGCCACGGTGTATGTGTTCACCCGCAACCTGGCGGAATCGGCGGACGCCGCGCACAGCAATTAAAGCAGTTGCGCAGCGTTCCATCGGCGCAACGAGCGGTTGTGCGGATCGGGCTCGAAATCGACGTGCCGCGCATTCATAGTTGACGCAATCCCGTTTTCAGGAGGCGTCGATGACTTGTTCCAGCGCAGTGACATCGCATCCAGCCGCGGCCGGCATGACCGATTCAAGCAAGCCCAATTCAATCCAATCCGACTCAATCGGGGCTAAGGCGGGCCTTCGCACTGTGCAACGCGTGGTCCGCGGAATGCCCACTTCCGATGACGCTGGCGTCAAACTGACGCGCCTGCTGGGCACTCCGGAGTTGCAGGACGTCGATCCATTCCTGCTGCTTGATCAGTTCGGCACCGATCGCCCGGAGGATTACCTCGCTGGATTTCCCGACCACCCGCATCGCGGATTCGAGACGGTCACCTACATGTTCGAAGGCCGCATGCGCCATCGCGACAATCACGGCAACGAAGGATTGCTGGTGCCCGGAAGCGTGCAATGGATGAGCGCCGGCCGCGGTCTGGTGCATTCGGAAATGCCCGAGCAAGTCGACGGCGCGATGCGCGGATTCCAGTTGTGGGTCAACTTGCCGGCTAGCCAGAAAATGGGCGCGCCGCGCTATCAGGAATTTGCGCCAGAACAGATTCCAGTGATCAAGCCAGTTGCTGGTGTGACGGTCAAAGTCATTGCGGGCACAGTTCATGCAATCACCGGACCGATCACGGGCGTCGCCGCGCAGCCGCTGTATCTCGATATCACGCTCGATCCTACCGTCGAGTATGTTGCGCTGGTTACAGCAGGGCATCATGCGTTTGCTTGCGTGTTCGAAGGTGCTGCATACATAGGCGAACACGCGATTAAGGTGGAGGCGGTCAGCCTTGCGTTGCTAGGCGATGGCGATGGCGATGCGATTCGCCTGCGCGCCGGCACCGATGGAGCACGACTGATCCTGTTCGCGGGCAAGCCGGTCAACGAACCTGTCGCGCGCTATGGGCCGTTCGTAATGAACAAGCGCCAAGAGATCATGCAGGCGGTCGAGGATTTCCTGCCTGCCGATTTTGATCACTCGTCCACTCAATGCTTGACGGGGACGAGTGCCGGATCGCAGCGGATCGCATTAGCTCACACGCGGCCTTGTTTAGTGCGCAGGTGCAGGCGTCGCGGGAATGGGACGTATTGCGCTGGCGCTGTGTTCCATTGCCGCCAGCTTGGTATGGAAAAATTGCGCTGCATCAACCTCATGGCCGTCCGCGAAGCGGATGGTATAGGGCTTGCCGCTGAAGGACGACTTGCTGGCGCAATAGGTGATGAAATCCTCCGCCGTCTTCACCCGCGATCCCGCGTGACGCAGCTTCAGCCGCAGATGATCGGCTGCTGCTTCACCATCATGAGCGCTGCCGTTACGAATGAATTGCGCATCCTTCATCACATCGACGTCGTGGATCAGCATCTGGATCTTTTGCGGTTCGGTCAGTGACGCGGCCATTGCGCCGAACCCGAACGTGCACATCAACAAGCCAAGCAGCGCTATGCACGCAGTACGACGAAACTTAGTCATTTCAGAACTCCAAAACGTGGCTGAGGCGACAATGCTGCATACACATGGCTGAATCGGCACGGAAGCAAGGCGATTATCGTGTATTGGATGTAAACGCGAGGGCACGAGTGTCGTGCGCCCGCTACCCATCCGAACGTGCCATTTGCTACTTTTTCGAATCCATTGCGTCCTGCGCGGTTTCGGCTGCTTCGTCCTTCGGTGTTTCGTGCGTGGACGACAGCACCTTGCCGGTTCCCGCGTCGACCGTGATTTCCTGGATGCCGCTCACGTTCTTCATGCGGACGTCGAACGACCAGATCAGGCAGCCTTCTTCGGCCTCAAGTTCTGCGTCTACAATTCTTGCGCCGGACTTGCCTGCCAGCGAAGCAAGTTCGGCTCGCTCGGCGGTCTTCTTCGAGATTTCTGCCTGCTTGGCTAGTGCCGATTCGGAAGCGTGGCTTGCGGGATGAATTGAACAAGCCGGCGTCGATTTCGCTGCGTTCGCTGCATTCGCTGCGGCGCACAGGCCAAGTGCAGCGACAATGGCAATAATTGGTAGTGTCTTCGTGGCATTTCCTTGGGATCGGAAGGGGAAGTACTGTTGACATCGTCACGACCCGCGTTTTCAAGGCAGTGCGGCAACCTATAGGCAAGCCTATGCATTCGTGCGTTAAGAAATTATGCAAGATGACTTCGACCTGCATTGCGCTGCACACCTTCGTCAGCCGTGGCTGAGCCGATGAAACCTCTTCGATTCGACAATGCATTTGTGCGTGAATTGCCCGGCGATGCGGAGTCGGGAGCGCGACTGCGGCAGGTGCATGGCGCGTTGTACTCGCTGGTGTCGCCCACTCCGGTGACGGCGCCCAGGTTACTGGCGTATTCGCGCGAAGTGGCCAACGAGTTGGGGCTCGATCACGAGGCTGTGCAATCGCAGGAATTCGCCCAGGTGTTCGCGGGAAACGCGTTGCTGCCGGGAATGCAGTCTTTCGCAGCGAATTATGGCGGACACCAGTTCGGCAACTGGGCCGGGCAACTCGGCGATGGCCGCGCGATCACTCTGGGCGAGACGATTGGTGTCGATGGGCGGCGGCATGAATTGCAACTCAAGGGCGCCGGCCCGACGCCGTACTCGCGCACTGCCGATGGGCGCGCGGTATTGCGATCATCGATTCGCGAATTCCTGTGCAGCGAGGCGATGCATCATCTGGGCGTGCCGACCACGCGTGCCCTCAGTTTGATCGCGACCGGAGAAACCGTTGTCCGCGACATGTTCTACGACGGCCACCCGAAACCCGAAGCGGGCGCGATCGTGTGTCGCGTAGCGCCTTCATTCATTCGCTTCGGCAACTTCGAGTTGCCTGCGTCGCATAACGAATCCGCGCTCCTGCAACAGCTTGTGGACTTCACCATCGCGAGGGATTTTCCGGAAGTTGCAGGTACGACCGAGCAGCGGCATGCCGACTGGTTCGCCCAGGTATGCGAACGCACCGCGCGGATGGTGGCGGAGTGGATGCGTGTCGGGTTCGTGCATGGAGTAATGAACACCGACAACATGTCGATCCTCGGCCTGACGATCGACTACGGCCCGTATGGCTGGATCGACAACTACGATCCGGACTGGACGCCCAACACGACCGATCGCGAGCATCGTCGTTACCGATTTGGCCAGCAGTCCCAAGTTGCTTATTGGAATCTGACCAGGCTGGCCAGCGCGCTGGCGCTGGTGCTCGATCACGATGCTTTGCGCGAAGGTTTGCAACGCTACGCGGGAGTATTCGCACAAAGTGAGCGCGACACCATTGCGCGCAAGCTGGGGCTCGCCGAATGCCGCGAGAGCGATCTTGCGTTGATGCAATCGTTGCATGGATTGATGGCCGCAGCCGAAGTCGACATGACGTTGTTCTTTCGCGCGCTGGTCAATGTCGACCCGGCGGCGCCGACGCTGGATGCCCTGCACGATGCGTTCTACGATCAAGCACGCTTCAGTTCCCTGGGGCCGGACTTTCTTGACTGGCTGCGTCGCTATGCGGCGAGACTGCAGGACGATCCACTGGATGCAGACGCGCGCAGTGAAAAGATGCGCGCAGCCAATCCGAAATACGTATTGCGCAATTATCTGGCGCAACAGGCGATCGACTTCGCCGAGAAAGGAGACGCGTCGGAAATTCTCAATCTGCTTGAGCTATTGCGTCGCCCGTACGACGACCAACCTGAGAATGCGCACTACGCTGCGCGTCGACCCGACTGGGCACGTAATCGTGCAGGTTGTTCGATGCTTTCGTGCAGCTCGTAAGTGCGGTGCCGGCGTGATTTTGCCGCGGTGGCGAGAGTACCATTCGTCCATGCCAACCATCGATCCGCGTGTTGACGCCTACATCGTCAAGTCCGCTGCGTTTGCATAACCGGTGCTCGCCCATCTGCGCGACGTGATTCACAGTGCTTGTCCAGAGGTTGAGGAAACGATCAAATGGGGCATGCCCAGCTTCCTGTATCAGGGCGGCATTCTGTGTGGGATCGCCGCGTTCAAGCAGCACTGCTCGTTTTGGTTCTGGAAGGCACGCGCCGCAGTCCCAGCGTCGGCCGAGGACGCTGATGGGATGGGTCAGTTTGGACGCATCACCAAGGTCGCCGATCTGCACTCGAAGAAGGCGCTTGCCGATCACGTCCGCGCCGCGATGGAGAGCAAGCGCGACTCTGCGAAAGCACCAGCGCGGGCACTAAAAGCCGACGCAAAGCCAGCCAAGCCGCGTCCGCCGCCGGCCACACCCGATGACCTGTTGGTGGCGCTCAAGCGCAACGCTACCGCGCGCAAGACCGTCGAGGCATTCAGCCCAAGTTGCAAACGGGAATACGTCGAATGGATCACCGAAGCCAAACGCAGCGATACCCGTGAGCGCCGCATTGCGCAAGCAGTCAAATAGATCGGCGAAGGCAAACAACGCAATTGGAAGTATCAAAACTGCTGACTAGCGTCGATGCATACGCGGGATGCATTCGAGCAAGGGACAGGATGTTCATGACCAGCTTGCATCCAACGAACAGTCAGCCATTAGCTTCCGCAGACGGCCACCACGCAGGCATCCGCATTGGATGCGCCGGCTGGTCGATTCGTTCGAATCAGTCGACACTGTTCGGCGAAGGCGGTAGCCAGCTTGCACGCTACGCCACGTGTTTTGATTGCGTGGAAATCAACTCCTCGTTCTATCGCTCGCACCAACGCAAGACCTACGCGCGTTGGGCTGCGGAAGTGCCGGACGATTTTCGCTTCAGCGTGAAATTGCCGAAGTCGATCACGCACCAAGCGCGGCTTCGCGACGCAGATGCGCGTGCTGATTCAGTTGCCGCCGAGCCTTACATTCGATATCGATCTTGCCGCAGTGTTTCTTTCCTCGATGCGATCGCACTTTCGATGCGCGCTGGCACTGGAGCCACGCCGCCCGAGTTGGTTTGTGCCTGCCGTTGAGTGGCTAGGGCGCGACTAGCCGTCGCACGCGTCGCCGCCGACCCGCCGCGTTTTGCCGGCGCTGCCACCAGCGGCGGGGCGGCGCCTGGCGCTATTGGCGCTGGCATGGTTCGCCCCGAATCTACTGGAGCGCCTACGACGACGGGGTGTTGGGCGAACTGGCAGACGTGCTGTGCGTCACCGCCAACGCGGGCCAGCAGGCCTGGTGCATTCTGGACAATACGGCGATGGGTCATGCGACAAAGGATGCATTGCGTCTGCGGCAACTGTTCGTGGATCGGGGACAATCGCCAGCGCCGAGTTGGCGCATACGATGACGAATGAACTCAGCACATAGTATCTTTGCTGCATGAGTCGGCGCATCGAGGCGCTGCAACTGATCGGGGATTTACCATTGAATCGACGTCTATCTGGGCTGGCCATAGGCCTGCTGGTGTTACTGCTGCCTGCCGCGCGTGCTTCGATCCGTGAGGTCGATCCCGGCGAGGTGCGTGCACTGGGTGCGGATGAGGGTTATCTGGTGGTGGACGTCGACAGTTCGGATTACATCGGTGTGCTGCGCATTTCCAAGCAAGGCAGCTTGACCGGTGGCGAGAACATCAAGGACCTGCAGGCCGGGCAAACACGCAAGCTGTTCGTGGTCACCGCAGGAGCTTATCGCTGGAACGACATCCACTACCTGCTCGGCAACATGCATTACCAGTTCGATCTCAAGAATGACGAACAATTTCATTTTCAGGTGAAGCCAGGAATCATAAATTACCCGGGCGATCTGAATTATCGACCCATTGGCACCGAGCGCGCCACGACGTCGATATTGAATCGCGGCCTGGAAGCCATGGACTGGCTGCAGGCCACGCACCCTGTGGTGTGGACGTCTACCCCGTTTCTGTACACGGGTCCTGTGCCCGATCCGTTTCCAGATTTCTATCGCGCGCAGCGGCTCCTGCGTCCGGATCGCACCACAGCGGAGCTGGAGAAAACGCTGCCGCCTCCCGCGGTGGGTAAATTGCCCATCGCGATCGACGATCTGTGGCGCGAGACGCGGATTGAATCCGTGAGCCTGAATCCTCGGGGCAATCTGGTAGCGGAGGCAATTCACGACGCAGGTTCGTATCAAGTGGACCTGATTGATCCCAAGGCACGCACATCCATCCGCCTGTTGAACTTCGGCAATCCGGTGGCAGAGCTGACTTGGGTCGGCGAGCGTGTGCTGGCGATTACGCTGGGCGGTACTGCCGAATCTACGGTTTATATCGTCCACATCGGAGTTGATGGCAAGCCGCCGATAGGCTATCGAATTCCACGCAGTGGACGGCTTGTCGATCCTCTGCAGGATGATCCGGAGCATGTGCTGTTTGGAATCCTTGACAGCAAGGGTTCCGAGCAAGTCAACAGGATCGACATTTCCAGCGCAGAGAAATTCGATCACCACCAGTTTCGCTTCGAGGATCGACTCAATCACGGTCTTGCCGATGTTGCGGCCTGGTTAACCGATGCGCACGGGCAACTGCGCGCTGCGGTAGCCAAGCAAGGCAGCGAGTTCATGCTGTTTCACGGAACAGACGGCCACTATCAATCGGTGTTGACGTTCAATAAGGACAACGAATTCACGCCGATGGGTATGTCAGCCGATGGAAGTCTGCTCTATGGACTTAGCGACAAGGGCAGGGGACAGAAAGAGTTGGTGGTGTTCGATCCGACTTCAAAATCGATCACGAAGACTCTGTTCAGCAAGCCTGGCGTGGACATCAGCGCGCCAGTGTTCGATGCACAACGCAATCCTATCGGCGTTGCGTATTACGTCGAGGGTAAGCGCGTGGTCGACTACTTCGACCAGGACAATCGCGTCATTGATCAGCGCATTGCCAAGGCGTTTCCCGGGATGAGCGCGCAGATCATCGACCGCGATGCCACAGGCAAGCAATTTCTGCTCGCGGTGGCCGGCAGCAACCAACCGGGGCAGTTGTATTACCTGGACCTCGCCCATGCGACTGCTTCATTGCTGGATGAGGATGCGCCTTGGCTGACTGACAAGCCGCTGGCACCTTCCCAAACCTTGCACGTCAACGGCCCAGATGGCCTGCCGATCGAGGCGTATCTGACCCTACCGGTGCATGTCAGCGGCAAGGTGCCATTGATCGTCTACACGCACGGCGGTCCGATTGGCGTACGCGACAGGCTCGGATTCGATCCGGCCGTGCAATTGTTCGCCTCGCTTGGTTTCGGCGTGCTGCAGGTCAATTATCGCGGGTCAAGCGGCTACGGCCGCACATTCCGCGACGCTGGTCGCCGTCATTATGGAAGCCTGATCGAGGACGACATCGACGCTGCCACGCGCGAGGCCTTGGGCAAGTTTCCGCTGGACGCGACACGGGTGTGCGCAGTCGGCGCCAGCTACGGCGGCTACTCCGCGCTGGTACAAAGCATTCGCTGGCCGCAGCGTTTTCGTTGCGTAGTCTCGATTTCCGGAGTCACCGACCAAATGTTGATGTTCAGCGCCAGCGATGTCGGGCGGACCGCTGCCAGTCGAAAGGAGTTTGCCGAACTGATCGGCGATCCACAGACTGACGGCGAAACCATGAAAGTGTATTCGCCGATCTATCGGTACAAGGAAATTAAGGTTCCGGTGATGCTCGCGCACGGTCTGCAGGATCGCCGCGTGGACTACGAAAATACCAGCCGCATGGTGCGCATGCTAAACCTCGCCGGCAAAACACCGGTGGCAATCACGTTCAAGGATGAAGGACATGGCGGCTTTGACAACGCCAATGCGGTGAAGCTGTGGACCGGCGTGGCCGGATTCCTGCGCGCGAATCTGGACGCCGCTCCGCCCGTTCCGCCCACGCCGACGGCAAACCACTAGCGCTACTCGACGGTGCGATAACGCGGCTTGCTGCACGATAGGCACTTCGCACCAATTTGGAAATCGACATGATCACCGTCCACCATCTCGAGAATTCCCGTTCGCAGCGCATGCTGTGGCTGCTGGAGGAACTGGGCGTGCCGTATCGCGTGCAGCGCTATCTGCGTGATCGCAAGACCATGCTGGCGCCGCCCGAGTTGCTCGCGGTGCATCCGCTGGGCAAGTCGCCGGTGATCACCGACGATACCTTGCCCGAGGGGGAGCAAACGATTGCCGAATCCGGTGCGATCGTGGAATACCTGATGGCACGCTATGGGCATGATAGCGGGCTGAAACCGGCAGACGGCAGCCTCGAACAGCGCCGCTACACCTACTGGCTGCACTATGCGGAAGGCTCGGCGATGCCGCCTCTGCTGCTGAGCCTGGTGTTCTCGCGCATGCGCAGTGCGCCGATGCCGTTTTTCGTCAAACCCATCGCGCGCCTGATAGCCGACAAGGCGATGGATGGATTCATCACGCCGCAACTGAAAACGCACTTCGATTTCATGGAAGCGGAACTCGCCAGACGTGACTGGTTTGCCGGCGATGCGTTCACCGCCGCCGACATCCAGATGAGTTTTCCGATCGAGGCCGGCAAGGCACGCGGGATGGTCGGTCAGAATCGTCCGCATCTCGACAAATTCCTGCAGCGCATCCACGCGCGTGCGGCTTATCAGACGGCGCTGGAACAAGGCGGACCGTACGATCTGTTGTCCTGAAAAGGGAAAGCGTCCGGTTCTGCTGCGCGCGCTTTCTAACCAATTTCTTGTTGCAGGAAGCGCATGTCAGTCAACCTGATCCTGATCGTAATCACTTGCCTGATATCGTTTGCCGCTTTCGGCAATCCGCGTCTGTTGAACGCGCTGATCCTGTGGCCGCCGGCTGTGCAACAACAAAAGCAGTGGTACCGGCTGATCAGCTACGGTTTCGTGCATGCCAACATGCAGCACCTGTTGTTCAACATGATCACCCTGTATTTCTTTGGGCGCTTCATCGAACCGGTAATCAGCAACCGCATCGGCGCAGCGGGGTACGTGCTGTTTTATCTTGGCGGCGTGCTGGCCTCGATCCTGCCCAGTTACGGACAGCACCGCGACGACCCGGAGTACCGCAGCCTGGGCGCCTCGGGCGCAGTCTCGGCGGTGTTGTTTGCCTGCATCCTGTTCCAGCCGTGGATGATGATTTATTTCTTCTTTGCCATTCCGATTCCGGCGATCGTATATGCAGTGCTGTATGTCGGCTACACCATCTGGGCCGAGCGCCGCGGCACCGATCGCGTCAACCACAGTGCACATTTGTGGGGCGCGGCTTACGGCGTCGCGTTCGTGCTGGTACTGCGACCAGAGGTGTTGCGACTGTTCCTTGATCGGCTGACGCATCCGTCTTTCCTGGGCTGACAGCGCATCATTTCTGCTGCGCGCGAATGCGCTGGAACATCTCGATCGCCAGCAAATTCCAGGTTGTCCACGCATGCCGGCCAGGTCGCATGAATACGTGATCTGCGGACAACAACGGCGTGAACGCCGGCATCGCATAGCGCAACTTGTCGTGCTCACCGAATCCCAGCCAGACGCGTTGTGCGGGATCGGATTTGTCAATCCAGCCTTGCAACCAGCGCCACGTTTCGTGCTGGAAATTGTTGTTGTCCACCAGCGCCGGTACCGGACCCGGCTGCCACGGCGCTAGTCCGCCAGCGATGTCGATTTCTTTCAGCAGGGGCTTCTCGCCCAAATACGGAGCCCACAACACAAGTCCGGTCAGTTCGCCCGGATAGTGTTGTTCGTACAACAGCGTGCCCATACCGCCGAGCGAGGCGCCCGACATCCAGATCTGCGTGTAACCCTGGCGCCGTGCCGGCTCGACGACTTCGTCGTGCAGCCGCTTCCACACTGCGCCTTGCATGTAGTAGCCCAGAGCGGTGCCGGTCAGCATCACGTCCGCATCCGGCCATGCCTTCTGGATTGCCTTGGCGATGCCGACGTGATCGAGATTGGCGACCGAGTCGCCGCGACCGGGCAGCACGATCACCAGCAGCTTGTGTGGAATTTCTTGCCTCAAGCCAGCGTCGCTTGCGTCAGCCTGCGGGGCAGGGATCAGCCGCGTCGGAATCGGCTGTCGCACATCGCCCATGTTGGCGCATCCGGCGAGCAGCAGGCAGAGTACGGCGAGGATCGAGCCTAAACGAGTGGTACTGCGGCGAACAACATATTCGCTCGATGGCATGGCTGGCTCTCCGATTAAATCAACATTGAATCCGGCTGCTGGTCAAGACCGCGCGAAGATTGCATCCCGCCTAGATTCTGGCCGCGACTGGGTGACCTGTGGCTGTCGGAGACGCCAGACCCTTCGGGCGGCCCACGGCAACCGGTTCGCGCCCGAGCAACTCGGCCAGCCGGTTCGGTTGCGGGCAATTGTCTTCGCGCAACAGTTCCCAATGCCCAAACGAAAACGGCGTGATGTGCAGCAGGTCAAACACATGGCTGGCTAAGCGCGTAACCCACGCAGGAATACGCACGCAGCGTGCAGGTACGTCGGTGTGGACGCGTCGTATGGCACCAATATAGTCGGCCAAGGTGCGACGATCAGGACCACCAAGCTCGAAGATGCGCGCAGCATCGTCCGGGTAGCACGCGTCGGACGCGGTCGCCAATTGTGCAAGTGCTTCACCGAGTTCGCCGACATCCAGCGCTGCGATCTTTCCGTTCGCAGCGACGGGCAGGGCATGGATCGGCCAGCGCGCAACCCGGCGCAGCCATTTCGCGCCGTAACCGCCTTCGCCATCCAGCAGTGAAGGGCGCACGATGCGCCAGTCCGCGCCGCTGCAGCGCAACGCATTTTCGCCAGCCACCTTGGAGCGGAGGAAGCGGCTTCGCGCACCTGCACGCAGCCCGAGTGCGGAAACAAGGATCAGTCGGATGCCGCGCTGTCGGCAGGCTTCCGCGAGCGCGGTGGGCCCTTGGTGATGGACGCGCTCGTAGGTCTCGTGCCCGCGCTGGCGCAAGATGCCGACGCAGTTCACCACGCAATCGACGCCGTGCAATGTTGCGTTCCATGCATCGGGTTCCTGCATGCGTTCCATGCGGGTGAAGCGATTCTCGCAATGGTCGGCGAGCGCCGGCATCCGGCTGGCAATGCGTCGCGGATGGCGGCTACCGACGATGGTTGTGCAGCCTGATTGCAGCAGGGATGCAACTGCATGGCGGCCAATGAAACCTGTGCCGCCGAGAACGAGGACGGTTCGAGCCTTGCCTGCAGTGTTGCGATCCTTCGCGTCACTCATTATCGGGCCTTTTCGACAGGTGTTTCTGTATTGACAGAAATATACGACCAAATTAGAATGTTGGCAACGGAATTCGTGCACTGTGACCATGGCGACGGCGGAAGATCCTGAAAGTGATGCGATCATCGCCGACACGTTGGCGCCGATCAGTCGTCGCTTCGTCATGCACTGGGGCGAGATGGGTTCGCGCTGGGGCGTGAACCGGACGGTCGCACAAATCCACGCGCTGCTCTATCTTTCCGCGCGCCCGCTGCCGGCCGATGAAATCGCCGACGTCCTGCTGGTCGCGCGTTCCAACGTCAGTACCAGCTTGCGCGAATTGCAAAGCTACAACCTCGTGCGTGTCGTGCACCTGGTCGGCGACCGGCGCGATCATTTCGACACAGCAAAGGACGTATGGGAGCTGTTCCGCACCGTGGTGCGCGAGCGCAAGGTGCGCGAGTTCGATCCGACCGTGGCATTGCTGCAGAGTTGTGTTGCCGACCCGGACTTTGCTTCAGAGGACGCCAACGTGCGCACCCGCATCCGCGATACGCTGGCGCTGATGTCGGCCCTGTCGTCTTGGGGTGAAGAAATGTTGCGTCTTGAACCCGCCACCTTGATGAAGGTGATGAAGTTGGGCAGCAAGATCCAGAAGTTGTTGCGCGAAGGCAAGGCGAAATGAATGCCGCCGACAGTCCGTTGCTGACAATCTGGTATGACGCCTCCTGTCCGCTGTGCGCATCGGAGATGCACGCGTTACTGCGCCACGCTGGCGATACCCGATTGCAACTCAAGGACTGTTCGGCTGCTGACTTCGACGAGCGCGAAGTTGTCGCGGCGGGGTTCACGCGAGTGGAGCTCATGCGCTGCATCCACGCACGCGATGGCGAGGGAAACTGGTTGCGCGGCGTTGATGTATTCATTCGCGCCTACCGCATTGCCGGGCTCGAAAGCGTGGCGCGCGTTTGGGGCCATCGCTGGCTGCGCCCGGTGTGGGAGCGCGCCTACCCGTGGGTTGCACGTCACCGAGTTGGGCTGTCGAAACTGCGGCTGCATCATGCGTTCGGCTGGCTGATCGAACGAGCGGCGCACCGGTCGGACCGGCGGGCGCGTGCCTGTCGTGCAAATCGTTGCGATGATGTGGCATGCACGAAGCCGCATTGATTTCAATTCAGTCAAGCGCAAATCGCCTGCGCGGGTTGATCGCAAATCTTGTGGTGGCGTCGCTGATGCTGTTGGCAGTATTGCCGTCGCATGCGATTCCACTGCGTGGCGATTGGCATGCTGCCACGCCGTCCGAACAGGCTGGACAGGGTCGCGCAGTCGCGACCGCAAAGTCGTTCGATGCGGAAAGACTGACTGCGATTCCAGCCGGCAATCACGGCGCATGGATTCAGCTGCAGCCAAAGGGTGGCGACTCGTCTTGGCCAACAGGTGATCAGGTCTTGGTAATCGACGATCCAGGCCTGCAGTCGTTCAGTTTGTTTCCGGTCGATGCCCCGCCTGTCCTCAATGCGGGCCTGTTGCGGAGAAGTGATGGCTGGGACGGGCATGGAAGGATCGGCTTTCCGATCGATGGCACCACGCTTGCGAAAGCACCAATGCTGCTGCGAATCGAACCGGGACGCGTGATTGCATCGCCTATCCAGTTTTCGCTGGTGAGTCCGCAACAATTTCGTCGCGAGGATGCGCGCTGGCTGGCCCTGGCGACCGCGTGTTTCTCGATCATGGCCGCCATGGCGGTGATGGCGTTGCTGTTCGCGATCGAGCTGCGTGACATGACCTTCGTTTACTACGCTGGCTACGTGTTGGCCTACGCGTTGATTCTCGGCGTGCAGACCGGCTACGTCGCAGAGCCGTTGGAATGGACCTGGGTTGCTGGCGCACCGAACACGTGGGGGAGGGTGGCGACGGCGTTGTCTGTTTTGTTTGCCACGTTATTCGTTGCGCGATTTGGCGAACTCGCACGTTACGCGCCGCGCATGCGCATCGTCGTGCTTGCGTTGGGCGTGGCGACCTGCGCGTTGATGGCATTGGGCAGCATTCCAATCAGTGGATTGGTCAGCGCCGCATCGTTGCTGATTAATCCGTTGCTGATCTTTGCTGGGCCGCTGATTTTGGTTGCCAGCACGATGGCCTGGTGGCGCGGATCGCGATACGGCGGGTTCTTCCTGCTGGGCTGGACACCCCTGCTGGCGGTCACCGTGCTTGGCAGCGCGCAGGTGTTCGGCGTGCTTGCGACTTGGACCTGGCTCGGCGATGCAAATCTGGTCGCCGGCGCATTCGAGGCCTTGGTGCTTTCGCTCGGGCTGGCAGATCGGGCGCTGTCGCTGCGCCGCGATCGCGATATCGCGCAGGCGCTGGCCGATACCGATGCGTTGACCTCGACTTTGAATCGTCGCGGGCTGGATCGCAGTCTCGCCGAGATGGTGGAACGCGCGCATCGGCAGCGTCAGCGATTGACGTTGCTTTTTCTGGATCTGGACCGCTTCAAGCTGCTCAATGATCGCCACGGCCACGCGGCCGGTGACGAGGCATTGATCGCGGTGACTCGCCTGATGCGCTCGGACATGCGCGTGCAAGACGTGCTCGGACGCTACGGCGGCGAAGAGTTCGTCGCGGTGTTGCCGGGCTGCAGCATGCAAATCGCATTGGAGATCGCCGAGCGGATCCGCACTGACCTGCGGGCACAACGGATTGCGGTCGGTTCGCCCGAGGATGTGCTGACTGCCAGTATTGGCGTTGCCTGTCTGCAACGCGGCCATGATGCAAACGCGCTGCTTGCCGATGCCGATCGCGCGATGTATGCGGCCAAGCGTTCGGGTGGCAACCGCGTCGAAACCGATACACGACCGACCAAGGCGACGGTGCCGAAACTGAGCTAGGCAGCCTGATGCGCCGATCCATGTGCGACGCGATGGCGCGTGTGTCCATGCGATCATTGCGCATGAACGAATTTTCCAGTCTCCCATTGCAGCCCGAACTACTGCAGGCAGTCGCGGCGCTTGGCTTTGAGGCGATGACGCCGATCCAGGCCGCCAGCCTGCCCCCGATGCTCGAAGGCCGCGACGTGATCGCGCAGGCGAAGACCGGCAGTGGCAAGACTGCTGCGTTCGGATTGGCGTTGCTGGCGCGGATCGATGCAGCGCTGGTGCGCACGCAGGCATTGGTGTTATGTCCCACGCGCGAGTTGGCCGATCAAGTGAGCAAGGACATTCGCCGCTTGGCAAGCGCCGTCCCGAACATCAAGCTGTTGACCCTGTGTGGCGGCATTCCACTGCGCCCGCAGCTCGCTTCGCTGCAACATGCGCCACACATCGTGGTCGGCACGCCTGGTCGAATCCAGGAGTTGTTGCAGGCCGATGCCACGCACGGGTCCGCGCTGGACCTGTCGTCATTGACCGTGCTGGTGCTCGATGAAGCCGACCGGATGCTCGATATGGGCTTTGAACCGGCGATTCGCGAAATCGTGAAGCTGATGCCGCGACAACGCCAGACGCTGCTGTTTTCTGCGACCTGGCCCGACGCGATGCGTGCAATCAGCAAGCGCATCCAGCGCGATCCGGTTGAGGTGACGGTTGACGCGCAGACCGACGCGATTGCGCAGCGGTTTTTCGAGATTGACGAAGCGCGCCGGATTGACGCGCTCGTGGCTGTGCTGCTGGATCAATCCGCCGAATCGGCGCTGGTGTTCTGCAACACGCGCAAGGATGTTGCCGAAGTCGCCGAAGCGCTGTACAAGCGCGGTTTTAACGCACTGGCGTTGCATGGTGAACTCGACCAGCGCGAGCGCGAGGAAGTGTTGGTGCGCTTCGCGAACCGAACCTGCAACGTGCTGGTGGCAACCGACGTGGCCGCACGCGGACTCGACATCAAGGAATTGCCGCTGGTGATCAGTTATGAATTGCCGACCGACGCCGATGCGCACGTGCACCGCATTGGGCGCACCGGGCGCGCGGGCGAGGCAGGGCTGGCGCTGCATCTGGTGGCGCCTCGCGAGATCCAGCGTGCGAACCTGATTGAAACTGCGCTGGGACAGCCGCTGCGTTGGCAGGGATTGACCTTCACCTCAACCAACGCGCCGCCAGCGCCGATGTGGTCGACGGTAGTGATCGACGCCGGGCGTCAACACAAGCTGCGGCCTGGCGACATTCTCGGTGCACTGACCGGCGATGCGGGACTTGCCCGCGAAGCAGTCGGCAAGATCGATATCTTTGCCACCCGATCCTATGTCGCAATCGGGCAGGCGCAAGCGGCGCCGGCCATGCAACGCCTGCAGGCGAAAGGCATCAAGGGACGCAAGTTCCGATTGCGTGCTTTGCGCTGACGTGAGCGAAAGCCGCATCGCAGTGAGTGACACGCAGTCGCCGCGTGTGCCAGCATTTCACCCGCTTCCCTTACTCACTTCCACATGCGACTGAACAAGTTCATCAGCGATACCGGGTTGTGTTCGCGACGCGAGGCCGATCGCATGATTGGGTCCGGTCGCGTGCTGCGCAATGGCCGTGTTGCGGTGATGGGCGAGGCGTGGGCGGAAACTGATGAGGTTCGCGTTGACGGCGCGTCGCTGCACGCGCGCGTGGCGGTGCAAGGCAAGCGCCGCTTTTCGTACATCGCGTTAAACAAACCGACTGGGATCACCTGTACCACCGAGCGGGAGGTGGCCGGCAATATCGTGGATTTTGTCGATCATCGTGAACGTATATTTCCGATTGGCCGGCTCGACAAGGATTCGGAAGGGCTGATCCTGATGACCAGCAATGGCGATATCGTCAACCAGATCCTGCGCTCGGAGAACGCGCACGAGAAGGAATATCTGGTCGGCGTCAATCAGGCGGTGACCGATGCGTTTTTGCGTGGCATGGCGCGCGGTGTGCGCGTGCAAGGACAACTGACGAAACCCTGCAAGACCGCGAAGATCGCGAAATTCGGATTCCGTATCGTGCTGACCCAGGGATTGAACCGCCAGATCCGCCTGATGTGCGAGGAGTTTGGTTTCCGGGTAACTCAGCTACGACGCGTGCGTATCGTCAACGTCAAGTTGGGTGCGTTAAAGATCGGTCAGTGGCGAAACCTGACTGATTCCGAGTTGCACGGGCTGCTGCCCGGGCAAAGCGACTGGTAGGTCGTAGCGTACGTTTTACGCACGACTGCAAATTGACCTTCGCGTTTTGCTTAATCTGCCTTCGGTGGCTGGCTGTCGTTCGCGTCGGCGTCGTCGGGTGCAACTTCCTCATCCGGCGTTGCGTGCTGCTTCTTGAGGCGCTTTTCTTCCTGCTTCTTCTGCTTCGCCAGCTCGCGCTGTCGCTTCTCGAACGAATAATTGGGCTTGGCCATGGGCGGGGTACTCGTGGTCGGATTCCGCCCAGTGTAAAGCAGGTGTTATGCCGAGGGCGACCGTGCTTGCACGGTCTGCGTCTGGGTGGCGGCAGATCCTGTGCATGAATCGGGTCTGAGTACGACCGGCGCTTTTCCGCTCATCGACATGTCATGAACGCTAGGATGGAGTCCATTGCAGCGCCTGTGCGCGCAATCCAACGTCTGTCAAAAAGGAGTTTTCCATGGACCTGAAATCCGTCATGACCGCCAATCCCGCCTGCTGCACGACCGAGACCTCGGTGCAGGAGGTTGCAAAAATGATGCAGCAACACGATTGCGGACAGATTCCGGTGCTCGACAACATGCAGTCGCGCAAGCCGATTGGCGTTGTGACCGATCGCGATATCGCGTTGCGGATCGTGGCCAAGGGTGTGGATGCACAGTCTGCAACCGCTGGCGATTGCCTAAGCAAGCCTTGTGTCACCGTCAGTTGCGACAGCAGCCTTGCCGATTGTTGCGAGGTGATGGAGTCGCGCCAGATCCGCCGCGTACCGGTAGTCGATGCCGATGGCTGTATTTGCGGCATTGTCGCGTTGGCCGATGTCGCTCATTGCGGCAGCGAGCAGAAGAGTGCTGAGGTTGTGAAGAAGGTGTCGATTCCTGCGAAATAACTGCATCGCGATTGCACGCACCGGCTAATGAAAATTACGTGCCGGCGCGTCCAGTTGCTGCAGCAGGTTGCTGAAGTCGTAGAGCCGGCGCGCGATGATGTGCTGCACGCCTTGCTGGCGTTGCAGCGTGCCCTCGATGCCGAGCACGCTGGAATTGAGCAGTTCGCGGCGCTGGCGTTCGGCCAAGTGTTTCCATATCACCACGTTGACGCTGCCCGATTCGTCCTCGACGGTCACGAAGGTGACGCCGCTGGCGGTGCCCGGGCGCTGGCGCACGGTGACCAGGCCGGCGAACCGCACTGGTTCGCCGTCTTGCATTGATGCCAGTTGATCGGACCTTCGCATGCGTCGCCGCGCCAGTTGCGCGCGAATCAAGCGCAGCGGATGGGTGCCGAGGGTCAGCCCGGTGCTGGCGTAATCGGCCATGGTGTCGTCGTGCACGCTGGGTAGCCGCAAGGGCGCGCGAGCTTCGTCGATGCGCGCGTTGCTGATCACATCGTGTCGTGCATCGCTGCCGGCGATGTCCCAGTAGGCGCGATGGCGATGACCGGCGAGTCGCTTCAATGCTCCGGCTGCGGCCAGCGCGCGTGATGCGCGGGCGTCCAGTCCAGCGCGCGCGACCAGGTCGGCGACATCGCGAAACGGATGCTCGGCGCGTGCCTGCACCAGCGCGTTGGCAGTATCCAGCGCAAGTCTCGACACCATCCGCAACCCCAGTCGCAAGCACAGCTCGCCGCGTGAATCGTGTTCCAGCGTGCAATCAACCTCGCTGCTGGTCACATCAACCGGACGCACGCCAACGCCATGCTGGCGCAGGTCGGCGACGATCTGTGCCGGCCCGTAAAAGCCCATCGGCAGCGAGTTGAGCAGCGCGCAGGCGAACGCCGCCGGTTGGTGGCATTTCAGCCATGACGAGACATACGCCAGCAGCGCGAAACTGGCTGCGTGCGATTCGGGAAATCCGTAGCTGCCGAAACCCTTGATCTGCTCGATGATGCGTTCGATGTAGTCCATCGCGTAGCCATTGCGACTCATGCCCTCGACGATGCGATCGCGGAAATGTTCCAGCCCGCCGTGGCGTTTCCATGCCGCCATCGAACGCCGCAACTGGTCGGCCTCGCCCGGGCTGAAATCGGCCGCGACCTGCAGCAGATGCATCACCTGTTCCTGAAAGATCGGCACGCCGCAGGTGCGACCCAGCACCGCGATCATTTCGGGTTGGTGGTAGGTGGCGCGAAAATCATCGGAGTCGGGATCGAGCACATCCAGCCCAAGCGCTGCACGCTCGGCCTCGATCTCGCGACGCGCCAAATACGGGTGCACCATGCCGCCCTGGATCGGGCCGGGCCGCACGATTGCAACCTCGATTACCAGATCGTAAAAACACGCCGGCTTCAGCCGCGGCAGCATCGACATCTGCGCGCGCGATTCGATCTGGAATACGCCGACGGTATCGGCGCGCTGGATCATCGCGTAGGTATCGGCATCGCCTTCGGGAAAATCCGCGAGTGTGAGTGTGCGACCGCGATGGCGTTGCACCAGATCAAGACACTTGCGGATGCAGGTCAGCATGCCCAACGCGAGGCAGTCGACCTTGAGCAGGCCGAGTGTTTCCAGGTCGTCCTTGTCCCACTGGATGATGGTGCGCTCGGGCATGCTGGCGTTTTCCACCGGCACCAATTGCCACAGCGGCGTGCCGGAAATCACGAAACCGCCGACGTGTTGCGACAGGTGCCGTGGAAATCCGCGCAGCGATTGCGTCAACGCAAGCAGGCGGCGCAGCGGGGCGGCGTCTGGATCAAATCCGGATTCGCGCAGGCGCGTCGCGATCGGCACCTCGCCGTGCGCCCAGTTGAAGACCGATGAAAGCTGATCGAGCTGGTCGGCGGCAAAGCCCAGCGCGCGGCCTATATCGCGCGCAGCACTCTTGCCGCGATAGCAGATGACGGTTGCCGCCAGTGCCGCGCGCTCGCGCCCGTATTTGCGATACACGTACTGGATCACTTCCTCGCGGCGTTCGTGTTCGAAATCGACGTCGATATCGGGCGGCTCGTTGCGTTCCTTCGATACGAAACGTTCGAACAACATATGGATGCGTTCGGGATCGACCGCAGTAATATTCAGGCAGTAACAGACCACTGAATTTGCTGCAGAGCCGCGACCTTGACACAGGATGTGCTGCTCGCGCGCCCAGCGCACCACGTCTTCGACGGTGAGGAAAAACGCCTCGTAGTGCATCTCGGCGATCAGCGCTAGTTCCTTTTCGATCAGCGCGTGAATCGCGGGCGGAACGCCGCCGGGCCAGCGTCGCTGCGCGCCGGCTTGCGTGAGCGCACGCAGGTGCGTGGTCGGTGTGTGTCCGGCCGGCACCAACTCCTCGGGATAGTCGTAATGCAATTCGCGCAGGTTGAACGTGCAGCGTTCGGCAATGCGCACGGCTTCGCCCAACGCGGCGCGTGGATACAACGTCGCCAGCGCGTGGCGTGGACGCAGGTGGCGTTCGCCATTGGCAAACAAGGCATGGCCACATTCGGCGACGCTGCGACGCAAGCGGATGGCGGTCAGTGCATCCTGCAACGCGCGTCGACCGCGTGCGTGCATGTGTACGTCGCCGGCGGCGACCAGTGGAATGCCGGTGTTGGTCGAGAGTGCTTGCAACGCGCACAGGCGGGCGTCGTCGCCGGCTTCGCGATGCAGTTCCAGCGCGATCCACAGCCGCTGCGGAAATCGTGTGTGCAGCCAGTCGAGTTCCTCGTTCCAGCGCGCGACCGCCTGCGGGATCCATAACGCCAGCAGGCCGTTAGTGTCGAGCGCATCCAGATCGCTGCGTTCGAGTCGATAGCTGCCTTTTTCTGCTGCTCGCCGCGCCTGCGTGATCAGCCGACTGAGTGCGCTGTAACCAGTGCGATCGGTGCACAGCAGCACGCATTTCAGGTCATCAACCAAAGTGAACTCGCTGCCGACGATCAGTTTCAGATGCAGCTTTTCGGACGCGATCATCGCGCGCACGATGCCGGCCAGCGAACACTCGTCGGTGATCGCCAGCGCTGTGTAGCCCAATGCGTGTGCGCGTTCGAACAATTCCTCCGCATGCGAAGCGCCGCGTTGGAAGCTGAAGTTCGACAGGCAATGCAGTTCGGCATAGTCCGGCGGTGGCGGTGGCGGTGAAGTAATGGAATTCGCGGCTGCACGCATGCGCGGCAGCCTGCATCGGCGCTGTCGCATGCGCTGCGACATCAGGCAAACCAGCCGTGCAGCATCCAACCATCGGTGCGCGTCGTATCGTCACCGGCCGGGCAAAACAGCCACGCGTGCTGGCCACTGTCGAGCTCGGCGATGACGTAATCACGACGCACATCGTCGCCATCCCACCAGCCGGTTTCGATGCGCTCGGGTGTCTCCAGCAAACGCACGATGCGACCGCGAAACGGTGTTGGGCGGGGCAGCAACCACAGTGGACGTGCTGGTTGCGATACTGAAGATGAATACGCCGCATCGGGTTCTGCCACGCGCCAGGCGTGTTCCGGTCGATAGTCTGCGTGCAGCGCCAGCGGGCGGATTGCCGCGGGGCCGAGGCGCGCGCGCAGGCGTTCGAGCAGGCCGTCGAAATCCAGATTGCCGCGCGAGCTGGTATCGAACAGATCGCGCAGTTCCGGTGCAAACGGCGGCAACTCCTCGGCGATCAGGCTCAGTGCGTGCGCTGGTGCTGGTAATGCGAGGCGTTCGAGCTGGCTGCGTGCGGCTTCGAACAACGCATCGGCATCGCGACCGGGTTTGCGCAGGCCAACTTCCAACAACGTCGATCGATTTTGCGCAGAGCCAACTCGTGTTCCATGAGTGCGGGTGGAGTGATCGTGTCTTGCGTTTTCTTGAGTGGAATCATTTGTTGCAGCCGCAGCCTGTTCGTGCGGATCATGTTCAAAGCGCAGGAAAAATCGCAGCACGCCGCCATCGCGACCTTGTAAAAACGCCGCAAATTCGCGGGTCAGGCGTTGCAGTGGAAATTGCAGCGCGCCCTGCTGTTCGATGCCGTAATCGAACGCCAGCGTGCGCTCGAATCGATCTGGCGGCCGATACAGCGTGCGCACGTCTGGTTCATCGCCATGCAGGTGATCGAGTGCGCGCAGCAGCTCGCCGCCGAAGCGTCGCACCAGACCTGCGCGCGGCAACGCCCGCACGTCGCGCAGGGTGCGCGTGCCGAGTTGCAGCAATGCATCGGTGTGCGCCGGCGACAGTCGCGCGCCTTGCACCGGCACCCGCGCCAGCACGCGCGTGAGCTGGTCTTGCTGCAGCACTGCGTAGCCATCGGCCAGCGTCGCCAGCACGCGCGCTGCCGCCGGCGTGGGCGCGGCGGCCAGCACGTGTCGATGGCCGAGCGCGGTTAAATGCGAACGCAGCGCGGCCTCGATCCGCGGCCAATCGCCGAACAGGCTGCGACTGGCGCCGATTTCCAGCAGCACCGCATCCGGCGGTTCGATCGCCACCTGGCTGCTGAAGGCGTAGGCGAGGGCGGCGAGGGTTTCGAGCTGGCCCGCTTCGGCATCCGGTTGGCGGCGATGCGCGATCAGGTCGGAACGCAGTGCCTGCGCCTGTGCCAGCGGCATACCGGTGCGAATGCCGGCCGCATAGGCTGCGGCATCCACGCAAACAATGCGCGCGCGCTGTGCTGCGCCGTCGTGGACGATTTGCAGATCGTTTGCGGAAGGATTGCCCTGCGTTGTGCGCGGTGCTTCGGGAAAACTGCTGCGCGCTGCAGAATCGACGCTGGCATCTTCGTCACTGCGATGCCGGAACAGGGATTCCAGAGGCAACTGGGGCAAGGCGAAGCACGCCCACAGGATCGACATCGTGCGCCTCAGTGCAACCGTGCATTCGGGATCAGGCCTATGGGCGGTTGCGCGCCGCGGCACTTGAGGATGCGAATACGCAGGGTGCGTGAGGCTGGTGCAGCGGTGTCGTTGTCGATTGCTGACAACTTTTCTACTGCGCAATTCTTTTCCCGCGACGGGAGAGGAGCAAGTTGTGCCAAGCGCGGGAACGATGCGGCGTGACGAGGAGGTAGCGAAAAATGGGAATTCCCATCCCGGCCCGAATCCGTGCGCGCCTCGATCAGCAACCGCAGCGCCGCCGGGCTGGGATTGACTGCCTGTTTCGCCGGCCTCAACACGAATCCGAAACTGCCGCCGTCCTCGGCCGCCACTTGCAGCCGCCGTAGCGCGCGTTCGTCGCCGCTGGTGGTCCATGCCAGCACCGCGCCGACGCAACCTGCACGCAGGGCTTGTTCGGCTGTCCACAACGCACGTTCGGCGGGGGCGTCGATCCAGTACAGTTGCCGCAGCGGCAATCCATGCCGCAGCAACGCCGGCGCATACGGTACATACGGCGGCGCCACCAGCAGGATGCGTTCGTGCCGGGCCAGCGCCGCCAGCGCCGGCATCAGCAGCGAGAACTCGCCCAGGCCATCGGCCGCGACCAGTAATTCGGTCAGTGCGCCGCGCGGAAATCCGCCCCACGGCAGCGCGGCGTCCAGCGTGTCGATTCCGCTCGGCAGGCTGCCCTGGCCGCGCGCCGGCGATTGGGTACCGCGAAACACGCGGCCTTCCAGCAATGCAGCGTGCAATTCGTCGCCTCGATGTTCGTCACTCGGGGATGCATTACCTGAGCGTTCGTCAGTTTGCGGCGCGGCTTCGCCGACAGCGTCGCGAAGGAGGTGCAAAGACGTGCGTCCCATCGTCCGATGCCTGCGCTCACGCTGTCCGCAGCAGGCCGACGTACAGGCCTTCGATGGCGAAACTGCCCGAGCGCGCCGTCACTTCGATCGGCTGAAAATCCGGATTGGCCGGCAGTAGCAGCAGCCGATCGGCATCCACGCGTAGGCGTTTGACCGTGATCTCATCCTCGATCCGGGCGACCACGATCTGACCATTTTCGGCCACCGGCGTGCGATGCACCGCGATCAGGTCGCGATCATGGATGCCAGCATCACGCATGCTGTCGCCCTGCACCCGCAACAGGTAATCCGGACGCGGCCGGAACAGCGCCGGATCGATCGCGTAATGCGCCTCGATATTGCCCTCGGACATGATCGGGCTGCCGGCCGCCACCCGTCCGACCAGTGGCAGCTCGAACACACCGGCGTTGGCCGCCTGCGCCCGACGTCCACGCTGTGGGGGAAGCTGATTCGACAACAACCGGATGCCGCGCGCCTTGCCCGGCGACAGCTCCAGCAATCCCTTCGCCGCCAGCGCCTGCAGATGCTTGCGCGCCCCGTTGAGCCCGATATCAAACGCCGCCGCCAGCTCGCCCAGCGTCGGCGGCCGCCCCTCGCTGGCCAACTGCGCGGCAAGATGGTCGAGAATGGCTTGCTGGCGGTCGGTGACAGTCATAGGTGTAAATAATTACACCATAAGATTGAGAAGTCCAGCGCACCTGCCAAGACCTTCGCACCCTCGCGATCAGGTTCCGAAAGCCGGGCTTTCACGCGCACCCTCGCGATCAGGTTCCGAAAACCGGGCTTTCAAGCGCACCACCGCGATCGATACCTAGAAAGCTGTGCTTGCTCTCCCAACGCGGTCAAGATGTAGAAAGTCGTTCCCTCGCCAACCCGAAGCGCTCAGGAAGTGAAATTCATGTCGGTTGAACGAGACAAGATCGAGTGCGAGCGGGATGGACAAGGCTACGAGTCTTTCATGTGCCGGCATCTTTTCGAAAATCCCACACAAGGCTGGTATTCCAGAGAACCCACTTCGGAAAATCCTTGGCCAGATGCTTGGTGTGCTGAGTGCGACGTGGTGTTCATGCGCGACGGTCAGTGGACAGACGACAACTCTAGCTGCACCGAAATCAAGCTGCTTTGCAACTTTTGTTATGAGCGCCGTCGAGCCCAAGAGATTGTTGATGGACCCAAATGATTTTATTGATGCAAACCAGCGCGCGCTTCAAAAAAAGCAAACATCAAAACGGCTTAGCCAACACCAGATACAAAATCGGAATCAGCAGCAACAACGGCACCTCGTTGTACCAGCGCAGCGTGGTCGGCGCAGGCAGGGCGCGTCCGATAGCGGTGCCCTTGAGCCAGCGTCCGCTGATGATGAAAAAGGCCAGCATCAACACGACCAGCCCGAGCTTGGCATCGATCCAGTGCATGCCGGCGACGATGTCCGGATACGACGCCGGCGCAAACAAATGCCCCAGCCACAGCAACGCGCCGAACACCACCGCGATGCCGAACATGACATGCCCGAAGCGATACAGCCGGCGCCCCATCAGCAGTAGCCGCGCCTGCACCTCGGGCTGACCGCGCGCCTCCGAAAGATTGACCAGGATGCGCGGCAGGTAAAACACGCAACTCATCCACGCGATCACGAATAGCAGGTGCAGGGTCTTGGTCCAGAGATAGAGCATGGTGTTTTCCAGCTGTGAGGTGGGGAGGGTGTTGTGGTTCGACAGGCCTGTCCTGAGCCTGACGAAGGGCTCACCACGAACGGTTGAGAGTGTTCGGATTGCAAAGGCCTGTTCTGAGATTGACGAAGGGCTCACCACGAACGATCTCGCTGGTTGGGCAGATGGCTAGGTTGTGCTGGCAACGGTAATCGCGTCGGAATTCCGGACAGTCGCGCAACTTCAATACACCACCACCGACCGAATCGACTCACCGCGATGCATCATCTCGAATGCGTCGTTGATGCGCTCCAGCGGCAGCGTGTGGGTGATCATCGGATCGATCGCGATCTTCCCTTCCATGTACCAGTCGACGATCTTCGGCACGTCGGTGCGTCCGCGCGCGCCGCCGAATGCGCTGCCGCGCCAGTTGCGTCCAGTCACCAGTTGGAATGGACGCGTCGCGATTTCCTGTCCGGCGCCGGCGACGCCGATGATCACCGAGGTGCCCCAGCCCTTGTGGCAGCACTCCAGCGCCTGGCGCATGGTGTGGACGTTGCCGATGCATTCGAACGAATAGTCCGCGCCGCCACCGGTGAGCGACACCAAGTACGGCACCAGGTCGCCTTCCACTTCGGATGAGTTGACGAAGTGGGTCATGCCGAACGATTCGGCGATTGCTTGTCGCGCTGGATTCCGATCGACACCGACGATCATCGACGCACCGGCCAGCCGCGCGCCCTGGATCACGTTCAAGCCGATGCCGCCGAGGCCGAACACGACGACTTTCGATCCAGGTTCGACCTTCGCCGTCCAGATCACCGCGCCGATGCCGGTGGTCACGCCGCAACCGATGTAGCAGACCTTGTCGAACGGTGCGTCTTCGCGAATCTTGGCCAGCGCGATTTCCGGTAGTACGGTGTAGTTGGCGAACGTGGACGTGCCCATGTAGTGATGCAGTTTTTCGCCACCAATCGAAAAACGACTGCTGCCATCCGGCATCACACCCTGGCCCTGCGTGCTGCGAATCGCCTGACACAGGTTGGTCTTGGGATTCAGGCAGTACTCGCACTCGCGGCACTCGGGCGTGTACAGGGGGATGACGTGATCACCACGTTTCAGCGAGCGCACGCCGGCGCCGACTTCGACCACGATGCCCGCACCTTCGTGGCCAAGGATGGCGGGAAACAAACCTTCGGGATCATCGCCCGATAGCGTGAACGCATCGGTGTGGCAAACGCCGGTCGCCTTGATCTCGACCAACACTTCGCCTGCGCGCGGGCCTTCCAGATCGACGGTTTCAATCGACAGCGGCTGGCCTGCCCGATGTGCAACAGCGGCGCGTACTTGCATGGCGGTTCTCGCGGGTTGTGTTTCGCTCAAGTGTAGCGTGTGACGTTGCCCGCGTTCGCGATATCAGTGCGGTAGAAAACAGGAAGAACAATCCTGTTGCCGGCGCGAGAATGATGCTCTGGCCGAGAGCGATTTACGAGATTTCTTGACTCAGTCCGGCGTCGCTTCCAGTGATTCCCAGCGCGCATACGCGCCTTCCAGTTCCGACTGCATGGTGCTCATGCGCGTGTTCGCGGCGACGATGGCGTTCGAGTCCTGGCGGAAGAATTCCGGCTCGTGCATGGCGGCGGTGAGCTGGGCGATGTCGGCCTCTAGCGTTTCGATACGCTTTGGCAGCGCGTCGAGTTCGCGTTGCTCCTTGAACGAAAGCTTGCGCTTTGCTGTTGCGACCACTGCTGGCGCAGGCGTGCTGACCACCTCTGCTTTCGACACGGGGTCGCGCAAGGACGCACTCGTCGGCGCGTTGGGCCGCTGTCGTTCCCAGTCGCTATAGCCGCCGACGTATTCACCGACGCCACCATCGCCCTCCAGTACCAACGTCGAGGTGGCGACGGCATCGAGAAAATCGCGATCGTGCGAGACCACCAGCACGGTGCCGGGATAGGCCGCGACGCGTTCTTCCAGCAACTCGAGCGTTTCCACGTCGAGGTCGTTGGTCGGTTCGTCCAGCACCAGCAGGTTGGACGGCTGCGCGAAGAGTTTTGCCAGCAGCAGGCGGTTGCGTTCGCCGCCCGACAATCGCGTGATCGGTGCTCGTGCACGTTCGGGTGTAAACAGGAAATCCTGCAGGTAGCCGATCACGTGCTGGCGGCGGTCGCCCAGTTCGATGAACTCGCGGCCTTCCGCCACGTTTTCCAATGCGGTCCAGTCCTCGCGCAATTGCGCTCGGTGCTGATCGAAGTAGGCGATCGCGAGATTCGTGCCCAGTTGCACGCTGCCGGTGTCGGGCGCGATTTCGCCAAGCAGCAGCCGCAGCAATGTGGTCTTGCCTGAGCCGTTTGGACCGATGAGGCCAATACGATCGCCGCGCAGGATGGTGGTGTCGAGATCGCGCACGATGCATTTGTCGGGATAGCCGAAGCCGACGTGGCTGACATCGATCACCTTCTTGCCCGACGCGCCCGTCGTTGCCTGTTGCATGCGCACGTTGCCGCCGAGTTCGCGTCGGCTTGCGCGTTCGCTCCGCAGCGCCTGTAGCTCGCGTACGCGGCCTTCGTTGCGGGTGCGCCGGGCCTTGATGCCCTGACGAATCCACACTTCTTCCTGTGCGAGTTTGCGATCGAACAGGGCGTTAGCCTGCTCCTCGGCGTGCAGCCGCTCCTCGCGGCGACGCAGATAGTTGTCGTAATCGCCGGGCCAGCTGGTCAGTTTGCCGCGATCGATTTCGAGGATGCGCGTCGCCAGCGCACGCAAAAAACGTCGATCATGGGTGACGAACACGATGCTGCCGTCGAAATCGCGCAAGAATGACTCCATCCACGCGATCGCTTCGATATCGAGGTGATTGGTCGGCTCGTCCAGCAGCAACAGGTCGGGCGCGCCGGCCAGCGCCTGCGCCAGCAGCACGCGCCGCTTCATGCCGCCGGACAATGCGGAAAACTCGCCGTCCTGTGGCAGGCCGAGGCGATCAAGCACCGATTCGACTCGATGCTCCAGCGTCCAGCCATGTGCTTCATCAATCAGTGCATGCAACTCCGAATGGCGCTGCGCATCGAACGGTTCGGCGATGCTGACGTGATGGTAGTCGGCCAGCAGCGCACCGAGCTCGCCAGCGCCGGCGGCGACCACGTCGAAGATGCTGCCCTGGATATCGACCGGCACCTCCTGCGCCAGTCGGGCAATGCGCAGGCCGGGCTGGCGACGGATTTCCCCGTCATCTGGCTTATGCTCGCCATCGATCAACTTGAGCAAGGTCGACTTGCCCTCGCCATTGCGGCCGACGATGCACACGCGTTCGCGTGGCTCGATCGCCACCGTCACCGCTTCCAGCAACAGCGGCCCGCCAATGCTGAAATCGACGTCCTGCAAGGCGATCAGCGACATGCGCTACCCCTTTGCAATGAAGATCGTGTCGTAACGACATCGGTTGGTCGCAAGCGCATGGAATCGCGAAAGGTAGTGGCGAAGCCGACCATTGTGACCGTTCGGCGCAGCAACCGACACTGGAGGCTGAACGCCCTGAGGGAAGCATCGACCTCAGGCATGGTATTCGCGCACGTTTTCGTGTAGTTTGCGGGCACTGTGTTTGCCAGGTTCACGGTACATCGTGGCCCTGATGCGGTAGATCCAACGATCCGCTACATCGACTTGCCTCGCTTACTCCCTGCAACTCAGTCCCATCGGCGGTGTTCGCCTTTGGGTATCCAATCCACGTTTCAAGGAGTAGCAACATGTCGGATCGTCAGACCGGAACCGTCAAATGGTTCAACGACGCCAAGGGCTTTGGCTTTATCACCCCGGAAAGCGGCGAAGATCTTTTCGTTCATTTCCGCGCCATCCAGGGCAGCGGCTTCAAGTCGTTGCAGGAAGGCCAGAAGGTGAGCTTCCTGGTCGTCAAGGGCCAAAAGGGCCTGCAGGCTGATCAGGTGCAAGTCGACTAATTTCGGCTTTCATCGTTTCAACAAAAGCCCCGGGAAACCGGGGCTTTTTGTGCGCGCGGTCAACGCGGTCGATTACTTTCCATCCGGCAGCAGCACCGTGTCGATGCCCTGGATCATGCCGTTGCTGGCTTCAATATTTGCCCTCAGCACGTGGGCGCCGTCGAGCAACGGCTGCTTGTCTTCGATCGTGACCTGCAATGGGTCGCCGGCCAGCGTCGGCAGCATGCCCAGTTGCATCGCCTGGATCAGCGTGAGCTTGCGCGGCAGCAGGTGGTATCCCATGATCGACACCAGCTTCTCGTGGTTGTCAGGCTTGAGCCAGTCGTCCAGCGTGCCCTCCGGCAGTTTGGCGAATGCCGACTCGGTCGGCGCAAGCACGCTGAGGCCGGTCGTGCCATCGAGCCGATCGGTGAGACCCGCGGCGACCAGCAACTGATAAAACGTCTTGAAGTCGGGATCGACTGCAAGGATGGTTGCCAACGGCTTCTGGTTGAGATGTTTCTGGTTGCTGATCTTGCCCGCGGCTGCCTTGTGAGCAGATGCCGTGTTCGCCGCCACAGTTGCGATCGGCGTCGCCAGCAAGGCGATCACGCACAACGCCGCGCGCAAATCATGCATGACGCGCCGCATGCCCATGCCGATCACGCGCCCGGTCCGACGGCAGCCGGCGCCACTTGCGCATGCGTGGCTTCGGCGCGCAGCAAGCCGTTGATCTCGTCCACCAGGCTTGGCAGTTCTTCTTCGCCGTAGCCCACGTGCACGTTCACCACAACACCCTTCGGATCGATCAGGAACAGATGCGGTAATCCACTGACGCCATAGGAATCACTGATGCTGTGCGTGGCGTCGCTGGTGAGGGTCAGTCCGGATGCCTTGACCTTGTGCGCCAGCTTCAGGAAGTCGTAGCGGCGCTCGCCGGAATTGACCGCGATCACCCGCAGTCGCTGCGGCCCGGCCAGCTTCTGGATGCTCTCCAGCACCGGCAATTCCTTCATGCAGTAGCGGCACCACGACGCCCAGAAGGTGACGATCACTACCTGGCCAGCTTGCGCAGAGAGTTGCACGGGCTTGCCTTCGACATCCAGGCCGAGTTGATCCGGCGGCTTGGCGCCGGCCTCGACTTTCGCCGCAAAAGCCGCAGGCAACGACAGCAGGCTCAGAACAATTGCAAGCAGCACAACGCGCATGGCGCCTCCAGACAGGTATTCATAGGCTTTGACCGCAGGTGTATGACGACCGCCTACTCCCGGCCTGAATCCCCCGGACGGGTAGAGCGGCGTTTGGATTCCACAGTCCAGTCGCAAGCTTAGCCCAACTCCAGCTTTCAGCATCGTGTGTCCGTTGGCATGGAGCCCGAAGGCTCGCAAGCCTGTGTAACCCATTCGCCGCTGCCGACGAATGGATGGACATGCTGGGCAAGTCAAGCACCTGCGCTGGGCTAGACTGGTCAATCCTCGTTTCGGAGTTCGCCCGATGACTACCGCCTACGATTTTTCCGCGCAGACGCTCGACGGCGACCAGCAGTCGCTGGATAAATACCGCGGCAAGCCGCTGTTGATCGTCAACGTCGCCTCCAAGTGCGGATTCACGCCGCAATACACCGGCCTTGAGGCCCTGTATCGCAAGCACAAGGATGAAGGTCTGCAAGTGCTCGGATTCCCTTGTGACCAGTTCGGCCACCAGGAGCCGGGCAATGCCGAGGAGATCCGGAATTTTTGCGCACTCACCTATGAAGTGACGTTTCCAATGTTTGCCAAGGTCGATGTCAACGGCGACGGCGCGCACCCGCTTTGGCAATGGCTGAAGGAGGAGAAGGGCGGCTTTCTCGGCATCGATGCCATCAAGTGGAATTTCACCAAGTTTCTGATCGGCCGCGACGGACACGTGGTCAAGCGTTACGCCTCGATCGACACGCCGGAGAAGATCGAACGCGATCTGGCCGCCGTCCTCGGTCGCGCCGACCAAGACACGGCAGGCTGATGCGATGATCCGGCTCGCGCACGCCATGCTGGTGATTGTGGATATCAGCGGTTACACCGATTTCATCGTCAATCGCACGATCAGCCTTCTGCATGCGGAACAGATCGTCAGCGAATTGCTGGATGCGGTCGCTGAAAATAGTCGGCATCCACTGACGTTGAACAAATTCGAGGGCGATGCCGCGTTGCTGTATGCCGAGTCGGGCGCGAATCGGGTCGAGGCCGCGACTGATGTGATCGCGCAGCTCGGTTCAATCTTTGATGCATTCGACGATGCTCGGCAGCGCATCACGACCGAGCGCGTGGGTTGCGGTTGTGAGGCGTGCAGCAATGTCGCCGGCCTGCAACTGAAGGCGTTCGCGCATTGCGGCGAGATCGCCATCAAGCAACTGCGACAGTTCGAGGAACTCGCCGGCGAGGCTGTGATCGTGCTGCACCGTCTGCTTAAGAACGAGGTCGTTGGCCGCGAATACGTGCTGCTGACCGAGGCGGTTTGTACGTTGTGGCCGGGCTCGGCGGGAATCGGCGAAGCGGCGATCGCGTCCTGCGATGGTGTCGGTGAGATCCCGATCCGCGTCCTGCAACCGTCTGCATTGCCGCGTCTGGCCGCTGGCTAACCGGCGACCGTTCAACTCCAAAATTCGCGCGGATCAGGCATCGATTCGCGCGCAATTCACCCATCATCCGATCGCGAGAGAAAACTCATGTCGAAATTCACCATTGCCATGCTGGCCGGGGCCACATCGATGATGCTCGCCTCCTGCGCAAATGCCGACGTACCTTCTTCGCATCCGACAGCGGCCAGTTGCAAGATCGCCAGCGGTCCGCAGCGCGGCGCGTTGCTGGAGTTGTACACATCCGAGGGTTGCAGCAGTTGCCCGCCAGCCGATCGCTGGTTCGGCCAGCAGTCGGCCGGGATTGACCCGCAAAAACTGAGCTTGCTCGCATTCCACGTCGATTACTGGGATTCGCTGGGGTGGCATGATCGTTTCGACAGCTCGGCCAACACCGAACGCCAATCCACTCGCGTTGCGCAGGCCGGCAGTCGCAGCGTGTACACACCGCAGGTGATGTTGGGCACGCACACTGGAGTGGTGTGGCATCAGGACGCTCAGGTGACGAATACAATCCGACAGATTAACGCGCAGGCCAGTCCGCTGGCGCTCGGTCTGGACGCGCATCGCGACGCGAACAATTGGCAGGTTGATCTGACATCGCTGCCACAGGCCGGCAAGTCGCTGCCGCCCGCTCAGGTTTGGCTGGCCCTCTACGAAAACGGCCTGTCCAGCAACGTGCGCGCCGGAGAGAACAGCGGCGTGACCTTGCATCACGATCGCGTGGTGCGCGCTTTGTATGGTCCGTGGCCACTGGCCACGACGGCGTGGACTAAATCGGTCGACGTCAAACCGCCAACCGGCTCCGTTGCCGCTCAGCTCGGTCTGACCGCATTCGTGCAGACGAAATCCGATGGCGATACGTTGCAGGCATTGAGCTTGCCGTTGGCTAGCTGCAGGTGAGTTGCGCGGGACTTTGGGCGCTGGGGACTTGAGGTTGGTTGGAGTACAAGGCGATTGGCCAAGTAACATGAGACTCGTATTAGCGGAGCGAGCAGGTCGGACGTTGCGAAACGGACGCATTTTCAAGCTGCCTTGAAATGCATTGAAATAACCCGTATCTGCTTTTTGGTCGAATCCTCCGCAACAACCACGAGCGCCAGCGGCATTCGTGGTCCGATGCCAGCCAAGTCTCACTCAGTTCCCAATCCCGAGGTTCCAATGCAGATTGCCGAAAACACCGTGCCGAGCTTCCGTTACACCTTGACCAATGCCGCCGGCGAAGTGCTCGACGCCTCGCCGCCCGGGCAATCAATGCCTTACCTCCACGGCGCCGGCAACATCGTGCCGGGGCTGGAGCAGGCGATGGAAGGTCGCAGCCCGGGGGAGAAGTTCGAAGTCGCGGTGCTTCCGGAAGAAGGCTATGGTCCTCACGATCCCGAGCTGGTGCAGATGGTGCCGCGTCAGTCGTTCCAGGGCGTCGACAATCTCGCAGTCGGCATGCAATTTCAGGCCGGCGCTGCGTCAGGCGACGGCAATGGCATGGTGGTGCGGGTCACCGCGCTGGATGGCGAGAACATTACCGTCGATGGCAACCATCCGCTCGCCGGCCAGACTCTGCATTTCGCGATCGAAGTCGAGGATGTGCGCGCCGCGACCGACGAAGAAATCCAGCACGGACACGTACATGGAGCGGGTGGGCATCAGCACTGAGAACGGCGTTGTTCAAACTGCTTAGCCACAATCCGCGAGGTTCAATGCAATGCCGACACCCAACTATGTCCTCTACTACGCTCCCGGCACCGCCGCCACTATCGTGCACTGGATGCTGATCGAGCTCGGCGTCGATCACACATTGCGCGAGGTCGACCTGGCCGGAGGCGAACACAAGCGCGCGGGATATCTGCAGCTCAATCCTGCCGGCGTGGTGCCAACCTTGATGATCGATGACGAGCCAGTGTTCGAGGCGGCGGCGTTGATGCTGCAACTGGCTGATCTGCATCCGGCAGCTGGTCTTGCGCCAGCGCCTGGAACTTCGCAACGAGCGCGTTACTACCAGTGGACGTTGCACCTGGCCAACAGCCTGCAACCGGCGTTCCGGTCGTGGTTTTACCCGGCTGAAGCTGCAGGCGAGAGCCATCAGGATGACGCCAAGGCCGCGGCGCAGCTGCGCATCGAAGCGGTTTGGGATCGGCTCGATGCCGAACTCGCGCGGAGCGGCCCGTATCTGTTGGGCGAACATCTCTCGATGCTCGATTTCTATCTGACCATCCTCATGCGCTGGTCGCGCAACATGCCACGTCCGGCCACCGACTGGCCGCATCTGCGCGCCTTGGCCGAACGCATGAAGGCGCGTCCGTCATTCAAAACGCTGTACGAGCGCGAAGGCCTCACCGACTGGACCTGACCATCGGCACTGAGCCAAGTCGCTAAGGCACCAACAACGCGAAGGCGAACACGCCCAGCATCACGCACGCTAGCACCAGTTTCGCCAGCGCACCGACGGCCATCCCGAGCCAGGTGCTAATCCCAACTTTCGAGGCTTTGGCAAGATTGCGGCTGTGCAGCCACTCGCCAATCAGTGCGCCGGCAAACGGTCCGATCAGCAGGCCTGGAATGCTGAAGAACAAGCCAACGAATGTTCCGATCGCCGCGCCGATCAGCGCGAGCTTGCTCGCGCCGACGCGTTTGGCGCCGAGCAGTCCGGCGATGAAGTCGATTGCCAGCGCGGCGACCGTCAACAGTGCGAGCACGCCGACGGTGAATCCGCTGATCGCTGCAAAGCCACCAGCCCACGCCGCAAGCAGCATGCCCGCAAACATCAGCGGCACTCCGGGCAGGGCGGGCAGCACGATGCCGACGAGCCCGACAATGATCAGCAAAGCGGAAAGGACATACCAGAGCACGCTGTAATCCATACAAGCTTCCCTCGAATTGGATTCCGCACCCGGGCCAGTGTTGCGCCATGTACCCGAGTCGGATGTTGCGCCGCAGCAAGTGCCACCGCGATTCGCACGCCGAAAAAATGTTCAAAAAAGCTTGACAAAACTGTCGCATCGCGGCGCGACTGTGTTCTACACTCAACGCGCTGGTTTGCAGGCCACCGTCATCGTGGCCCGATGTCACCGATCTTCGATCTGCTGCATCGTTCCTGTTGCACTGCTTGCACGTCCAGTACCACCGGTCGTCTGTATGAGGCCAATCAACACCCTAGTACGCAGGAGACTCTGTATGTCGGATGATCGTCAGCTCGGTACCGTCAAATGGTTCAACGACGCCAAGGGCTTTGGCTTCATCGCCCGCGAGAATGGTGAGGATGTGTTCGTGCACTTCCGCGCCATTCAGGGCGATGGTTTCAAGAGCCTGAAGGAAGGTCAGAAGGTCAGCTTCAAGGTCGTGCAGGGCCAGAAAGGCCTGCAGGCGGAAGAAGTCCAACCCATGTAACGGCCCGGCCTACCGGGACTCGCAAATGAAAGCCCCGGAATTCCGGGGCTTTTTTTATGCGTGGAGGTCATTCAACGCGATTTCGCTCTGTCAGATCTTGCTCAACGTATCGCAGCTGCAAATCAGCGCAGGTGCGCCCGGTTGTTGTCGACCTCGACGTAGGAGCCTTCGCGAATCCCTTTGAGATCGCGCTGGTTGACAATCAAACGGCGACCATCGTCCATGCGAATGCGCAGGTCAAAACTGCCGGCCTCGTTGTTGTGCTTCTCGATCGCATTGCCCGCGATTGCCCCGCCAACTACGCCGGCTACGGTCGCGGCCTTGCGGCCATCGCCCTTGCCAACCTGATTGCCGAGCACGCCACCGACGATACCGCCGACAACCGCGCCGGTACCTGAGGTGTGGCTGTCGCCGTAGACCTGATCAATGCGCTCAACCACGCCGCAATTGGCGCAGCGTGCTGGGCGATTGTCGTAGTAGGCACCGCCGTTGTCGTGATAGCGCGGGCTGCTGGCGCAGGCGGCGAGGCCAAGGCTCAATGCAGCGGCAAATAACAGTCGAAAATTCATGGGCAGGTGCCTCTGGATGAAGTCAGTAGTGCCCCATCGTCGACGATCGTCACTGAATACCGCCCGACCGTCCCGACACGCTGCGCGCGATCAATCCTTGAACTGCTGATGGCATCCCTTGCAGGATTTTCCAATCCGGGTCATCGCTGCACCCACTGCAGCGCAGTCGGTCGGCGGATTGGCCAGCACCGTGTCGATGCTTGCGCGCAAGGTGCTGGCGTTCTGATTGAAGCGCGGATCGGTGATGTCCTTGGCGAAGATAGGATCGATGTCGTTCGACAGCGCTCGCAGCGACTGGATGTGCGGCAACGTATCGGTGACCGCACAGTGGTTCTGATCGATCGCAGTGTGCAAGCCGTCCATGTGGAAATCCATCATGTGCATCACGCTCTTGTCCAGGTGCGGGCCCTGATTGAGCGAATTCATGGCAAACGCGGTGCCGACGATGCCGATTACCAGTCCGATCACGATCATGATGGCGTAACGCATGTGCTGTCCTTGTGGCTGGCTGTGGACGACCCGGTGTGGTCGTAATTTCGCTGCAACGGAACGATATCATGCCGCATCCATCACGAGTTTCGGGCATGCAACCTGCGATCGACCTGCTTTACCGCGACCGATTTTCCGGCATTGATCGCCTCTACGGTGCGGGCGCGGCGGTGCGGCTGGCCGCCAAGCGGGTGGCGATCGTCGGCCTGGGCGGTGTCGGGTCCTGGGCGTGCGAGGCGCTAGCGCGCAGCGGCGTGGGCCATGTGACATTGATCGATGCCGATGATGTGTGTGTGTCCAACGTCAACCGCCAGATGCAGGCTCTGGATGGCCAGTTTGGACGGGCAAAGATCGAGGTATTGGCCGAACGTGCGCGGGCGATCAATCCCGCCATCACGATCGATCCGATCGCGCAGTTTCTCACCGCGACAAATATGGTCGATCTGCTAGATCGCGGCTTTGATCTGGTGCTGGATGCCTGCGACAGCTTTCGCAGCAAGGTCGAGATGATCGCCTGGTGCCGCCGTCGCAAGTTGCCGCTGGTCGTCGTCGGATCGGCAGGCGGGCGCACCGACGTGACCCAGGTGCGGGTCCGCGATCTGAGCCGCACCGAACACGACGCGCTGCTCGCGCTGGTTCGCAAGAAGCTGCGCGGCGAGTTCAATTTTCCGAAAAATCGCGAGCGCTACTTTGGCGTCCCGGCGGTGTATTCGCTCGAAAACGTGCGCTATCCGCAGGCCGACGGAAGCGTTTGCGGACTGCGCCCGCCACTGGGCGCCGTTGCTGCGCTCAAGCTCGATTGCGGCGCTGGACTGGGCGCGGCTACGCATGTGACCGGTACCTTTGCGTTTGCGGCGGTCGGGCGTGCGCTTGAGTTGTTGCTGAAACCCAAGCCGATCAATTGAGCGACGGCAGCCGGAACAAACGCTCGGCATTGGCCGTGGTTGCGGAAGCGACGCTTTCCTCGTTTTGGTTGCGCAACTGGGCGACCACATGCAATACGTCGCGCATGCGCGAAGGTTCGTTGCGTTCGCCGCGCTCGCTGCTGTTGGGTTGGTCGGGCGAATCGGTTTCCAGCAGCAGGAACTCTATCGGCATCGTTGCAACCAGTTTGCGCAGCCGCGCCGCGCGCTCGTACGTGACTGGTCCGCCGATGCCAATGTGCCAGCCGATGTCCCACAGCAGCTGGGCTTGCTGCGGGCTACCGGCAAAGCTGTGCACAACGCCTCCGGCATCACCGCCAGCCTTTCGGTGCGCGCGAAGCATGCCGATTACCTCA
>JBBQQH010000012.1:0-61831 GCA_038216155.1 Lysobacterales bacterium
AGCGGTACGAAACCCTCTACAACCAACACCTGCCGCAGCGTGCGCTGGGCAATATCACGCCCCTGCAAGCCATTCGAGCCTGGTGCACCAAGCGACCGGAACTATTTATTCGAAAACTGAAGAATCAAACGGGACTCGACATCTAACCATGCTGTGACCTGACCAGTTACCGCGCCCATCCATCCGCGCCGCAGTCCCACTGCTATCCTGTGCGCATGTTCCGCGTGCCGCATTGCAAATGAGCGAACGTCGTGAGCCTGTGCTCGGAAAGATCGATCGCATCGACGCGCCATCGATCGTTCCTGATCGTGATCGAACGCCGCCGCCGCATCAGCCGTATAAGCCGCGCTGGCCGTGGCTGCTGGCGATCGCCGTCGCGATCGCGCTTGCCGCGGGCGCATTGCTGCTGTGGCGCGCACCGCTCAGCAACCGTCTTGTGCCGGTGCCCAGACAGACGCTGTTGCTGCGTGATGCCGAACGCGCGCTGGGACAAGGCCGATTGACTGCCGCCGACGGCCGCGGCGCCGCCGAATTGTTCCAGGCCGTGGTCGCGATCGATCCGGATCAGCAGAGTGCGCACGAAGGGTTAGCCCGGGTCGCGCAGGCCGCGCTGGCACAGGCGCGCGCCGACCTGAAACGCGGCCGCGATGCGCAGGCACGCGACGCACTGGCGCTGGCGCATCGACTCGCGGCGCCGGCCGCGGATACCGAACCGCTGGATGCGCAACTGCGAAAGAGCGAAGGCGCGGGCGTCTCGATAGGCGATTTGCTGGATCAGGCAGCCGCAGCGGAGAAGGCCGGACACTTGGACGATGGCGATCAGGCTGCGCTTGCGCTCTATCAACAGGCGCTCGCGATCGCACCGGGCAACTCCGTGGTGTTTTCGCGACGCAATGCGTTGTTGTCGACCCTGCTTGATCAGGCCGTGGCACAGGCGAAGCAGGGCGATCTGGATGCGGCCCAGGTAGTCATCGATCGGGTCGCTGCAATCGATCCGGGTCATCTGGATCTTCCGTTTGCGCGTGCGCACGAAGCGACTGCGCGGCAACAGCAGGATAGCGGTCGCTCGCGGCTGCTCGATCGGGCCGATGCTGACTTGCGCAGGGGTCGGCTGGACGCGGCGGTGCACAGCTATCGCGCGGCGAGCGCGCAGGATGCCGGCGAATCGCGCGCGATTTCCGGCCTCCATGCGGCGGCCGAGGCGTATCTGGTGCAAGCCAATCGCGCAACCTCCAATTTTGATTTTGCGCGCGCCGAATCGTTGTTGACCAAGACTAGTGCACTCGCGCCGGATTCCGTGTCGCTACGCGCCGCCACGCAGCATCTGCACAGTGCGCGCGCGCAACGCAATGCACCGGCGGCGGCACCGTTGAACCCGGAGCAACGCGCGCGGGTGGACGACCTGCTGGAAGATGCAAAACGCGCGATGCGCAACGACAAGCTGCTCGATCCGCCGGGCGACAGTGCATACGACAAGTTGCGCGCGGCCGCTGCGATTGCGCCCGCCGATCCGGCAGTGCGCGCGACTCAACGCAACTTCGGCCCCGCTGCGGTGGCGTGCTTCGAGCGCGCGTTGACGGCAAACCAGCTCGATCGCGCAGAAGGTTGTCTGCAGGCGCTGACGACGGTTGAACCTGGGTTCGCTCGACTATCCTCGATGCGCGAGGCGCTGGCCGAACGCTGGCTGGCGGTCGCGGACGAACGCCTTGGCGCCGGCGAGTTTCGGGCGGTACGGCACGCGCTCGATTCGGCGCGGCAACTCTCGCCGCGCTTGCATGGCCTGACCGCGCTGGAGGCGCGCCTGGAGCTGGCACGCCGGGGTAACGGCAAGCGCTAGGCGCACGCGCCTGCATTGCCTTGGTTGTTTCGGCCAAAAGATCAACCAAGTACGCGCTGCAATGCCTCGCGTGCGGCGTCGAACGAAAAATGTTGCTGCACGTTGTTAAGCCCGTTGCGCGCAAGTTGCGTCCACAACGCCTCATCCTCGTACAGACGCAATACCGCATCTGCGAATGCCTTGGCATCATCGGCCACCAGCACGTCGACACCGTCGCACAGGTGCATGCCTTCGACCGCGGCGGAGGTCGCGACCACCGGCTGCCCGTGCACCATGCTCAGGTTGATCTTGCCTTTTACGCCGGCCCCATAGCGCAACGGAGCGACGCCGATGCGGCAGCCGTCCATCAACGGCGCAAGATCCGGAACGTGCCCATGCACCACCACGCCTTCGAGTGATCCCAGCGCGGTGATCGCCGGTGTCACGTCGCTGCCGACCAGATGCAGCACGATGTCATTACGCTGCGCGCGGATCAGCGGATGGATTTCGCGCGCCAGCCAGATCGCAGCGTCGGCGTTCGGCGGGTGTCGGTAGCCGCCGACGAACAGCAGGTCGCGGCGAGAGCCAAACCCGTGTTGCGATGACGCAATGCGGTGCACGTTCGACAGCACTTCGACGCGCGCCTGCGGCACTTCCTTCGCCAGCAATGTCTGTTCGACCGGGCTGACCACCAGGGTCAGATCCGACTCGCGGATTATCTTCAACTCGCGCGCACGCGTCTGCTGGGCGTTGCGTTGCAATGCCGGATCGTCGGCTTGATCCGCCTCGCGTTGCTCGCGCAGGAAATGCAGGTCGACCGTGTCGAACACGAAGCGCGCCTTCGGCGCCAGTTGTCGTGCCAGCATCAGGTAATTGCCGGCGACGTAATGGCGGCTGGCGAGGATCACCTCGAACTGCGGACCAACCTCGGCAAACCAGCGCGGCACATCGCGCAGCCACGGATTCCACCACACGCGCACGCCAAGTTGCTGCAAGGCGCGCGTGTAGGCGCCATCGTGTTTGAGGTTGTCGGCGAAGAAGTCCACCGCGTAATTCGACTCACGCAGCAACACGAGTAAATTGAACAAACGCAATGAACCCGAGTCTCGATCTGGCATCGGCGTGCAGGCATCGATTACCAAGATGCGCCGACGGTCGTGATGTCGCGCAGCCAGTTCGATCGGACTACCCGGCGCGGGATGTTGCGTCAGCAATTGCTTGCGCCAGCGCTCTACGAAAGTGCGCTGGTTTATCGCCTGGTACGACTTGATGCCAGATGCGATATCGGTGCCGGCGGTCGCGCCTTCGAAGTGCACCACCATCGATTCGGGTTGATACAGCACGCGCAATCCCGCTGCGCGTACCTGCATCGCGAGATCGGTGTCTTCGTAATACGCCGGCGCGTAACGCGCATCGAAACCATCGAGCGAGCGAAACACATCGGTTCGCAATGCGATCGCAGCGCCGGAACAATAGTCAACATCGCGTACGTGGTTGAAGCGAGGATCGGCTGGGTCCTCGAAGCGGCCGTAGTTCCAGCCCGAGCCATCGCTGAATACGATGCCACCGGCCTCCTGCAGCCGACCGTCTGGATAGACAAGCTTGGCGCCGACCAGGCCAGTGTTTGTGTGCGCATCGAACGTGTCCAGCAACGCATCCAGCCAACCCGGCTGCACCGCGGTATCGTTGTTGAGAAAGACGACAAAATCTCCGCGCGCGACAGCAGCGCCGGCGTTGCAGGCGCCAATAAAACCGAGGTTGGCGGCATTGCGCAAGTAACGCAGGCCGTTGATGGTCGGCAATCGGGTGGCGGTGTCGTCGCTGGATCCATCATCGACGACGATGACTTCGAACGCCGTCGCATCGCCGCAGTTGGCGATCGCATGCAGGCAGCTCAGCGTGTGCGCGAGCTGGTTGAATACTGGAATGACGATGCTTGCACGCGGCGCGTCCGCGTTCGGCACGGACATTATCGCAACGGTTGCCGGCTCGGGCAGGCGCGGTGCATCGAAAGGCGACGTGCTGGCCTGGCGCAATTCCTCGCGTGCACGCTGCACGGTGCCGCGCATGCCGCGTCGGCGAAAGCTGGCCGTGGTTCGGGCCAGGTTGGCGCGCAGGCGCAGCCATGCAAACCGCAACCGCAACGGCGCGTGCCGAAGTGCCAGTCGCACGCGTCGCAACGGAGCGCTGTAGCGCCAGGAGCGGCTACGCAGCAACGCGGTGCGCTCGCTGTCGAGCATATCGCGCTGACCAATCGCGACATCGCGCTGGCGGATCAGATCGCCGGTATCGCCGGCGTACAACGCGTGTTGCGCATGCAACGCGTCGGTGAATCGTCGCAATTGCTCCAGCGCGTGACGCGATTGCGCAATGGCCGCGGCAAGTTCTGCTTGCGCGTGTGCCAGTTGCGACTGCGTGTACTCAAGGGCAGTCTGTGATTGCCGCTGGCTCGCACGCAATGCATCGCGTTCGGTTTCGAGCTGGTGGCAAACGCTAGCCGATGCATCAAGCTCCGAACGCAGGGTGCCAAGTTGCAGTTGCACTGCCCGTTCTTGCTCGCGTGCAGCACCAGGTTGCACTGCGTCGCGTTGCGAAGCGGTTTGCAGTTGCGTGAGCTGATGCTGCGCGCCGTCAAACGCGTTTCGGGCCTGTTGCAGGCTCAACTCCAGATCGATCGCCCATTGCGTGCGACGTTCCATTTCGCTAGCCAGTTCGGCGATGCGTTGCTGCAATGCGTTGGCTTGTTCTCGTGCTTGGCCACGCTGCAATTCATCGGAGAGGTGCTGCCGTCGCGCGTAGCTCGCAGGGTGCGCTGACGCAGGTTCGCGACGCGGCGCTGGTAATGCGACATGCCAAGCTTCGATCATGTCCTGCAGACCGGGTAAACGCGGAGCACGCAATGACCGCAGCGGCGTCTTGTCTTTCGCCATCCGCAGCAGTGCATCCGCCATCGCGACCGGTTCTGCATCCACCAGCAAGCCGGTCACGCCGTGCTCGATGCGTTCGGCCAGACTTCCCATTCGGGTTGCCAGAACCGGGACACCCAACGACCACAGTTCGCCCAGCGTGTAACTCCAGGTTTCTGCAACACTTACCGGCAACAGGGCAAGATCCGGTTGCAAAATGCTGATCAGTGACGGCAAATCCGCATGCCGATAATGTCGCAACACATGCACGCCGTCCTGCCCGAAGAAGTGCATGCCCGCTTCGCTGCTGCCGAGCAGGACGAACTCGATCGCACCTTCTGCCATATGCTTGCGCAGCAGCGGCAGCACCGCATGCAAGAGCGTTTCGCCCTTGCCGCCATGGATGCTACCCAGCACCAGCACGCGCAATCGCGACATTGCAAATGCAGAAGCTGCTACGGGCGCAATCGCTGATGCGCGCCACGTCGTGCCTTCATCGACTTCACACTCTGCCCAGCCATCGAAGCCGTGTCCGATCGTGTGCCAATCCAGCGTGCCCAGCGTTGGCTCGATGCGAATCTGGTTATCGCGAACGCAGTTGGTTGGCGTCACCATCGTCGCCCCGACAGCGAGCAGCGCCTGCACATACGCCGCGCGCAATTGCACCCAGTAAGTGGCGGTGTGCCCTGCGAACGGGCTGCCGGCGGCATCGCGGGCTAACGCCGCTGCCATTGCCGCGTCATCGAACGGAAGTTGCGCGCCAAAATCGACGTGCAGGATCGGCCACAGCGGATAGTAATCGTGACAACACACCGCCGTCGGCAGCGCGCTGCGCAGCGCATCCAGGCTGTGCCCGATCAGCGAAGACACCAACACTGCGCTCACGCCCCAGTCCTCGAGAATGCTGCGCAGGATCTCGGCGTATTCAGTCGAATGCTGATCGGTATCGACGATCGGTGTCGCCAGTATCCATTCGCGCAATGGTGGCGCGTCGAAATCGGAGTGCAGCGCGAGTGTCTGACCGTGGACGCGAGCGATCGGATCGCCATGCGCGATCAGTACCAGCTGCGCGCGTACTTTGTCGCCGCGCATCATCTCGCGCACGAAGCGTTCGGCGCCTCCACCCCAGCCGTGCAATACATGCAGCAGCACCGGTCGGCAGTCAGCCGACCAGCCGGCGTCATCGCGTGCAGATTGCAGGCGCTCGCGAATCGCCTGCACGAATGGCGGTCGACTGCTGGTTGCATCCGGCAAACGCGGGCAGGCGGCATACACGCGTGCGTGCACGGCGCCGCGCACACCATCTGCCAGCGCAGCTTCGGACGACGCAGGAATCGCGTGCAGCGCCGAGGCACGCCAGAAGCTCAATCCAGGCGACCAGATGCTGCATTCAAACAAGGCATTTTCGCCACTGGCTGCAAGCAGCGCATCAACGTGAGCTGCATCGGCTGCATGCAAGTCGAACGTCGCCGGCAAAGGATCCAGCGCCGGCACGGCCGAACCCAGCGCGGAAATGACCTGCATCGCAGGGTTGGCGTGAGCAGCTTCCAACAAGGCAGCAAGTGATGCGGTAGAAAATACCGCGCGCGCGTCCGCAAGCAGCAGATCGCGACCCGGGTGCTGCTGCGCGGCAGCATGCAGTGCAGCGATCGGATCCGGGCATAACGGGGGGTTCGGATCCAGCGTCGCATCCATATCGAGCAACGCACCAGCGCGCAACGCACCAGCGCGCAACGCACCAGCGCGCTCGCGCCACGATGCACGCAGCGGGGCATCGAGGGCAGTGGGCGAGTACAGGCACAGCAGCGGTGCGGGAACAGTCGGTGTGTGGACTATCGGCATGCGGGAGGATCGAAACGCATCGTGCTGCAATTGGGGCGCTAGGGTACCCCGCCGTAGCGCGATTAGGCGTGAATCGCAGTCCGAAAATCGCCCGTAGCAGCGCAATCCGGTGCAATGCATGCGGTAGACTTTGAACGGCAATTGGCCGCTGCTGGCCACACACCGGAGAGCTTCTTGCGGCGAGACTACGACGATTACGACGAGGACGAGGATGACGACGACCAACCCGGTCGATCCTGGTTGCGCTGGACGCTATATGCGGCGCTGGTCGCTGGTGGCCTCTTACTCGGTTTTCTGATTCCGTATGTGTTGGTGCTCGATGGCCAGGTACGCGAGGAATTCGGCCACCTGAAATGGCAGTTGCCAACTCGCGTCTACGCGCAGCCGCTGCAACTGGCGAACGGCGTGGCCATGAATCCGCCGACCTTGGTGCTGGAACTGGAAGCCGCCGGCTATCGCAAGGACGGCATTGGCAGCGACCCCGACACCTACCTGCGCGAAGGCAATACATTCCGCATCGCCAGCCGTGGTTTCAGCGATGTCGATGCCGTTGTGCCTGCCAGTCGAATCCAAATAGTGCTGGGCGATGGCAAAGTTGCGGGCCTGAAGACGCTGGACGGCAAGCCGCTGTCGAAAGTAACTCTGGATCCGGCGCCGATCGCTGCGCTTTACGGCGACAGCCAGGAGGAGCGCCGGTTAGTGCGCCTGGAGGACTTGCCTTCGCTGATGATCACCGGCCTGCAGGCGGTCGAGGATCGCGATTTTAAAAGCCATCACGGCATCGATTTCACGGGCATCGCGCGTGCGCTGTGGGTGGACGCGCGCGAAGGCGAGATGCGCCAGGGCGGCAGCACCATCAGCCAGCAACTGGTGCGGATGCTGTTCCTCAGTCGCGAGCGCAGCCTGCGCCGCAAGGTAAAAGAGGCGCTGTACGCGATGCTGATCGAGGCGCGCTTCGACAAGCGGCGCATTCTCGAAGCGTATTTGAACGAAGTGTTTCTGGCGCAGCAGGGCAGCCAGTCAATTCATGGCGTCGAGTCGGGTGCGCAGTTCTGGTTTGGTCGCTCGGTGAAGGCGTTGCCGACCCAGGACATCGCGCTGATCATCGGTTTGATCAAGGGCCCGTCATTTTATGATCCGCGCCGCTATCCCGAACGCGCGCTGGCGCGTCGCAACACAGTGCTCGACACATTTGTTGCGACTGGCCTGATCCAACCGGAGGAGTTGGTGCGCGCCAAGGCCGCGCCACTCGGCATCAGTGCGCATCCCGGCGTGGTCACCAATCGCTATCCGGCGTTCATCGACCTGGTGCGGCGGCAGTTGCAAACTGATTATCCCGCCGATCAGTTGCGTGGCGCCGGGCTGAGCATCCACACCACGCTCGACCCGGCCGCACAGATCTACTCCGAGCAAGCAGTGCAGACGGCACTGGCGAAAGTCCAGCGCAAGAAAGGTCCGGTGCTGGAGTCGGGCATGGTGGTCACCGACACCAGCACCGGCGGCGTGCTGGCGATGATTGGCAGTCGCGAGTTCACGCAGGGCGATTTTGATCGCGCGCTGGACGCCAAGCGTCCGGTCGGCTCGCTGCTCAAGCCGTTTGTCTATCTGCTGGCGCTGGCGCAACCCAACCGCTATTCGCTGGCGACGAGCGTCCAGGACGCGCCGGTCAATGTGACCCAGTCCAACGGCAAGCGCTGGTCGCCGGGCAACTCCGATGGTCGCAGTCACGGCAATGTGCATGTGATCGATGCGTTGGCGCAGTCTTACAACCAGGCCACGGTGCGCGTGGGCATGGATGTCGGCGTCGATCGCCTGTCGAAGATCGTGCAAGTGCTGGCCGGCATCGAGGTCGCACCGAATCCTTCACTGATCCTCGGCGCAATGGATCAAAGCCCGTTCGCGATGGCGCAGTTGTATCAATTCCTCGCATCCGGCGGTGAAGTGCAGCCGCTGTACGCGGTGCGCGGCGTGCTGGACGCATCTGGTCAATCGGTGCGTCGCTACGACAAACCGCCGCACGCAGCCCAGGCTGGCGATGCGGTGGCGGCGCGACTGGTAATGCTGGCGATGCAGCACACGGTCACGTCGGGCACCGCGGCGGCGTTGCAATCCCAAGGTTTAGGTTCGTTGCGCGCGGCGGGCAAGACCGGAACCAGCAACGACGGTCGCGACAGCTGGTTCGCCGGATTCACCGGTTCGCAACTGGCGGTGATCTGGGTTGGCAATGACGCCAACAAGATGACCGGGCTGTACGGCGCCACCGGCGCGATGCGGGTTTGGGCCGAGTTGTTCAAGAAGCTGCCGAGCACGCCGTTGACTGTCAGCGATGACGGATTCGATTGGGCGTGGGTGAGTCCTTCGCAATACGCCACCATCGATCCAAGCTGTCCGGGCGCGAGACGCTTTGCCTTCGTCAAGGGCTTCGCGCCGCCTGCGCAGCAAGGCTGCGATATAGCAGCAGGGGAGAATGCGGACGGCTGGGTTCGTCTACCGAGCGCGGACGAGAATCCCGAAACCACCGGTCAGCCTGGCGCGGACACGCTGCATGGCGATGCCAATGGTTGGGTGCGGCTGCCCGCGTCCGGCGCACCGCCGCCGCCTCCACCACCCGATAATGACGGCTATTGATGCAACGCCCTTCAACTCTGACTCGACGCAAAGGACTAGCCAGCCGATGAAAGTTTTCTGCACTGCTGCACTGTTCGCCTCATTCGCGGCATTAAGTGCGTGCGCGCCGTCGCCGTCCACGCCAACCGGCAGCGCGAGAACAGTCGGATCACCGCGCGATATGGTGATGCAGGTGCGCGCGGCCGGCAGCGGCGCGGACGCGCTCGACGTGCATCCGCTACGCGATCCGCAAGTCGAGGACCTGCGCAATCGTGCATCGAAGCTGGAAGCGGCGGGCGACATTGCCGGTGCCAGCCAGGCGATCGCGCAAGCACTGCAACTGGTGCCGGGCGATCCAGACCTGCTGCAATCCGCCGCCGAACTCGCGCTGTATGCCAAGGACTGGAGCCGTGCCGAAACCGATGCCATGCAATCCTGGCAACTCGGCCCGAAACTCGGCTCGCTCTGCCGCCGCAACTGGACTGCGATCCGCTTCGCCCGGCTTGAGCGCAGCAACACCGGCGGCATGCACGAAGCCGAAGTCAAAGTTGCGGCATGCACGGTCGAGCCGCCCGTGCGGATGTGACGTTTCAAGGGGTAGCATCGATTTGCTGCTGTCACGTCATAGATCAATCGCTACGTCGCACTGAGCCGGCCATTAGACTACTCAACAACGCTGACCGCCGCTCCCAAATGGCGTCAATACCGCGTTGCCGAAGAGTCGCGTCCACTCTCGAATCCCACGCTCCTATTCCAAAATATAGAGCCGCCTCGAGGTACTCCCTAACGTCTGCACTACATCCTGAGCGTTGGCAGCCCGGCATCTTTTCCATTTCATAAAAGACTGGTTGGACTGGCGCAACTAGCCACAATGCACGCTACCAATACGAATGCAGATTTAGCGAAGAACTTTTTTATGGCTTGGTTCTTGCGTTACCGGGCCAGATGTATCGCTGAGTGACTGCAACCCAAGCCAGAATCGCGGGGCCGGTTATCATGACGATCCAACTCGAAACCGAACGATCTGCATTTAAAAAGACCATCAATCCCTCGTACAAGCAAGAAATCGCAAAGACGGTCAAACAAATGCGCAACACGTTGGGCCACGCCGCGCGAGTCCACAGGCTGACGGTGGAAGCGATGATCAAAATGCCGGTGATGACATCGAACAGTGCGATCCACTTCATGAAAGGCGTAGAAGAGGAAGCTGGGCCGCTGCAAAACTCGCTCAGTACTTCATAGCGAACATCAAGCAGCACCCAGAAGCCAGCTAGACAGACGTACAGACCGATCAGAATATCGATGGTCGTGATCGCTACGAGACGAGCTCGTTTTTGCATGGGTTCTCTACTCCAGCAATCCAGTTTCACTTCCTGCGCGGCACGTTTCAAGATGCTGCACCTCCAAAATGCCGCTGTCCAATGGGCGCGGTTTCGCGGCAATGCTTTAATGTTGATTGAAGGGCGACCCGTCTCGTTCACCACCAAGAACCATGCCTCTCGCAATCCGCTCCCGCTCCGCACTCGCTGTTGACGGCCCGCTAAAGGCGCAGTTGCCGGGCTATGTTGCGCGGGCGGCGCAGTCGCAGTTGGCGGAGGCGGTGGCGGAGGCATTCGAGTCGCGTGGGTGCCTGATTGCCGAGGCTGGCACCGGCACCGGCAAAACCTACGCTTATCTGGTGCCCGCGTTGCTGTCGGGTAAGCGCGTGATCATCTCGACCGGCACGCGTGCGTTGCAGGATCAGCTTTACCATCGCGACTTGCCACGGGTGCGCGACGCGCTTGGAATCGGCGTGCGTAGTGCGTTGCTGAAAGGTCGCGCGAATTACTTGTGTTTGTATCGCGCCGAACAGGCTAAGGGATCGCGTCACGCCGGTTTCGAACAAACCGCGCAATTGCATCGCGTGATCGCGTGGAGCCAGCGTACGCGCCGAGGCGACATGGCCGAGCTCAGCGATTTTCCGGAGGATTCGCCGCTGTGGCCGCAGCTGACTTCGACCAACGAGAATTGCCTCGGCAGCGAGTGCCCGTTCTGGGACGACTGTTTCGTGGTCAAGGCGCGTGCTGAAGCGCAGTCGGCCGATATCGTGGTGGTCAACCATCATTTGCTGCTGGCCGATCTTGCGCTGAAGCAGGAAGGCTTCGGCGAAATCTTGCCGGGCGCGCATGCGTTTGTGCTGGACGAAGCGCATCAGTTGCCGGAGCTGGCGACGCAATTTTTCGGCCAGGCAGTCAGCGCACGGCAGTTGAACGACTTGGCGCGCGATGCGCTGGCCGAATGTGCGAATTCGGTCGGCGCAATTGCGACGATCCAGCAACCCGTTCGAGGTCTCGAACATGCCGTGCGCGAATTGCGCTTGGCGATGAACGCCTTGCCCACGCGCGGCGCGCATGGTCGCGTTCGCACGCATGCGGCCAGCGAAGCCGCACTCGATTCGCTCGCGCATGCACTCGATGCGTTGGCTGAAGCGCTGGAACCGCTCGCCGAAGCAAGTCCAGGTTTCGCCAGTGCGCTAGAGCGTGCTGGCGCGCAACGCAAGCGCTTGCTGGCGTGGCGCGATGGCGCAACCGCCGCGGTGATCGATGATGAATTCGATCAGCGCGATCAGGAGTTCGAAGTCGATCCAGACATCGACGCGATCGACGTCGCGCGTTCTAGGCAATCGACCGACGACGTGCGCTGGTACGAATTGACCGTGCGCGGTTTCGTGCTGCAACGCACACCGTTGGATGTGTCCGGACCGCTAAGGCAGTTTCGCGAAAATTCGCGCGCGGCGTGGATTTTCACCTCGGCCACGCTCGCAGTCGACGGAAGCTTTGATCACATCGCCGGGCGTCTCGGTCTGGAGCAACCCCACACCTTGCTGCAACCCAGTCCATTCGACTGGGCCAATCAGACGCTGTGCTATCTGCCGCGCGGCCTGCCCGAACCCAATCACCGCGAGTATTCGCGCGCGCTGTTGGATGCGGTGCGCCCGGTGCTTGAGGCATCCAATGGCCGCGCGTTTTTGCTGTTCACCTCGCACCGCGCGCTGCGTGAAGCGGCCGCGCAACTCGAAGCCGGTCCGTGGCCGCTGTTTGTGCAAGGCAGCGCGCCGCGGCATGTGTTACTGGACGGATTTCGCGCCTCGGGTAATGGCGTGTTGCTGGGCGCGGCGAGTTTCTGGGAAGGTGTCGACGTGCCGGGCGATGCGCTGAGCGTGGTGGTGATTGATCGCATCCCTTTTGCGGCGCCGGACGATCCGGTGCTGGAGGCGCGATTGGAAGCGGTGCGCAGGCGTGGCGGCAATCCGTTTCGCGACGAACAAATTCCGACCTCGGTGATCGCTCTCAAGCAAGGCGTGGGTCGGCTGATTCGCAGTGAAACCGATCGCGGTGTGTTGGTGTTGTGCGATCCAAGATTGCTGAGCAAGGGCTACGGGCGCATTTTTCTCGACAGCCTGCCGCCGTTTCCGAAGACACGCGAGATTGATGATGTGCGCAAGTTCTTTGCGGATGCTGCAGCAGCGCAAGACAATCTGACTGACGATGCAATGCGCGAAGGCGTGACATTCAATCGCAACGCAGCGGAAGTCGGCCACGCGCGCGAATCGCGAGATCACGCCTCATGAAATTGCTAGCATTCGAAACCGCCACTGAAGCCTGCTCGGTCGCGCTGTGGATCGATGGCGAAGTGATCGAGCGCCACGCACTCGCGCCACGCCGCCATGCCGAACTCGCGTTGCCGTGGGCGGACGAATTGCTGGGTGAGTCAGGCATCAAGCGTTCACAACTGGACGCTGTCGCAGTTGGTCGCGGGCCGGGAGCATTCACCGGTGTGCGGCTCGCGGTTGCACTCGCGCAGGGCATCGCGTTGGCGTTAGACATTCCTGTGCTGCCGATTTCGACGCTGGCGGTGCTTGCAGCGGGTGTTCCGTCGCGCTCGGTGTTCGCTGGAGAGTTGGATTCAACTTTAGCTGCAAACCCGCACATACTTGCAGCGATAGACGCGCGCATGGGCGAGCTCTATCTGGGCGCATTCGAGTCGACGACGGACGGGCTCGTCGTCGCGCTTGGTTCGGAACTGCTGGCGCCGCCGCAACAGCCGATTGATTGGCAGCTGCTTGCTGGCAATGTCGCATCGGAGCAATCGCCAACCCATGAAAGATGGATCGGCGCTGGCAGCGGATTCGCAGCGAGCGACTCGGCGCTAGTTGCAACGATCGGCGCGTCATTGATTCAGCACGATCCAAACGCACTGCCTCATGCCGCTGATCTAGCGCGAATGGCAGCGGCTGCTTACGCGCGTGGTGAAGCGATCGCAGCGGAGCGAGTCGAGCCGGCATACCTGCGCAACAAAGTCGCGCTCACCCTGCAGGAGCAGGGCAAGCGCTGATCGGGTCAGACGACCATTGAAATCTGTCTATTCCCGTCATTCTCGCGAAAGCGGGAATCCAGTGTCGTTGCATTCAAACGGATTAAAGTCGCTGGATGACCGGCATCCGCCGTTGTAAGACGTCTCCTGCTTTCGCAGAAGCGCGTTTCAACAGCGCAGCTGGTCAATGACGCTTCTATTAAAGATTCGCTTTTTTGATTGGCGGCGCGCATCTCCAACCACGACTGACGCGAAATCAAATCGCCGGCACGCTCGGTGGTGCCGATGCACCCCATACCGTTTTGAGCAGGCGATCTCGACCACAGCCGACGCGATACTGCTCGTAGTGCTGCGCGTGGGTGCGGGCGAAATCCTGGTGGTACGCCTCGGCCGGATAGAACGTGCTGGCCGGGTCAATTTCCACCGCGATCTTCTTGTTGAACGCGCCTGATTTTTGCAAGGTGTCCTTGTACGCCTGCGCCTGCTTCATCTGTGTTGCGTCTTGAGCAAATATCGCGCTGCGATATTGGGTGCCGGTGTCGCAGGCCTGCCCGTCGACTTGGCTCGGATCGATGTCGTGCCAATAGATGTCGAGCAGCTTGGCGTAACTGATCTTGGCCGGATCGTAGGTCACCTGCACCGCTTCGGCATGGCCGGTGCTGCCCGCTGACACCTCCTCGTAGCTCGGATTCTTCTCATGACCGCCGGTGTAGCCTGACACCGCCGAGACCACGCCAGGAACGCCGTCGAACGCGCGCTCCATAGTCCAGAAGCAACCGCCAGCAAAGGTCGCGATCGCAGTCTTGGCTTTCGCCATTGCGTTGGCCATCGGTGTTTGCGCCGCTGGTGCTGGCGACGCGTGGGCGACGCCGAGCAAGGCAAACGCTGCAAGTGGCGCAAGCGCGAGTCGCGCAGAAGTCTTCGTCAGTTTCATGTGGAACTCCGGATGCGGGATGGTTAAGTTTGCGGACAAGAAGTTTTGTTGAATTTAGGCGCGCAATGCAGGCAGCGGCGTGCCATTCGGAACGAAGTTCAGCGCCACACCATTGATGCACCAGCGTTCACCGCGAGGTGACGGACCATCCTGAAACACGTGACCCAAGTGGCCGCCACACCGCGCGCAATGACACTCCGTGCGCTGGACGATCATCTTGCGGTCGGAGCGGATGCCGATATCGCCGACCACCGGTTGAGTGAAACTCGGCCAGCCGGTGCCGCTGTCGAACTTGTGCGCGGCCTCGAACACCGGCAACAAGCATGCGGCGCAGACGAATGTGCCGGGCCGATGTTCGTCATTAAGCGAACTGGTAAAGGCGCGCTCGGTACCGTCCTGAAACAGCACGTTGAACGCAGCCGCGGGCAATAGTGCACGCCATTGCGCATCGGTTTTCTTCAGGGGAACAATTTTTGGCGAAGGGCGCAGTTGCGCCGCGGGTGGCACCGACTGACTACCGCGCGTAGGCGCGGCAGCGGCGCGCAAGGCCGCGGGCAACAAGGGCAGCGCAATCACTCCGGCGAGGCTTTGCAATACGTGGCGACGTTGCATGAGAACTCCTGGAAGTCGTGGAAGCAGAAAGCGAATGGTGGGCGGCTGCGGCTGGTGACAAACTGCAAGCCGTGATCGCCGTGGCGGATGGAATGGTTGCCGTGGTGATTCGATCTGACCGCGACGTTGCGGTACACGGACACATTCGTTGCAAGTCGACGACTGGTTACATCCGCACAAACATGGAATTACGCAACATGCGAAGTGCAAGTCGGGCGGCAATCGATCGCTTTTGACGTTCGAGTCTCGCGCAAGCGGTGTCGCGCCAAAGTGAAGGGCGACGCTGGTTTCAGCAGGCGTTCACGCGCAGTGGGTCGCTACTGAACGACCCATTCATCCACACCGATTGAGACGTCGAACCAGCCGGCCGCTGTCAGGTAACGATCAGGCCAGCCAGCGTCGAATTCGCCGGTACGCATCGGCGCGATCGAGCAGGTCGAGATGGCCCATACGATGGCCGATCCAACGCTGCGATCGTGAGAATTGCAACGCGCGCGTGCGGTCGGCATGGCGCCCCAGTGCGCTGGCGACGGGCACCAGGCCATCGCCAAATAATCGCGAGGTTGCTGTGCCTGGGGCGCTTAGCGAGGCAGCGATCGCGAAGCAATTGATGCCTTCAGGCAAGCCAATACGCTGCGAATACCCATCGCTCGGGGCATTGGCTTGGTCCGAATCATGCACGGTGCCGTGTCGAAGATCGGTGATACCGGCGCTGCGAATCTTGCCGATCCGCGCCAGTGCTTCTGTGTATCCACTCGCGCCAAGCAGCGCATCGATGCGACTGCCACCGCGTTCCAGCGGTGCTCCCGCATGCGGCGTGCCGAGAAAGACGATGCGTCGCAAGTGCTGCAACCATTCGCGATCGTCGACCGCCGCCTGCCGGCAGGCACTTCGCGCGAGCAAGCCACCCATGCTGTGACCGAGGATGGCCAACTCCTCGATCTCGACCGGCCATTCGCGCACCAGTGCCTCGAGCATCGCGGACAAGTCCGCTGCGTTGTCGGCAATCGGGCGACCGCTGTTGTAGCGCAGATAGACCGGCGTGTAGCCGAGATCGCGCGCCAGCGCCGCACCGTGATCGTGACCATTGCGCAGCCACTGACGATCGTTCATGCACAGGCCGTGCAACAGCAGCAGCACGCGACCGCCTGCGTCCGGAATATCCGCCTTCAACGCCGCTGAGTTGATCGCAAGCGTGCGACCGCGGTGACGCAACTGCATCGAAATCGCCAGGGGATTTGCGCTGTGTTCGAGGTGATCGCCGAGCACACCATTGATCGCGGACAGGACGGCATCGCGCCGTGGCGAGTCCGATGCGTCCAGCAATGGTTCGACGCGCGACAGCGCGCGATCGACACCGCCGCCCACCAGTCGCGTCACTCCGCGAATGCTGCGATACACCAGTCCGGAAATGCCTGCGTTGCGTTGCTGCAAAGGATCGATGCGGGTGCCCGGGATGCGCGCAATGCCGCGATGCATCGCTTCGACCACATCGGTGATGCCCAGCGTGGCATCGATCGCCAGACTGCCGAGGCCGCGCAAGTCGGTTCCGTGCACGGGAGATTTCATCGCCACTCAAATTCCTTGCGCTGGGCCAATGGAAGGCGACCGCCGCTCAGCGCGCGAACGTTCGCCGGGGTGCAGCGTGCACCATCGCATCCGAGCAGTTGCTCCGTTCGCAAATCCATCAAGGACGCATTGCATTTGGTTGTTTTGCTGCATACGTGGTCAATGCAGCAATACAAGCGTGCCGAGGCCGAGAAAACTGAGGAAGCCACCGACATCGGTGAACGTGGTCACGATCACGCCCCCGGCCAGTGCGGGATCAATGCGCAGCCGTTTGAGCGTGATTGGCACCATGATGCCGACGACCGCAGCATTGAGCAGATTGAGCATCATCGCTGCGGCGATCACGGCACCGATCTTCGGGTCGCGAAACCACGCCGTTGCCACCAGCCCGACCACGAGTGCCCAGATCAACCCGTTCAACAATCCGACCAGGACTTCCTTGGTCAGCAGCGCGCGAAAATTGCTGGAACCGACTTGCCCCAGTGCGAGGCCGCGCACCATCAGTGTCAAAACCTGGGTGGCAGCAACGCCGCCCATGCTGGCGACGATCGGCATCAACACGGCCAATGCCACGATCTGCTGCAGCACGCCTTCGAAGCGGCCGATCACCCACGAGGCGAGAAACGCAGTGAGCAAATTGATGCCGAGCCACAACGCGCGCCGTCGTGCGGCGCGCGGCACCGGACTGAACAGGTCTTCGTCTTCGTCCAGGCCGGCTGCGCCCATGACCTGGTGTTCGGCTTGCTCGCGGATGATGTCGACCACGTCATCGATGGTGATGCGGCCGAGCAGGATGTTGTTGCCATCTACCACCGGTGCGGAGATCCAGTCGTGATCGGAAAACCGGCTGGCGACTTCGCCAGCGCTGGTGTCGACTGCAATGGCGGGTTGTTCGTCATCGAGCAACGCGTTGATCGCGGTGTCGGGGTCGCGCGTGAGCAACGTCGACAGCGCGATGCGGCCCAAATACTGATGGCGACGACTGACGACATACAGATGATCAGTGTGCTCTGGGACTTCACCGCGCAGGCGCAGATAGCGCAGCACCACGTCGACGGTGACATCGGCGCGCACCGTCACCAGATCGGGATTCATCAGGCGCCCGGCGGTGTCTTCCGGATACGACAGCACTTGTTCCAAGCGCTCGCGATTTTCGCGATCCATCGACTTGAGCACTTCGTCGATGACGGTATCGGGCAAGTCCTCGACCAGATCGGCGAGGTCGTCGATGTCGAGATCCTCGACCGCGGCGACGATCTCGTCCGGATCCATGTCCGCAATCAGGCCTTCGCGCACCTCGTCGCCGACGTGCAGCAGTACTTCGCCGTCATCTTCCGGATCGACCAGGCCCCAGACCAGGCTACGCTTGACCGGCGGCAGCGATTCCAGCAGGTTGCCGATCTCGGCCGGCGACAGCGTGTTGACCAGCCGCCGCACCGGCCCCAGCCGTCCGGTGTCCAGCGCCTGCGACAGCAAGCGGAGCTGACGTGCGGTCTTGTCGTGGTGCGCGACGTCGGCCATGGTTCCTCCGGTTCGGGGTATTATTACGGTGTTTGCTGCCGTCGCCCAGCATGTCGGCCTATTGCGATGCTGCAGCGCGAACCGATTCGCGGTCATTACACTCGACCGCCGGCTCGCCACTGCCTGAGCGATGCACGCCCTCGCGCCCATCCCCTTGCCATTTGATTGTTACCGGAGTCGTCATGCGCATTATTTCAATTCGCACCGTCGTTGCCTCGATCGCGCTTGGCGCCGCGCTGACCCTTGCCGCTTGCAACAAGGATCCGGGCGACGCTGCAATGCCGACCAAGGCTTTCGTCGGCCCGGGTATCACCATGAAGCTCGACCCTCCGGCCGCGCCCGATTGCAAACGCGAGACGGTGTACAAGGCAACGCTGAGTTGGAGCGTGGATGGCAAGGACGCGCCGAAGACCGAAGTGCGCATTGGCAAACCCGATGGCGCGATATTCGCGCGCAGCAACGACAAGACCGCGCGAGCCGAGACCGACAACTGGGTCAAGCCGGGCACGTGGTTTTTGCTGTTCGACCGCAAGGGCGGCGATTTGCTTGGCGCTGTGCAGGCGGGGCCGCAGCCCTGTCCGTGAAACAAACCTGATCAGAAGTTGGCAACCGAACTACCGCTAGCCGCATGAAAAAGAGCCTACTTGCATTTCTGATCGCGGCGATCGCTTTTGCGACCGGTTCAATCGCATCACTTTACTTTAGCAACAGGCTAACGTCTGGAAGAAATCATCAATTGTCTGCGGACTCGATGTTGCGGTTCAATGCGGAATTGCGCGTTGCAACAGCGTTGTACGACATCAGGCACGCGAAGACCCGAGATATTGCTTCGCTTGTTCGCTCCAATTGCAAAATTATAGATTCAGCGATTCGTCTCATCAAGCCAGAAATCTACGACAATCCCGAGAAGCGAAAAGAAGTTGCGAGCTTCAAAGAATTCGCCACCCAGACAACCGCAGATTTGAAGAGAAAAGGTGAGTGCTCTTCATCAGAGCTGCCATGAAAAACACTCATTCAGGCAAGTTAAACGCCTTCTCTTCGCTCATATGGCAGATCGAGCTGGCCATATTTTTGCGGTCGCTATCCACGCCATAAATGTTCGCGAGGTTGTGGCTTGATCCCAGACCGCTCAACCTTCCCGCATCATCCAGCGTTCAATCTGCTCGCGATCGTGTGCCATCAGCAGGCTGCGCCGGCGCCGCCGGAGTTCGGACAAATCGCTTTCGCGGATGGTCTTGCGCACTTCCAGTAGCGTCGCCGGATGCAGGCTGAAGTCGGTCAGGCCTAACGCCAGCAGCAGTCGTGTGTAATACACGTCGCCTGCCATTTCGCCACACACCGCGACGGCAATGCCGCGTTTGTGCGCCAGCGTGATGACCTCGTGCAGCAGTCGCAGCACGGCCGGATGCAGCGGTGAAAATAGTTCTCCGAGCGCTTCGTTGTTGCGATCGGCCGCCAGCAAGTATTGCACCAGGTCGTTGGTGCCGATCGAGATGAAATCGACTTCGCCGATGAATCCCCCGAGCGCCAACGCTGCAGACGGCACCTCGATCATCGCGCCAATATCGATCGACTCGCCAATCTCGTAACCTTCGGTGCGCAACTCGCGCGCCTGTTCGCGGATTAACGTGCGCACGCGCAGGAACTCCTCGCGGCCGCTGATCATCGGTAGCAGGATGCGTAACGGTCCGTAACCCGAAGCGCGCAGGATTGCGCGCAACTGGGTGACGAACAGACCGACTTGCGACAACGACAATCGCACGCCGCGCAGACCGAGCGCGGGGTTGGGTTCATCACTGAGCGTCAGCCCGCTGCCGTGAGCCTTGTCCGCACCCAGATCGAGTGTGCGGATCGTGACTGGGCGACCGTTCATGCCCAACACCAGATCGCGATAAACGCGAAATTGCTCGTTCTCGTCTGGCAATCCGGGTCGTTGCAGAAACAGGAATTCGGTGCGGTACAAGCCAATGCCGGCGGCGCCCAGCGCGTGCGCTTCGGCCACGTCCTCGCGCGATTCGGCGTTGGCGAACAGCTTGATGTCGACCCCGTCCAGCGTGCGCGTTTCGGCCTGGCGCAAGCGATTGAGTGATTTGGCCTCGCGACTGAGCGCGCGCTGGCGCTGGTTGTAGTCGCGCAAGTCGGCGGCGGCTGGTTCGCGGATCACCTCGCCGGTGCTGCCGTCCACCATCAACGCATCGCCGTCATTGATGTGCGCCAGCGCATCGTGCGCGCCCACCACCAGCGGCATGTGCAGGCTGCGGGCGAGGATGGCGCTGTGCGACAGCATGCTGCCGGTGGTGGTGACAATCGCGACCACACCCTGCGCCTGCAGTTGCGCAAGCTCGGAAGGCGCAACCAGATCGGTGACCATGATTTCGCCAGCCAGGCCGGCGTGTTCCTCTTCCGGATTGCGATGCAACGCCGCGCGCACACGACCGATCACATGGTCGATGTCTTCGCGGCGGCTGCGGAAATACGGATCCTGCATGCCGTCGAAAATCGATACCAGTCGATCGCGCTGCAGACGCAATGCATATTCGGCGCCGTAATGGCCGATGCGAATCAGCGCATCGAGTCCATGCAGCAGCTCGGGATCGTCGAGAATCAGCGCGTGCATATCGACGAATTCGCCCAGCTCCTGCGCCAGTGCGCCATGCAGGCGTTTGCGCAGCGCCTTCAGCTCATCGCGGGCGAAATCCAGCGCCGCATGCAAGCGGGCGAGTTCCTCTTCCACGCGCTCATGCGCGATGATTTCTTCGGCAATCTCCAGTGCATGCGGCAGCCGCACGCGCGCGCGACCCAGCGCAAGTCCCCTCGATGCGCCGTGGCCGGGCAGGGCCAATCGCATCAGTTGGCTTCGTCGAACTTGCGGTCAAATAGCGCGACTACTGCGGCCATTGCCGATTCTTCGTCGGCGCCTTCGACCCGCAGGCTGACCGTGCTGCCGACACCTGCGGAAAGCAGCAGCACCCCCATGATGCTTTTGGCATTGACTTCGCGATCGTTGCGGCGCAAAAACGCCTCGGAACGAAATCCCGACAGCAACTGCACCAGCTTGGCCGAGGCCCGCGCGTGCAGGCCGAGCTTGTTGGTGATCACGATGTCGCGCTCGAGCATGGGAATGGGTGGTTTGGAATGGGAAATGGGATTGCTCAAACCTTGGATCGTAGCGAACAGCTCAGCTGGTCAGTGCGGCATCGTGAGCTTGGATTGTTTTTGTCCTCTCAACTCCAGAATACCGATTCCCTAACTCCAGCTCTCAAGCATCATCCGTGATCGCTCCATTGCGACAGCCAGTGGCTGCGATGCGCGCGAGCTCGTCCAAGTCGGCTTCGGCGTGATTGAGTACTCGCAGCAACATCGGTAGCGACAGGCCGGCGACGCGATGGGTCGGTGTGCCCAGATGCGCGAGTTGCTGCGCAAGCCGGCTGGGCGATGCGCCATACAAATCGCACAGCAACAACGCACCATCGCCCGAATCTACCTTGCGCAGCAACGCGCTGGCAATCGGCAGTGCGACGTCGAGCGAGGAATCGTAGTCGAGCTCGAAGGTTTCCAGCGGCAGTGGCAGGTTGCCGAGCAAACGCGCGGCAACATCGCGCAGCGCTGGTCCGACGCCGCGATGAGTGACCAGCAGTACACCGACCGGCATGACTACTCCAGCTCGCGGTGAAACGTGAGGATGTCCTCGCGGCCTGCTTGCTTGCAGTGCTGGGCGAGCTTCTCGGCAAGATACACCGAACGGTGGCGACCGCCGGTACAGCCAAACGCCACGGTGACGTAACTACGGGTGCCGCCATCGAAATGCGGGAGCCAGGTGTCGATGAACTCGGTCACCTGCGCGCAGAATTTCTGCACTTCGGGTTGCGCGTCGAGGTAGTCCCGAACCGCAGCGTCGCGTCCCGACAGCGGTCGCAGGCGCGCGTCCCAGTGTGGATTGGGCAGCGCGCGCGCGTCAAACACGAAGTCGGCATCCGGCGGCAGTCCGCGCCGATACGCAAAGGATTCAAACAGTACCGACAACCCCGGCTGCGCGCGTGCACCCAGTTCGGTGATTACCCGCCGGCGCAATTGGTGCACGTTGAGATCGCTGGTATCGATCACCAAATCGGCCAGCGCCCGCACCGGTTTGAGCACCTGGCGTTCGAGCACGATCGCATCGGCCAGTGCCAGCCCTGTGTGGCTGAGCGGATGCCGTCGACGCGTTTCGGAATAGCGCTTCAGCAGCACGCTATCGGTGGTGTCGAAGAACACCAGGCGATGGTCGAATCCGAGTGCACCCACCGCGGACAGCCAGTCCGGCAAATGGCTCAAGTCGGTAGCGCGATTGCGGACATCGATGCCAACCGCGATCCGAGGGTGGGCAGTCTCGGCACCGGCGGCATGGATGCGCACGAAGTCTGGCAGCAATTCGGCCGGCAGGTTGTCCACGCAGTTGTAGTCGAGGTCTTCCAGCGTGTTCAGCGCCACCGATTTGCCGGCGCCGGATAATCCGCTGACCACGATCAGCAGTGGCGCGCTTGCCGGTGCCTCCAGGGCGCCGCTGGCCTCAGCGTTGTCCAGAGACGTCATCGGCTTCTCCGCGTTGCAGGAATTGCGAGTGTCGCGCGAGAAATGCCGCGCCCGGATCGATGCCCTTGATGCGCAGGATGTGCAGACGCGTGGCCGCTTCGGTCAGCACCGCGAGGTTGCGTCCGGGCTGCACCGGCAGGGTGATCTGCGGCACATCCAAATCGAGTACGCGGCGCGCGCTGACGTCACCAGTCAGACGCTCTATGCCGTCCAGCACGCCGTCGCGCGAGGGCGTCGGGGTGGAATCGATACTCGGCCGCTGCAGATGCACGATCACGCGCAGATACTTGTTCCTCTTGACCGCGGTGTCGCCGAACATATCGCGGATGTTGAGCACGCCAAGGCCACGCAACTCCAGCAAGTCCTGCAGCAATTCCGGGCAGGTGCCGTCGAGCACGTCGGGTGCGATCTGGGTGAACTGCGGCGCGTCGTCGGCGACCAGCCGATGGCCGCGCGAGATCAGTTCCAACGCCAGTTCGCTTTTGCCCGAGCCAGACTCGCCGGTGATCAGCACGCCGATCGAATAGATTTCCATGAACACGCCATGCAGCGTTACCTGCGGCGCAAGCACACGCGCCAGGTGGTATTGCATGATGTTGAGCAACTCGTGACCGCGGCGGGGCGAAGTCCACAGCGGCGTGTTGGAATCGCCACAGGCTTCGCGCAGGTCGACCGGGCACGCCTGATCCTTGCTGATCACCAGCGCCAGCGGACTGTAGTTGACCACCTTCTGCAAGGTTTCCCAGCGCAGCCGCGCATCCAGTCCGTCCAGCCAGGCCAGTTCCTCCGAACCCAGGATCTGCACCCGATTGGGATAGATGATGTTGAGGTAGCCCGCAAGTGACGGGCGCCGCGATAGCGTGGTGGTGGCATCGACCACGCGGTTCTCGCCCGACTGGCCATCCAGCCAGCGCAAGGCCAGCCGAGCGCGCAGTTGGTCGAATAATTCGTGCGCGGCGATACGGTTCATGCAGTCGATCTGCCCCGCACTCAGCCCAGGCTTTCCGAACGCGCGATACCTTCGCCGCGCTGGTGCTTGTGCTGCTTGCCCTTGTGTTTTTGCAACATGCGATCGAGCTTGTCGACCAGCAGATCGATCGCGGCATACATCGTATCGGCGTGGCAATCGGCAAACAGCGTATTGCCCGGAACCAGGAGCTTGGCCTCGGCTTTGTGCTGCAGTTTTTCCACCGACAGGATCACATGCACATCGAGCGCTTCGTCGCTGTGTCGCACCAGCCGCTCGAACTTGTCGCCAACGTAGGCGCGCAGCGGCGCGGTGACATCGATCTGGTGGCCGGTGATTTCAATGCGCATGCATTTCTCCTGCGTGGATGAATAACGATCGAGGGCAACAAGGCGGTGTTGCGCCATGCAATGACTCTAGCGTGCAAGATTACGTCGAGGTGTGAAAGGCCTTCAATCGGCACCCATCATTCGCCAACTCAATTGGGTGCCTCAGCCCAGGCGCTGGCGCTCGCTGGATGCCGCGATATGCATCGCTTCCCGATATTTTGCCACGGTGCGGCGGGCGACGGGGATGCCGCCGGCCTTGAGTTCGTCGGCCAGTTTGGCGTCCGACAACGGTTTTTGCGGGTTTTCGGCCTCGATCAGCTTGCGGATCATGGCCTGGATTGCGGTGCTCGACGCCGCGCCGCCATCCTCGGTAGTCACTCCCGATGTGAAGAAGCGCTTGAACTCGAAGGTGCCGCGCGGCGTCAGCAAATACTTGCGGGTCGTGCAGCGCGAGATGGTGGATTCGTGCAGACCGAGTTGCTCGGCAACTTCACGCAAGGTTAACGGACGCATCGCTTCGGGCCCGTATTCGAGAAATCCCGACTGCTGGCGCACGATTGCTTGGGCCACCCGCAGCACGGTGTCGGCGCGCGTTTCGAGGCTGCGAATCAGCCATCGCGCCTCCTGTAGGTGGGAGCGCAGATAGCCGGCGTCTTCGCGACTGGCGTGGCCAATCATCGCCTCATAGCGTCGGTTGATCGCCAGCGACGGCGCCGCGCCGTTGGCCAGTACCGCGCGCCAGACGCCGCCTTGCCGAAACGCGATGCAATCGGGGTTGATGTAGTCCGGCGGCGCCGAGGCAATCTGGCCGCCCGGGCGCGGATCGAGCGAGCGCAGCAGGGCGACAGCAACATCCATCCGCGCGTGGGCGTATCCCAGTTTAGCGCCGAGTTTTTCCGCACCCAACTTCGCAAGAGCGTCAAGATGCTCGCGCGCCAGTGTGGTGGCGACGGCCAGTCCATCGGTGTCGGCAGAGACCAGCGACAGTTGCACGCACAGGCATTCCGAAAGATCGAGAGCAGCCACGCCAACCGGATCGAAGCGCTGGATGCGATGGCGCACAGCTTCGATCTCGTCGATCCCGGCGTCGATCTCGGGCAGCAGGCCGGCTCGGATGGCATCGAGTGAATCGGTGAGGTAACCATCATCGCCGATCGCTTCAATCAATTGCACACCGATTCGGCGATCGCGGTCGGAACACACCGATAGATGCAGTTGCCATAGCAGGTGATCCTGCAGGTCCTCGGGAGCGGTCGCCGGCTCGCGTTCAACAAATGCCGAATACTCGCCCGACCCACTATCGGCGCTGCCAGTATTGCGCAAGTCGATGTGCGCAAAATCGTCAGTGTCGACGTCGTAATCGGGCGTGTCGCTGGCGTCGCTCTCGATCGCATCAGCGCGTGCATCATCGGTCGCCCGCTCTAACTCTCCCGTAGTGCCGCCATTGTCGTCGTCGTCATCGCCAGCTTCCTCGCTGCGCTCAAGCAGAGGATTGGACTCCAGCGCCAGATTGATTTCGGTCTCCAGCTCGCTGGCCGAGAGCTGCAATAGCCGAATCGCCTGCCGCAACTGCGGCGTCAGCGTGAGCTGCTGGCCGAGCTTGGTTTGCAGACTGGCTTTCATTGCAGGCAGCGGCTCCGGGTTGGACGGGGGCGCGCAGTGCTGCTCAACGCCGATTCGGGGTTACAGCCGAAACTCGTCGCCCAGATAGACGCGGCGCACTTCCGGATTGGCCAGGATGGCTTCCGGCGTGCCCTGCGTCAGCACGCTCCCTGCGTTGAGAATATACGCGCGATCGCAGATCCCCAAGGTTTCGCGCACGTTGTGATCGGTGATCAACACGCCGATGCCGCGAGCGCGCAGATGCCGAACGATGCGCTGGATTTCGCCAACCGAAATGGGATCGACGCCAGCGAAAGGTTCGTCAAGCAGCATCAATCGTGGCTTGGCGGCCAGCGCGCGCGCAATCTCCACCCGCCGCCGCTCGCCGCCGGAGAGGCTGGCTCCCTGCTGCGTGGCGACGTGCGCGACCTGCAATTCGTCAAGCAATGATCCGAGTTCGGCTTCGCGGCCGGCAGCATCGAGATCGGCGCGCAACTCCAGCACTGCGCGCAGATTATCGGCGACGCTCAGGCGACGGAATACCGATGGTTCCTGCGGCAGGTAACCCATGCCCAGCTTGGCCCGTGAATGCATCGGCAGGCCAGTGATGTCCTCGCCATCGAGCTCGATCCGACCCTTATCGACCGCCACCAGGCCAACGATCATGTAGAAGCAGGTCGTCTTGCCGGCACCATTGGGGCCGAGCAGACCGACCACTTCGCCGGCGTCCAGGGTCAGCCCGAAATCGTGGACAACTTCGCGCGACTTGTAGCGCTTGCTCAGCCCGCTTGCCTGCAGCATCAGGGCGTGCCGCTGCCGCCGGTCTTGGTTGCCGGGTCAGCTGCCGGCGCGGTCGCGGGGGCCGGCGGAGAGGCAGGCGCAGACTTGTCCTGCTTCAGCTTGGGCGTGGCATCCGCGGGTTTGGGTTCAATATGCATCTTCACCCGCTGACCGTCACCGCCGCCGGTCACCTGGCCAGTGCCGATGTCATACAGAACGCGCTCGCCGCGCATCACGCCACGCGGCTGGGTAATCACCACGTCGCCGGTGAACAGCGCCGTCTTCTTGATCAGGTCGTAGTCGAGATTGCGCGAGACCGCCGTCATCGACGCGCCGTCCTCGTCCTGTTGCGTCATATGGATCGGGCTGCCCTTGAGCAATGCTCGCGATATGGCGCCCTTGGCCTGCGTGATCACCGCATCGTCAGCCTTGATGTCCAGCGTGCCCTGGGTCATGTGCACGTTGCCGGATAGGTGCGTCTTGCCGTCGGCCGCGGTCGACATTTCGCTGCGGTCGGCTTCCACGTCCATCGCTTTCTGGCGATCGCTCTGGCGCGCGACTGCGCCACTCGCCAGCAACAACAGCCCGCAGGCGCAAAACACACAATTAGCGACGAGGCGGCGGGGCATTGTGGAATCTCACGGTTGAAAGGAGGGTGATCAGCTTGGTTTTCATGTTGGCATCCATGCCGACGCCGGTGAGTATAGAGGCATCACGGGTGATGGTCACCGCGGCATCGGTATGCGCAGTCTGCTCCTTGGGCATCACGGTGATGCGGTCAGTGCGGATTTTTACCGGTCCGTTGTTGACCGTTTTTGGACCATCAAGAATTACCCCGCGCGACAGCCGCACTTCGGTGCCTTTCTTGTCGATCCAGCCGTCCTCGGCAAATCCATTCCAGTCGCCTTTGCCGTCCTTCGCCGGGAAGGTGAAACGCGGCTTGTCCAGCGCCATCGATTCGGTATTGGGATCACGCGCGAGATACGGGCCGATCGTCATGAACGATTCCGCGCCTGACTCGTCGAGGACCACCAAGTGATAGTCGTCGAGCGTGTAGTCCGAACGCGGCGGGCCGACGAAGTCATTTGCTGGCGCCGGCAGCCGCAGGTGCCAGGCCAGCCAACTGCCGCCTGCAAGGGTCAGGGCCAAGCCGGCGATCAGCAAGCCGCGGCGATTGACGCGCGCGACGAGCGACGCCACGACACTAGGCCCGTGCTCAGCGCGGCGATCGTCACGCGCGTTCAGGGTTTGCGGCCCGGCTGGCGTCATTGCGGAAGAAAGCGGTGCAATGCGCCCTCGGCATCGCCGCGCGCGGCCAGGATCAAATCGCACAATTCGCGCGCCGCGCCGCATCCACCGCATGCCTGCGTCCGCCAGTGCACGCGATCGCGCACCCATGCGTGCGCGTCCTGCGGCGCGACCGCAAGGCCGACCGCGTCCAACACGGACAGATCGGGCAGGTCATCGCCCATGAAGGCAGTTTGATCAAGCGTCAAACCAAGCTGGGTCGCCAACGAGCGCAGGCAATCGAGTTTGTCGGCGACGCCGATGAAGACATGCCGCAAGCCCAGTTCCGCTGCGCGCAATTCGACTACCTTGCCTTGGCGCGCGGTGATCAACGCAACCGCGACGCCGGCATCCTGCAACAGCTTGAGTCCTAGCCCGTCATGGACATGGAATTGCTTGGATTCCACGCCATTGCCATCCAGCCCGAGGCGGCCATCAGTCAGTGTGCCGTCGACATCGAAGCCCACCAGGCGCACCAAGGCCGCCCGCGCGCGCACGTCTGCTGGAAAGTCATTGAGTTGGGAGTAGGGCATTGGAGATCGGAGAGTGGGAATAGGGCTGCGGAGACCGAAGGGCGGAGCGAACAGGAGATCTGGCAAATGGTATTGGGGAGATCGAAGGTCGTAGCGAAGTGGTCAACGGCACGGGAACGCATCGGCGATTCGCGCTAGAAACGTCTCCGCTACCGCTGTTAAACCACCCTTGCCCGCAACAGGTCATGAATGTTTAGCGCACCCACCACGCGCTGTTCGTCGTCGACCACCAGCAACGCATTAATCTGATGGGTTTCCATCAAGTGTGCGGCTTCCACGGCGAGCTGGTCGGGGCCGATCGCCTTCGGGTTGCGGCTCATCAAACCGTCAATGCCGGAGTTCCGCAGGTCGATTTGCGCATCGTCCAGGGCGCGTCGAAGATCGCCATCGGTGAACACACCCAATAGGCGGTTGTCCTCGTCCACGACTGCGGTCATTCCAAGGCGCTTGCGACTCATCTCCATCGCGGTCTGGGTCAGGCTGGCACCGACGCGAACGCGCGGCACGTCGTCACCGGTGTGCATGATGTCGCGGATATGCAACAGCAGCCGTCGACCGAGTGCACCGGCTGGATGCGAGCGTGCGAAATCTTCGCTGGTGAAACCTCGCGCATCCAGCAGCGCGACCGCCAGCGCATCGCCCATCGCCAGCGCCACCGTGGTGCTCGAGGTCGGAGCCAGCCCGAGCGGGCACGCTTCCTCGGGCACGCTCACATCCAGATGCACGTCGGCCAGCCGCGCCGCGCGCGATTGTGGTCGGCCACTCATCACGATCAGCGGATTGCCCTGTCGCTTGAGCGCCGGAATAATGGTCAGCAGTTCCTCGGTTTCGCCCGAGTTGGTCAGCGCGAGGATCACGTCGCCGTCGGTAATCATGCCCAGGTCGCCGTGGCTGGCTTCGCCCGGATGCACATAGAACGCGGGCGTGCCGGTGGACGCGAACGTTGCCGCGATCTTGCGCGCCACGTGCCCTGACTTGCCCATGCCACTGGCAATGACGCGACCCCGACAATCAAGAATCAGCCGGCACGCGGCCGCGAAGCTGGCGTCCATGCGCTGGCGCACTGCCTGCAACGCGCGCGTCTCGATTTCCAGCACGCGCTGGCCGCTGGCAAGCAGGCTGCGATCGTCCGGTACGACGGGAAGCTGGGTGACATTCGCGGCCATGCGCTGCCTGCTAGACTGATCGGTCATTGTAGCCCAGCGTCGCGCAGCGGTTGATTTTGCGCGCGCACAATCAGAAGCCATCGAGGCACTCATGGATGCAAACACCATTGCGCGTTTGATCGAATCGGGCCTGCCCGGTGCCAGCGTGCGCGTGCACGGCGACGATGGCGTGCATTTTGAAGCCGAAGTGATCGCCGAAGACTTCCGCGGCAAGCTGCCATTGGCCCGGCATCGCATGGTTTACGCGACGCTTGGCGATGCGATGGGCGGCGCGATCCATGCGCTGGCACTGCGTACCTTGACGCCGGACGAGATTTCCTAATGGCAAAGATTTTGATTTCCGGCGGGGAACCGCTCAATGGCGAAGTGCAGATTTCCGGCGCCAAGAACGCGGTGCTGCCGATCCTCGCCGCAACGCTGCTGGCCGACGGGCCGATGGAAATCAGTAACGTGCCGCATCTGCACGATGTCACCACAACGATGGAGCTGCTTGGCCGCATGGGCGTGCAGCTCACGGTGGACGAGAAGATGCGCATCACGGTCGATCCCACCACGATCACCAGTCATGTTGCGCCGTACGATTTGGTCAAGACCATGCGCGCGTCGATTCTGGTGCTCGGTCCTCTGGTGGCGCGCTTCGGCGCGGCGGAAGTGTCGCTGCCCGGTGGCTGCGCGATCGGTTCGCGCCCGGTCGATCAACACATCCGCGGGCTGATCGCGCTGGGCGCTGACATCAGTGTCGAGAACGGCTACATCAAGGCCAGCGCCAAACGCCTGAAGGGCGCGCGCATCGTCATGGACATGGTCACCGTCACCGGGACCGAAAACATCCTGATGGCAGCGGTGTTGGCCAAGGGTACTTCGGTGATCGAGAATGCCGCGCAGGAACCCGAAGTGCTCGATCTGGCGATGTGCCTGAACGCAATGGGCGCGCGTATTTCCGGGGCGGGTACAGCGACCTTGGTGGTCGAGGGCGTCGAGCGGCTGCAAGGCTGCCGCTACGAAGTGTTGCCCGATCGCATCGAAACCGGCACGTTTCTTGTTGCCGGCGCGATGACCCAGGGCCGCGTGTTGGCCAAGCGCGCGCGACCGAACACGCTCGATGCCGTGCTCACCAAGCTGGAGGAAGCGGGCGCGCACATCAACACCGGGCCCGACTGGATCGAGGTCGACATGCGCGGTAATCGCCCGCGCGCGGTCAACCTAATCACCGCGCCATATCCGGCGTTTCCGACCGACATGCAGGCGCAATTCATCGCCCTCAATTCGGTCGCCGAAGGCACCGGGATCGTCACCGAAACCGTGTTTGAAAACCGCTTCATGCACATCCAGGAATTGCAGCGACTGGGTGCGGATATCCGGGTCGAAGGCAACACAGCGATCTCGCAAGGCGTCTCGAACATGAGCGGTGCGCCGGTGATGGCAACTGACCTGCGCGCGTCGGCGTCCCTGGTGCTGGCAGGATTGGTTGCCGATGGCGAAACCACCGTCGATCGCATCTACCACATCGATCGCGGCTACGAGAACATCGAGGAAAAGCTCAGCGGACTGGGCGCCAAGATCCGCCGTCTGCCCAACTGAAATCACGAACGGTCAGCGCCGCAGGCTGACCAGCGTCATCTCGTACACCTCGCCGTTGGGCTCGGTCTGCACCACGCGCACTGGCACGAAACCATTGTCGATGCCAAGCCAACTGGTGGTGACGCGATTGTTGCCCGTATCGCGCATGCGAACCACCGCAATCGTGGGAATGGCGCCTGCTGGCACCTTGCTGGTCGCCTGCTTGCCGACCTGATAGCGCTGCTGATTCATCTCGTCGCGATCGACCACGGTATAGCTCAGCGTGCCGCGCTTGCCGCTGGCAAGATCCTGCGCCATCGCCACGCTCAACGATTGATGATCGAGCACGCCGGGCTGCATCGGAAATTCGTGCCGGCCGTGTTTGTCGTTGCTGACGATGCGATCGCCTTCGACATCGATACTGCGCCGCTTGGATTTCATCAGCGCGCTTTGCTCGAAGCGATAGCCGAGCGTCTCGATCTGTCCGTCGCGCACACGGAAATTCGAATGCTCGTTGATGTTCAACCCCGCCAGTGCCGCCAACCCATGGGTGCCACGCGTGTTTGATTCCAGCGACCAGTGCGCGCCGTCCTGACGCAGACTCACCACCGCGCGCCCGGCGGTCGCGCCATTGCGGTAGAGGTCGTAGGTGGCGGTGTACGGCTGCAACGCTGGCGTCGCTGCGCTTGCCGCCGCCATGCCGACCAACAACAATCCGGCGGCCAGACCAAAAAGTCTCGACCGTTCGTGGTCAGTTGCGCTGCCCACGGATGGGCGAGTGCCGCGATCGCAGGGACGCGCTAGAGCGGCTCGAACCACATCACCTTGCTTCACTTCAGTGCTCCATCGATTGCAGAATGTCGCGATCGTCCAGTTGCAACGGGTGCGACAGGCGGCAACTATCCAGATACACGTCTGAACCCCGCTGGAAGATGCTGCCTTGCGCAATCAGCGCCACGCAGCGCACCAGCAGCGGATGCTCGCGTGCCAGCACGCGCTCGGCCAACACCTGCGTGGTATCGCCTGTCTTCACCGGCACGCGAACCTGGGCGATCACCGGCCCGGCATCGAGCGCTGGAATCACGTAATGCACGCTGGCGCCATGTTCGGTATCGCCCGCGGCCAGCGCCTGTGCGTGCGTGCGCAAACCGGGGAAACTTGGCAATAGCGAGGGATGGATGTTGATGATGCGTCCGGCATAACGCTGCACGGTGGCGTCCGACAGGATGCGTAAATAGCCGGCGCAGACCACCAGGTCGGATTGCAATTGATCGATCGTGGCGCACAAGGCCGCATCGAAGGCGTCGCTTCCTTGATGGTGGGCGGGGTCGAGCGCGACCGCGGCCACACCGGCGTCGCGCGCACGCTCAAGCGCTTGCGATTTCGAGCGATCCGAAATCACGCCGGTCACCTCGAATTGGCAGCCGTCAATACGCTGCGCATCAAGCAGCGCCTGCAAATTGCTTCCGCGGCCCGAAGCCAACACGACGATGCGGAGAGGCCCGATATTAGAAATGGGGAACGGAGATTCGGACAATGGAAGGCCTGACTATTCTTTGGCTGCCGGGAAGGCGATTTGTCCTGGAGCACGACCAAATTTCAGCCGATGTGGACGCGCTCACTTGCGTCCCTTTGCACCACGCTGCCGATCGAACGATGTGCAAGACCGGCAGCGTCAAGCGCGGCAGAGATTGACGCAACATCGGCTTGCGCAACCACCAGCACGAAGCCGATCCCGCAATTGAACGTGCGCCACATCTCCTCGCGCGAAACCGCACCTTCTCGCTGCAGCCAGTCGAATACAGCTGGCAGCACGATTGCCGACGCGTCAATGTCCAGCCCGAGTCCTTCTGGAATCACACGGATGATGTTCTCGGTTAAACCGCCGCCAGTGATATGCGCCGCAGCGTGAATCGCGTGTTCGGCGAAGAGTTTGAGCATTGGCTTGACGTAGATTGTGGTGGGCGCCATCAGCGCATCGATCAGGCGCACGCCTCCCACATCCAAGTCGTCGGGTCGCCCGGCGCGATCAAAAATGCGGCGGATCAGCGAATAGCCATTTGAGTGCGGGCCACTGGACGCGATCCCGATCAGAATGTCGCCCGCGCGCACCGCAGCGCCATCGAGCAGCTGCGCTTTTTCCACCGCACCGACGGTGAAACCGGCCAGGTCGTACTCGCCCGGCGGGTACATGTCGGGCATCTCCGCAGTTTCGCCGCCGATCAGCGCGCAGCCGGCGAGTTCGCAGCCGGTAGCGATCCCGCCCACCACGGCGACGGTGGTGTCGACGTCGAGTTTGCCGGTAGCAAAATAGTCCAGGAAGAACAGCGGCTCGGCGCCTTGCACCAGCACGTCGTTGACGCACATGCCGACCAAGTCGATGCCGATGGTGTCGTGTCGGTTCAACTGCTGCGCCAGCTTAAGCTTGGTGCCGACGCCGTCGGTGCCCGAGACCAGTACCGGCTCACGATACTTGCCGGTCAGGTTGAACAGCGCACCGAAACCGCCCAAGCCGCCCATCACTTCCGGACGCAAGGTGCGCTTGACCAACGGTTTGATGCGCTCGACCACCGCGTTGCCGGCGTCGATATCCACGCCGGCGTCGCGATAGGTCAATGGAACATTGGAATTGGACACGCGTTAAATCCGTGAGACTGACCTGCGCGAAGTTTAACAGTGCGCCGTGATGTGATGCCTCGTAACACCACAAATGACAACTAGACATTTTACCGCAGGGATTTGGCCGACCCCTGCCCAGTGACCACAGTCAAAAATCCTTGAAATGGGCGCAGCTAGCCGAAACTTGCAAGCAGGCGCAAGCGGGCGAGTGCGACCTCAGCCCTGCGGACGCCGGCGCTTGGGCAGGTGGCTGGTGAGGAAGGCCATCTGGTCGGCCAGGATGTGGCGGTTGGACAGGATCAGATGCTCGACCCAGCTTGGCCGGAACGGCACCGCCAGCAGAGGCATACTGGCCTGTTGCGGAGTGCGGCCGCCCTTGCGCGAGTTGCAGTGGTAGCAGGCGCAAACCACGTTTTCCCAAGCATCGCGGCCGCCGCGAGACACCGGCAACACGTGATCGCGGGTCAGGTGCTGACGCGGGAAATCCTTGCCGCAGTACATGCATAAATGCGCATCGCGGGCGAACAACGCGGCATTGGTCAGGGCCGGTGTGGGATCGAGCGCGTGTCCCCGCGCATGACCGCGCGCGGCAATGATCGGGTGCACGTCCAACGTGCTTTGGTCGCCGCGCAGCCGGTTGTAGCCGCCACGGATGGTCAGGCAGGGTTCGCCCAAAGTCCAGGCAACCGCTTCGCGAGCGTACAGACAGGCGGCGTCCTGCCAACTAATCCAGTCGAGGATGCGGCCGTGCGCGTCGAGCGACAGCAGGCGTGGGTGGGCGCCGTCACCAGCGTGGCGATGATCGGGCCGGGTCACCAGCCCAAGCCGCAACGGCACGACTTGCGCGCCGCTGCCAGCGCCCTTCGAAGTGGCATGGCCGCTGCGCGCCACGCGCTGCTGCAATCTGTCCGTCTCCATGGGAATCCAGCATATACAGGAATGGCTGCGTTTTGTGTAGCAATGACGGTGGCCGCTCCAACGCGGGCGAACTTGGCATGTCCGCTTTGCGACGCAATCGGCGTATTCCTCAAAGACGCAGCGAGATTCGCGCGCCAGCCGCAAGACCTGTCCCTCACCGCACCATCTGGAGATCACGATGACACGCACCATTTTATTCAGCAGCCTGCTTGCCCTCGGGCTGGCGACTACCGCCTATGCGGCCGCTCCCACGGCCAAGGCCAAGCTCAGCGTCGCCAACGCGCAGACGCGCGCCGAAGTGCACAGCGAAGGTCGCACCGCGCCGGTTCGGTCGACCAAGTCGGTTCGCCGCACCACGGCTTCTACGTCGAGTGCTGGTGCCAGCACCATGGCCGCCGGTCCCAGCGTGGACGACGTCGGCGACGCCGATACATTTGGCCGCAACGTGGTCTGGGCCGGGCTTTTGCAATCGGGTTACATCACCATGAGTTCGGACTGCACGCCGGTTGCCGGCGATCCGCCACCGGGAGTCAACGATCACTGCATTACCATCAATCCGGGCCCGGTCAGCACCAGCTTCAACTTCCCAGACATCGGCCAGATCAACCTGCCGGGCAAGAGTTCAAAAAACATACTCTGTCATTGGCTCTCGCCGATCGTGAATTATTCGCTGTACAACGGCACCGGAGTGCCGGCGAATGGGCGGATCACATTGACGCCATATCTGACCGTGGTAAGCGAGGTGTTGAATGACCCGTCGCTGATCGATCCGAGCACTGGCGCGCCTTTCGGTGGATCGCTGGTGACCGGATTTGCGGCTAGCTACCAGAATGCCCATTCGATGGCACCAGGCGATCGCGACACGCAGCGCTTCAGCGAATCGCGGGTCTGCATCGCCGGCACCCTGTCGCGTCGCGGCTTGGTGGAGGGCTATGGACTGACCGATGCGCAGGTCACCCAGATATTCAAGAAGCCGATGACCTTGCGCTTCGGACTGCGCGGGTCAGGCAGCCTGGTGGACTACGCCAGCATCACCTACGGCTTGCGGATCATGGGCGACTGATCGCGCCGTTCGCGCAATTGATTTGGGGAATGAGTCCGCTCGCCAGCGATGGCGAGCGGGCTTCATGCTTGCAGACAAATCGTCAGCTATCGAACAAGGCGCTGTCCAGCGCCAGCAGCGACGCACAACCCGCTTCGATATTGGCCGCATGCGACAGCGTGCGCGGCAGGATGCGGGCGAAATAGAAACGGGCGGTTTCGCGCTTCGCGGTCTTGAAGTCAGCCGGATAGTCGCCAGCCTCGGCCACTGCAACCGCACGCGCCCACCAATACGCGAGTGCGACATAGCCCGAATAAAATAGATAGTCGACAGACGCCGCGCCAATTTCGTCGGCATTGGCCACCGCGCGCTTGCCGATCGCCAGCGTCAGGTCACCCCACTGCTTCGCCTGTTCCGCGAGCGGCAGCACGAATTCGCTTAGCGATTCGTTTTGGGCGTGCTCGCGACAGAACACTTCAATCATCGACAATTGCTGGCGCAAGCCAACACCTTGCTGCTGCATGATCTTGCGGCCGAGCAAATCCAGCGCCTGGATGCCGGTGGTGCCTTCGTACAGGGTGGTGATGCGAGCGTCGCGCGCAAGTTGTTCCATCCCGTTTTCGCGAATGTAGCCGTGGCCGCCGTAGCATTGCATCGCAAGATTGGTGCACTCGACACTCCATTCGGTCAGGCAGGCCTTGACGATCGGCGTAACGAAACTCAACAGCTGATCGGCTTGCGCGATTTCTTCCTTGTCGCTGGAATGCTCAAGGACGTCGACCAGGCTTGCGGCGTGGTACGCCAGCAGGCGTCCGCCTTCGACCAATGCCTTGCAAGTCAGCAACATGCGGCGCACGTCGGGATGCACGATGATCGGATCGGCCGGCAGTTGCGGGAACTTCGGGCCCGAAAGCGAGCGCATCTGCAACCGATCGCGTGCGTACGCCAGCGCATTCTGGTAGGCGCGATCGATCAGGCCTAGACCCTGGATGCCGACCGCCAGCCGCGCGGTATTCATCATGGTAAACATCGCCATCAATCCACGATTGGGCTCACCGATCAGCCAGCCTTGTGCTTCGTCGAAATGAATCACGCAGGTGGACGAACCGTGAATGCCCATCTTGTGTTCGATCGAGCCGCATCGCACTCCGCTGCGGTCGCCAACAATTCCGTCCTTGCCGACCCGAAACTTCGGCACGATGAACAATGAAATCCCCTTCGTTCCGGCCGGCGCATCCGGCAGTCGCGCCAGCACAAGATGCACGATGTTCTCGGTCAAATCGTGCTCGCCGGCTGTAATGAAAATCTTGCTGCCGCTAATTGCGTGGCTGCCATCGTCTTGGGGAATTGCGCGTGTCTTCAATAGACCAAGATCGGTGCCGCAATGCGCCTCGGTCAGGCACATCGTGCCGGTCCAGCGGCCTTCAACGATGGGTTTGAGAAACACCTCCTGCTGCCACGGCGCGCCGTGGTGCTTGAGCGCTTCGGTCGCGCCATGCGAGAGCAATGGATAGTTGCCCCAGGCAAGATTCGCGGCGTCGATCATCTCCTTGAGCAGCACGCCAAAAGACTCCGGCAAGCCCTGACCGCCGAATTGCTCCGGCGCTACCAGGCCACTCCATCCACCGTCCACGAATTGCCGATATGCATCCTTGAAACCAGACGGCGAGGTGACTGCGCCGGTCGTCGCATCGTGCGTGCAACCCTCGCTGTCGCCAATGGCATTCAACGGCGCAAGCACGTTCTGGGTGAAGCGCGCGGCTTCCTCCAGCACCGCATCGAGCACATCGCGCTGCGCGTTGGCAAAGCCGAGTCGGTCGTACTGATGCTGCATGCCCAGCACGTCGAACAAGGCGAACTGCATGTCGCGCAGCGGGGCGGTGTAGTTGTTCATCGAAGTCTCCAGAAGCAATCTGCAGCAAATGATCCAATGCGCGTCAACAAGCGCTCGTTGCGCGCGCGCTAGCTGCCGTCACGGCGACGCTACGCGGCGCCAAGCACGCCAATCAAATTTATCAAGCGATCAGCGGAACACTCCCGGCAAGCCGGGCACCGGGCTGAGTTGGCCCGAAAAATCGTACGGCGTGTCGCCGCGCGGATCGCTGGTGCTGATGCGACCGACTAACGTGTAGGACACGTTGCCGCCTGCCGCGAATGCCGCGCGCGCAGCGTTGGGAGCGGATACCGCAACATCGATCACTTCGGCAGACTCCGGGCCGATCCGCAATCCCGGATTCACCGACAGCGCGCCTGCATCTGCGCCGGCCATCTGCAGCTTTCCGTTGACGCTCGCCAGCGTCATGCTGATGTTGCTGAAATTCTGCAATCGCAACTTGATCGCCCAACTGCCGTCGGCGTTGACGCTCAATTGCTGGATGCTGGCGCGTGGCGGAAACACATTGCGGCGCTCGCCGCCGCAGGCCGCCAACAACAGGCAAAGCGAGATTGCGACGAAGGCCGCCAGTACCGAAGAACTCGGAAGCGCAAAAAAACGTGAAGTGCGTCGCAAAAAAAGCATGACGAGTACCGAAGTGATTCCGCCCGAAGGATAACAGGCGACCGACGGCTGCTGCGATCACCCGGACGGTTGCGCGCAAGTCGGCGCCTACCTTCGGTGTTGCTATAGTCGGCTCGGTCTTACCTTGGGGGGGCGATCACCGCATACGGCCATGTCGGGCATTCAAGTACACAGTTCATCGCCACCGTTCGCCAGTTTCCCCGAGGCGGCGCAGGCGATCCTCCCGCTGCTCGGCGACGTGGCGGATCTTGCGCTGTGGACGGTCGTGAAAAAGGAAGGCGACGAATGGTTGCCGATCGCGGTGCGAGATCGCCACTACACGATTCAGCGCGGCATGCGTTTTCCATGGCAGCAATGGCCGTGCTCGCGAATGGTTTGCGGCGCTGGTCCCGGAATTACACCTGACGTATCGAAAGTGCCGGTTTACGCCGCGACAGGCGCCGCACAATCATGGCCAATCGGCGCGTACATCGGTCGGCCGTTGTTCGAGCCTGATGGCCGGCTATTTGGCAGCGTCTGCGGCGTCGATCCAGATCGGCGCGATCTGGATGCCGAACGAATCCGACCGCGACTGGACCTTGTTGTGCGCATCCTGTCCACCTTCATGGTTCTGCAGGAACAGATCGATGCCGAGCAGCACCGCGCGCAGCGGGCCGAACAGGACGCGCGCGTGGACCACATGACCGGTCTGCTTAATCGGCGCGGCTGGGAAATCGCCCAACACGAGGAGCAGCAGCGACTCGATCGCATGGATGGATCGGTCGGCGTGATCTATGCGGACCTGGATGCGCTCAAGTCGGTCAACGATGAATTCGGCCATGATGCCGGCGACGCGCTGATCAAGCGGTGCGCGATGGTGCTGCAGGAACAGGCGCGGCCGTACGATAGCGTCGCCCGCATTGGCGGCGACGAATTTGCCTTACTGATCAGCGGTGCGCGTCGCGAAGACATGTCGGTGTTTATCGCGCGCTTGCGCGAAGCGCTCGCTGCCGCGGATGTGCCGACCAGCCTGGGCTGGAGCTGGAGCGGCCTCGGCGGCTCGGTTGCCGCTGCGTGCCGCGAAGCCGATTCGGCATTACTTTCGGTCAAGCCCAAGCGACTGCGTGCATGAATCGGCGCGTGCCGTCCCTGCGTAAATTGACTTCGCATCGATTGCGACTGCATTGACGCACCAACTGCCGATGCGCTCGAACAACCTGCGCCTGCATGTTTCTGCCGACGAAAGCAGCTGGATCGCCTCCGCGACCGATGCGCTGGCGAATGCCTTGGCTTTGGATCTGGCGACCCATCCATGTGTGCGACTGCTGTTGTCCGGTGGTAGCACGCCCGGACCAATCTATTGCGCACTGGCAACGCGGGCGTTGGAGTGGGCGCGGATCGACGTTGGCCTGGTCGATGATCGCTGGGTCGCGCACGACTCGCCGGCTAGCAATGCACGATTGATTCGCGAAACACTGCTGCGCACAAACACTGCGATCGCGTTTCTCCCTCTTCCCACTTCCGGCAAGTCCACCGAGGCGGACGCGCGACGCGCCAGCGAGGCATTTGCGCTGACCCCTGACGCAGCTTGTACGGCAGTGTTCGGCATGGGTCCGGACGGACACATCGCCTCATTGATTCCCGGAAGCGACGGCTTTGCTGAGGCGGTGCAGTCGAGCGATGTGTATGTCGCGATCCATGCGCCGGATTCGAACGTGGCTGCACCGTGGCCTGACCGAATCAGCCTCAGCCGGGCCGGCATTGCCCGCGCGCAACGCCACATGTTGTTGATCCGCGGCGATGAAAAACGTGCGGTGCTTGAGCGTGCGCTTGAAGGAGACGACGTGGGCGAGTTGCCGATTCGTTTGCTGTTGCAAGAATCGACTCCGCTCGACGTTTACTGGTGTCCGTGAATCGCGGGCGTGCGCTGCACGCGATCTCGAATCGGCACATTCATAGTTGATCAGGCTTGCGCAGGTCTGGAAGGGGTCAGTATGCAGGTCGATCCAGCGCCGCCTGGTAACGCAGATACAGCGCCTGCACCTTGGCCACGTATTGCTGCGTTTCGGCGTATGGCGGAATTCCATGATATCGATCGACCGCGCCGCTGCCGGCGTTGTACGCGGCGACTGCGAGCGCGTGGTCGCCTTTGTAGCGACGCAGCAGCTGCTTGAGATAGTGCGCGCCGCCGCCGATCGACTGCTTGGCCGAAAACGGATTGACCACGGCGAACTGCTTCGCGGTGTCCGGGATCAACTGCATCACCCCTTGCGCGCCCTTGGCCGACACCGCCGACGCATCGAACGCACTCTCGGCGTGCGCGATCGCTCGCAGCAAAGCGTCCTCTACGCCGGTGGCGCGCGAGGCGGCGCGAAAATCCGCGGCAAACACGTCAAGTCGCGGCAAACCTAGATTTCCTAGCCCGATATGCGCTGGAGAATTTTTCGGTGCCGGTACGGTGAACGACAGCACCGGAGTAGAACCGGGCAGGTTGCGCGTGCTGTAGACGGCCTGTCCATCCTGCTGGCGCTGATACAACACGCCGCTGACCGCGCCAAATGATCCCCACAGATTGGGCAGCGTCGATGCCTCGTCAGCCAACTGGCGGGCTTCGCACCGAGAACCTGGTTCCGGCGCGGTCGCCAGGCTCACATCGCTGCCCCGCACGCAGCGATACACGGTTCGTGCTTCGGCGGCATCGGCAAGCAGCAGCAGGATCGCAATCAACACGTAGAAGCCTTTCATGCGCGCAGTCTAGGCGATGCGCAAATCACGTGTTGGTGGACGACTCAGGCGCATCAATGCCTGCGTGAAGTCGATGATGATGAACGGGGTCCACCAAATATTGCTCCGCCGATCGGCAATCGCGGCACCAATCATTCCCCATTCAGTGGGTTTATTGCTTCCTGTGTGCAGCGGGACCCGGAATTTAGCCGAAGGGATGACCCCTTCACGATCCAGCGGGTACCGATCCAACCGCAGTGGTTCCATCATCAGGGAGTCAGCCATGAATGCGACTTGCATGAATCGCAATATCCTCGCCATGTTCATCGCCGCCGCCATCGGCATCGGCGCGTGCCTTCCTGCGCACGCGCAGGACCAGAACGACGAAAAGGACAAGAAGGAACACGTCAAGAAGGACCGCGAACAAAAGCAGGATGCGAATGCGTCGAAGGAAAACGCGGCGCAGGATCGCGGAGGGCAGATGCGTGCTGCCCAGCAGGAACGGGCCCAGGCGCGCCAAGAGCAAGACGCGCAGCAACGATCTGCGAAGGAGCAGCAGCGCAATGCAAACGCGAATTCCCGTCAAGAGGTAATGCAGCAGCGACGTGCAAGCCAGGAGCAGGCCGCACAGGAGCGGGCAAGCGCTCAGCAGGCCCAGCGCCAGGAGCAGGCGCGTGAGGCCGTGGCGGATCGTAACGCTTCGCAGCGGGAACTGCAGTTGAAGCAGGAGGCGCAGAAGGATCAGGCAGTCTCCGCCGCGCGCGCAAACGCGCAGGACAGGCAACGCGCGCGCGAATCAATGGAAGCCGCACAACAGCAACGGCAGGCGGCGCTACAGCAGTCGCAGCAAGACCAGCAACGGCAACGTCAGGCCGATCGAGCCCAGCGCAGCAATGCAGCGGTACAGCAGCAGCGCGAAGCGGCGGTCGCAGCCCAGCAGCAACGCGAAGCTCAGAATGATCACAGCCAGGATCATCGCAGTGACCGCCCCGACCATAACGGCAACGATCACAACGGCAACGATCACAACGGGCGTGACCGCAACATAGGTGATAACAAAAACGGCGACCGAGAATTTAATGCGGATGCACGCAACGATCGTCGGATGTCGCGCGACATGCAGCAGGCACGCATCGCCGAACAAAAGCGTCAAGCTGCCGAATACCAGCGCAATCTGGCGCAGCAGCAGGCGCAATCGCGCAGCCGCTCACAACAGCTGCAACGCCAGCATCGGTCATCGCAGTACCAATTCCAGCAGGATTACATCTCGCGGATTCAACACCAGAACGAGCATCTGCGGGAGCGCAATTTCGATTGGTACAACGATCCGTATTTCTATACCGCGCCCAGCTACCGCTATTACCGCGGGGGTCGCTACTACGAGGTCAACCGTTATGGCGCCAACCTGTTGCGCGAGGCGATCAACACTGGCTATGAGGAAGGCTTTCATTCCGGGCGCGCCGATCGTCGCGATCATTGGCGTTACGACTACCGCGATCAGTACGCCTACCAGGATGCCAATTACGGTTACGACGGCTACTATCTCGACCAGCGATCGTACAACTACTACTTCCGCCAGGGTTTTCGGCGCGGCTATGAGGACGGCTACTACAGTCGCTCCCGTTATGGTCGGTATGAAGGCGGCAACTACTCGATCGCCGGTTCGGTGCTTTCGCTGATTCTCAACCTGCAAAATCTGCACTGAGTCCGGCAGCGGGTCTCAACCTGCCTGCGCTCGCCACGCGGGATCGCAATCAAGAATCCCGGAGCGCTGGCAGGCTCCGGGATTTTAATGTGTCCGCTAAGATGCTTGATCGGGCCCCGCCCCGTGCCCCGTCCTAAATGGTTTTCTGGGTCTCGGGATGTCGGGATTACGTGCGCGGATGGACGTAGGCCAGAATCCAACTAGCCCAGCGACTGCGACCTAAGAATTGCTATCAGGGCACTGTTGCGATCGCCGCTGTCAACGAAAATCAGCGCTTGCTGCGCGACGCGTAGCGGGTGCCCAGCACGTAATCCCATAGCGACGTGGTGACGCCGAAATTGTGGCCGGGATGGTGGTGATGGATATGGTGGCTGGCAGCCCAGCGCCGGCTGAGTGCATGCGTAAATCGCCGGCGATGCATGATCGAGTGAACGATCCCGTACGCCGCGTAGCCAGTCCCGATCGCGCCTGCGAGCAGCAAGGCATAACTGGTGGGCATCAGCAGCGCAAACAATCCGGCCAGCACCAGCAAAGCGATCGGCGGCAGGAAGAATGGCAATGCGTCGTGCCCCAGCGGATCGATATGGTGCTGCGCGTGACCCTCTTCCAGCACCCTCACCGGACCACCGTGAAACAGCCAGCGATGGAAGCAGTATTCGATGAAGCTGTAAAGCAGTAGGCCTGCCGTGATCGTCAGGATTACCGCGCCAGTATGGATGTCGCTGCGCCGTGCGCCCTCAACCAGCAGCAGCAGGCTGATCGATACATCCGCGACCGTGCTCGCATGCACATTGGCCCGAGTCGCGGCCATGCGCGCCAGAGGATCAACCGCGTCGTCGAACAGGGTTTTTAGTGAACGAGATTTCATGGGTTTCCAGGCTGGCGACGCGGTCCCGAAATGCAGACATCGCCTTGAGAGCCGCAATGCGCGGGTGAAATAGTCCTAAGCCAGCATCGACCTTGACTAGCATGACTTCTGACCACGACGGCGAGGGCAGGTTCCTTGTCAAATGCTACTCCTACCGCGCTGATCGTCTCCGGCGTACATCAAGCGGAGCAATTTTGCCACAAACGCGCCATCAATCGGCTGTGGCTCGTTGGAGGTGTCGGTCGTGCTTCGTTAGGCTTAACTCGATGATGGCATTCGTGCAACCAACTAGTGGGCAGGTTTTGACGATGGGCGGGATTCGCACTGGTTGATGCCAGCGGCCGACGCCACAATGGCGCCTATTTCATGAGTAGGATAGTCGATTGGACAGGGTAAATCGGGTATGACTCAGCCGCACATCGGATTGCGGCAACCGGCCGCATTCTGGGTCGGCTCGCTGCTCGTCCTTGCCGGTGTGTTGGCACACTTGCCGATGTTCTGGATGGGCCGGCACACGCATTGGCAAATGGTCGGAATGCCGATGACCGGCATCATGTGGGCCGGGATGGCCAGTATCCCTCTCGGTCTGGTTCTGGCAGGACTAGGGCTGCTACCGCGCCGACGCGCACCGCACAGCACACTCGCAGGAGGCAAGGAGCCAAGGTTGTTTCATGTCGCCGACAACCTGCCACTCAATCGCGCGCACTGGGCACTTGTCGTGGTGCTGGTTGTGGCGCTGGCCGTCGATGTGATGAAACCGGCGACGCTGGGCTTCGTGCTGCCCGGCTTGGGTCGCGAATATCAAATCGGGCACGTGCAGACCGGCTGGCTGCCGCTTGTGGCCCTCACCGGCACTACGCTCGGCTCGCTGCTGTGGGGCAGGCTGGCCGACATGTTCGGCCGTCGCGCTGCGATCCTCTTGTCCGCACTGATGTTCATGGGCACCGCTATTTGCGGGGCGATGCCGAGCTTTGGCTGGAACCTCGCGATGTGCTTCCTGATGGGAGTGTCCGCAGGCGGCCTGTTGCCGATTGCCTTCACCCTGATGGCGGAAACCGTGCCGTCAGTGCATCGCGGCTGGCTGCTGGTGTTGTTGGGCGGAGTAGGCACTTCAGCTGGCTATTTGCTGGCTTCGGGCGCCGCTACCCTGCTGGAGCCGATGTTCAGCTGGCGCATCCTTTGGCTTCTGGGCCTGCCCACAGGCGCGGTGATCATTTTGCTCAATCGCTGGATTCCGGAATCACCGCGGTTTCTCGCCCATCACGGGATGCTTGGCGAGGCTCGGGTGGTGTTGCGAAGGTTTGCCGGAGATGCGCTGGAGCGCGATGATGCAGCGCATCCCGCGCCACCGGCAATCGACGAGGGGCATCCGGTGGTCGGCCTGCGCGGCTTGTTGCGTGGGCGCCACGCGCGCATCACCTCGGGCTTGCTGGTGTGCGGACTAGGTTGGGGGCTGGTCACCTTCGGTTTCGTGCTGTGGTTGCCGATCAAGCTGGTTGCGATGGGCGTGCAGCCGAACGCCACCAGCGGCTTGCTGGCGCGCTCGGCGTTGTTCGCCTTGCCCGGCATGCTGCCGGTGATCTGGCTTTACCATCGATGGAGCACAATTCGCACGCTGATTCTGTTCATCGGGCTTACCGTGCTGGCGCTGCTGGCATTCGCCGTGATGGCATCGCTGCAGCTGCAATCGGTCACCGCAACCACCAGCGCGACCGTGGCCTTGTTGGTCAGCAGCAGCGCCGTGATTGCGATGCTGATTCCGTACGCGACCGAAATCTACCCTTTGCACGCGCGCGGCACCGGCGCAGGTGCGATCGCTGCAGGCACAAAATTCGGCGGCATCCTCGGCGCTGCACTGGGCGTGTTGGGACTGTTCGAGCATCTAGCCATGTCGGCGATCGTGCTGGTCATCCCGATGCTGGCTTCAGCCGTGCTGCTTGCGCGACACGCACCGGAGACGCGCGGTCGCCGGCTTGAGGAGATCGAAAACAGCTTTAACGGTTCTGCGAGCCGGGGATCTTGATCGAACCCGGTCGGTTAGCGCGCCGCCATGAAACGGACAGCACTTGGCAACTCAGCGTCGCCCACATCGCAATAGCTCGAAAACAATAGCGAAGTCTTTGAGATATATGGTGGCCGGGGACGGAATCGAACCGCCGACACAGGGATTTTCAATCCCTTGCTCTACCAACTGAGCTACCCGGCCGCAGTCGCGTGGGCCATGGCCGGACGACAGGAGCCGCGAATCATAGACGCCGCGGCAACCTGCGGCAAGTGAATTGGAGCTAAGTGTTCGCGCGCTGAGGCACTTCTGGGGGCAACGACGGTCGTACGCTGTGGCAACACAAAAGGATTGGGCAATTCCATGAACGACCAGAACGCGACGACTGAACTGATCTTGACCCATCGCACACGCGCACAAAATCTGTCGCGGACAGTGCCGCCCGGCGCTGATGCGCGCAGGTCAGGTTGGCCGCGACAGAATGCGCCGGACGCGCGAAAGCGAAATCTCAAGATTGTTGGATCCGCAGCGTTCTGCGGAATGCATCGGTGGACGCTCGCGAGCGTCGTCGCTCTCGTGCTTTTGTCGACGAGCGGCTGCGCGAGCATGCAATCGGCGCCGAGTGTCGATTCGCCGCGGTTGGCTGAGGTGAAGTCGCTGGCCGATCCGAGCGTGTCGTATTTCCGCTACATCGGCGTCAACTCGTTCGAGCCGATCGGCGATCGCGACGTGTTGATCTACACCAACCCGCGCCAGGCGTATCTGTTGCATCTGGCAGGTCCGTGCGTGAATCTGGATTTCGGACCGAGTATCAGCCTGACTTCGTTCCAGGGTCGAGTGACGGCAGGCATCGACAAGGTGCTGACGCGCGATGGGCTAGGACCGTGCCGCATCCAGGACATTCGCCCGGTGGATGCCAAGCGGCTGCGCGATCACAATGGCAAAGGCGACGCGCCGACAACACACTCGCCGTAAACCCGCTGTAGTGCCCGCAACGCATGGCATGGAGAGCCAACACGCACTTGACTGCGTTTATTCCTGATCGTCGGGTCGCGTGTAGCCCGCGGGCTTTTCGGCGCCGCCGTCAAACAGAAACTGCTGCATCTGCGCTTCCAACATCGCGCGATGTTCCGGGTTCAGCGGCGATAATCTGTTTTCGTTGATCAGCATGGTCTGGTGCGCCAGCCACGCTGCCCATGCACTCTTGCCGATCTGGGCGTACACGCGTTGACCGAGCGCGCCGGGCCACGGCGCGAAGTCCATACCTTCGGTCTCGCGCTGTTCCTTTTCGCAAAACACCATTCGGGTCATTGCAGGGTCGCCTCCAGCAGTTTGCGGATCGGCGCGGGCAAGCCGACTTCGTGCAACGTATCGGTAGTCTGCCAGCGTAGATCCTCAGTATCGCCGATCGCATCGCGCATGCGTGTTGCGGGCAATACCAGTGGATGCAATCGTAAATGGTAGTGGCTGAAGCCATGTTCGATGATCGGCAATTGCGCGGCGACACCGAGATCAATCCTGAAATGATGGACGAGCCACTGTTCGGCGGTATCGCGCGAGGCAAATTCCGGCAACGACCACAGTTGCGCCCACACGCCAACAGGCGGTCGCCGCGACAGCAGGATGCGGTCGTCTTGATCACGCAGCAACAGCACTACCGCGTCGCGAACCGGCAAGATTTTTCGTGGACGCGATTCGGGTAGCACTGCGGTCATGCCTTCGCGGTGGGCAACACAATCGGATTGCAACGGACAGATCGAACATGCCGGCCCGGCGCGTGTGCACAGCGTCGCGCCAAGATCCATTTGCGCTTGCGTGTAATCTGCCATCCGTGATGCGGCGTCGGCCGTATCTTGCGGCAACAATGACTCGGCCAACGCCCATAGCCGCGCTTGCACTGAAGTAGTGCCGGCCCAGCCGCGAATTCCCTGCCAACGGCACAGCACGCGTCGCACGTTGCCATCCAGGATTGGATAACGCAGGCCATGGGCTTGCGTCAGGATTGCCCCGGCGGTCGATCGCCCGATACCGGGCAGCGAAATCAGTGCGTCGAATGTGTCTGGCAACTCTCCGCCGAGGTGCTCGACACATCGCGCGGCTGCGCGATGCAGATTGCGGGCGCGGCTGTAGTAGCCCAGCCCAGACCACAATGCGAGCACATCGTCGAGAGATGCTGCCGCCAATGCGGGAAGATTCGGCAGTGCTGTTACAAAGCGCTGAAAGTAGGGAATTACCACGCCTACCTGGGTCTGTTGCAGCATCACTTCCGACAGCCACACGCGATACGCCGTGCGCGGATGCTGCCACGGCAGGTCATGGCGCCCGCAGCGATCGAACCACGCCAGCAGGCGTTGGCTGAAGTTGTCGAGATGCAACTGCGGTGGGTGGTGCTGTGCGCGTGATTCCAACAATTTTGGTGGCGATGCCACGGCTCGATTCATTGGTGAAGTAGCGCGCACGCGAGATTCATCTTGCCGGACGATCCGCGCCTGCTTTTGCCTTGCCGGCGCCTGCATCGTCGTGAATTTCAATCTCCACGCCATGCAACTGTGCAGTGCCGATATCGATGCGCGGCGTGCTCAGGCTTACTTCCATCGGCGGCAAAATCGATTTGAAACTGCTGGCCAGCCACTTCTTCAAATCCGAAAGCCGAAACTGCCCTTGCAGTTTCGTTTCGGCGCGACTGGCCTTGAATGCGATCGGCTCGCGCAGATTGGGCGCGCCGTCGTAGTTGGCGTTGAATCGGATCGGTGCGGACATCGATGCCAACGGCTCGGGCAACGCAGGCCAAGCGGCCGGCCAGCGACTCAGTGAGCCATTGAGCGCGATATCGAGTTTGCTGTCGCGGGTGATCGTGCCGTCCAGATGCAGTGCCGGTTGTCGCGCGGGATCACCTAGATCGAAGCGACCGATGCGAATCTGTTGTTGCGCCACCTGCGCGTTGGGCGCAAGCGGCAGCATGCCCGGCGGCGGTGGCGAAATGACGTTGAGCGAAACCGCAAACGGCGTGTTGCCCGGCTGCGCCAACGATGGATCGATGAAGGCCGTCCACAGCGCCGGCATGCTTTGAAAGGTGCCGGCCAGATCGAGCTTGAATCCGTTGCTCGCGAGCATCGTTCCGGTTGCCTTGAACGAAGGCAAATCGCCATCGGCCTTCAGGTCTACGCGCGCATTGTCGATGCGCATGCCCTGGCCTTGTCCGGCCAGCGTGGATTGCAGGTTCAACTTGAAACTTGAAGGCACCACACCGCGCATCAGCGTGCCGCTGGAAGTGAGGTTGGACGGCTTGCCATCAGCTAGCGAGGGCAGCGACAGGTTGAACTGTTGCAGTCGCCAGTTGGCCCCGCGCAGCGTGCCGTTTTCGATGCGAAAGCCATGGGTGAGCGTCGGCAGCTTGACAGGCTCCGTGCTCGGTGGACGCTTGACCACCCACTGCTCCATCGCCTGCATGTCGAGGTCGGGCGCGATCAACACGATGCTGGAAATCTCGCTGCTGCGACCGCGCAAGGTGGACCACGGCACCGCGAACTCAACGCGACCGGCGCTGAAAAACGGTTTTGACGTGCCGGGAATCGCGGCGCTCAAACCAGGCAGCACGAGCCGCGGTTCCGGTCGCAACGCGAAGCTGCCAGGACCGCTGGTGTGCAGGTCGAGTTTCATCGCCTGGCTCGCGCGCGACAACAGCAGCGCGGTCAGTCGTGCGGGTTCAAGAAAATGGGCGACGACCAGCACCAGGACAAGCAGCAGGCCAGCGATTACCGCCAGCACGATCGGCCAGCGCCGGCGGCGGCGATTTATTGCGGTCGCAGCTGGATCGGTCGAGGCAACCGAACTCATTCGCCGCCCAGCGATTGCGGCAACAAGGCATCGACGAAGGCTTCCGGATCGAATTCGCGCAGATCCTGCAAGCGCTCACCCAACCCGACAAAACGAATCGGGATGCCGAACTCACGCGCCAGCGCAAACAGCACGCCGCCTTTCGCGGTGCCATCGAGTTTGGTCACCACCAGGCCGGTCACCTGCGCGGCGTCGCGAAAATGCCGCAGTTGGCTGATCGCGTTTTGACCGGTGGTGCCGTCGATCACCATCAGCACTTCGTGCGGCGCGGTTGGATCGAGCTTTTTGAGCACACGGCCGATCTTGCCGAGCTCGTTCATCAATCCGGTTTGCGTGTGCAGCCGGCCGGCGGTGTCGGCGATCAGTACGTCGACGCCGCGCGCCTTTGCCGCCTGCAACGCATCGAAGCTGACCGAGGCCGCGTCCGCGCCGCTGCCCTGCGAGATCACCGTCACGTTGTTGCGCTCGCCCCAGACCTTGAGTTGCTCGACTGCCGCAGCGCGAAAAGTGTCGCCCGCGGCCAGCATCAGCGAATGGCCCTGATCCTGAAAGCGCCGCGCGAGCTTGCCGATCGTCGTGGTCTTGCCGACGCCGTTGACGCCGACGGTGAGGATCACGAAAGGCTTGGCGCTGGCATCGATCTTCAACGGCACCGCGATCGGCTGTAACAACGCGATCAATGCGGCGCGCAATGCGGCGAGCAGGGCGCGACCATCGGCAAACTCGCGCTTGTGCATGCGCCGTCGCAACGTCGTGGTGAGTTCCGAGCTCGCGGCAATGCCGACGTCGGCGCCAATCAAGGCAGTTTCGACTTCATCCAGCAACGCATCATCGAGGATGGGATTTGCGCCAAACAATTCCTGGATGTCGCGACCGAATACCGACTTGCGCAACCGCTCGCGCCAGCCGAGTGTGCCGGGCGCGGCAGGTGGCATGAAAACATCCGCGCCCGACGCATCGAGTTCGTGCGCGGCCATCGGCATGGCGGCAGCTTCGACAGAGTCAGCAGCTTTGCCAGGGTCTGTACCTTTGCCAGCAGGCGCGCCGGTTTTCACCTCGGCAGCGTCGTCCTTGTCGGCCTTTTTCTTCCAGAAACTGAGCATCGGCAATGGAGTGATGGAGAATGGCGGCATGGTATCACCGGCCTTTCCAGCACCTTTGCGCCACGTTGCCGTTCGACGGGCATTGCTGGGCGCTGTGGATACTTCGTCAGCAGGCACGGACAGATGACCGGCAACGTCAGGATCATCGGTGGTCGCTGGCGCGGGTCGCGGTTGCCGGTGGCGGACGTGCCGGGCTTGCGGCCCAGCAGCGATCGCGTGCGCGAGACCCTTTTCAACTGGTTGCAGGCGATCGTGCCTGGCGCGCGCTGCCTCGACTTGTTTGCTGGCAGCGGCGCGCTCGGGCTGGAAGCGGCATCGCGCGGGGCAGCCAGCGTGTTACTGATCGAGCGCGAGCGCGTCCTTGTTGATGGCCTGCGGGCCAGCGTGGGCCGCTTGCAAAGCGCTGCGGAGACAGTCGAAGTGCTTCAGGCCGATGTGTTGCACTGGCTTTCAGCAGCGCCAGCACGTGTGGCACAAGCGGGACCGTTCGATCTGGTATTCCTCGACCCACCGTTTGCCAGTGACCACTGGGCGCCTGTGTTCGCTCAATTGCCCTCAGTACTCGCCGCGCAGGCCTGGGTGTATCTCGAATCCGCTATCGATAACCCTCCGACCGTTGCGGCTGGTTGGCTCATACACCGCGAAGGCCGCACCCGCGACGTTCGTTACGCCCTGTATCGCGTCAACGCTGCCGCCGACGAATGATCGGGCCGCAGTCGAGCGAACCGGTTACACTATGTGACAGTTCCGCTACCAGCGAGAGCGCATGAATCCGGCCCGCAATCGCATCGCGGTGTACCCCGGCACGTTTGATCCGATCACCAACGGCCACGTCGACCTGGTCAGCCGTGCGGCCCAGCTGTTCGACAAGATCATCGTCGGCATTGCCGAAAGCCCGAACAAATCGCCCGCTTTCGACATGCGCGAACGCGTGCATTTGGCGCAGATCGCGCTGGAAGCGCACGACAACGTCGAAGTGGAAGGTTTCGACACGCTGCTGGCCCATTTCGTCCGCGACAAGGGCGCCGGCGTGCTGCTGCGCGGTTTGCGCGCCGTGTCGGACTTCGAATACGAATTCCAGCTGGCCAGCATGAATCGGCACTTGATTCCGGAGGTAGAAACGCTGTTTCTCACCCCGTCGGAGCAATACAGCTTCATTTCCTCTTCGCTGGTGCGCGAAATTGGGCGTTTGGGCGGGGACGTCAAAGGCTTCGTGCACCCGGCCGTGCAGGCGGCGATGCACGCCAAATGGCACACCCGGGTTAGCCCGCTCCCGCAAATTGCTGCATCATGAAGTCACACGATGGTCAGATCGATCCGTCACGCCATTACATCTAGCCACAGAGGATCCGCCATGAACCGCTCCATCATCCGTCTTGCCACGATCCTGCTTCTCGCCGGAGCGGTGCTGCCGTTCACAGGTTGCAAAAAGGAAGCCCCGCCCGCCGCCGTCGCCGCCGCGCCGCTGACTGCGCCAGCAGGCACCGACGACAAGCAATGGAAGGCCTACATCGCCGATGTGGTCAAGCACAACAGCAAGGATGTCACCGAGCGCCTGATGGCGTATTACCTGCCCGCACCGGGCGGCCCCGATTTCGACGGCGAATACCAGCGCCAGCTCGACGGCGTCACTGAAGCCGTACAGCGCGGCGTGTTGCCGGGCAACATGCTGGTGTTCGCATCGCCGGATTCGGCAAAAATGGGCGACATGGTGGTTGCGGCATTCAAGGACGTTGGTGCCGGTTCGATGAAGGACGTGATCGTGATGTTCATCGGCAAAACTGCCGATAGCGACCGTGTTCATGCTGCGATTGAGGCCAGCGGCGCCACTTGGAGATTCATCGAGGCCAAGTGACTTATTGAAAAAGAAGGCGCTCGCTAAATGGCGCTTGGGTCGCAGCAACCAATCCCCTCTCTGAGTGTTCACGTTCGAACGGCTGGGTTGCAGGGCGCGATCAATCCCTCAGTCGCGTCAAATTCACAGCCTGCAAGAGCAGGCTTCGCCTTTCGATGACAGGCAACATTCGATCGCCATGGCCTTGCTGATAAACGATGTTTGCGTGAACTGTGATGTCTGCGCACCGATATGCCCTAACCAGGCGATCAGCCAAGGCGAGACGATTTACGAAATCGAGCCCTCACGCTGCACCGAATGCGTCGGCCACTTCGAGGAGCCGCAATGCGTGATCGTGTGTCCGGTCGAATGCATCGTGCTGGATCCGGCGCATCCCGAATCGCAAGCGCAATTGCTGGCCAAGCTGGAACGAATCAACCTGGAAGCGGCGGCATGATGGCAATCGGCGGCTTCCGCTGCGTCCGCTACCAGGTCGCCTGCTTGCTCCTCGGATTGCTGTTCGGCGCACCGTTGTGGGCAGATCAAAAAGCACCGCTGGCGCGGCGACCACCCGGCGCGGCCATTGCGTCGCAGCACCATCTTGCAACCGAAGCTGGAATGGAAATCCTCGACAAGGGTGGTAACGCTTTTGATGCGGCGATCGCGGTGTCCTCGACGTTGTCGGTGGTCGAGCCAATCAGCTCTGGTATCGGCGGCGGCGGCTTTTTCCTGCTGCACGACGCGCGCAGTGGTCGCGATGTGATGCTTGATGCGCGCGAGACGGCGCCAGCATCGGCTACGCCAGCGAAGTATCTCGACGCCAGCGGCAAGCTCGACCGCGACAAGGCGGAAAACGGCCCGATGTCGGCTGGCATTCCCGGGGTGCCAGCCGCTCTGGTGCATCTGGCCAGGCATTACGGACGCCTGCCGTTGTCGGTGTCGCTGGCACCTGCAATCCGGCTGGCGCGCCAAGGATTCGACGTCTATCCGCGCATGGTTGATGAATATGCCGATCGCAAGGACGTGATGGAGCGCTATGCCGGCACGCGCAAGGTGTACCTGGCCGACGGCGACCCGCCCAAGCTGGGCGAAAAACTGCGCCAGCCGGAGCTGGCAAAAACGCTGGAGTTGATTGCAGCGCATGGCGACGAGGATTTTTACCGCGGTGTAACTGCCCGGCAGATGATCGCCGACGTCAACCGCTACGGTGGTTCGTGGACTGCCGCAGACCTGGCTGGCTATCAGGTCAAGGAGCGCGACCCGATCCGCTTCCGCTATCGCGATTGGCAGATAGTCACTGCGCCGCCGCCATCCTCGGGTGGCGTAGTGCTGGCAGAAATCCTGCAAATCCTCGAAGGCTGGGATCTGGCCAAGCTCGATTCGCCGCATCGTATACACGTCATCGTCGAAGCAATGCGCAGGGCCTACCGCGACCGCACGCTATACCTGGGCGATCCCGATTTCGTGAAGATGCCAATCGCGCGTCTGACCAGCGACGACTATGCAGCAGGGCTGCGCGCATCGATCCTCGCTGACAAGGCGACGCCCAGTTCGATGTTGCCTCGCGGCAAGGCCCCGCTGGACGGTGACAACACGTCCCATTTTTCGATTATCGACGACCAAGGCAATCTGGTATCTGCAACGCAGACGGTCAACCTGGCTTATGGCTCAGGCATGTTGGTCGATGGAGCCGGCTTCATGCTGAACGACGAAATGGACGATTTCGCCTTGCAGCCCGGCACGCCGAACGCATTCGGCGTGCTTGGTTTCGACGCGAATGCGGTGGCGCCGGGGCGACGTCCGCTTAGTTCGATGTCGCCGAGTTTCATGATCGGCAATGGCAAGGTCGTGGCGATCGGGGCCAAGGGTGGCAGCCGTATCATCACCATGGTGCTGGAAGGCATGCTGGCGATCGAGCAGGGCCTGAGCCCGCAGCAGGCCGTCGACCTGCCGCGCTTCCATCACCAGTACTTGCCCGACACCATCGTGATCGAGCCAGGTGCGTTTGCCCCAGACACGATCAACAGCTTGAAAGCCATGGGCTACGACATCAAGGCCAGCCCCGCACCGTGGACCTTTTACATGCATGCGGTGGAGTGGGACCGCGCCAGCAATACGTTGAGTGCCGGCGCCGATCCGCGCAATCCGATTGGACAGGCGCAGGTGAAGTTGTCGACAGCCAAGCCTGTGCACTGACTCAAATCGGTCGCTGACGAGCAGATTAACGCGACGATCGCTGCCACATTCCGGTTCAGCGAGCTGGGTCAATACAGGCGTATATATACGTACTGAAATCGCCAGCCTGGCGATTGATCCGACCGTCGGTCGAGGAGAGCACCATGAACCGCAATCTGATCGCCACACTGGCCCTGTCTGCCACGTTCGCTGCCGGCATCGCCAGTGCCGCGCCGCTCACCGCCCAGCCCACTGACAGCAAAGCGCGCGCGGACGACACCACCACAATCACTGCTGACACGCCGGTCAACGAACGTTATTGCCTGCGCCACACCGGCTCGCATATCTACACCAGTACGCACGAGCGCAAGGAATACAGGGGCTGTGTGAATGGCAACGGCCGGGTTTACACCCGCGATGACATCCAACGCACCGGCACCGACAACGTGGCCGATGCGCTGCGCAAGCTGGATCCGTCCATCCACTGACGCCCGCAACCGACAGCGCAAGGCGATGGCATCCAGCCCGAGGCGGCAACGCTAGATGCAAAGCGATGATCGTTGCACCGCCGTGGGTACGGATGATGCGATAGTCTCCTGCCCATTGTGGGACGGAGAGTGATCATGCTGCAGCAACTCCAGCGCGGTGCGCTTCAATCGCGGGCGATCCTCTGCCTGATCGCGCTGCTGCTCGCTGCAACGGTTACAACGTTGCGCGCCCAAGCGGCGCAACGACCACTGACCGTTTTTGCTGCCGCCAGCATGCAGGAAAGTCTGGATGCCGTTGCGCGGGCGTGGGAAGCCAATGGCGGACGGCATGTGGTGGTGTCGTACGCGGCAAGTTCGACTTTGGCTCGTCAGATCGCTCAGGGCGCGCAGGCTGAGATCTTCATCTCTGCCGACGCGCAATGGATGGATTACCTGCGTGATCGAAAGCTGGTGGAGCCTGCGTCGGAATTCGTGCTGGTGCGCAACGCATTGGTACTGGTGGTGCCAGCGGATTCTCCGATCAGGTTAGTCGATCTGTCATCGTCTGCCGCACTGCTCGCGGCGCTTGGCAACGGTCGCCTCGCAGTGGCTGAAACCGGCAGCGTTCCCGCAGGCATCTACGCGCGACAAGCGTTGACTTCGCTGCGGCTGTGGAATGTCCTGTCGGGCCGGTTGGCGCAGGCCGACAATGTGCGCGCGGCGCTCGCGTTCGTGGCGCTGAAGGAAGCGCCGCTCGGCATCGTCTATGCGACCGATGCCCGTGCCGAACCGCGGGTGCGAGTGGTAGCGCGGTTCGCCACGAAAACGCACAAGCCGATTGTCTATCCGGCTGCGCGCACGATCATCGCCGAACCACGCGAAGCGGCGAGGTTTCTCGCATTCCTGCGTTCGCGCCAGTCGACCGCGATCTTTCGCAAGGCTGGTTTCATCGACGCGCGCTGATACGATCGCCGCGTGTCTTACTTCACTCCTTCCGAGCTCGACGCCATTGCGTTGAGCCTGCGTGTTGCTGCGCTTGCGGTGCTCGTCTCGCTGCCGATCGCGATTGCCGTGGCCTGGCTGCTGGCGCGCGTGCGCTTTCGAGGCAAATTGTTGTTCGAGGCGCTGATCTATCTGCCGCTGGTGCTGCCGCCAGTGCTCACCGGTTACGCGTTGCTGATTTTACTCGGGCGCAACGGTGTGATCGGACATGCAATGGAGCAGTGGTTCGGCATCACCGTTGCGTTTCGCTGGACTGGCGCGGTCATAGCCGCAGCAGTGATGGGTTTTCCGCTGCTGGTTCGGGCGGTACGTCTGTCGATCGAAGCGATTCCGCAGGAACTGCATGACACCGCCGCCAGTCTTGGCGCGTCCAGAATGCAGCAATTCCGGCGCGTGCTGTTGCCGCTGGCACTGCCTGGCATCGCCGCTGGCGCGACACTCGCGTTCGCCAAGGCGCTGGGCGAGTTCGGCGCGACCATCACATTTGTGTCCAACATCCCCGGAGAGACCCAGACCATTTCGCTCGCGATCCAGTCCTTGATCCAGCTACCCAATGGCGAGTCAGGCATCTGGCGGCTTGCGGTGGTTTCCATCTGCCTGTCGCTGCTGGCCTTGGCGGCGTCGGAATGGATGGTGCGGCGGGCGGTGCGGCATCGCGCCTGACTGCACCGCGTCGAGTCTGACTACTCTGAATTTGGCCGCGTAACGGTCGCTTCAGGCGGTCTTGTGCATTGTCTGTTCTGATTCTAACGAGCAAAGGAGTGCGTGATTCCATGAGCAACCACATGCAGTACCGTCATCTCGGGCCAGATGGTCCGCAAGTGTCTGCGCTCGGCCTTGGCTGCATGGGCATGAGTGATTTCTATGGCGCGCGCAATGACGAGGAATCAATCGCGACCATTCGCCATGCGCTGGACGCCGGCGTGAGTTTTTTCGACACCGCCGACATGTATGGCCCGCACACCAACGAGGTATTGCTTGGCCGCGCGATCCAGGGTCGACGCGATGAAGCATTCATTGCCACCAAGTTCGGCATCGTGCGTGACCCGGCACATCCGCAAATGCGTGCGATCAATGGGCGCCCCGACTATGTGCGCGCGTGCTGCGATGCCAGCCTGAAGCGACTGGCGGTTGAACAAATCGATTTGTACTACCAGCATCGCGTCGATCCAACCGTGCAGATCGAGGAAACCGTCGGCGCAATGGCCGATCTTGTCGCGCAAGGCAAGGTGCGTTTTCTCGGACTCTCAGAAGCGTCGGTTGAAACGTTGCATCGAGCTAGCGCCGTGCATCAGATCACCGCGTTGCAAAGCGAGTATTCGCTGTGGACGCGCGACCCAGAAAATGGCGTGCTTGCCGCCTGCGAAAAACTCAGCATCGGCTTGGTGCCGTACAGCCCGCTCGGTCGCGGGTTTCTGACCGGGTCGATCCAGAGTCCCGATGACTTTGATGCGGATGATTTCCGCACCCAGAACCCGCGATTCCAGGGTGAGAATTTCAAACGCAACCTCGCGTTGGTCGAGAAGGTGCGCGCACTGGCGACGGAAAAGGGATGCACGCCCGCGCAACTCGCGTTGGCCTGGGTTCTCGCGCAAGGTCGGCATATCGTTCCGATTCCCGGCACGCGGCGTATAGCCAATCTTGACGAGAATCTTGGCGCCATCGATGTGGTTCTCGATGGCGGCGACCTCGAAGCGATCGAAGCCGTGTTCCCGAGCGGAGCGGTCGCTGGTGCGCGTTATCCTGAAGCGTCGATGGCGGCAGTCAATCGCTGAGGCGCGGCGACGTCTCAGACGTAATTTCGTGATCGGGCCAATCGGACTTCCGGCACATTGCGGCTGCCCGCCTATTCGGCCACGCTGGGGTTCCATCGGGAGACAGCCATGAGCGTGCGGGCAAACTGGATACTGGGCGGAACGCTGATGTTGGCGTTTGCAGCGTCGGCCGCCATTGCTGCGCCATCAAAGCCTGCGACCAAGCCGCAACCAGTGACGAAGCCAGACGTCGCCGTGTCTCCCGCCGAAGCGCCGCGCATGAGCGCCGCCGAGTGCGAAGTCTGGAATCGCGAACTCAGCTTTGCGCACTCGGTCGAGCAGCACGATGCCGTCGCCTTCGCCGATCACATCCATGAAGGCGCGGTTTTCAGTGCCGGCACCGCCGAGCCCACCCGCGGCCGCGCCGCTATCGTCGAAGCCTGGCAACCGATCCTGATCGGCAAGGACATCATCCTGCGCTGGCATTCGGGCTACGTCTCGATCGGCGCTGATCCGAACATTGCGCTATCGGCCGGACCGGCCTGGGTCGAGCACGCCAACCCTGCAGCAAAGGTCCGTTACACCATCAGCAATTTCACCTCGACCTGGGTGCGCGATACCGACGGCCAGTGGCGCGTGCTGTTCGACGGCGCCGGGGGCGGATCGAAGCCAGCGACGGCAGAAGAAGTGGCGGCGCTCTCTGCATCGCAACAGGCGACTTGTCCGGGCGGTTGATCTCTCCCAACCTTCGCGGGAGAGGGCTGCGCAGAGGGGGATACAACCCGATGCGATAATCTGCTCTGCGCCTCATCCTGAAATCCGCAGGGGAACTCTCGCATGTCCGCATCACGCAACGATCCGTCGCGCCGCATCCGCGCACCGCGCGGCAGCACGCTTAGTTGCAAGTCCTGGCTCACCGAAGCACCGTACCGGATGCTCCAGAACAACCTCGACGCCGAGGTCGCTGAGAATCCCACCGAACTCGTCGTCTATGGCGGCATCGGTCGCGCCGCGCGCGACTGGGATTGCTATGACGCAATCCTGAAATCGCTGCGTGAACTGGGCGACGACGAAACCCTGCTTGTGCAATCCGGCAAACCTGTCGGCGTGTTCCCGACGCATGTCGACGCGCCCCGAGTGCTGATCGCGAACTCGAATCTTGTTCCGCAATGGGCGACGTGGGAGCACTTCAACGAACTCGATAAGAAAGGTTTGATGATGTACGGCCAGATGACGGCCGGCTCGTGGATCTACATCGGCTCGCAGGGCATCGTGCAGGGCACTTACGAGACGTTTGTCGAGATGGGCCGCCAGCATTACAACGGCGACCTGAAAGGCAAATGGATTCTCACCGCCGGGCTCGGCGGCATGGGTGGCGCGCAGCCCTTGGCGGCAAGCCTCGCCGGTGCGTGTTCGCTCAACATCGAATGTCAGCAATCGCGTATCGACATGCGCCTGCGCACGCGTTACGTGGACGAGCAGCCGAGCGACCTCGACGATGCACTCGCTCGCATCAAAAAGTACACGGAAGCAGGCGAGGCAAAATCCATCGCGCTACTCGGCAACGCCGCCGACATCCTGCCCGAGCTCGTGCGTCGCGGCGTGCGTCCGGATGCGGTGACCGACCAGACCTCCGCGCATGATCCCGTGCATGGTTATCTGCCGATCGGCTGGAGCGTCGATCAATGGCTTGCCGAACAACAATCGAATCCCGATGGCGTGCGCGATGCCGCGAAAAAATCGATGCGCGTGCACGTCGAAGCGATGCTCGCGTTCGAGAAGATGGGCATTCCGACGTTCGATTACGGCAACAACATCCGCCAGATGGCGAAGGATGAAGGCTGCAAAAACGCGTTCGATTTCCCCGGCTTCGTGCCGGCCTACGTGCGCCCGCTGTTCTGCCGCGGCGTCGGCCCGTTCCGCTGGGTCGCGCTGTCAGGCGATCCGGAGGACATCTACAAGACCGATGCGAAGGTGAAGGAGATCGTCTTTGATGATCCGCACCTGCATCGCTGGCTCGACATGGCGCGCGAGCGCATCGCTTTCCAGGGTCTGCCCGCGCGCATCTGCTGGGTCGGCCTCGGCCTGCGCGACAAGCTCGGCCTCGCCTTCAACGAGATGGTGCGCAACGGCGAAGTGTCGGCGCCGATCGTGATCGGCCGCGATCATCTGGATTCCGGCAGCGTCGCTTCACCGAACCGCGAAACCGAATCCATGCGCGACGGCAGCGACGCCGTCTCCGACTGGCCGCTGCTCAACGCGATGCTCAACGTCGCCGGCGGCGCGACCTGGGTTTCACTGCACCACGGCGGCGGCGTCGGCATGGGCTACTCGCAGCACAGCGGCGTGGTGATCGTCTGCGATGGCACCGAAGCAGCAGACAAACGCATCGCCCGCGTGCTGTGGAACGATCCCGCCACCGGCGTGATGCGGCATGCGGATGCGGGCTACGAGATTGCGAAGCAGTGTGCGAAGGAACAAAGCCTGAACTTGCCGATGCTGTAACTCCCTCTCCCGAAAGCGGGAGAGGGCTGGGGTGAGGGGCGCTCGTGCAGGAAGAAAGGCTCTTCGTTAGATTGTTTGAAGTACGGCATTGCCGTATATTCACCATTCCATGGAATGGAGCACGCACGTGCTGGAATTCATCGAGTCGTCCGTATTCGCACGCTACGTCTACGACTACCTGACGGACGAGGAATATGCAGAAATGCAGTGGTTCCTCTCTTTTAATCCCGAGGCGGGAGACGTGATTCCCGGCTCCGGTGGTTGCCGAAAGTTACGTTGGGGCAGCATGGAGAAGGGCAAACGTGGTGGCGTGCGTGCGATTTATTACGGCCAACTTGCGGATGGACGCATCTGGTTGCTCGCTATCTACGCTAAGAGCCGTCAACAAAACTTGCCAGCTCACATCATTCGAGCTATGAAAGACAAATTGGTGAACTCATGAAAAAGCTGACAAAAGAAATCCTCGAGCGCGATGCGAAGCGCGATATCGGGGCTGAAATCCTGCAAGCCATCGATGAGATCAAGGCGGGCGGCGGGCGCCGTTTCAACGTACATGTCAGCGAAGCCACCGAGGCACGAATCAAGCTGGGCATGTCGCAATCCGAGTTCGCCGCCATGCTCGGCGTATCCGCTCGCACCTTGCAGGATTGGGAACAAGGTCGCCGCCAGCCCAGCGGAGCAGCCAAGGCGTTGCTGAAGGTTGCGGCCGCCTCGCCGGCGGTTGTACGTAAGGCGTTGAAGGCCGCATAGGAATGCTGTGCCCAACGTCGCCGTCGGCACGACGTGGCGCGCTGCGTCACCACCGCGGTATTGGCATGGGCTCACACAGCACAGCGGCGTGGTGATCGTCTGCGATGGCAGCGAAGCAGCAGACAGGCGTATTGCGCGCGTGTTGTGGAACGATCCCGCCACCGGCGTGATGCGGCATGCGGATGCGGGGTATGAGATTGCGAAGCAGTGTGCGAAGGAGCAGGGGTTGAAGTTGCCGATGGCGTGAACCGCAAGCTCCTTTCCCACTACTTGCGTTGTAAGCTATTGATATTCAAGCCTCACATGAAGGTGGCTTGTTCATTCCCATATGATGTTCCTCTGTAGCGACATTGTGGTCCTCGAGTGCGTCTCAGATGGCGCGAACGCCTTCAAGTACGTTTGATTCGATCAACATAACCGCAGGGAGCCGAAAGGCGCAGCGTAAGCAGCCTAGACGAAGCTTATGAGGGGTGAACTCGTAGTCGGAATCCAGCCAGCCGTCATGCAATGGGCGAGAGAGTCCATTGGCATGAGCGTGGAGGATGTGGCCGAAAAGCTAAACAAAAGACCCGATGACGTAAGCAACTGGGAGACCGGGGCTGACGCTCCTACGTACGTACAGTTAGAAAAGCTTGCTTACGAGATTTACAAGCGCCCGATTGCCCTTTTCTTTCTGCCGGAGCCACCCAATAAACATCGTCCGCAAAGCGAATTCAGAACTCTCCCAGAGTTCGACCTAAAGAATTTAGCCAGCGACACTTTCTTGCACATCAGGAAGGCGCACGCATATCAAATTGCGTTGTACGAACTGTTCGACGGCAAGAATCCCGCTGAGCGGAAGATATGGAAGATCTGTCCACTGGAGCTTAACCATTCGCCCCAGAATGCAGCTCTAGCTATCAGGCAGGAACTTGGGTTCTACCCCGTTTCCACGGACGGTTTGATTAAGGCCTGAAACTCCCGATCACGCCGGGCAACTCTACGACGCATTCGCGGATTGTGGAACCGCTCCAGGTAGTCGAACAGATCGGCCCGAGCCTCATCGCGGGTCCGGTAGTGGGTACGATATACGC
>JBBQQH010000013.1:0-59688 GCA_038216155.1 Lysobacterales bacterium
CGGGCAACTCTTGCACACTTGCGCGCTCTTGTCAGAGCGCTCTTCGTGGCAACGATCCTGGTTCTACATGGCCCCAACCTCAACCTGCTCGGTACGCGCGAGCCGGAAATCTATGGGCATGGCACGCTGACCGATATCGACTCCATGCTGGCGCAGACCGCCAAGACGGCCGGTCACCAGGTCCAGAGCCTGCAATCCAACGCCGAGCATGTCTTGATCGAGCGCGTGCAGCATGCGCGCGAGGACGGCACGGCGTTCATCCTGATCAATCCGGGCGCGTTCACGCACACCAGCGTCGCCCTGCGCGACGCGCTGGCGGCGGTAGCGATTCCGTTCATCGAGGTGCACTTGTCCAACGTGCATGCGCGCGAGGCGTTTCGCCGGCAATCGTATTTCTCCGATCTGGCGGTGGGCGTGATCGCCGGATTTGGAGCCAACAGTTACGCCTACGCGCTGAACGCCGCGATCGATCACTTGCGCCCGCGCTGAGCGGCAGCGACACAGAATATTTTCGAGGATACCTCCGTGGACTTACGCAAGATAAAAAAACTCATCGACATTCTGGAAGAGTCCAACCTTTCCGAACTCGAAATCAGGGAAGGCGAGGAATCGGTACGCTTGAGCCGCCTACCCAAGGGAGCATTTCACTCCGCTGCGTCCGCCCCGGCGCCGGTAACCCATGTGCATGTTGATCAGCCGCGTGCTGCGGCCGCCGCGGGCGCGGTCGAACACTTGACCGCAACCAGTTCAGGCAAGGACCTGCCGCCCGGGCACGTGGTGCGCTCGCCGATGGTCGGCACGTTTTACGCCTCTGCCAATCCGGAGGCGCCGCCGTTCGTGAAGGTCGGCCAGCAGGTCAAGGTTGGCGAGACGCTTGCCATCATCGAAGCGATGAAGATGTTCAACCAGATCGAAGCCGATGCCGCAGGCACGATTGTCGCCATCCTCGGCAGCAGTGGTCAGCCCGTCGAGTTCGATGAGCCGCTGTTTGTGATCGGCTGATGGCCATGCTCGACAAAGTTGTCATCGCCAACCGCGGCGAAATCGCGCTGCGCGTTCTGCGCGCCTGCCACACGCTTGGGATCAAGACCGTCGCCGTGCATTCCACTGTCGATCGCAATCTCAAGCATGTCGGTATGGCGGACGAATCGGTCTGCATCGGCCCGGGACCGGCGGCGGAAAGTTATCTCAACGTGCCGGCGATTATTGCTGCGGCCGAAGTCACCGATGCGCAGGCGATCCATCCGGGCTACGGATTCTTGTCCGAGAACGCCGACTTTGCCGAACGCGTGGAAGAATCCGGTTTCATCTTCATCGGCCCGACCGCCAGCGTCATCCGCCTGATGGGCGACAAGGTCGAGGCGATCAAGGCGATGAAGGGCGCCGGCGTACCTTGCGTGCCCGGTTCCGGAGGCCCGCTTGGCGACAATCCCGGAGACAACAGCCGCATCGCACGCGAGATCGGCTACCCGGTCATCATCAAGGCCGCTGGCGGCGGTGGCGGGCGCGGCATGCGCGTGGTGCATACCGACGCGCATCTTAATAACGCGATCGCGATGACCAAGACCGAAGCCAAGGCTGCCTTCGGCAACGACCAGGTGTACATGGAAAAATACCTGGAGAATCCGCGGCACGTGGAAATCCAGGTGCTTGCCGACGGCCAGGGCAGCGCTATCCACCTCGGCGAACGCGACTGCTCGATGCAGCGCCGCCACCAGAAAGTAGTGGAGGAAGCGCCAGCGCCCGGCATCAGTGAAGAGCAGCGCGAGAAGATCGGCAAGGTATGCGTCGACGCTTGCCTTCGCATCGGCTATCGCGGCGCCGGCACATTCGAATTCCTCTACGAAGACGGAAAGTTCTATTTCATCGAAATGAATACACGCATCCAGGTCGAGCATCCGGTGACCGAGCTGGTCACCGGCGTTGATCTGGTGCGCGAGCAGTTGCTGATTGCCGCGGGCGAGAAACTTTCATTGCGCCAATCCGACATCAAGCTGACCGGCCATTCGATCGAATGCCGCATCAATGCCGAAGATCCCGATACGTTCATGCCTTCGCCCGGCACGATCAAGCGCTTTCTCGCCGCCGGCGGCCCCGGCGTGCGCATGGACACACACATCTACGACGGCTACCGCATTCCACCGAACTACGATTCGATGATCGGAAAGCTCATCGTGCACGGCCGCGATCGCGCGACCGCGATCGCGCGCATGCGCATCGCCCTCGGCGAACTGGTCATCGACGGCATCAAGACCAATATTCCGTTGCAGCAGCGCATCATTGCCGACGTCGGTTTCCACAGCGGCGGCCAGAACATCCACTATCTGGAAAAGCGCATGGCCGAGCAGCGCGAGAAGAACCTGGCGCTTGGCTGATGGCATGAGTTGGCTCGAACTGTCGTTAACCTTGCACGCGGATCAGCAAGCGCAAGTGGAAGGCGCATTGCAGGACTTGGGCGCCTTGTCGATCACCTTGTGCGATGCCGATGCGGACACGCCCGACGAGCGCGCGATCTTCGAGCCGGGCGTCGGCGAAACACCCGTATGGACCGACATCGTTCTGCAGGCATTGTTCACTGCCGACACCGATCGGGCCGGACTTGTGCATGCGCTAACCGAGCTGGTGCCGGAACTTGCGCCGGACCAGCTCGCATTGCGCGAAGTCGCCGACCAAGACTGGACGCGCGCCTGGATGGATCAGTACCGCCCGATGCGCTTTGGCCGGCGCTTGTGGATTTATCCGTCCAACATCCCGCCGCCGGAAGATGATGCCGATGCCGTGATCGTACGTCTGGATCCGGGCCTGGCTTTCGGCACCGGCACGCACCCAACCACCGCGATGTGCCTGGAGTGGCTCGACGACGCCGATCTCGCCGGCAAGACCCTGATCGATTACGGCTGCGGCTCCGGCGTGCTCGCTATCGCTGCGCTCAAGCTCGGTGCCGCACGCGTGATTGGTGTCGACAACGACGCCCAGGCGCTCGCCGCGAGCCGCGACAATGCCGAGCGCAACGACGTTGCGGAAAAAATGGATTTGTACCTTCCTGAGCATTTTCCACAATTACAGGCGGACATGCTGGTCGCGAACATCCTCGCCGGACCGCTCGGCGAATTGGCGCCGCTGTTTGCACCCTGCCTCAAGCCCGGCAACGCGTTTGCGCTGTCCGGCATCTTGCGCGGCCAGGAAAACGAGTTGCTCGATCGGTATAGCGAATGGTTCGACAACCTGGAAGTTGCGCAGCGCGAAGACTGGCTGCGCATCAGCGGCACGCGCAAAGCCTGAGCCGCAGATTCCGCGACGTCGCTCCCGATTTTCGTCCATCGTCTGACGTACAATTGAAACCATGTACACGCAATGCCCCGAATGCCTGACGATTTACAAGATTGCTGCCGAGGCCCTGGCTGAAGGTCATGGCAGTGCGCGTTGCGGGCACTGCGCCGCCGTGTTCGATACGTTGCGCACGCTGACCGAGCAATTGCCGAGCGAACCGGTTCAGCATCTGCAACAACACGTCGCCGGCGACGCACCGCCACAGCTGTCGGTGCCGGCGCTGCGACCTGCGCCATCGCTGCAACAGACCTCGTTGTTTGATCCCGACGAACGCCAGCGCCCTGCGCCAAGACGCGCGCAAGCACCGGCGCCGCGGCGCCCGCAGACTCCGGCTTTCGCCCACACGCGCCACGCCCGGCCGCATACGCGCAACTGGCCGTGGACGCTTGGCGCGAGTGCACTGCTGCTGAGCCTGCTCGCGCAACTTGGTTACGCCGAACGCGTGGCGCTGTTCGATGATTCGCAGGTGCGTCCGTGGCTGGACAGCATTTGCGCGCAGCTGGGATGTCATCTGCCGCTGCGCCACGACCCGGCCAGGTTGCAGCTGCTCTCGCGCGACATCCGCCCGCATCCCTCGGTGCGCAGTGCCCTGATCATCTCGGCAACCTTGCGCAACGATGCGGATTTCGCGCAAGCCTTTCCCGCTGTGGAAATCACCCTGTCGGATTTGGACGAGAACCGCATCGCCATGCGCCGCTTTCTGCCGCAGGAATATCTGGCCGATAGTCGCCATCTCACCAGCGGCATGGCGCCGGGCGCGACCGCAGCCCTGGTATTTGAAGTCGGCGATCCGGGCAAGAACGCGGTCGCATTCGAATTCAAATTCCTTTAGCCGGATTTTTTTTGCGTGAATCTCGCCGGCACTTACCAAGCGCCACTCTTGGCGTTAGACTCCCGCCCCCGCCGCGCTCTGGGTGCTTTGTTAGCTCGCGGATACTTCCATGGAAGTCAGCACTCGTATTGAAGGGTTGTTTGCCGCTGTGAATGCCGTTCCTGTCTTGCAAGCCGATCTGGCTGCCGAATCCATTCTGCAACCCGCGTTGCGCGAATGCGTCGCGCGTGCGGTGCGCCGCTATCTGGCCGATCTGGATTCTGAGATGCCCGAAGGTTTGTATGACCTGGTCCTGCATGAAGTCGAAGCGCCCTTGCTCTACGAAGTGCTGAGCTGGAGTGGCGGCAACCAGAGCAAGGCAGCGGCGGCGCTGGGCATCAATCGCGCCACCTTGCGCAAGAAACTCGCCGCGCGCGGAGTCTGAAGACTTCTGAACGGCTGTGCGTTGTGCAGCGCGCAGCCGGATATCGATCGGTTGTGAAGATCGCGCTGCGCGCACGCCGCCAGCTATAATCCGGCCTCGGTATATTTGCGGGAATCCCCATGTTCGATGCCACCCTGGTACCGGTGCGGCGCGCTTTGTTGAGCGTGTCCGACAAGAGCGGACTGATCGATCTGGCTCGCGGCCTGGATGCGCTGGGCGTGGTCCTGATATCCACCGGCGGCACGGCGCGCGCGCTGCGCGAGGCTGGCATCGGCGTAAGCGACGTCGCCGAGGTGACCGGTTTCCCTGAAATCATGGAAGGCCGGGTCAAGACGCTGCATCCGAAAATCCATGGCGGCCTGCTCGGACGGCGCGGCATCGACGACACGGTGATGGCGCAACATGGCATCGAAGGCATCGATTTGCTGGTTGTGAATTTGTACCCATTTGAACAAGTCACGGCAGCGCCCGACTGCACACTCGCCGACGCCGTGGAGCACATTGACATCGGCGGCCCGGCGATGCTGCGCGGCGCAGCGAAGAATCACGAATACGTGGCGGCGGTGGTCGATCCCGCAGACTACGGCACCCTGCTCGAAACCCTGAGTGCGCAAAACGGCACTACCCTGGATCAGCGCCGCGAGTTCGCGGCCAAAGTTTATGCGCACACAGCGCGCTACGACGGCGCGATCGCAAACTGGCTCGGCGCGCGCGCCAGCCCGGAACAGGTTGACCAATTTCCGCCGAGCCTGCAGCTGTCGTTCGAGCGCAAGACGGTATTGCGTTACGGCGAGAACCCGCACCAGAACGGCGCCCTGTACATTGAACGCCAGGCTCCGCCCGGGATCGTTGCCGGTGCGCGCGTGCTCGCCGGCAAGGAGTTGTCCTACAACAACATCGCCGACGCCGACGCGGCGCTCGAATGCGTCAAGGCCTTTCGCAAGGCGCCCGCGTGCGTCATCGTCAAACACGCCAACCCGTGTGGCGTCGCGCTCGGCACGACTGCACTGGAGGCGTACGAGAGCGCCTACGCGACCGATCCGGTGTCCGCTTTCGGCGGCATCATCGCCTTCAACCAGCCGCTGGACGGCGCCACCGCGCAGGCGATTCTGGATCGCCAGTTCGTTGAGCTGGTGATTGCGCCACAAGTGGACGAAGCAGCACTTGCGGCATTTTCCAAAAAGCCCAATGTGCGCGTTCTTGCCTGCGGCGAGTGGTCGGAGCAACCGTTACCGGCGCTGGAATTCAAGCGTATCGCCAACGGAATGCTGGTTCAGGACTACGACCGCGATACGCTGTTGTTGTCCGATCTGAAAGTCGTTTCCAAGCGCGTGCCGGATGCCACCGAACTGCGCAATCTGCTGTTCGCCTGGCATGTGGCGATGTTCGTCAAGTCAAATGCGATCGTCTATGCGCGCGACGGTCGCACGATCGGCATCGGTGCCGGCCAGATGAGCCGCGTGATCAGCGCCAGGATCGCGGCGCTCAAGGCCGAGGAAGCCGGACTTGAGGTACGCGGCAGCGTCATGGCGTCGGATGCGTTCTTCCCGTTCCGCGACGGCATCGACACCGCGGCGGCGGCCGGCATCCGCGCCGTGATCCAGCCCGGCGGGTCGATGCGCGACGCCGAAGTGATTGCCGCAGCCGATGAAAACGATATGGCGATGGTATTTACCGGCGTCCGCCATTTCCGTCACTGAGCAACCGACCGACATGAAAATTCTGGTGATCGGCTCCGGCGGACGCGAACACGCCCTGGCCTGGAAACTCAAGCAGTCGCCGCGGGTGAGCGAAGTCATTGTCGCCCCCGGCAATGCCGGCACCGCGCTGGAGCCGGGCGTGCGCAATGTACCAGTAGCATTGCACGACATCGATGCGTTGCTGAGATTGGCAAAAGTGGAAAATGTTGCACTGACCGTGGTCGGCCCGGAAGGCCCACTCGTGGCTGGCGTGGTCGATCGCTTTCGCGGCGAAGGCCTGCGCTGCTTCGGGCCGCGCAAGATCGCGGCGCAACTGGAAGGCTCAAAGGCCTTCGCCAAGGATTTTCTCTCACGTCACAATATTCCGACCGCGCGCTACGCCGCATTCACCGACCTCGCGCCGGCACTGGCCTATGTACGTGCGCACGGCGCGCCGATCGTGATCAAAGCCGATGGCCTGGCTGCCGGCAAGGGCGTGGTCGTTGCGCTCACCCTGGCCGACGCCGAACAGGCCCTGCATGACTTGCTCGGCGCACACATCCTCGGGGCGGCTTCATCCAAGGTCGTCATCGAAGAATTCCTCGAAGGCGAGGAAGCCAGCTACATCGTCTTGTGCGACGGCCGCCGCGCGCTGCCGCTGGCGACGAGTCAGGATCACAAGCGCCGCGACGATGGCGATTTCGGTCCGAATACCGGCGGCATGGGCGCCTATTCTCCGGCGCCGGTGGTGACGCGCGAGATCGACCAACGCGTGCTCGCGCAGATTATCGAACCGACGCTCGCTGGCATGGCTGCCGAGGGCGCTCCGTTTATCGGCTTTCTGTATGCAGGGCTGATGATCGATCGCGAAGGCATGCCGCGCGTGATCGAATTCAACGTGCGCCTGGGTGATCCGGAAACCCAGCCGATCTTGATGCGACTCAAAACCGATCTGGTGGATCTCATCGACGGCGCGCTGGACGGCCGCCTGGATCGCATCAGCGTATCCTGGGATGCGCGCCCCGCGCTCGGCGTAGTGCTTGCCGCGCAGGGCTATCCAGGGGCGGTGCGCACTGGCGACGTCATCAGCGGTCACGACGCCGACTTCCACTACAGCGTGAAAATATTCCACGCCGCCACGAAACTGGAAAACGGACAGGTGCTCACCTGCGGAGGACGAGTGCTTACGGTGTGCGCGCTCGGCGCGGATCTGGAAGCGGCTCAGCGCCGCGCCTATGCCGCCGCGCAGCGCATTCGCTACGATGGCATGTTCTACCGCCGCGACATCGGCTATCGGGCGACAAGCAAGCGCTAAACCGACCCGGCTTCCGGCTCAGCAGCGCTTGCGCAAGTGCAGGATGTTGCGGCCATCGACATACTCGTGGCGGAAATCGTCCATCAGCGCACGCACCAGCGGAATGCCCAGTCCGCCGATCTGCGAATTCTCGATGCTGGTTCCACCCGGTGAAGATTCCCACACGGTCGGGTCAAATGAGTCGGCCAGATAAATGATGGTTACATCCAGGGCGCCGGCCGAACGCGCAAGTCGCAGCTCGATCGGACCTGAGGCCTGCTGCGCATGCATGATGACGTTGGTAAGCAGCTCGTCGAGCGCGACTTGCAGCGGACGCAATACCGCGTCCGGCACACTCGGACGCAGCTTCTGTTCGAGGCGATCGTTGAGCCGGCCGACGGAACCGCGCTCGCGTTCCACGCGCAGATTCCAAACGACGCCCGTCGGCACCACTACCGGATGCGGTTTGTGCCGCCAATTTCGCCAGCGCTCGCGCCATCCGGCCATTAGGATGCTCTGATCAATTCAGCGCAGCATCCTGCGATGGTGACGAAAACTCGGCGGCTTGGCAAACGCCGCGATTTTCCCGGACTTATTTTGCGGGCGCCGGGTCCGCTGCCTGCGCCGCAACCGGGGTCAGGCGTTCCGGTTTGAAATACGGATGATTGGCCGGCCAGGGCCGATCTGGAACCTGCTTGGCGGCAAATTGCTGCATGGTCGAGCGGTACATCTGCGCCAGCGGCGTATTACCTGCGCGTACCGCCTCGTAGATCGCTTCAGCCTGGGATTTTTGCGCCTCATCGAACTTGCCCTGCGCTGCAAACGCGAGCGCCAGCGCGGCGGAATCGCCCGCGTCGGGACGCTGCTTGTACAAGGCGCGCGCATAGTCCAGCGCCATGCTGCGTTCCTGCGGCTTGGCCGCCGCGCAGGTGCTGGCCAGACGCACAAAGATCTGCATCAGATTGCCGTCCTGGGCACGCTTGCCGAGCATGCCGTTGACTTGCGCCAGTGCATCGCCGCAGTGCCCGGCGGCGACCTGCGCCGCGACCACGCGACTCGTGGCCTCAATGTTTTCCGGCGCGATCGCTGCAAGCTGGCGATAGTGCTCGGCCGCTTCCGCGTAGTGCCCGCTGCGCATTTGCACATTGCCCAGGAGCAACAGCGCGTCTGCGAGTTTCGGATCAGCGTGAGTCGCGCGTTGGTAGTAGGTAAATGCGTTGGCATCGTCGCCGGCGAATTCATAGACCATGCCCTGCGCCAGATTCGCCGAGGCGCTGTCGGACTTGAGCTTGAGGGCGTGTGCAGCCTCGTCCTGCGCCGCGGCATGTTTGCCGGTCAGCGCATCGATGCGCGCCGCCAGGGCAAGCGCATCGACGTCGTCGGCTTGCGCCGCGAGCGCTTCACCGACCTTGGTCCGCGCCGGCCCGAACTGACCCTGGGCAAGCAGTTGCTGCGCCTGTTGCAGCGGTGTACCGCCGGGTTGCGAGGTACTGCCGTACATGCCGGTGACCAGCGGATCGGCGATGCTGGGTTCACCAGATCCTGCGCCAGCGAGCACGTCCTTGGCCTGTTGTGCATTGCCCTGCCCGGTGTAGGCATTGGCCAGATCCTTGCGCAGGGCATTGGCTTGCGGTTCCAGTTTCAGCGCGGAGTCCAGATTGGCGATGGCTTCGGCGTAACGCTTCTGATGCAACTCGATGCGGCCCAGCATGGCCAGCAGCGCAGCCTTGTCCTTGTGTGCAGGCAGTGCCGCCTGCAGCAGTTTGTGCGCGCCGTCCAGGTCGCCCATGTCGACCAAGGTTTCAGCGAGGCGGTAGCGGATCGGCAGATAGTTCTGATCCAGCGCCAGCGCCGCCTCGTAGTCGGCACGCGCATCCGCATCGAGTTTCTGCGTGCGCGCGATGACGCCGCGCAGATACAGCCAGCGACTGTCCTTCGGACTCAGTTGCGAAGCGTCGTAAAACGCCATCGCGGCGCCGTCGTTGAAGCCGACGCGCGCGTAAATCGCGCCCATCTTGGCATAGACTTCCGCCAGTTCGTCGCCGACCATGTTCATGCGCGCCTTGTCGAATTCGGTGCGCGCCAACGTCAATTCCTTCGCCGCATCGGCGGAGAATTTGGACGCATCCGGCGTCGGCAAAGGCTTGACCAGTGCTTCGGCGAACGCTGCCGTTGAGGCCAGCAGCAAGATCGCGCACACGGCGCCGCGGAGTGAGATTTTGGCTTTCATCATGGGAAGGGCTTCAGGTTCAGGCCGGCGCTGAATCGCCGGCGGGCTGCGGGCCGCACAGTCTAGCGGTCATCGACGCGGCGGGCCAGTTTGCACGCAACCCGTGCGGGGTTTGCTAACCTGCGCGCTGCTGCCAGGATTAGACATGTCCGAACACAGTCAGTTCCAGCTGCTGCGCGAACGCAGGTTCCTGCCGTTCTTCCTGACCCAGGCGCTTGGCGCATTCAACGACAACGTGTTTAAGAACGCGTTGGTGATCCTGGTCGCATTCCTGACCACGCAGCTGAGCGTGGCGGATGTGAATTTCTATACCAACCTTGCCGCGGCACTGTTCATCCTGCCGTTTCTGCTGTTCTCGGCGACCAGCGGCCAGCTCTCGGACAAGTTCGACAAGGCGCGCCTGGCGCAGCTGGTGAAGCTGCTCGAAATCGCGATCATGATCGTGGCTTGCGCGGGTTTTCTCGGGCGCAATATTCCACTGCTGTTGGCCATGCTGTTCATGATGGGCCTGCATTCGACCCTGTTCGGGCCGCTGAAATATGGACTGCTGCCGCAAGTGCTCGACGATCGTGAGCTGGTCGGCGGCAACGGCCTGATCGAGATGGCAACGTTTTTGGCCATCCTGCTCGGCACGATTCTGGGCGCCAGTCTCATCCGCGTCGACGGCTGGGGCGCATGGCTGGTGGGTGGCACCACCATCGGCATCGCCGTGATCGGCCTTTTCTGCGCACTGGCGATGCCGAAAGCGCCGCCGGTGGATCCGACGTTGAAGATCAACTGGAACCCGCTGACCGAAACCTGGCGGAATCTGATTCACATCCGCAGCAATCGCACCGTGTTCCTGTCGTGCCTGGGCATTTCCTGGTTCTGGTTCTACGGGTCGATCTATTTCACCCAGCTGCCGAACTACACCAAGGAAGTCCTGGGCGGCAATCCCGGCGTGTATACAATGTTGCTTTCTGTGTTCTCGATCGGCATCGGTGCCGGCTCGATCCTGTGCGAGCGCCTGTCAGGGCACAAGGTGGAAATCGGCCTGGTGCCGTTCGGCTCGATCGGCATGACCGTATTTGGCGCCGACCTGTACTTCGCCCATCCGAATACATCAGGGCAACTTGGCCTGGACGTCGCCACCATGCTGGCCCAGCCGCATTTCTGGCGCGTGCTCATCGATCTGCTGTTGATGGCGATCTTCAGCGGTTTCTTCATCGTGCCGCTGTTTGCTTTGATCCAGGCGCGCAGCGAGCCGGCGCGGCGCTCGCGTGTCATCGCCGCGAACAACATCTTGAATGCGCTGTTCATGGTCGTTGCCGCAGGGCTGTCTGGCGTCCTGCTCAACAAGGCCGGCCTGAGTATCCCCGGCCTGCTGCTGGCGACGGCGCTGATGAACGCGGTGGTCGCGATATACATTTATACCCTGGTCCCGGAGTTCCTGCTGCGTTTCATCGACTGGGTGCTGATCAACACCTTGTACCGCATTCGCACTCAGGGTCTTGAAAACATTCCCGACGAAGGTGCCGTGCTGATCGTGTGCAACCACATCAGCTTCCTCGACCCGCTCGTGATCATGGGCTGCGTGCGCCGGCCGGTGCGCTTCGTGACCTACTACAAGATCTTCGAGTTGCCGTTTCTGAACTTCGTGTTCCGCGCAGCGAAGGCCATTCCGATCGCTGGCGCAAAGGAAGACGCCGGCATCATGCAGCGCGCGTTCGAGGAAGTGGACAAGGAACTGGCCGCCGGCAATATCGTCTGCATCTTTCCCGAAGGCGGCATCACCCGCGACGGCGAAATCCAGGGTTTTCGTCCCGGCGTGGAAAAAATTCTTGCGCGGCGTCCGGTGCCGGTGGTGCCGATGGCCCTGCGCGGCCTGTGGGGCAGCATCTTCAGCCGCCGCGATTCCGCGCTCGGCCGCGCGCGACTGCCGCGGCGGTTCTGGTCGAAGATCGGGCTGGTTGCCGGGCCCGCTGTGCCAGCGACAGAAGCGACGGCGGCAGTACTGGAAGCGAAGGTGCGGGAGATGCGGGGGGATGCGGCTTAGGTTTCGGTGCAACTATCCCTGATGCGATTTCCAGTCGGCCTCCTGCGGCCTCCTCGCTAGTTCACGACATGCCATTCAAGGCGTGTCATGTATCGGCGCAACCGTCCCTGGTGGGATTTCCAGTGGGCCTCCTGCCTCCTCCTCGCTAGTTCACGACATGCCATTCAAGGCATGTCATGAACTAGCTCGACCATCCCGCCAGCACGATCAGCGCGATTACCGTAAGCCACACCACGAGGATCCGCCGCACCAGCACCAGCGCATCGTCGAGCGCGACCAGCGGGCTGTGGACGTCCTGCGAATAGCCGTCGCCGGCGGCGACATCGGCATCGACGCTGGCGCGGGCGATCGCTTCAAGGAAACCCGGATCCAGCTCGAAATAGCCTTTGTGCGTGGCATGCCAGTCGCGCCAGGTCTTGAACACCGCGTCGAAATTGGAGGCCAGCGCCAATGCCAGTGCCATCAGGTGTGCCGGCAGCCAATCCATGACGGCCACGGCGCGTTGCGTCAGTGCATTTGTGTATTCTGGTATACAAGCGAGCATTTGTATCAAACGATACATCAGCGCACCGGCCGGCCCGAACACGGCAAACCAGAACAGCACGCCAAAGCAGCGCCTGAGCGCGGCATCGAACGTCGCGCTGACCAGCGCTTCGGATTCGAACGGCAGCACCGCGTCCTGGCCATCGCGCCTCAGCGCCTGCGCCGCGGCAGCGCGGCGTTCGCTGTCAGGCGCTTTTGCCACAGCCTCGACGTCGCGCTCCAGATCGCGCGGGCCCCAGCAATACAACAGCATCGCTGCGGCGAACACGAAGGCACTCAGTCCGAACAGGCGCCCGTACAACAGCCATTGCAGCAGGAAGCACACCAGCACCGGGACGCCGACGCCGAGTGCAAGCGCCGCTTCGGCGGATCGCGAGCCCAGACGTTCCAGCCACATCCGCCACCAGGAGAAGTTGCGCAGTTGCGCCAAATCCGGCACGCCGCGGCAGATGAGCAATACGAGCAAGACAGCGACAAGTACGGTGGCCATGCGTAATCTTTCTAGTTGGCGCGAATGGCCGATTCTAGCAGCCGCGCATTAGCTTCGCGTTGGCAAAAACGGTTCGTCGTGCATCAGCGCCGCCAGTTCTAGCCCGGAGACCTCGCGCAGCCAATGCTCGATCAATTTGTACGACACGGACACGGGCGATGACAAAACCAGTTCGCGCGACTTCAAGCCGTCGACCAGCTGCTGCGGTTCGAACCAGCGCGCTTCGGCCAGCTCGCTGCCCAGATTCAGGGAACGATCCGCCGCTCGGGCGGTGAAGCCGAGCATGATCGAGGCCGGAAACGGCCACGGCTGCGACGAGTGATAGTCGCAGTCGACCACGCGCACGCCGGCTTCCTCCAATACTTCGCGGCGCACGGCATCTTCCAGGGTTTCGCCCGGCTCTACGAAACCGGCCAGGGTCGAGTAACGCCGTTCCGGCCATTGCGGACCGCGACCGAGCAGGCAGGCGTCGCCGCAGGTGACGATGACGATGATGGCCGGATCCGTGCGCGGAAAATGTTCGAGTCCGCATTGTGGATTCGTACACTTGGCGCGATGGCCTGCGGCTTCGAGCCTGAGCGGCGCCGCGCAGGCCGGGCAGAAGCGCGTGCGCTCCTGCCAGTGCGCCAAGCCGCGGGCGTACGCAAACAAACCGGCGTCGAATGCCGGCAGGCTGGCACCGGCGCTGCGCAAATCCTGGAATACGCTGCCAGATTCCAGGGCAACACGTTCGGCAGCCGCATCATCAATGCACAACATGAAATGGGCACTGTCGGTGGCGGCGCCAAGGTAGCTCGGCAGCGTTTCTGCCGAGAGCACTTGTTCGCATTGCAGCCGCGTCAGCGCATGCAACCCGCTGCGATCCGCGCGCACCAGGGCGCGCCCATCGGCGCGCAAAAGCACGTAACGTGCGTCCGACGCAAGCGCGCGCTCGCCAAGCCATGCACTATCGTCGCGGCGCTCGCTCTGCCGATCCAGCTCCAACGCGGCAAATGCGTTGCCGCGGCTGCGCGCATGCGAAGTCATTTCTTTCAGCCCCCTTGAGTCAAGCGGGCGACGTGAGGATTGCGAAGCAAGACTCGCGTGGGGGTTGTGGAGGTGCGCAAATGTCGGTGGAAATCCGCCATTTGAAATGCTTCCCCCTACTCAAACGGAAAAAGATGACCCGCAACCGCAGGTCGTCTTCGCATTGGGATTGCGGATCACGAACTGCGCGCCGTGCAGGCTTTCCGAGTAGTCGATCTCCGCACCCATCAGATACTGCAGACTCAACGGATCCACGACCAGGGTCACGCCGTCTTTCATTATCGCCAGATCGTCTTCGTCACCCTTCTCGTCAAAGGTAAATCCGTACTGGAACCCGGAGCAGCCTCCGCCGGAAATGTAGACGCGCAGTTTCAGATTCGGATTTTGTTCCTCTTCGATCAACTCGCGCACCTTGTGTGCCGCCGCATCGGTGAACACGAGCGGTTCGTCCAGCGCGGTCTGGTAGTTGGGTGTGTCGTTCATCGGATCACGTTCATAAAGGTCAGGCAATCCGGCAAGGGTGCCGTTGTATACCTTGCGCCGTAGCGGCGCATTTCAAGGGGTCTGCCCAGCTGCAGCCTCGGTCTCGGGCTTGGGTAGCTGTCGGGGCGGTTCGGCACGGTGGACCATCTTGCCGTTGATCTGCGCACCGGCCGACATCTCCAGTACCTTGTAGAAGACGTTGCCTTCCACGCGCGCGTTGCTCGCCAGTTCCAGGCGTTCGCTTGCGGTCACGTCACCGGTGACGCTGCCGTTGATGATGATGTGCGGCGCCTGCACTTCCCCGGTCACCTTTGCGTGCTCGGAGAGCGTCAGCATCGCTTGCGCGCCTTCGCCGCGGATCGCGCCGTCGACTTTGCCGTCCACGTGCAGGCGCCCGTGGAAGTGGACATCGCCGCGAATCTGGGTGCTCCCCGCGATCAAGGTAGTGACCTCGGCCTGGCGCACTTCCTTGCGGTTATTGTTGAACATCGGAAACCTCCTGATCAGTCATCGCGTCGGACCAGGCGAACTCCTGATCAGCATGACCCATGTCACCGCCGGCATCGGCAATGACGCGAATGCGGTTAGGCTCGAACCCGTCTGGCAGCATTATCGTCGCCTTGATCTGCTGAAAATACTTGAACGAAAACGCCAGACCGTTGGCTTCCTGGTCGGGCGCGAGCTGGCTCCACGTCAATGTCGTTAACTTGCCTGCGAGCACGCCGCTTACTTCCAGATGGACACGACCGCTGGCAACCTGGCCGGTCTTGAGATTCTGGGTCAGGGTTGCGATGACATTGTATACTCGCTGCGAATCGGCCGCTTGCACGCGCACGCCGTGCACATTGAGACCTTCGCGCTTGCCGCCGCCACCGGTAAGGCGACTGAAGAAGGCCAGATCCGCACGCAGTCCCGCGATCTGTTCCTGGTGGTCGCGCAAAGTCTGCTGCAAGTCGGCATTGGCCGCGCGCGCTACTTGCTCGGATCGTTCCAGAGCGGCATTGCGCTGGCGCAGCGAGTCGATCTCGTGTTGCGCATTCACCAGCGCCGAATGATCGACGACACCCGCGATTTCACCCTGCAACAGGTGCATCAGACCCAGCGCGAGCAGCACCGACGCCAGCCAGGCGAACCCGACCAGCACGGCGACGCGCAGCCGGCGTTCCGGCCGATGCGGCCGCACCACAAGCACGGGCGGTGGACGAACGTTGGGCATGAAAGGTTCACAGGCGCGCGGCGCGAAGCCGGCAAGGGAGGCGCCTTATAGCCTTGCCATCACGCAGCCGTCAAGCCGGAACCTCTGAATAAGCTACTGCGCTCGGTCTGATCCTATATTGAGTCAGGCGCGAATCCGGTGCTCCCTTGGGATCGCTGGCGCAATCCTCATGTACGTCTGAGTACACTCCGGTTCCTGCGCGCCGTATTCACGCCTGCTTCTCGACAAAATCAGACCTTCGCTCGCTACGCTTCTTCAGAGGTTCCTCACCACTGCCGCGGCTATACTTGCGACTGAATTCTCAATGGCCGATGCCGATGCTCTGGATCAAGGCGCTGCACATCGTTTTTGTGGTGACCTGGTTCGCCGGCTTGTTCTATCTGCCGCGCCTGTTCGTGTACCACGCCGAGACGAACGACGCAGCCGTGCGCGCACAGCTGCAGGTAATGCAACGCCGGTTGCTCGTCATCACCGACATCGGCGGCAGTCTGGCCGTGGTGTTCGGGGTGTGGCTGTTGCTGCTCATACCCGGCTATCTGCAGCAGGGCTGGCTGCACGCGAAATTGGCCTTGGTCATCGGCCTGATCGCCTATCACGCGTATCTGATCCGGCTGAAAAATGAGTTTGCCGCCGGCCGTCAACCGCATTCGGCACGCTGGTTGCGGCTATTCAACGAGGTGCCTGCCTTGTTGCTGATTGCGATCGTGATTCTGGTCGTGGTCAAACCGTTTTGATCCGGCGGCGTCATCTGCCGCCAGCTTCAACGAGTTAAGGCGCAAACTTCCAGCGCGATGGAAGGTTTTGGGGCGGCGCTGGTATAGTGCCTGTTACCCTTCGGCAGGGCGGGAGCCGATGCAGAAGCAAGATGATACCCAACAGGCGGCGGAGCTGCGGCTGGCGTTTTTGCGCCACTTGCCCAAGCGCCTGGATACCCTGCGCAAACGCGGTCAGCGACTGTGCACGCAGGGTTGGGATATCAACGCGCTGTCGATCCTTTTTCGCGAAATCCAGACCCTGGCCGGGGCTTGCGGCCGCTACGGCCTACTCGACAGCGGCGAACACCTGTTCTCTCTGGAAAGTTTCCTCGCCCCGTTTGTCGAAAATGTGGCGATCCCCAACCCCGGTCAAACCGACGCGTTCGCGGCGCAGTTGCGCAAACTCGAACCTCTGATTGCGCAACACGAAGACCAGTACGGCGAATCAACCAGCACGCAAGCGGCCGCGGCGCTTACCGTGGCAACGGCGCACAGCGGCGGTTTTGCTCTGCAGGTGACGCCGCCTCCGGATTATTGGAAACGCTTCGCCGCGTCGACTCCCGCTGCCGCAGCGAAGGCAAGTCCGGCAACGGCGCCGGCACCGGTACCGGTACAACCACTTCCGGCACCCGCGCCAGTCGTCGTCACCCCGGCACCTGCCCCGGTTGCATCCATGCCCGTTGCGCCGGCGCCGGTGTTGCCTGTTGTCAGTGCAGCGGCCAACGTTGCGCCCGCTCTCGTTGTCCCGGCGCCCCTCACTGCCGAGCTCGCGCCGGCAACATCGGCGCCAGCGCCAGTGACAAACGACGACGCCGCAGCACCGCGCCGCAACGAACAGCGCAAGGTCTACCATCTGAGCGACGGCAATCCGCTGGCGTGCGAGGTCGACCAGAAGATCGAAGCGGCCGGTTACGAGCTGACCCTGCTCGACAGCGTTGCCGAGCTCAAGGAAGTGTTGGCGGCATTCGCACCGCATCTGGTGATCGTCGATGCGCCATTTCAGGATTCGCTGGAAACGATCGGCGATATGGTCAAGGCCGCGCGCGGACGCTTGAGCCATCGATTGTGTCTGCTGACTTTCTCCTCTTCCGGAGAACTCGCCGTGCGCCTGCGCGCAATGCGTGCCGGCGCCGATACGTTCCTGGAATTGCCGACGCAATCCAGCGATGTGATGACGCGCGTCGGCGAACTGCTCGATGCCGACAGCGCCGATCCATTCCGCGTATTGATTGTCGAGGACGATCGCTCGCAGGCGATTTTCGCCGAATCGATTCTGCGCAAGGCGGGGATGAGCACGTGTGCAGTCACCGACCCGCTGGCCGCGCTGGATCAACTGGAAGCATTCAAGCCGGAACTGATCCTGATGGATTTGTACATGCCCAACTGCGATGGCATGGAACTGACCGCGATCATCCGCGAGCGCGAAGCGTTCATCAATACGCCGATCGTGTTTCTGTCCGGTGAACACGACGAGGAAAAGCACTTCGAGGCACTCAATGCCGGCGGCGACGATTTTCTGTCCAAGCCAATCCGGCCCAAGCATCTGATTTCGGCGGTAACCAATCGCGCACGTCGCGCACGTCAACTGGGCCGCCGCGCGCAGGCGCAGAATCCGCGCGATCCGGTGACCGGTCTGTACGAACGTGCGTACGTGCTCGACCAACTCAACGCGCTGCTTGCCGGCGAAGATCCCGCGGCACATGGCGGCGGCTTGATGTACGTGGAAATCGATGCCGCAGGACAGATTCGCGAGCGCGTCGGCCTGACCATCTTCGACGCGTTGCTGAACCAGATTGGCGCGTTCATCGCCTCGCACGTCGAAGGCAAGGATCTGACCACGCGTTTCGGTGACACCAGTTTCACCCTGCTGTGCAACTCCGGCAGCGAGGACGAGCTCAAGCAACTGGCCGGTGACCTGCGCGATCGCACCGTGCGCGAGGTCTTCGAGCACGAGGGCAAGACCCTGACCGTGGGCCTGTCGTTCGGCATCTGCACCTTTGCCGCGGGACTCGGCGATGCCGGCGCGATGCTCAACGCCGCCGAGCGCACGATGGCCGAAGCGCGCGCCCCGGGCCACAACCACATCGGCGTATTCCATGCCACGCGCAGATCGCCGGCGAATGCGGACGAGACTTTGTCGCAACTGATCCGTGCCGCACTCAAGGCCGAGGATTTCCAGTTGTTGTTCCAGCCCATTGTCGCCCTGCAAGGCGGTGAGGAAGAGCAATTCCAGGCGCTGCTGAGACTGCGCGGCGACGGTGGAAAATTGTATACCGCCACCGACATCCTGCCGGTGGCCGAACGCGACGGCGTCAGTGGCGACATCGATCGCTGGGTTCTCTCGCGGTGCCTGCTGGTGCTGGCTGAACGCGCGCGGCAACGTCGGCCGGTGCGTCTGTTCGTCGGCCAGTCGATCGAAGCAGCAAGCGATCCGCTGCGCGTGGGCTGGTTGCGCCAACTGCTGGAAACCCGGCGCCTGGCCGGCGAGCAATTGGTGGTCGAGTTCCGCCTGCCGGAAGCCTTGGCCCGCGTGCAGGAACTGACCGCGTACGCCACGGCACTCGGCGAGCTAGGGGTGACGCTTGCGCTATCTGCTTTTGAAGTCAGCCAGGCCGCATTGCAGTTGCTGCAACAGCTGCCAGTGACCTTCATCAAGCTGGCCCCGCGCTATATTGGCGAAGGCCTGCGCAATCCGGTGATGCGCGAGGAATTGCGCCAGATTGTCGCCGCGGCACACGAGCGCGGCCGCAAGATCATCGCACCGCGCATCGAGGATGCGCAAAGCGCGTCACTGCTGTGGACGATCGGCGTGGACTACATCCAGGGCGATTTCGTCCAGCAGGCCGGGCACGATATGAGCTTTGATTTCCACGCTACCGCATGACCACGAACTCCCGTTTCGACGACGCCCTGCATCGCCTGCACGCCAGTGCGCCGTGGATCGTGCGCCTGAGTTTGAGCATCGTCGTCATCGTCGGTCTCGGTGCGCCGTTCGCGCTGCCACCACAACAGGCCGTGTGGATCACCCCGTTGCTGGTCCTGGCCGCACTTGGTGGCTGGATCGGCTGGCGTGCATACGCAGTCGCGATGGTGGATACGACGAAACTGTCACCCGTTGCCGTTAGCGCTGCGAACCCATCCGCCGCCCGTAGCGCGGCACCTGCGGCACCTGCGCCGCCCGCGCCCGGACTGCTGGCAGAACTTGAAAAGTTGCGCAACGTACAGCGTGAACTGTTGCAGGCCAAGCAGGACGCCGAAGCGGCGATGATGGCAAAGAGCGAATTCCTGGCGACGATGAGCCACGAAATCCGCACTCCGCTCAACGGCATTATTCCACTACTGGATATTTTGCTTTCTACCAAGCTGGCGCCGGATCAGCTGGATTATCTGCAGACCGCGTACAAGTCCGCGCGTGAGCTGCTGCGCATCGTCGACGACATCCTGGATTATTCCAAGATCGAGGCGAACAAGCTGGAACTGGAAAGCGTCGGCATCAATTTGCGCGATGCGCTCGATTCCGTGCGCCGGTTGATGGAAAAAAGCGCCGAGGCCAAGGGCCTGAAATTCACCGTGACGATCGAACCCGACGTGCGTCTTGCGGTGCGCGGCGATCCGACACGATTGCGCCAGGTGCTGACCAACCTGGTGAGCAACGCGATCAAATTTACACCGCGCGGATCGATCGCAATCCATGTCGGCAAGCGTGGCGAGACGCGCACGCACTATGAACTGATGTTCGCAGTTAAGGATACCGGCATCGGCATTGCAGCGGACGCTGCCGCGAAATTGTTCCAGCCATTCTCGCAGGCGGACACCTCCACTACGCGCATCCACGGCGGTACCGGCTTGGGTCTGGTCATCTGCAAACGCATTATCGAGCTGATGCACGGCAAGATCGGAGTGCGCTCGGAGTTGGGCAAGGGCTCGATGTTCTGGTTCAGCGTGCCGATGCTCAAGGCCTTGGGCGATGTGGCCACGCGCCGCGATCTGCACGGTGCGCGCGCGCTGGTGTTGAGCAGCGATCAGGTCAGCGTGCGCCGTTTGGGTAGCTACTATGCGGCCTGGGGCGTCACCTTCCAGCAGACGGCCGCCGCCGCTGATGCGCTGGGAAAGTTGCGCTCGGCGGCAGGCATGGGTGAAACCTGGGCTTACGATCTTTTGATCATCGATGCCGGCACCCTTCCCAGCAGCAGCGCGCTGGGTCTGATCCGCAACGTGACCCGCGATCCGAACTTGGATCGCGCCAGTTGCCTGCTCCTGCTCGGCGACGAGCCCGCGCCAGTCGAGCTCGCCGGTGAATCGCGCGCCATGGTCTTGCCGCGCCGATGGAGCGAAGGCGAGTTGCGTGAGGCACACCTGAAACTGCTCGGGGCCGGCGAACCGACGTCCGCCGGAGTCAATCCATTCATGCCGCGGATGGACGAGGCACCGCAGGTCCACATCATGCCGCCCGCAGCGGCATCAACGCCGCTGGCCGGACACGTGCTTCTGGTCGAAGACAATCCGGTCAATCGCCAGGTCGCGCAACGGCTGATCAGCCTTATCGGCTTGAGTTTTGTCGTTGCCGAGAATGGCAAGGAAGCGCTGGACCAGATCCAGCAGCACGCGTTCGACGCCGTGCTGATGGATTGCCAGATGCCGGTAATGGACGGCTATACGGCTACCCGCATCCAACGCCAGAACGAAGTTCCCGGCGGCAAGCGCATTCCGATTATCGCGATGACGGCGAACGCGATGGCCGGCGATCGCGAGAAATGCCTGAATGCGGGCATGGACGACTACATGTCCAAACCGCTCAACCGCGCCTTGCTGGAACAGACCCTGCGGCGCTGGCTGCCGGCGGATGCGAAGAGCCAAACTGTCGCGGCCACGAGCAAACCGGCCGCGCCGACGGCGCCGGCAGCGGTGGCGGCGAGACCCGCCGCCAGGTACATACCGCCGACGAAACCTGTGGCGGTGCCCGCCGTTCAGGACAGCGTGCTGGACACTGACGTCGTGCGCGACCTGCTCGATGTGATGGGCGACGAGTTCACCGAACTGGTGCAGGTGTATCTGGAAGACACGCCCAAAGCGCTCGCGGCGCTGGATCAGGCCGCCACGCGCGGCGACAACGAAGGCTTGATCGCGCCATCGCATTCGCTCAAGTCAACCAGCGCCAACCTTGGCGCGCTCGGCCTGTCGGAGCTGGCCAAACGCCTGGAACACGGCGCGCGCAGCGGCACGCTGAGTAACGAGGCACCGGTCATCGTGGGCGAAATCAAGCGTAACTTCGAACGCGTGACGATAGAGCTCAATTCGCTGCTCGCCAAAAGCGCGGTGTAAAAACTGTCGCTACTCGGAATGGCCGGCTCAGCAAGGCTCGATGACAAGCTCGATACTGCCCAGTCCATCGACCACCGACTGCATCTGGATCAGCGGCAGCTGGCACAAGCCTTCGGCCAACGGCGCCAGGTGGCGCAACGCACGTTCATAGACCGAGCGCTTGAACTGCACGACGTGAGCGGCCGGATACCAGAAATCGACCCAGCGCCACAGGTCGAATTCGGGTTTGTCGGTCAGATCCAGACGCACCTGGGATTCATCGCCCAGAAAACGCAGGAGGAACCACACCTGCTTCTGGCCGATGCACATCGGTTTTTCATTGTGACGCAGATAGCGGCGCGGCAAGCGATAACGCAGCCAGCCGGGTGTCGCACCCAGCACCTCAACGTGCTCGGGCCGCAATCCGGTTTCCTCGTGCAGTTCGCGATACATGGCCTCGAGCGGTGTCTCGTCGCTGTGCATGCCGCCTTGCGGGAACTGCCAGCCATCGCGGAAGGCGCGGCGCGCCCAGAATACGTGACCGTCCTCGCGCAACAGGATGATGCCGACGTTCGGCCGGTAGCCATCGGGATCGATCACGCATTTGACTCCAAGAACTGCTGGCGCTGATTTTTCCACAGGCAACGCGCGCTCGGCAAGGCACAAGGCGTGATTTGGTGCCAATTTCTTCGCTGGCGTGCTTGACAGCGGGCAGCGCAATACCAACAATCACGCCCCCCTGCGACGTGGCTATGTAGCTCAGCTGGTTAGAGCGCGGCACTCATAATGCTGAGGTCGGTGGTTCGAGTCCACCCATAGCCACCATGTTTCCAGGGCGCTGAAAGCACCGACAGGCGGCCTTCCCCGCAACGCACAACGATCCTGCGCACCGGCCAGCATATAGTCGCCCGTGTCATAAGGGATCGAATCAAACACGCCTGTGCGCAAGCGCTTACGACCCTTGAGCGGACTCGACGCCGGATTCCTGTATCTGGAAGCCGCCGGCACGCCGATGCATGTCGGCAGCCTGATGCTGCTGCAAACGCCGCGGCGCAAATATGACTTTCATCGCGCCCTGGTTGCGCATGTCCGCGAGCGCCTGCCGCGCGCCACCGCGCTGCGCCGCATTCTCACCGAAGCGCCGCTGGATCTGGGTCACCCGATGTGGGACGAAGCAGATCACCTGGATCTGGGCGCGCACATTCTGCAACGTCGCCTGCCCGCGCCGGGTTCACGCGCGCAATTGCTGCGACTCGTCGCGGACCTGCACGCCCAGGCATTGCCGCGCGATCGCCCGTTGTGGCAATTCGTCGTGATCGACGGCCTGCAATCCGGTGAAAGCGTCTTGTACTCCAAGGTGCATCACGCTTTGCTCGATGGACAAGGCGGCATGGCGTTGGCGCAGGCGCTGCTTGACGTGCAACCGACGAAACCCCAGCGCGACAATGCTGCCGCGGATCCCGCGCCGCTGGCGCCACGGCGGCGCAGCGATCTGGCCAATGCCGCAATTCGTGCCAGCGCGCAGCAGTTCGCCAAGCTGCTGCGCGGATTGCCGGTGACCCTGAAACTCGCGGCCGATGCGGCGCTCGGCGTGGGTGGATTGCTTGGACGTCTGCGCGACAGCGTGATGCTCGCTCCGCGCACGCTGTTCAACGCGCAGGTCGGGTCGCGCCGAAGTTTTGCCGTTGTGTCGTTGCCGCTGGCCGAGGTTAAGCGTGTCGCACGCGGTTTTGGCGTCAGCCTGAACGATGTCGTGCTCGCCTTGTGCGCCAGTTCGTTGCGCCACTATTTGCAACGGCGCAAAGCGCTGCCGTCGCGTGCACTGGTCGCAGCGATGCCGGTCTCGCTGCGCGCGGCGGGCGACGCCGAAGTCAACAATCAGGTTTCGATGGTGCAATGCGTGTTGCCTACGGATATTGTCGATCCGGTCGAACGCCTGCGCGCGATTGCCGCAGCCACCGGTCAGCTCAAGCGACAGGTGGCCACGTTCCGCGGTCTCATCCCGACCGACTTCCCCGGTCTTGCCGCGCCGATCTGGGCGAGCGGTCTGAGCCGGCTGTGGGCGCGCGGGCGCGTCGCCGAGCGTTTGCCGCCCTTGGCCAATCTGGCGATCTCCAATGTGCCGGGGCCCCCGGTGCCGCTGTATCTGGCCGGGGCGAAAGTGCTGCATTACTTTCCCGTATCTATCGTCACCCATGGACTTGGCCTTAACATCACGGCGACGAGCTATGCCGGTTCGCTTGAGTTCGGCTTGATCGCCTGCCGCGATGCGGCGCCGAAACTGGATGGCATGGCAGCAGGCTTGACGCGCGCACTCAACGAGCTGATGAGGAACAAAGAGTTTATGCAGAGCACTCACGGATGAAAAAAGACGCAAAGCCACCATCGCGCCAAGGATTCGACGCGCACATGCGCGCGCCTTCGCCTTTGCTGCTCGCGCTGGAGGGCCGCGCGATTTTTGAGTGGGCCGCATGCGTGGCTGCATGGCCCCTGCTCTCTCAGGCGGCGCGCGGTGACGGCCATCCGGTGCTGGTCTTGCCCGGTCTGGCCGCGAGCGATTCCAGCACCTGGCCGCTGCGCAGATTTCTCGAGGGCCGCGGCTACGCGGTCTATCCGTGGGAGCAGGGTCTGAATCGCGGGCCACGCGAGGGCGTCGTGCGCAAAGTGCTTGCGCAGATGCGCAGTATCCAGCGCGAACACGGTCGCAAATTGAGTCTGGTTGGATGGTCGCTCGGCGGCGCCATGGCGCACGCACTCGCCGTGCGTGAACCACAACGCGTGCGCTCGGTAATCACCCTGGGTTCGCCGCTAGGCGGAAATCCGAAGGCATCGAACGCCTGGCGCTTGTTCGAATTCGTAAGCGGCGTACGTGCGGATGATCCGCGCTTGCGTGCGCTGATGCGCCGTAGTCCGAGCGTACCTTCGACCTCGATTCTGAGCAAGAGCGACGGCATCGTCGCCTGGCCCATGAGCCTGGTCGCACACAGCGAACAGTCGGAAAACATCCAAGTCAGCGCGAGTCACCTGGGCATGGGCGCCAATCCGGCAGTGTTGTGGGCCATTGCCGATCGGCTGGCCCAGGCCGAAGGTCAATGGAAAGCATTCGACCGTAGCGGTTGGCGCAGCCTGGTCTATGGCGATCCGCGTGGCGCAAACGGCGCGGGTCTGCTCGCGCTCTAGGCGACGAAAAATCCATGCGGATCGATCTGGCCTCGCGCGGTTTGCATCTGGAATACGAAAGTCACGGCAACACCAGGCATCCGCCGGTAATTCTGATCATGGGCCTGGGACTGCAGCTGGTTTCCTGGCCGCAGCCACTGATCGATGCGATTGTGCAAGCCGGGTTTCGCGTAATCGTGTTCGACAATCGCGATATCGGCTTGTCCAGTTCCGGCCCACTGATGCAGTACACGCCGCCGCCACGGGCGTTGCTCGCGCATCTGTTGCATCGCAGTTTTGTCCCGCCCTACCGCATCGCTGATATGGCGGCAGACACGCTGGCGTTGGCCGATGCATTGCGTCTGGATCGCTTTGCCATCGTCGGAGTGAGTCTCGGTGGGATGGTCGGGCAGACGCTCGCCGCACGCGAACCCAAACGCGTGCGCAGTCTGACCTCGATCATGTCCAGCGCCGGTCCGCGCACAGCTCCGTGGCCAAGCCCGAGTCTGCTCTGGCGCTTTCTGCAACGGCCCCCTGAGTCCGCGGATTTGTCCGCACAGCTCGACCATTTCGTCGAGCTCATGCGCGCGCTTGGCCGAATCGACGATGGCGCTGAGCTGGCTGCGCTGCGCGAGCGCCTGGCGCGTTCGTTGCGACGCGCGTACAACCCGGCCGGTGCCGCACGTCAACTGATGGCCGTGCTCGCCGATCCGGATCGTAGTGACGAAGTCGCGGCAATTGCCTGCCCGACCCTGATCATCCACGGAGCCGACGATCCATTGATACCTTTGCCGGCGGCATATCATCTGGCGAAATTGCTGCCGCATGCGCAGTTGCAAGTGATTGCGCAGCTCGGCCACTACTTGCCCGCCACGGCGCTGCCGAAACTGGCGCAGCTGATCATCGATCACCTGCGTTCGGAAAAAAATAACTAGTCCGCAGGCAGGATGTGCGAAGCGGCTTCGGTGCACTGCGGCTGCATGCATCACCCGAACGTCGCCGACATGCGATACGATGTATACAAGCGCCGGCGGAGTCGATGGAAAATCAATGTGCGCCGACGCGCCTGAAACCGTGGATGATCGCAGTCTCTATGAATACCCAATCTCCACAACACCTATCCACACCGATCACATCTGCACCGATCGCAAAATTTGCGCCGCCGCCGGAACAATCGGGGCTGTTCGCCGCGGCGGGACAATGGATCGTGCGCCTGTCGACGACACGCGCCAATGGCATGGCAGGGCTGATTGCCGACGTAGGCATCAGCATCGTGTTGTTGGGCGCAGGCCTGTGGCAGGGCAACGCGCGCCCGCTGGCGACACTCTCGACGCTGCTGGTCGGCCTGCTGCTTTTCAGCTTCATCGAGTACGGTTTTCACCGTTGGCTTTTCCACGGCGCGCCGAAAATCATGGAACAGGGTCATCGCAAGCATCACGAGCGACCCGACGGATATGACGCTCTTCCGTTCTTCCTGCCGCCGCTGGCGCTGCTGGCCATTGCCGGAATGCTGAACCTGGTGTTGCCGGCGCAGTTTGCCTTGCTGCTCGCCGGGTCCCTGGCTGCCGGCTATTCTGCCTACGGATTAAGTCACGCCGCCATCCACAACATGCGTTTTGAAAATCGATTGAGCAAACGCTGGGCGGCTATTCATCATATTCATCACTACCATCCCGACAAGAACTTCGGCGTGACCACGCCGCTGTGGGACATTGTGCTCGGCACTCGCTACGTATCCGCCGGCAGGACAGCCAATGCTCGGGAGACGATCGCAGAAACCTGCGACGGTTGAGTAGCGTGCCGGCGGACGCACGCGCGACCGGATAACGATGATGAGAACCCAAGCGGAACGACAAGCGTGCGCAACGCCGGCCTGCTGATTGCGGTCGCGCTCGCTGCGACACTGGCCGTGCCGATCCTGCTTGGCGGTAACGACGCGCTCTGGCAAACCCTGCATTTTCCCGTGGTTGGGTACCTGGCAATTTTTGCCGTGATCGTCACCAGCTGGTTCGCGCGTGCGGTCAAGCTGCATTTGCTCCTGCACCGTTTGCAGGTGCATCCGCGTTTCACGCGCACGCTGGCGATTTCGCTGGCGACGGATTTCGCCTTCATCAGCACGCCGGGCGGCGTCGGCGGCTATGCAGCCAGCGTCTATTATCTGCGTCGCGCGGGTACCTCGGTCAGCGGCGCGGCGACGATCACTGCGGCTGATCAGGGATTGGATTTGCTGTTTTTTGTCGTGGTGCTGCCGGTCGCCGGAATCGCCTTGATCTGGTCGGATATGCCGCAAACGCTGGCTATCCTGGGTTTTACATCGAGTGCCGGCATGATCGCGCTGGCGCTGGTTGGGCTGCTGGCTCGACGCAAATTGTGGGCATGGCTGTTCGGCGCGAATTCGATCAGCGCGCGCTGGCCGCGACTGCGACGAAAACAGCAGTCGCTGCGCGAGTTCCTGATGAGTCTGCGCGCCAACGCCGGCCTTCTGCTCAACGGTGGCCCGGCATTTCTCTGCGGCGTCGTCGCACTGACCGCGCTGCAATGGCTGACGCGCTATGGCGTGCTCTGGCTCGTGTTGTTTTTCCTCGGGCACCGCGTTTCATTTGCCCTGATCCTGCTGATTCAATCCCTGGTACTGCACGCGGCCCTTTGGACGGGCGTCCCCGCCGGCGGCGGCGGCGCGGAGCTGGGCCTCAGCGCAACGCTCGCCCCCTGGGTGCCGGCCACCAGTATCGCCACGGCCTTGCTATTGTGGCGCATGGCGACACTATATATCTGCATGGCCGCCGGCGCGGTCGCGATCGCCGCGCTTGCGCGCCGGCCCAAAGCACAAAGTATACAGTTACACATTGCGCAAACGCGGCCGGCCAAGCAAGGCAACCACTGACAAGCTAAGGCGGACGAAGGCGGCGAATCGTCTTGACAGCGTGCTCGCCGCACCGCCAAGCTGACTTAAGCTCTCCCGCAACGACGCATACGAACGATGGATATCTTCAAGATTTTTCAGCTCGAAGCTGCGCACTGGCTGCCGCGTGTGCCGTCCGGGCACAAATGCGCACGCATGCATGGCCATTCGTTTCGCATCGAAGTTCATGTGCGCGGCGAACCCGCAGCAGATACGGGCTGGGTCATGGATTTCGCCGAAGTCAAAGCAGCATTCGCGCCGCTATTGGAACAACTGGATCACCGCTGCCTCAACGACATCGCCGGACTGGAAAATCCAACCAGCGAGATGCTCGCCAAGTGGATCTGGGACGCGCTCAAGCCTGCGCTGCCGGCGTTAAGCAAGGTCGTGGTGCATGAAACCTGCACCTCGGGCTGTATCTATACCGGCCCTCGGTCCGAACCGTAGCGCAACGCAGCATCCGGCCGGCGTTGGGGCGCTTCTGCAGGCCGCTATAAGGCAATAAATCGTTATTTTTCAATCGCTTCTCCCCGTGCTTTAGCCTCTCGCGATCGACATGTTGCGTCGCAACATATTTGTCGGTATAGTGGTCCTCATTCTCTCCCACCCACTGATAAGGGAACGACCATGTACGAGCAAATCAATTCGCAAGTCCTCGCGCTCAGCAAGAGCTTTGCCGATAACGCGCTGAAGGCGCACAGCCTGGCCGTCGAAGGCTTCGAGCGCATCACCGCGCTGCAGCTGAAGACCCTGGAAAACCGCGTTTCCGCCACCGTTGAATTCTTGTCCGAAGCCGCCGAAGTGCGCGATTTCGATGGCCTGAAGACGATCTGGCCGAAGGGCATCAACCTGGTGAAGGAAACCTCCGAGAAGTTCTACGCGAACGGCCAGGAAGTTTTCGGCGTCAGCATGAAGACCTCCGAAGCGATGGGCCAGATTGCCAAGGGCAGCTTCGAAGCCGCCAATGAAAATTTCACCAAGACGGTCAACGTGGCCAAGAAAGCCGCGAAGTAATCAATCGACACGTAATACTCCCTGCGCGAGCTCCCTCCCCTCGAATTCCGCAGCGCGTTCAGGCCGGATGGTTCAATCCATCCGGCCTTTTTCTTTATGGCCATGGATGGCCGGTATGCCGGCAATGCAGGAGCAGTTGCCGGCGACGGCGTGCGCAAGTCACGCACCGATTGCAAATAACGCAATCGTGCAGCCCAGCGCCGCGGCCCAGACCACGCTGCGCAAGCCCGCCAGGTCGGCCATGTAGCAAGCGCCGTAGATCAGGCGCAAAGCGATGAACGCCAGCGCCAGCCCGTCGATTTTCCCCTGTGCGGCGCCGACCTGCTGCGCCACCAGCACGCCCGCAGCAAAGGCCGGAAACGCCTCGAACGAATTCAGGTGCGCCCAGTGCGCGCGCAGCGCAACGCCGCTCATCTGCGCCTGGAAATCACGCACCGCATGATTGTTGAAGCGACGACGAGCAATCGTTTTTGCGATGGCCGTGAAGCCGAAAGGCAACAGCGCCGCGACCAGGACGCACCAGTACGACACATGCATGGCAACTTCTCCCGTGACAGCGCGCATCATCCCGCAGGCGGCGGGTTTATGCCAAACTGCACCTGATCGTGAGTGGTTTCCAATGCAGCATCAAATGCCGTCATGCCCAGCCTGATCGTAACTTCCGGAGTACTCGCCGGACAGGTGTTCAGCTTTGCCGACAACGCCGTAGTGGGTCGCGGCCAGTTTTCCGAAGTGCGCCTGAATCATCCGACCGTCTCGCGCCGGCACGCCCTGATCCGCAAGAGCGGACAAGGCTACGAGGTCGTCGACCAAAGCAGTGCCAACGGCACGCGCTATCGCGGGCATCAGATCGACCAGCCGGTTCGGATCAATGACGGCGACGAGTTGGAGTTCGGCGAGATCAAGACGATCTTTCGCAGCGCCGCAACCGAGATCTCGTCGCTGCATTCGGCGGTCGCCGAAGCCGAAGACAACGCCACGCGCGCGCGCGCGGCGGCCGGCGCCAAGCGTGCGGCGGTGGCGCCCGCAGCGCCCGGAATGCGCGAGCTGCTTCGACGTCTGAAACTTTTTTGCGATCTGGGTGCTCTTTCACGTCACGAAGCGTCACTGCGTGAGCAACTTGGGCAAGCGCTCGACGCATTGCTCTCGGCATTTCCTCAGGCAAGCCGTGCCGCCGTCTTCAGCAGCGTTGCCGTGTCCGATCATCTGCCCCTGATCGCGCAACGCTCCAGTACTTCCAGCGCGACGGCTGGCGCCGAGTTTGCACATGTTGAGGCGTTTCTGCTCGAGGCGCTGCGCATGCAGGATGGCATCAGCGTCGCCGACGCGACCGGTCGCGACGCACTCGCCGCGCGTCTGCGCTCGAGCGAGTTACCCGCGGCGCTGCTTGGCATGCCGATGCGTCTCGGCAAAGAAGTGCTCGGCGTCCTTTATCTGGAGAGCTGCAACCACGAAAACGCCTGGCGCAGTGCGGACCTGGAATTGTTTGCCGGCGTCGCCGGGCAGCTAGCGTGGATGATGGCCGCGCAGCAGGCGCAATCGCCGGAGCGGGCGATCGAAGCGCATGACCTGGCTCTGGCGCGGCGCATCCAGCAGCGCTTCCTGCCGCAATCACCGCCCGTGATCAAGGGCTACCGCATCGCCGACAGCTACGCCGCGGCACGTGTCATCGGCGGCGATCACTATGATTTTTTCAACTATCGCGATGGCCACGCTGGACTGGTGATCGCCGATGTCTCCGGCAAGTCAGTGTCCGGCGCGCTGTACATGGCGCGTTTGAGCGTGCAAGTGCGCACCATGGCCCGTCATCTTGCAGGTCCGGTGGAACTGCTCTCCGGGCTGAACCGCAAGCTCTACCAGGAACTGGAACCCGGCATGTTCGTCACCATGCTCGCGGCCATGCTCGACCCGGAATCCGGCGTCATGGAATTCGCCTGCGCCGGACATCCTGCCCCCTTGCTGCGCTCCGCCGATGGCAAAGTGAGCGAACTCTCAGAGCCCGGCGCCCTGCCGCTGGGCGCGATGGCCGATACGGTGTTTCGCGCACACACGGTCACGCTCGCGCCGGGCACTTGCGTGCTGTTCTACACCGACGGTCTCGATGAAGCGCACAATGATAAAAAGGAACTTTATGGTAAAGAGCGCATTGTGAAAACGCTGCGTGAAAGCAATGGCGGCGCGCAGGATGCGCTGGACGCACTGCTCGCGGAAGTTGCACGTTTCGCCGGCGGCGAACCGCAAAGCGACGATCTGACCCTGATCACGCTGTCGCGCGACCGCAAAAAACGCTAGCGTTTGCCGCCGAACACTCCGCGAATCTTGGCGAAGAATCCAGTGATCACGACCACAGGATTGGGCGCCGTTATCGGTCGCGATTGAGGTGCCGGCTTGGCTGCAGATTTTGGCTGCTTGATCCCGAGCAGCACGGCGACCGAGCGCGCCAGTTCCGCCATCGCCGGATTGGCTGCTGCGCTGCCGGAAGCCACGCCCATCAACTTCGCCACCTTCTGGCCGAGACTGAAATCGGCTCGTCCCTGCACCACTTTGGGCAAGGCGGCGGTGCGATCGGGAAAGATCGCGAACAATTTGCTGAATCCGGCGACATCGAACACCTGGGTGACCGCCGCATTCAATCCACACAGGCGCAAGCTGCCTTTGCCGCCATCCAGCTGCTTGGCCAGACTCAGCAGAACCCGCAATCCAGCGCTGCTCACATAGCTGATGCCGGACAGATCAATCACGTACTCGCGCTCACCCGCGGCGAACAGGTCCTGCAACGCCAGTTCGACATCCACTGCGGTTTCGGTATCCAGACGGCCGCTCAGCGCAAGCACACGCACCGAGCCGATTTGCTCCTGTTCGATTTCGATAGCCATGGCTTGAGTTCGCTCAGCCTTCGCGGAACACGAAGCGTGCGGCACCGATCTGGATCACGTCTTCATTGACCAGCGGACGCTCACGCACTTTTTCCGCGTTCACGCGCGTGCCGTGTTTACTGCCCAGATCGACCAGGGTGAAGCCAGCCATGCTTACGGTGATTTGTGCATGCTTGGGATCCACGCCCGGGCCGCCCACGCGGATGTCGCTGGAGCTATCGGCGCCGATGCTCATCGGTTTCAGGCTCAGCGTGTAGGTCTGTTTGCCCGCTTCCGGATTTTGCGGCACCAGCCGCGCTGCGCGGAAAATCTGGGTCGACCCGTCGGCAACCGCCAACGCCGGCTGACGCGGCACGGCGGGTGTCGATGGCTGCGTTGGCGGCTCCGGAATATTGATGGCGGACATCACCTGGGTCCGGCTCGGCGGCGCGTCGGCAATGACCTTCGGCACTTCATGGGTGCGCGCTTCAGCAGCCGCGCGCTCGGATGAATTCAAAGTTTGATACTGACGCGCGGTAATCGGTTCGACCTCGGACGCAGCCGCCGCAGCTTGTGGCGCCGGAGCCGAATCCAATTCGCTTTCGGCATGAAACGCTTCCAGGAAGCGTGCTTTCAATTCCAGGCCGCGCGCACGCGCTTCGGCTTTTTCCTTGACGCTGGTTTCGATGCCCTTGATGCGGCGCTGGAATTCCTTGTCGTCGAATTCGCCCAGCTTGTTGCGCAGCTCCAGTTCCTGCTGATCGAGCTTCACCGCCTCATGGTCGGCTTCGAAGCGATCGAGCAGACTGCGCAGGCGCGCGTATTGATCCCGCGCCGCCTGCTTGAGCGGGCTGGCTCGATCCTCTAATGCACTCAAACGTTGCTGGTAGTCGCCGCGCACACGCAGATATACGGCAGTGGCGACGCTGGCCTTGAGTTCATCCATCGCCTGCAGGCGTTCGCTGAGTTGATCCTGCTCTAGCTTGAGGGTCTTGAGCGAATCGATCGCGGACAGATCGATGGCGCCGAGCGCCTCCTGCCATTCGTTGTCCTTGCCAGCCATGTTGCGTCTCCAAGACTAAAGTTTGAAACCACATCCTGTGGCAAAGGTTTCGAATTTTCTATGCAGGGCCGAGTTCGACTTCGATGGAACCGAAGCGCAGCTTGTCGCCCGGCTTCAGTGCAACCGATGCGCCGGCATTCACGCGATCGCCATTGACGAAGGTGCCGTTGGCGCCGCCTTCGTCCTTGACAAAGTATACAGCGCCCTCGCGCAGGATCTTCGCGTGCCGGCGGCTCAATGTGCGGTTGCTGTCGAATGCGCCGAGATCAAGCTCGGGCTTTACGCCGGTGGTCGGGTCGGCTCGTCCGACAAGGAATTCGCTGCGCGTGGCGTCGAGCGCAAACACCTGTCCGCTGGAATGTCGCAGCAGCATATTTTGCGCGACTGGAGCGACCGCGACAGGCACGGGTTTGAGCACTTGCGCCGGCGCCGCCGCCGGCTCGCTGGCGCGCACGGCGGGTGCCGACGCCGGCGCGGCGGCGGCGCGTGGCGCGCCCGCTGCGCCTTTCGCCTTCGCCATACTGTTCAATGCGTCACGCAGACGCTGGTCCGTGCGCCGCTGGCGCGCGGACATCTTGCGCATGATGCGCACCGCGATTTCCACATTTTGTCTGAGCACATCGGCGAACGCCGCGCGCTCAACGCGCAGCACGCGAGACGCGTTTTTCGCTACGGCGGTGACATGCCGCGGCTGGTCTTCCAGCAGCGCCATCTCGCCGAAAAAATCGCCCGGACCAAATGAGTCGGTAACCTCATCGTTGCCAGTCTGGATGATGTCGATCTGCCCGGATTCGATGATGAACATGTCGCTGCCGGTATCACCCTGCTTGTACACCACCGAACCGGCAGGAAAATCAATAAAGGGATCTTTGGCGTTGCTCATCGACACTACATCCGCAGGCGGCACGGCCGCTTGTCCTTTGATTATGCCGAGCGCCGAGTCGCTGCGGCAAGGTAAATGCGCGCCGGCGTTCATACTTCGCTGCCGGTGGCGTGCGTATAGTGTGCAAATGAAGTCGCTTTGTTCCCGCCTTGCCCTCGTGTCCGCACTGTTCGCCGCGCAGGCCGATGGCGCCCAGAGCGTGGTGCTGCCTGCCTGGGTCTGCACCCGTCCCGACAGTGTCTTCGCCGGTGGCTTCGAGGCCGGGCAGATTGCAATTCCGCATGACCCGTCCAATGGCAGTGGCGGCGCGTATCCGCTGAACCGTGTCCGCCATTTGCATATCGCGGGCCTGGGTTCCGGCACGCAAACCTATTTCCTGTATCTGCCGAGTAACTACACGCCAAGCCGATCCTGGCCGTTGGTGTTGGCCCTGCACGGCGTGGCGCCCAATGACGGCGGCAGCTACGCGGCCGACGTGCGCGATGCCTGGGCGCCGGTCGCCGCAGCCGCCGGTTTTATCGTTGCTGCGCCGGTCGCGGACAAAGTGGGCTATGACGTCCCTTCACAGACCTATTACGTGACTTGGTCCGTGCCACCGACTTCCGGTCCCACCGACTACGATTTCTTTGCCGCCCTCCGCACCGATGTGGAAGGCGCCTACAACATCGAGCGCACGCGCCGGTATGGTTGGGGCTTTTCTTCGGGTGGCAATGTGATGCACGGCCTGGCGCTCAACAAGTACAACAGCGTTTTCAACACGTCGACGATGGCGGCGTACGGCGTAAGCGCGGGTGATCTTGCCGGCTTCGCCTGCACCGATCCGCAATGCGCTCAAATGCTTGCGAATCTGCCGCGCAAGATTCCGGTGGATATTCATGTCGGTTCCGGCGATTCGTACTACCTTCAACCCACCCTGGATGACTACAACCGCTTCCTGGCCCAGGGCTGGGTCGGCGGGCAAACGATTTTCCGCACCACCTTCAACGGCGGACACACCTATTCCAGCGCCGATTTGCAGCAGGTCTGGACCAATCTGTGCCCGAATGCCGTCGTGCCTTGACGCGGCGTGAACATCGGCAGGCACAGCATTCCGTGCCTGCAGGGGGCTATATATGTTGCGCATGATTGGATTTCGCATTTTTCTTTTCGCCGTTGCCGCGATTTCTGGTCCCGCATTCGCGGCGGACCTGGTGGTCTACGACGATGCCAGTGAGAACGGTTTCAACCAGAATTGCAGTTTCGGCGCTGCGCCGAATTTCGCAGAAACCACATTCGTCCACACGGGCATTCACGGGATCAGTTTTAGCGCGCCGAATTTCGCCGCGGTGAGCTGGTGCACACCGGGGAACTTGTCGACCACGAACTACAACGGCATCACTTTTTGGGTCAATGGCGGCGTATCCGGTGGACAAGATCTTCATTTGGTTATTGGCCTGCTCGGTACACCTGTTGTCGATGTACCGCTTGTTGCCTTGCTCGGGCACCCGATCGCTGTGAACACATGGGCGCAGGTAACGGCGTCATTCGACAATGCACCGACCCAGTTCAATGGCGCCTTCGACCAGATCTCGCTTCAATCCAACAACATGAGCGCGCAGCCGACCGTTTATTTCGACGACGTCAGTTTGATCGGACGGGCGAGTGGCGCCGATTGGATTTTCAAGAGCGGATTTGAAGGCAGCGTGCTGCCGCCGCCCGCGTGCGGAATGACGCAAGAGCACGACGTCACCGTGGGCAGCATGGTGAGCGATCGATTTACCTGGTGCGATTCTGCAAATTCACCACGCGTGTCCGTGCTGGCGCACAACGATGGCCAAGTGGGGCCCACTGCTGGCGTGTATGCGAATCGTGGCGGCGCGCTGCGTGAATTCCGCTATCAAATGCCGAATGCCACAACACGCACTGCTTCCGTGACCACGTACGGAAACGGCGGCTATGGCGGTTTCGGCTACGTCGTCTCGCATACCTTGAATCAATTCTGCAACGGCGATGACTCGCCTCTCGGATACAGTTTTTCTGGTGGGTTCCAACGCGTGTTCGAAGGCCGGCATCACGCCATTTTCCGCTTCACCCAAAACTATCAGCGCCATTGCGGACCCAATGCGCCGGCCACCACGCTTGTTCCAGTGACGATCGATTGGATGATGGCGACAGGACACGACAACCCATTGTGGGCGATCACATACGATCTGAGTGCGATCTCGGCCGATTACTTGTACGACGATTCGCGCGCCCCGTATGGCGAACTGAATATCGATGGTGACGGATTCAGCCACAACATCGATGGCGTTGCCTGGGGCGACAAGTACAAGTTCACGAGTACGACCGCCCCGCTCACGTTGAGCAGCTCATGGACGTGGAATGTCGCCAACACGATTCCCTATGTGAAAGAGTGGATCGTGGCCTCCGACGCTACTATGGGTCTGGTGCAGACGCAGACTATCGACGAGCAGGACGCCGGTGCTGCGCGCGATCCCAACGGTTACGATGTCTCGGGCTTTTGGAACAAGACCTCCGCAAATGGCGCCGCATGCGCGGCATCCGGATACGCGATGCCCTGCCAGGACAACTGGCCGTATCAGGCCGACAACGATTCCATCAACGCCAGCACGCCCAACAACAATGCGCGCCTGACCTGGGGCACGCAGTATGGATTCCTCGGACAATCCAGTTACGCCGCCAACACGAACACCGCAGCCGGCAACAATGGGCCGTTTCTGCCAGGCTATCCGAAGAAGAGCTATTCCGTTCATGTGGTGCTCGGCCCGCATAGCACGAGTCCGGTGGAAGCACAGGTAACGCAGGCGGAAGTCGCGCAAACGCTGACGATGAGCACGACCGTCGGCAGTGTCATTACGAGCGGCCCGGCGGGTATCAATCGTGCTGACACGATCAATTATGCGCCGGGCGGCTACAACCACGTCTACGGCGCACTGGCCTTGGCCGCAAATGCCGCCAACCAGCTCGATGCGAACGTCGCCGTCGGCAGCGGCACGCTGAAGAAACCGCTGCTGATCTTAAGCAACTACGCTGGTGCCTATCCGAGCAGCGTCAAACTCAACGGCACGTCGCTGACGGTCGATGTCGACTACTTCCCGTCGATGCGCGCCGGAAGCGACGAGCTGTGGATAACGTTCAACCAAAACTTCAGCGGCGCGACCAACCATATCCAGATCACGCCCTGATCTGGCGGGCGGGGATGCCGATCCGCGCGGGACGTCCGCAAGCGTCCTTCGCCCGTGACTTGCACCAGCTTTGTCTTGCGGGCGCAAACCCCCGATTGCTATAATCGACAACCCGCGCTACCGGCTTGGATGCCCGGCTTGGATGCCGAGTAACGCTGCTGGCCCTTAAGTCCAAACCAAGGCTGTCCGATGCGAAGGTATACCGCTGCCGGCTTGGCGCTGGCTGTGTGCATTACTGCCGCGCGGCGTCGGGGGTGAAAGGGTGAAGCGGGTGGATTTGCGCGGTGTATCGCTGGCGTGGGTTTTGTGCGCGGCTCAGGCTGCGACAACCAGTGTCGCAGTCATCGTCGTAGTGGCTATCTGGGGCAAGGCAGCAGCGGTGGCGGCTGCGTTTGGCGGCATCGTCGTCGTGGTGCCGGCGCTGTACTTCGCGTACCGGGTTCATCCGCGTCGCGGTGCAACGGAAGGCAAGCAGGTGCTCGGCGCGTTTTACCGGGCGGAATTGGGCAAGCTGTTGTTGACGGCGCTGTTGTTTTTCATCGGTGCGCGTTGGTTTGGCGCGCACTTTGCGCCACTGATGCTGACATGCGTGGCGTGTCTGGCCATGAACTGGCTGGTGCTGGCATTTGCAGCAATCGACTAAGTTGTTTCAGGAACGGGTTACTTGAAGAACATGGCGACTGAAGGCGCTCACGACACCAGCAGCTACATCCTGCACCACTTGACTAACCTCAAGCTGGACTTGCATACGATGCGCATCGATCCGGAAGCGACCGGGTTCTGGGTGCTTCATCTGGATTCGATGGTCTTCTCAGTCGTACTTGCGACCATTTTTCTTGTCATGTTCCGCGTCGCTGCTCGCAAGGCCACCAGTGGCGTGCCCGGCAAGTGGCAGAACTTCATCGAATTGTGCGTGGAGTCCGTCGACAGCCAGGTCAAGGACGCCTACCACCACGGCGCGCGCTTTGTCGCGCCGATGGCACTCGCGGTGGGCTTCTGGGTGTTCTTCATGAACTTCATGGACATGCTGCCGGTTGACTTGCTCCCGGCAGTTGCGGGCGGTTTGGGCGTGGATCATCTGCGCACCGTGCCGTCGACCGATCCGAACGTCGCCATCGGCATGTCGCTGACCGTGTTCCTCATTGCGTTCGGTTACAGCTTTTTCGCCAAGGGCGTGAAAGGTGTCGGCGCGGAATTTCTTTTTCACCCATTCAGCGCCAACAATATCTTGGTCAAGATTCTGTTGATGCCGCTCAACTTCCTGCTCAAATGCGTCGAAGAACTGGCCAAGCCCATCAGCCTGGGTCTGCGACTGTTCGGCAACATGTACGCGGGGGAGATGATCTTCATTCTGCTCGCCAGCTTCACGCTCAGTCTGGGTATGCCGGAAGCGGCGACCACAACCAATCTTGGCGCGCTGCTCGTTGCTGCAGCGTTGATGGTCCTGACCGTTTTTCTTTTCGCTCGCGGAAAAGGCCTGCTCGCCCTCGCTTTGCTGATCGGTATCCCAGTCATTGGCATTTTTGGATGGCTGCCCGCGGCCTTGCCCAGTGGGTACACGCAGATTGCGCTCGGCACCGCCTGGACGCTGTTCCACATCCTGATCATTTCGCTGCAGGCCTACATTTTCATGACCCTGACTGTCGTCTACATGGCGATGGCGGCCGATCATCACTGACCGGCACACCTTTTTTAATCACAAGTTCTACGGAGACAAACGATGGATATCAGCGCATTGGCAAATGTTGAAGGCATGACCGCTGTTGCGGCAGCACTCATGCTCGGCCTCGGTGGCATCGGCGCCGCGATCGGCATGGGACTCATGGGCGGCAAGTTCCTCGAAGGCGCCTCGCGTCAGCCGGAACTGGTGCCCATGCTGCAGGGCAAGATGTTCCTGCTCGTCGGTCTGATCGACGCGATTCCGATCATCGGCGTGGGTATCGCGATGTACCTGACCTTCGTCGATCCGTTCGCTGCCAAAGTGGCGGCGGCGGCAGCCGGCGTCGCGCATTGATTCGTTCCAGCGTCGTAAGTTGAGGGTCAAAGCTCGTGAACATTAACGCTACTCTGTTCGCCCAGATGATCGTCTTCGGGATCCTCATCTGGGTCACGATGAAATTCATCTGGCCGCCGCTGAAATCAGCGATGGATGTCCGTGCCCAACGCATTGCCGAAGGCTTGAGCGCTGCGGAACGCGCGAAAGCCGAATTGAAGGATGCCGACGCGCGCGTGGCCGACGAGATCAAGAAAGCGCGCGTGCAGGCGAGCGAGATCATCGACAAGGCGCACAGCCAGGCCAACCAGATTCTGGACAAGGCCAAGGCGGACGCGTTGCTCGAAGGCGCTCGCCAGAAAGCCGTTGCGCAGGCCGAGATCGAAGGCTTGGTCGGCAAGGCGCGCGAGACACTGCGTGGCCAGGTCGCCGCGCTGGCGATGCAGGGTGCATCGAAGATCATCCAGCGTGAGATCAATGCGGATGCGCACAAAGTCCTGCTCGATCAGCTCGTGGCTGAGATTTAATCCATGAGCGAAACCCTGACTCTGGCGCGCCCGTACGCACGCGCGGCTTTCGAATCGGCAAGTAGCGGCAACGCACTCGCCGACTGGGCGCAGAAGCTGCGCTTCAGCGCGCAGCTGGTTTCCGACAGCCGTGTTGGCGGGCTGATCGGCAATCCGCGCGTGGGCAACGCCGAGTTGACCGGGCTGCTGCTGCCGCCGGACGAAACGGTGGATTCACCGGTCGCCCGTTTCCTCAATCTGCTCGTCGAGAATCGCCGCGCCATGCTGCTGCCGGATATTGCCGCCTTGTTCGAAGACTACAAGCGCGAAGCCGAACGCGTGCTCAAGGTCACGTTGCGCACAGCCACCGCCGTGCCGGCCGAGCAAGCCGACAAGATCAAGGTTGCCCTGAAAAAGCGTTTCGGCCGCGACATCGAACTGGAACAGCGCATCGATCCGACTGTGATTGGCGGCGCCGTGATCGATGCCGGCGACACGGTGATCGATGGCTCCGTGCGCGGACGTCTGGCGCGGCTTGAAAGCGCTCTAGCTCACTAGAAAATACTTTTACCATTTGCTGCATCCTTCATCGGATGCTCACGAGAGAAACCCATGCAAACGCTCAATCCTTCAGAAATCAGCGAATTGATCAAAGGCCGTATCGAGAAGGTCAAGCTCGCTGCGGAAGCGCGCAACGAAGGCACGATCGTCTCCGTGTCCGACGGCATCGTGCGCGTGCACGGCCTGGCCGATGCGATGGCCGGCGAAATGATCGAAATGCCCGGCAACGCATTCGCCCTGGCGCTGAACCTGGAGCGCGACTCGGTCGGCTGCGTCGTCCTCGGCGGCTACGACCATCTGCGTGAAGGCGATACGGTCAAGACCACCGGCCGCATTCTGGAAGTACCCATCGGCCGCGAACTGCTCGGCCGCGTCGTCGACGCGCTCGGCAATCCGATCGACGGCAAGGGTCCGCTCAACGCGAAGCAAACTTCGCCGATCGAAAAAGTCGCGCCGGGCGTGATCTGGCGCAAGTCAGTCTCGCAGCCGGTGCAGACCGGCTACAAGTCGGTCGACTCGATGATTCCGATCGGGCGCGGCCAGCGCGAACTGATCATCGGCGACCGCCAGACCGGCAAGACCGCGCTCGCGATCGACGCGATCATCAACCAGAAAAATTCCGGGATCAAATGCATCTACGTCGCCATCGGCCAGAAGCAGAGCTCGATCGCAAACGTGGTGCGCAAGCTCGAAGAGCATGACGCGCTCGCGCACACGATCATCGTTGCCGCTGCCGCCGCCGACTCGGCCGCGATGCAGTACATCGCGCCGTACTCGGGTTGTGCGATGGGCGAATTCTTCCGCGACATCGGCGAAGACGCGCTGATCATCTATGACGATCTGACCAAGCAGGCCTGGGCCTACCGCCAGATCTCGCTGCTATTGCGCCGTCCGCCGGGCCGCGAAGCGTATCCGGGCGACGTGTTCTATCTGCACAGCCGCCTGCTCGAACGCGCCGCGCGCGTCAACGAAGAATATGTGGAAAAAGCAACAAAGGGCGCAGTCAAGGGCAAGACCGGTTCGCTGACCGCCCTGCCGGTGATCGAAACCCAGGCCGGCGACGTTTCCGCGTTCGTACCGACCAACGTTATCTCGATCACCGACGGCCAGATCTTCCTGGAAACCGACTTGTTCAACGCCGGCATCCGCCCGGCCGTGAACGCCGGTATCTCGGTGTCGCGCGTCGGTGGCGCAGCACAGACCAAGATCATCAAGAAGCTGTCCGGCGGTGTGAAGCTGTCGCTCGCGCAGTACCGCGAGCTGGCGGCATTCGCGCAGTTCGCTTCGGATCTGGACGCCGCCACGCGCGCCCAGCTCGAACGCGGCCAGCGCGTTGTTGAACTCATGAAGCAGAAGCAGTACGCGCCGCTATCGGTATCTGAACTCGCTGTCTCGCTGTACGCGGCCGAGAAAGGATACCTCGATGATCTGCCGATCGCGCAGATCCTGCCGTTCGAAAAAGGCCTACACGCGCATTTCGCCAGCAATTACGCCGACTGGGTGAAGGCAGCGAACGACAAGTCCGACTGGAACAACGACATCGAAGCCACGCTGAAGAAAGGCATCGAAGAGTTCAAGAAGACCGGCAGCTGGTGACACGTAGGGTGGGCCTTGGCCCACCATGCATGCCCAATTGATGCGATGACGGTGGGCTGAAGCCCACCCTACGGAAGAAACCCATGGCAGGCGCAAGAGAAATCCGGACCAAGATCAAGAGCGTCGCGAACACCCGCAAGGTGACGCGCGCGCTGGAAATGGTTTCCGCATCCAAGATCCGCAAGGCGCAGGACCTGATGAAGGCCTCGCGCCCGTACGCGCGTGCGATGCGCCAGGTGATCGGCCATCTGGCCAAGGCCAACTCCGAGTACAAGCATCCGTTCCTCAACGAGCGCGCGGAAATCAAGCGCGTCGGCTACATCATCATCTCGACCGATCGCGGTCTGTGCGGCGGCCTGAACTCGAACCTGTTCCGCAAGCTGCTCGTGGAAATACGTGCCTGGCAGGAAAAGAACGTCGAAGTCGACATCGTCGCCATAGGCACCAAGGCCAATGCGTTTTTCCGTCGCCTGAAAGTGAACCTGATCGGCAGCGCGACGCATCTGGGCGAACGCCCGAAGGTGGAACAGCTGATCGGCGTGATCAAGGTCATGCTCGACGCCTACACTGCGGGCCGCGTCGACAAGCTGACACTTGCTTACAACGATTTCGTCAACACGATGACGCAGAAGGCCACGCTCGACCAGTTGCTGCCGCTGCCGGCGTCGGCGACGCTGACCACCGCCTACGATTGGGACTACATCTACGAGCCCGATGCGCAGACCGTGCTGGATCATGTGCTGACGCGCTATATCGAATCGTTGGTGTATCAGGGAACCCTGGAAAACCTGGCGAGCGAACACGCGGCGCGCATGGTCGCGATGAAATCGGCAAGCGACAACGCGACCAAGGCGATCGACAGCCTCACGCTGGTCTACAACAAGGCGCGTCAGGCAGCGATCACGCAGGAAATTTCCGAAATCGTCGGCGGCGCCGCAGCAGTCTAGTTCGCAGCGCCCAAACAGAATTTGAGTTTTTGAGGACATGAAAATGAATCAGGGCAAAGTAGTCCAAATTATCGGCGCGGTCGTCGACGTCGAATTCCCGCGCGATCAGGTGCCGAAGGTATACGACGCGCTGAACGTCGAAGGCGCAGCCGCTCCGATCACGCTCGAAGTGCAGCAGCAGCTCGGCGACGGCATCGTGCGATGCATCGCGCTTGGTTCCACCGACGGCCTGAAGCGCCACCTGGTGGCGAAGAATACGGGCGAAGGCATCAAGGTGCCGGTCGGCAAGGCCACGCTCGGCCGCATCATGGACGTGCTCGGCAACCCGATCGACGAAGCTGGCCCCATTGGCGAAAAAGAGCGCTGGGTCATCCATCGGTCACCGCCAAGCTATGACGAACAGGCGGCGGCGAATGATTTGCTGGAAACCGGCATCAAGGTGATCGACCTGGTCTGCCCATTCGCCAAGGGCGGCAAGATCGGCCTGTTCGGCGGCGCCGGCGTCGGCAAGACCGTGAACATGCTCGAGCTCATCAACAACATCGCGACCCAGCATGCCGGCCTGTCGGTGTTCGCCGGCGTCGGCGAGCGTACGCGCGAAGGCAACGACTTCTATCACGAGATGATCGAAGCAGGCGTCATCAAGCTCGACAACATCAGCGAGTCGAAAGTGGCGATGGTGTACGGCCAGATGAACGAGCCGCCGGGCAACCGCCTGCGCGTGGCGCTGACGGGCCTGACCATGGCCGAATACTTCCGCGACGAAAAAGACGCCTCGGGCAAGGGCCGCGATGTGCTGTTCTTCGTCGACAACATCTACCGTTACACCCTGGCCGGCACGGAAGTATCCGCGCTGCTGGGACGCATGCCGTCGGCGGTGGGTTATCAGCCCACGCTGGCCGCGGAAATGGGCACGCTGCAGGAACGCATCACCTCGACCAAGACCGGATCCATCACCTCGGTGCAGGCGATCTACGTGCCCGCGGACGATCTGACCGATCCGTCGCCGGCCACGACGTTCTCGCATCTGGATGCGACCGTCGTGCTTTCGCGCAACATCGCTTCGCTCGGCATTTACCCGGCCGTGGATCCGCTGGATTCCACCAGTCGCCAGCTCGATCCGAACGTGATCGGCACCGAGCACTACGACACCGCGCGCCGCGTGCAGGCCACGCTGCAGCGCTACAAGGAACTGAAGGACATCATCGCGATTCTCGGCATGGACGAGTTGAGCGAAGAAGACAAGGCGACGGTGTCGCGCGCGCGCAAGGTCGAGCGCTTCTTCTCGCAGCCGTTCCACGTCGCCGAGGTGTTTACGGGTTCTCCGGGCAAATACGTGTCGTTGAAGGACACCATCCGCGGCTTCAAGATGATCGTCGACGGCGAATGCGATCACCTGCCGGAACAGGCGTTCTACATGGTCGGCGGCATCGAAGAGGCGTTCGAGAAAGCCAAGACGATGGCGGAAAAGAAGCCGGCCTGATCGCGCACGAATCGGAATCAAGAACATGGCAACCACCATTCGCTGCGAAATCGTCAGTGCCGAAGCCGAGATATTTCACGGCAATGCAACCCTGGTCGTTGCTACTGGCGACGAGGGCGAGCTCGGCATCGCGCCGCGTCATGCGCCGCTGATCACGCGCCTGAAACCGGGTCAGGTGCGGGTGATCGCCGAGAACGGCGAGGAGCAGTTCTTCTACGTTTCCGGCGGCATCATCGAAGTGCAGCCGCAGGTCGTCACCGTGCTTGCCGACACCGCGATCCGCGCCAAGGATCTGGACGAAAGCGCAGCCAATCGCGCCAAGGAAGAGGCCGAGCGCCTGCTCGCCAATCGCACCGACGCGATGGAGATTGCCCAGGCCCAGATCGAGCTGGCCCAGGCGATCGCGCAGCTGCAGGCAATCGAACGCTTGCGCAAGCAGGCCAAGCACTGACATCGGCTGCCAGAAAGCGGACTTCACAAAACACCGGCCTCAAGCCGGTGTTTTTTTGCCCGAAATTCTCCCGCAAAAAGCTCGAATGCCGTCCCCGGTCTGCGCTATCGTAAGCGCATGACTGCCCCCCTGCCCCTTCACATCGTCATCCTCGCCGCCGGCGAGGGCAAGCGCATGCGTTCGGCCTTGCCGAAAGTGTTGCAGCCGCTTGCCGGCAAGTCGATGCTCGCGCATGTCGTGGCAACCGCGCGCGAACTGCATGCGGTAAGAATTCACGTTGTGTACGGTCACCGTGCCGAACAGGTGCGCGCCGCGTTCGCGGACCAGACTGATCTGGATTGGGTGCTGCAGGCCGAACAACACGGCACCGGCCACGCGGTGCAGCTCGCGCTGGTGCAGATTCCCGAAGCCGCGCGCGTACTCGTACTGTATGGCGATGTGCCACTGATCCAGGCGGCGACGTTGCGGCCGCTGATCGATTCCTCGTTGCCGCTCGCCGTGCTGACCGCTGAATTGTTCGACCCGCGCGGCTACGGCCGCGTGATCCGCGACGGGCTCGGTCAGGTGCGCTCGATCGTCGAGGAAAAAGATTGCACGGACGAGCAGCGTTTGCTGACCACGGTCAATACCGGCATCCTCGCCGCCGACGCGCGCCGCCTGCGCGTCTGGGCGCACAACCTGGACAACCGCAATGCGCAGGGCGAGTTTTATCTCACCGACGTGTTTGCGCAGGCCGCTGCCGAGAGCCTGCCGGCAACGTCTCTGAACTGCCGCGACGAATTCGAGGCGTTCGGCGCAAATGACGCCTGGCAGCTGGCGCAACTGGAACGCCAATTTCAACTGCGTCAGGCGAAAGCCGTCTGCGCGCAAGGCGTGCGCCTGGCGGATCCGGCGCGCTTTGATTTGCGCGGTGAACTGACCGCGGGCAGCGACGTTGAAATCGATGTCGACGTCGTGCTCGAAGGCAAGGTCGCATTGGGTGATGGCGTGCGCATCGGCCCCTTCTGCCGGATCAAGGACTGCACGCTCGCCGCCGGCAGCGTCGTCCACGCGCATTGCGACCTGGAAGGTGTGGTCAGCCACGGCACCTGTGCCATCGGCCCGTTCGCGCGCCTGCGGCCGGGAACCGAACTGGCCACTGGCGCGCGCATCGGTAATTTTGTAGAAGTGAAAAATGCAACATTTGCTGCGGATTCCAAAGCCAATCATCTGAGTTACATCGGCGATGCGACGATCGGTGCGCACGTCAACATCGGCGCCGGCACGATCACCTGCAACTACGACGGCGTGAACAAGCATCACACCACGATCGAGGATGGCGCCTTCATCGGCTCGAACACCGCGCTGGTGGCGCCAGTGACGGTCGGCAAGGACGCGACCATCGGCGCCGGCTCAACCATCGGCGCGAATGCACCGCCCGGCGAACTCACCGTATCGCGCGCACGCCAGACCACGATCCCGGGCTGGAAGCGGCCGACGAAAACCTGAACCGATGCACGCCTTTCGTCTGATAACGCCGCAAAAAGCCATGAAATCGCCCGTTGTCCGGCGCGGAACCCGCTAAAATAGCCGTCTGGGTTCGAGGGCAATCTCATGTGCGGAATTGTCGGTGCCGCCGCGCGGCGCGATGTGGTCGGAACGCTGATCGCGGGATTGAAGGCGCTGGAATACCGCGGCTACGACTCCGCGGGCATTGCCCTTTTGACCGAACATGGTCTTGAGCGCGTGCGCACCAAGGGCAAGGTGCACGAGCTGGAACTGCTGCACAAGACGCACCCGATCGCCGGCCACACCGGCATCGCGCACACGCGCTGGGCCACGCACGGTGCACCGAACACGATCAACGCCCACCCGATCGCCTCGCGCGGAACGGTGGCGGTTGTTCACAACGGGATAATCGAAAACCACGACGAATTGCGCGCGGAGCTCAAGGCGCTAGGCTACGAATTCGTGACCGAGACCGACACCGAAGTCATCGCCCACCTGATCGAGCATTACCACGCCGCCGGCGCCAGCCTGCGCGAGGCCTTGCAGTTGGCGATTCCGCGCTTGCGCGGCGCCTACGCGATCGCGGCGATCTCCAAGCGCGAACCTGGCCGTGTCGTCGGCGCCCGTCGCGGCAGCCCAATGGTCGTGGGCCTGGCCGAGAACGAACAATTCATCGCGTCGGACATCCACGCATTGCTGCCGGTGACGCGCCGCTTCATCTACCTTGCCGAAGGCGACGTCGCCGAAGCGACGATCGAAGGTGTACAAATATACGACGAGCATGGCGCAGCCGTGGAACGTCCGATCAAGCTGGCGCATTTCGGCGCCGATGCGGTGGAGCGCGGTGAATACCGTCACTACATGCTCAAGGAAATCCACGAGCAGCCGCAGGCGATTGCCGATACGCTGGAAGGTCGCATCGCCAGCGGCCAGATCCTCACTGCCATTTTCGGCGTGGGCGCGCACGAGCTATTGAGCAAGACGCGCAATGTGCACCTGATCGCCTGCGGTTCCAGCTATCACGCCGCCTTGGTCGCGCGCTATTGGATTGAGAGCCTCGCCGGCATTCCGTGCAATGTGGAAATCGCCTCTGAGTACCGCTACCGCGATGCGGTCGTGCCGGCGGACACGCTGTTCGTTAGCGTCAGCCAGTCCGGTGAAACCGCCGACACGCTGGCAGCACTGAAACTGGCGAAGACCAAGAAATACCTGACCACACTCGCGATCTGCAATGTACCGGAGTCGTCAATCGTGCGTGAATCAGCGCTTGCGCTGATGACGCGCGCCGGTCCGGAAATCGGCGTCGCCTCGACCAAGGCATTCACCACGCAACTGGTGGCGCTCGCGCTGTTGTCGCTGGAGATCGCGCACCATCACGGCATCGATGCCGCGCGTTATGAAGCGTTGGTGCACCAGTTGGAGACTCTGCCGGGTGCCGTGCGTGATGCGCTTGCGCTGGACGCCGACATCCAGCGCCTGGCCAAACATTTTGTGACCAAGGATCACGCCTTGTTCCTCGGCCGCGGCACCCAGTATCCGATCGCGATGGAAGGCGCACTCAAGCTCAAGGAAATTTCCTACATCCATGCCGAGGCGTATCCCGCTGGCGAACTCAAACACGGCCCGCTCGCGCTAGTGGACGAGAACATGCCGGTGATCGCGGTGGCGCCGAACGATCACCTCTTGGAAAAACTCAAGTCCAACCTGGAAGAGGTGCGCGCCCGTGGTGGCGAGCTCTATGTGCTTGCCGACGCGGCTGTCGCCGCGCACATGCCAAAGGGCAGCGGCAGTGGCCACCTCCTCGCCCTTCCGCCGTGCGGCGAGATGATTGCGCCGATCGTATTCACGATTCCCCTGCAACTGCTTGCCTACCACGTTGCCGTGCTGCGCGGCACCGATGTGGATCAGCCGCGCAATCTGGCGAAAAGTGTAACTGTCGAATAGTTCGCTTTTTCGTGAAGTTCTGTCTGGTGTGCCCGAATATAGTTTCAAACTCACGCTTGCGAAATCGCCGTAGGCAACGAACAACAACGCGATCGCTGTTGCGAACTGGGCGTAGTGGCCCTTTAGCTGCGTGGGACAGCTCTAACGAATGAACCCGAATCGCGCGGAAACGCCCGATATCAAAAAAGGTTCGCTGGCATCACAAACTTCGCGCCTGACGACGAGCAGCTTGCAGGCACTCGCCCTCGGGATGCGCTAAAACCGCACCTTGCACGGTGCACGACAACCGGGTTGCAATTCGCGACGTGCGACACCGGCAGATCAACAGGTTATAGATGCTGGCACGCAGGCATGAGACTTGCACTGAGACAGCGGCGCTCGCGCTAGCTCAGTGGACGGTTCAAGTAATCATGAATTCACCTGTCGTTCCGATCCGAACTCCCAAAGTCCCATACCCGATCCGTCGCAACTCAATACTCGTGAAGCTGGACTTCGAGGAGCGTGACCGCGTGTGGTCGTTCTGGATCGAAACTGGGCTGCGCGTGCATTGCATGCGCCTGTCCCATTCAACCGGCTTTGATGAGCTGTTGCCCAGCGTTGTTGTTGCACAGATGAATGTCGATGATGGCGTTTTAGACGCTATTCGAAACGGTAACGAGGATTCGAAGGGATTGTCGGAACAATATTTTGACATGCTGCTGACGCTTGCCTCAGAGCAACCCTCAGCCGACTGTATAACCTATCTTCAGTGGCGGCTATGCGAGTCCATTGTGCGGCTGCGGCTGCAAGATCAAATCCAGCGACAACAGGCGAGACAGGGTTTTGATGCAGCCTGATGCACGACGGGGGAACTAGCTGCGTAGCATTCACGCGTGTTCTCATTTGTCGGCTACTGTATCGAGTTAGCGCGGGACAAAAATGCGCTCAAGCGGCTGTGACCGGGTAATCTATACCTAGTCTGTTCCGAGAACGCTGAAATGTCCGCCCAACCCCAGCCCCAGCAGAATCATCTTCTGGCGGCCTTGTCGCCTGACGTTCAAGGCCGTTTGTTCCCGTACTTGGAGCTGGTGCGCCTGCCGTTGCGCGCGCTCCTGTATGAATCCCGGGACCCCATGCGCCATGTTTACTTTCCGACTGACTCCATCGTCTCGCTGCAATACGTGATGGAAGACGGGGCGTCGACCGCGATCCTGGTGGTGGGCAACGAGGGATTGCTAGGCATCACTTTGTTGATGGGCGGGGAGAGCACGCCGAGCCGGTCGCTGGTACAGAGCGCCGGTTACGCATATCGACTCCCCAGACAGCGGGTGAAAAAGGAGTTCAACCGCCACGGCCAGTTGCTAATGCTGATGCTGCGCTACACGCAGGCCCTGATTACGCAAGTCTCTCAGACCGCAGTTTGCAACCGGCACCATTCGATCGATCAGCAGCTCTGCCGATGGCTCCTGCTTTCCATGGATCGCCTGTCACATAACCACTTGACGATGACACAGGAATTCATCGGCAACATGCTCGGTGTTCGTCGAGAAGGCGTCACTCAGGCCGCGTCAAAATTGCAGCGGCTGGGCGTGATTTCATATTCGCGCGGATTGATCAAGGTGCTAGACCGCCCGAAACTTGAAGCTCTGAGTTGCGAATGCTACGGCGTGGTCAAGAAAGAAACTGATCTGCTGCTTCATTACCTGCCGCAGCGCCACGTGATTACGAATACCGACTCCATTCCCACTGCGACGCTTCGAATGTCACAGGCGTGACTATTGCAGTGGTACAACGCAATAGAGTTTTAAATGCGGTCGGTCGATTCGAGCGACGGATATTGGCCAAGACCGATTTCCGCCAAAATGATCCCTAAGTTTGAAAGGTGCCTGTTATCAGCGCGAGTGCCGATATTCGCGATAGCCATGGTTCTACTGCTGGTGGCCCTTGCCCCGACGACATCCCGTGCGCTGCCGATCTTCAACCGGCAAACCGGGCAGAATTGCCAGGCCTGTCATGGCACCGGTCAGTACCCGGAACTGACTCCCTATGGACGTCTGTTCAAACTTACCGGCTACACGCTCGGCGCACGCACGCTGCCGTTCTCGGGCATGGCCGTGGCAAGCGATTCGAAAGTAAACAATACGAGCAAGAGCGAGAGGCCGAACGCAAAGCGGCATTTCAGCGACTCGCCGGTCAGCATGCCGACTAGCTGGTCAAGCAGTTGACGCTGTTTCAGCGCAGCAATGATCGGCTGCAAGGCACCATCATGAAGACCGTCGCGCACGAACTCACGCGCGAAAATATCCTGGGTGTTGCGGACTTTCTCCAGGCCATGCCGAATGAGAAGGCACGCTGATCCAGCGCGTGACTCATCCAGTAGCGGAGGTCGGCAGAGGCTTTCGCTTCGCCTCTTCGCTGCGCACTAGCTGAGACAGGACTGCGCCAACGATCGCCGGCGCCAATGCCGAACGAGCCGTGTTCGCCGCAGTTGTACCTATCACCGCACCCGCGCGCGCCCACCAGCGTGGCGGAAGAAGCGCGAGCGCGAGCCCTGCGGAAAATCCGCCGATCAGGGTGATGGCGCCGCGATGCTGTTGCAGTTGTCGTTGCCATGACAACGTGCTTTTTGCGAAATCACGTTCGGCGCAGACAAGCTCTGCCTGTGCCGTGGCCACGCGCGCGGCGGCACTTGTGGGCCGCTTCACGAGATGCGCTGGAGCAAATGCGTGAGCGCGCCGCGACTGCGCGGCAGACTCAGGTTGCGCCACCAGCGGCGCATGACGAAAAGCAGCGCGCCCAATCCCGCCAGATTCAGCAGCAGGGCAATCGCGATGCAACTTGACCAGTCCTGCAGCCAGCGATTGAGCACGGCGACAACGAGGGCGTCCACAATTATACAAATGACCAACGCCAGCGCCGGAATCACCAGCGCCGCGAATGCGAGCTTCACTGCGCTTGCGCCTGCCAGACGGGTTTCGCTGGCGACGAGCTCGCTCCACGCGCTCACGTAGGCGGATGTGTCCTGCGCCAGATCGCCTATCGAGGCGACGTTCGGCGCGGATTCCTCAGCAGGTTGGGTGGCAGGATCGACAGCGTGCATGGCTGGCGCGACTCAGCGCCGCAACAGGCGCGCGACCGCAATGCCGGCGATGAAAGCCACGCCGAATGCGGCCAGTGGATGCGTGCGCATCTGGTTGCCGGCGGTCTGGCTCAGTTCCTTCGCGTTGGCCAACAGGCGCTCGCCGGTGTCACGCAGCTGCGCTTCCAACGACGCCAGACGAGTACTCACGGCATCGACGGATTCGTCGAGTTTTTCTTCCGCCGCATTGACACCGTTGTGGATCTTGTCGGCGGCATCAGCTGCTGCCGATTTGATGGTTCTTTCGCTGCTCATGTGGTTCTTCCTGAAGTAAGGGTGGGGTGCCGCGGGCAACGCACCAATGACCGGACACGACAGGCGCCGTCATGGATGCAACCTGAGCGGCGCTTGCCTGCGCCCAGGCAATGATTCAGCGCTTGGCGCGCGTCAGCACGAATTCGCCGACAGCGATGCCGATGTCCACGCCTTCGCCGGTGCCCGCGAGCGCAAGGGAAACGTCGCCCTTGGTAAGCACCTGCGCGGTACTTGATTTGACGATGCCGGCGTGTGCTTCACCCTGCGCATACGTGCCCAGGACGTCGTCGATCGAGTGAACGTCGGAGAACGTGCCAGTTCCATTGTCGATATGCGACTTGCCAACGGTCAGACCGGCGCCTTTTGTGATGATGTTGACACGCATCGAGCTGCCATTTTCGCACTTGACCATGCCACTGCCTTCTGCATGTTTGTAAATGGCGGACCACGTGGTGAGGGAGAAGTGCAGCTTGCAATCGAGTTCTGCGCTGGCGGCGAACGCCTGATGGCTACCCACGGCACACAGGGCCAGGGCCGCGAGGGATTTTGCAAATACGTGCGTCATGTTCTTTCCTAAGCTAAGAGGGGATTGCTTGCGCGAATTGCATCGCTGCAAACTTGTGGCGCTACTCACGCAGCGACAATGCTCTCACGCCGCCGGTTGTGTCTGTGCGCTGTCGCACCCAGCGAGGTGTGAAGCCTTGCAGCGAATGTCGAAGGTCAGGTTGTGGCCGCTACGCGCCTGCGCGCCTGTGCAGCACGAGTGAGCATCGTTGCAAGAGGGGCGATGGCGCGGGTACGCCGCGCAACCGTCGCGTATTCAGTCGCCGCCAGGATGGCCATGAAAATGCCAAAGGAAGCAACCACAGCGAAAACCACGCGAATTGCCAGATGCGATTGACCCAGAAGGGTCCAGGCCTGCCAGGCGCCCAAGGGAAGTGTTCCCGACAGCAGAATAATCTTGGCACTGAACATATCGTGTTTCCCTGACGAAATTTATTCCGGGTTTCGCTTTCACAACCCCGGCAAAGCCGTCTGCTACAGGAGAGATTGCATAGCAGACGACGTTACCGGACTCCATCCCTGGATGAATCCTTGTTCCTGACGGAACGCCTTACAGGTGGGTCTGAAACTCCTTGACCTGCTTTTCCGCCGCATCCTTGGCGATTCCATAACGCTCCTGAATCTTGCCGACAAGGTATTCGCTGTTACCTTCGGCCTGGGTCATGTCGTCGTCTGTGAGCTTGCCCCATTTTTCCTTCATCTTGCCGGCCAACTGTTTCCACTGACCTGCGATTCGATCCTGATTCATGCGGTTCTCCTGATGAGTAATTCAGAAAACTGGCTTCCGGGTAACGAGAAGCTGACCAGTCGGGAGCGCAGGATGACGCCTGCAACAATGGGCGTCGGTGCGCTGGCAGACATAGCGGGCGATCACACCGGATTTTGCGAATGAGCGCCATCGATCCGCGCTTATGTGCGCAAGCGTACCGAATCCGGCAGCTACGTAGCGTATCTAAGTCTCACGCGCCCATCTGAGCTTTATGTGAAACACGATGGCGCCGACCAGCGCGTTCTCCATTTGTTTTAAGACCGCCTGACGACGCACTTTTTTCAATTCGCGCGTGCGCCAAGTGAAACAGGATTCCAACCATGATCAGCAGCAAAGCGACGATTAATCGCCTGGCCACAGGCGTTCCGGGGCTGGACGAGGTACTCGGCGGCGGCCTGCCTGAGTTCTCGTTCAATCTCATTGCGGGCCCGCCCGGTTGCGGCAAGACGACGCTGGCGCACCAGATGATGTTTGCGCTGGCCTCGCCCGAGCGCCCGGCGCTCTTCTGCACGGTGCTCGGCGAGCCACCACTGAAAATGCTGCGCTACCAGCAGCAGTTCGATTTCTTCGATCTGGACAAGCTCAACCGCTCGATCCGGTTCATCAATCTTTCGAACGACACCCCGTCCGATCTGGGCAAAGTGCTCGATCGTATCGTCGCCGAAGTCGAGGCGCACAACGCGGGCCTGGTTTTCGTCGATTCTTTTCGTTCCCTTATTCTGGCAAGTCAAAGCGAGCTGAAGCCGTCCGTCGGCCTGCAGCAGTTCACTCAAAACCTCGGCGTGCTGATGACCAGTTGGCAGGCCACGACGTTTCTGATCGGAGAATATTCCAGCGAACACGATCCGGACCCGATCCTGACCGTAGCCGATGGACTGATCTGGCTGCGCCAGCGCATCCAGGGCAATTCCATCGTGCGAAAAATGGAAATCATGAAGATGCGCGGGCAAGCCACCCTGCCAGGGCTGCAAACGTTTCGCATCAGCAATGCCGGTATCAAAGTGTTTGCACCCCCGCAGTTTGTATCGCCGGATTCCGGATCGGCACCGCGCGAACTGACGCGGCTGTCGATGGGCATACCCGGCCTGGACGAAATGATGGGTGGCGGTTTGCCGCGCGGTTATTCCTTGCTTGTTGCCGGTCCGTCCGGCTCCGGCAAGAGCATCACGGCTTCCGCCTTCCTCGCCGAAGGCGCGCGGGTCGGAGAGACCGGTGTCATTGCAGCGTTCGAACAGCGACCCAACAAATCACGCGGACGCGCCATCGCCGATCTCATCGAGAGTGGTCGAATCGGCGTCATCAACACCCGCGTGTCGGAATTGTCGGTGGACGAGATCGCCACTCTGCTCATCGCGGAGATTGAGCGGCTCAAGGCAAGCCGTGTCGTCATCGATTCGCTTTCCGGTTTCGAGCTCGCGCTGGCGCCCACGTTCCGCGACGATTTTCGCGAATCCTTGTCGCGCATGGCGGCGGCGCTGGCCAGTACAGGAGTCACCGTGCTGATGACTTCGGAGCTGGAAGACCGCTACGCCGACCTGCGCTTCAGCCCCTACGGCACCGCCTTTCTGACCGACGCGATCATCGTGCAGCGTTATATCGAAGTCGATAGCCGATTGCAGCGCGTACTGGCGGTAGTGAAAGTGCGTGCAAGCAAGCACTCCAATGAGCTGCGGCTGTTCCATATCAACGACGATGGCATCCAGATTGACCATATGATGACCGACCACGAAGGCTTGCTGGGCGGGCAGCCGACCCGGCGTCAGGAACGTCCTGGTTCCAAGAAAACGGTGGGAATGGCGCCTGAAGGTCAAGCCACGGCAGCCAGCTAGCTGTCTGGCCAGCGCATCGCCATGAAACCCACGGCGCGACCGCGTCGCATGGGTGAGTGCGCCATTCACCGTTCCCGCAAGCTAGGCTCGTAATCGAGCTCACCGTGCCGGGCCAGATTCCCAGATCTGCGGTGACCGGACATGGAAAAGTCGCTCCGCCATGGTGTGGAAAGCGTGTCCGTGCGCTATCGAACATAGTGGGTTCGCTGGCTCTGTCGAAAAGGCTTAGAATGCCAGACACGCGCGTCGACAGATGTATCCATTGGCGACGTCGGAGTGGCGACGTCGGAGTGGCGACGTCGGAGCTTACGCAATTGACCCGACTTTGAGATACCGATGGTCTTAGGGGATCCGCGCCATAACCGATTGCTTGCCGCGCTGCCCGATGCCGAATGGGAACGCTGGCTGCCGCAGCTGGAAGCCGTCGACATGCCGCTCGGGAAAGTGCTCTACGAGCCCGGCATCCGCTTGACGCACGTATACTTTCCGACGACTTCCATCGTGTCGTTGCTGTATGTGATGGAAGACGGCGCGTCGGCCGAGATCGCCGTTGTCGGCCACGATGGCCTCGTCGGCATATCGTTGTTCATGGGCGGCGAGTCGACAACCAACCGCGCGGTCGTGCAAAGCGCCGGTCTGGGATTTCGGCTCAGGGCAAACCTGCTCATGCTGGAATTCAACCGCGCCGGTCCCGTGCTGCATCTGTTGCTGCGCTACACCCAGGCGCTGATCACGCAGATGGCGCAGACAGCCGTATGCAACCGCCATCATTCACTGGATCAGCAGTTGTGCCGATGGCTGTTGTTGAGCCTTGATCGTTTACCGTCCAATGAACTGATCATGACCCAGGAGTTGATCGCGAACATGCTCGGCGTGCGCCGCGAGGGCGTCACCGAAGCGGCGGGCAACCTGGACAAAGCCGGCCTGATCCGCTATCGCCGCGGCCACATTACGGTGCTCGACCGCAGCGGGCTGGAAAAGCGCACTTGCGAATGCTATTCCGTGGTCAAGCAGGAATACGATCGTCTGCTACCGGTAATCAGGGAGACCTGAGTATTACCGACCTGGCAAGACCTGCGTTGTCCATGCGCCATCGCGGCGTGCCGCCGCCGGCCACAGGCGGATTTTTTACGGCCGCGTAGTCCTTGAGCTTGTTGCGCAGATACGTCGCCGCTTCGATCTCCTTGCCGTCTTGGAATTTTATCAAATACTTCTGCGTCGACACGGACGATGCTGTTGCGCACATGACGATGAAATCCTCCGCCGTCGTCACGCGATTGCCGGCAAGACGCAACTTAAGCCGAAGATGATCTGCCGCACGCGGTGCGTCATACGCGATGTCGTTGCGAACGAAGGTCGCACTCTGCAAGGTTGCAATCGACTGAATCAGATACTCGATCTTCTTCTGTTCGGCGTCGGTCTGGCAGAACGCCGACGCGGTCCAGGCGAAGATAAAAAGCAGTACCCAGGAGATTTTGCTCAAGGCAGATCCTATCGATTGCGCGTGATTGAATCTGCGGCGTCGCGTCGCTGACGCGCGCCGCAAGCGTCGCTGGCGCTATGCGGGCTGTGCGCAGAGCATTTCGTCGTGCAAGGTCACAAGCCGTGCATGGCCCGCGGGGGCAACGGCGAAATGCCAGCGCTCGCGATCGAGCTGCTCGCACTCGAACCACATTCCCGTATGGATCAACGCCGCAGCCAGACGTGCGGCGAGCTCCGAACCGATCACCGACAGCGCCTTGGTCGCGAATCGCGCTGTACGCAGATATTCGACTGCCTGTTCCGTGTCTCCCTGCGTCACCGACAGCGCATGCAGCGCGTCGAGTGAGGAAACCGAGGTCCGGTGTCGAAGCTCCGCAATTGCCTCAGCGGTCACCACTTGGAAACCTCATGTGATGGATTGGAGTTCTGCCGATGAGTGATGTGTTCCGGCCAATCTCAGATCCGACCCATCACCACCAGGACCAGGACGATGAGCAGCACGACACCCAGTCCGCCACTCGGACCGTAGCCCCAGGATCGGCTGTGACCCCAGCTGGGGAGCGCACCCAGCAACATGAGCACCAATACGATTAACAGGATGGTTCCGAGTGACATTTGTCTTCTCCTTTGGATAGTGCGGGTTGCGAAATTCAGCGATGCGCCACGCAGGCTTCAACGCGTGTTGATCATAGATGCAAACTGCCGCCGAACAAGCCCAGCAGGCCGATGACGATGAGGTAGATCGCGACGATGTAGTTCAGCAGCCGCGGCTGGATCAGGATGAGAATTCCGGCGAGCAGGGCGATGATCGGAGCAAGACTGATCTGTGCATTCATGATGATTTCCTTGAAAACCGTATGTGCCGGCGAATGTTGGAATAGTTACACACCTGCGCCATGGAATTCGGTACGTTGGCGCACATACGCCGGCGCCGCGGCCGTGCGAGGGCCATCCGTCAGGACACGAAACGCTCGAATTGCGTCACCTGTCGCTGCGCCATGTCCTTCTGAAAACCGTAGCGTTTCTGCAGCACGCCGACAAGATACTCGCGATCGCCTTCGGCATGGTTGACGTCGGCGCGGGTGAGCTTGCCCCACGTCGAACGCAGCCTGACGGACAGCTCCGTCCAGTGACTCTTGATGACGTCGTCGCTCATCGTCGAAGCCCCTTGCAGAATGGATGCTCGTTACATTATGCGCCGCGAACGACCCGCCCGTATGTGCACTATCGCACCGAGCACGCGCGGGCCCGTCAAGCCTATGCTGCCGATCCGACCGAGTTGAACCTGTCTGCAGCAAACTGTTCCGGCGGAATATTTTCCGTCTGTGCCTGGGCGACATCGCCTGCGGCCATGGAACTTGCCAACAATGCTTCGAGCTCCTTGAGCGGCAGCGGCGGACTGAAGTAGTAGCCCTGAATCTGATCGCAGCCATGCTGGCGCAGATAGGACAGCTGCGCCACGGTTTCCACGCCTTCTGCAAGCCATCATCACGTCGAGCAGGATGAGGTCAGGCGCATCCTGCTCAATCGCGGCCAATGCCTCTTCGCCGCTGGTTGCGCTGAGCGTGCGATACCCTTCCGGGCGCAGCAAGGCTTCCAGCAACTTGCGGTTGCGGATTTCGTCGTCGACGATAAGGATGGTTGCCGCGGGATGGCTCATGGAATCGGACCGACCACATCCGGGTCGGAGTCGGTACCGGCGCCCTTGTTCAGCAGGCTGTCGATCACCGCATACAGTTCATGGTAGCGCAGCGGTTTGGTCATATAGGCATCGCAACCGGCAATGCGGCTTCGTTCCCGGTCTTCTTTCATTGCCATCGAAGTCAAGGCAATGACGGGAATGCCGGCCGTCGCCGGATCGGTTTTCAACAGCGCCGTCGCGGCCAGACCGTCCATGCCGGGCAACTGAATATCCATGAGCACCAGATCCGGTCGGGCACTGCGCGTCAGCGTCAGCCCGGTCTCGGCATCGACCGCGCGCACCACTGCGTGGCCGGCTTTGCCGAGCAGAAGGCAAGCCAGTTTCATGTTTGCCGGATTGTCTTCAACGACGAGGACCGTGGCCATCTGTTTGCTCTCTAGCGTGGTAACAAAGCGCGCCTGACTTCGGCGACGAACTCGCTGCGATTGAAGCTGGATTTTTCGACTACGTGGCTAATCTTGCCCAGATTCAGCAGGCTGACAAGTTCGGCTGCGCGGTCGTTGTCTTCGACTGCTGCGCGACGGCCACTTGCCCGGCAGCGTTCCGACAGCACTGCGCGCGACTCCGTGATGTCGCGGATGACGCCCTGGGGATCGGTCATCATCAGCGCATCGACATTGGATTCGATGAGCGAGCGCGTGTAGAACTGCTGGTCGCGCAAGCGCTGGTCCAGCACTGCCTGCGCGGCCTCGACGTGTTTGCGCGCGGTATTGTCGGTGCCGATCAGCAGGTAGCCGATGATGTTTTCCTGGGCGTCGCGCAACGCGGTGACCGAGACGATCGCCGGAAAGCGGCTGCCATCCTTGCGGATGTAGGTCAGCTCGTAGATGTCCTCGATCCCGCGCGAGGCCTTGAACACCAGCGCCTCGAAGCCCGGTGTGATCGGCGTGTCCAGTTCCCGGCTCAGGGCCGCTGCGCGCGCGAGCAGTTCCTGCGGATCGGAGATATCGGCCGGCGTGATCTTGTCCGTCACGTCGGCGGCGGTGTAGCCGAGCATCCGCTCGGCGCCGACGTTGAAGATCTGGATGACGCCCTTCGCGTCGGTGGCGATGCTCGAGAAATTGGCGCTGTTGAAGATCGCGCTCTGCAGCGCACCGGCCTTCAGCAGCGCCTCCTCGGCCTGCTTGCGCGCGGTGTTGTCGGTGCCGATCAGCAGGTAGCCGATGATGTCTTCCTGCGCGTCGCGCAGCGCGGTGACCGAGACGATCGCCGGAAAGCGGCTGCCGTCCTTGCGGAAGTAGGTCAGTTCGTAGATGTCCTCGATCCCGCGCGAGGCCTTGAACACCAGCGCCTCGAAGCCGGGCGTGATCGGCGTGTCGAGTTCCAGGCTCAGCGCCGCGGCACGGATGATCAATTCCTGCGGATCGGAAATGTCGGCCGGGGTGATCTTGTTGACGACGTCGGCTGCGGTGTAACCAAGCATGCGCTCGGCGCCGACGTTGAAGATCTGGATGACGCCTTTCTCATCGGTGGCGATGCTGGAGAAGTACGCGCTGTTGAAAATCGCGTCCTGCAAGGCGCCGGTCTTGAGCAGCGTCTTTTGGCGCCGGGTTTCGCGTACGCCGTCCGGATCGGGCCGCTTGTCGGCCGAGCCATCGATGGGTGCGGCATTGCTCATGTCATTCCCTTGCGCGTCGGGTATGGATCAGCAGGCGCCTGAGTCCACGGCAGCGCCTACTGCAAGGCAGCTTCGTCCAGAAAGGCTGCGGCAGCAAGGACCGCAGTCCAAGCGATGGTGCGGAAGAGTTGGAGTGTCGATCGTGCATCGGCGTCCAGAACGCGTCCGTGCGGTGACGAACATACTTTTCCGAATCGCCGTTCCGAGCAAATCCCAAGCGCCTTGGCCGGACCGCTGCGACGTCTGCGGGCGGCAATGTCAAGGGCGTTCTAGAATCCGCTATCCGCAGTCGAGGGCAGCCCATGTCCGATCATCCGCAGCATCCGTCCACGATCCACGCCGCGTCGCCAGACTTCATCGAACGCGCCGCGATCAAGCCCGACGACTACCGCCGCGATTACGCGCGCTCGATCGCCGATCCCGATGCGTTCTGGGCCGATGTCGCCAGGCACCTGGACTGGTATCGCGCACCGACCCGTATCCGCGACGTCAGCTTTGATGCCGCCGACCTGCACATCCGCTGGTTCGCCGACGGCGAGCTCAACGCGAGCGTGAATTGCCTCGACCGCCACCTTACGACGCGCGGCGACAAGACCGCGTTGCTCTGGGAAGCCGACGATCCGGCGGTCGCGCCGCGATACATCACGTATCGCGACCTGCATGCACGCGTTTGCAGGCTGGCG
>JBBQQH010000014.1:0-59616 GCA_038216155.1 Lysobacterales bacterium
TCGCCGAGTTGATCGCGGTGACGGGAATATGACCGTTGTAAGCACCTTGCCGGTTGTACTCAAACAATTGCGGCGCGAGCTGGCGAGTGATGCTGAGAGTCGGCAACCCGGTGCGTGCGGCGCAGGCGGCGATCAAAGGCGAGGAGCCGATCCATGTCACCGTTTGCTCGATACCCGCCGCGCGAAGGGCCTCGATCGACACCAGCGAATCCTTGCCGCCGCCGATTGCGGTCAGTGCGTGGGACGTCAAGCCGACCTGATTTGCCCCCTCCCCTTCAAGGGGTGAAGAGGAGGGCGTATTAGCGGGAAACCGAATCCTGCCGCGCAACGAAATGCCATTACGATACGCAAACTCGCCGAGTCCGTTCTCATAGATCTCGGTCAGCAAAGCCGCCGTGTCGGCATCGATCGAGTAGCCATCGATCCGAATACCCGAAGGCACCGCTGCCTTGTAGTAACTGACGCCGGCAATCAGATGCAGCAGGCGCAACGCACGCTCGACCGCCTCGACGCGCGAGCCCTCCAGTATGAACGGCGCGCCTGGAAACGTGACCGTCTCGACCAGTTCGGGGCCTTCGTCGAACGCGTACACCAATTGCGCGATGCCGGTCGCGGGCTGAAAATCCGCGCGCACATACCGAAAACTGCGGATCGCGTCGCGGTCGAATTGCCAGTCATTCATGCGCCCTTCCCTGTCCGGATTCGCCGGGCCCGCCATCCATCACCTGCTCGACGGGTAGTGGGCGCGAGTTGTAGGTGTTGGCCATCGACGCCCCGTAAGCTCCCGCATCGGCAAGCAGCAGCACGTCGCCCTCAGCGGTGGCGCGCGGCAGACGCCGACGCCGTCCAAGCACGTCGCCGGATTCGCAGATCGGCCCGACCACGTCGAACACATCGGTCTCGGTGTCATGCAAGCGAGACAGATTGACGATGCGGTGGAATGCTCCATATAGCGCAGGCCTAAGCAGCGCATTCATGCCGGCATCCGCTCCGATCCGGCGTACGCCCTGCTTCTCGATGACTTGGGTCACGCGCACTAGCAATACACCCGCTTCGGCGACAAGGAATCGACCCGGCTCGATCCACAAAGCATGTTGCGGATAGACCGACTTCACTTCGGCCAACGCGCGACCGAAGCCGTCCAGATCGAACGGTTCGACCTCGGGTTCGTAGGCGACGCCGAGGCCGCCGCCGACATCGATCGCCGAGACGGTGCCGATGCCATCGGCCAGGGTCGCCAGTTGCGCATACACATCGCGCCAATGACGCGGATCGAACACGCCGCTGCCGATATGCGCGTGCAGCGTCTCGATCCGGGCACCGGCACTGCGCGCGATCGCGACGAAAGCGGGGATGTCTTCGCGTGCGAGGCCAAACTTCGCGCCCTTGCCGCCGGTGCGCACCTTTTCGTGATGACCATGACCGAAGCCGGGATCGATACGCAAGCCGATCGCGACTCCGGCAAACAGTTCTGGCCATTGCTGCAGCGGAAACAGGCTGTCCAGCGTAATACGAACTCCGCGTTGGATCGCTGCGGCGTACTCGACGCGCGGCGCAAAATTCGGGGTAAACAATACGCGGCCTGGAACCAGCGCAGGAAGCGCTGCGAACAGCACATCGAGCTCGCCTTGCGAGACGCATTCGAAGCCGAGCCCTTCTTCGGCGAGCGCGCGCATGATGTCGGGATGCGGGTTGGCCTTCAGCGCGTAGTGCACACGATCGACCGCCATGAGCGCGCGCAAGGCGCGGGCGCGCTCGCGAATGGTATCTAGCCGATACAGATAGCGCGGTGTACCTGCTGCGGCTGCGTCGAGTAATTCCTCGCGCTGCGCGACCCACCACGGTTGCGCGCGCACGACACCTTCATGACACATTGCGCGCCAGCTCGGTCCAAACACGCCAGGTTCGTCAATCGGCATCGCGCCCGATGCAATCAGCAACGCATGCAGCCGCGGCAGCAGATCGTCAGCGCCGCTGGCGTCGAGCAAGGATTCGTCGACCACGAAGGTCAGGTTCAAGTCATTGGACGATTGCGAAATCAAGTGCACGCGCTCGCGCCCGAATTCCGCCCAGATATCCGACAGCTTGTGCAACAGCGAGCGCATCCCGCGACCCACCAACGTGATCGCCGAGCAGGGCGCGATCACCTTGACCCGGCACACTTCAGCAAGGTCAGCGCACAGTGCTTCAAGCACGTTGGAATTGACCAGGTTGTCGGATGGATCGAGCGACACAGTGACGTTGGTTTCCGACGATCCGATCAGGTCGATCGACAATCCGTGGCGTTTGAAGCGCTCGAAGATGTCGGCCAGAAATCCGACCTGCTGCCACATGCCGATGCTTTCCATCGACACCAGCACAATGCCGCGTCGTGAACTGATCGCCTTCACCCCGGGCGCGTTGCTGGCGCCCTCGCGCGCGATGACTGTTCCAGCGTTCTCGGGATGCCCGGTATCTCGAATCCAGATCGGCACGTCCGCATCCCGACACGGATGAATGCAACGCGGATGCAGCACCTTGGCGCCGGTGGTTGCGATTTCCTGCGCCTCCTCGAAATCCAGTCGCGTCAACAATCGTGCATCGGCGACGTGGTGCGGATTGGCGCTGAACATGCCCGGCACGTCGGTCCAGATCTCGACCCGCCTGGCGCTCAGCAGTGCACCGAAATACGCTGCCGAAGTATCCGATCCACCGCGCCCAAGGACGGCGCTGCCGCCATCGGAGCTGCGTGCAATGAAACCCTGCGTCACCAGCAGTCGCTTTCCGTTTGCATTCTCAGTGTGCGCCGCTGGAATGCCGTCGCTCGCGCATGACACTGACAGCCGTCGACTCCACTCGCCCTGATTCGGCAACGGTACTGCATGCAGCCAGTCGCGCGCATCGGTCCAGCCAATGTCGGGATGCGTGCGCGAAAGATAGGCAACACCGAGCGTGGACGACAGCAGCTCGCCTTGTGACAGCACTTCAGCCTGCCAGTCGAGCGGCGCTGCGGCTCGGCGCGGATCATCACCCAAGCCGCGCAACGCACGCAGACGATCGCCGAGCACCGCGTCGACATCGAGTTCCATTTCCAGTGCCAGCGCATTGTGCCGCTGCACGATGCTGTCGATCCGTGCATTGCATGAATCCGTGTCGGCATGCGTATCGATCACGCCTTGCAACGCGTTGGTAATCCCGGACAGCGCCGAGACCACGGCCAGCACCCGCACGCGCACGCCTTCGCCATCGGCGCGCTCACGCAGTAATGCGCCGATGGTGTCCCATCGCGCGCAACTGCTGACGCTGGTACCGCCAAACTTGAGGACGATCCAGTCGCTGTCGGGTATTGCAGGAGTGGGCATGAACGATTCGCGCCTGAAGAATGCATAGGATGCGGCATGACGGCGCTTGCTCGCCAGCCGGCTGCAAGAGCCGCCCTCTTCCCAACCCCTCTCCCGTCAAGGGACAGGGGCTCGGCGCTTGACCCGCCCCGCCATCCTGCGGATGCTTGAGTCAGGCAATCGTCTCATTTTAGTTAGGAGTTACGTCATGTCCTACGGCACCGAGAACATCCGCAACATTGTCCTGGCTGGTCACACCGGCGCCGGCAAAACCTCGCTGTTGGAGGCCTTGCTGGTCGCAGGCGGGACCATCGGCGCAGCGGGCAGCCTGGAGCGCGGCGGCACGGTCTCCGACTTTGATCCGATGGAGCGTGAGCGCCAGCACTCGCTCAATTCGGCGATCGCCTCGATCGACCACGGCGACGCCCACATCAATCTGATCGACACCCCCGGCTACCCGGATTTTCGTGGTCCGGCCTTGTCGGCGTTCGACGCGGTGGAAACCTGCATGGTGGTGGTCAATGCCGGCATGGGCATCGAGCATTCCACGCGGCGGCTGATGGACTACGCCCGCGCGCGCGGCAAGAGCCGCATGCTGGTGGTCAACCGCATGGATGTCGAAGGCGGCGACCTGAAAGCCTTGCTGGCCAATCTGCGCGAGACATTCGGCAAGGAATGCCTGCCGATCAACCTGCCCGCAAAAAATGGCAGCGCAGTGGTCGATTGTTTTTTTCAGCCCGATGGAAAATCCGACTTGGGCCCCGTGGCTGACTGGCACCAGCAACTGATGGACCAGGTGGTCGAGATCAATGAATCGGTGATGGATCACTACCTCGAGCTTGGAGAGGGCGGCCTGAAGCCGCAGGAACTGCACGATGCGTTCGAGCAATGCCTGCGTGAGGGCCACCTCGTGCCGATCTGCTTCACCTCGTCGCGCGACGGCACCGGCGTCAAGGAGCTGCTGGATGTGATCGTCAAGCTGCTGCCGCATCCCGGGGAGGCCAATCCGCCGCCGTTCGTGAAGGGATTCGGAAGCGACGCGAAACCGGTCAAGGCCCAACCCGACCCAGACCAGCACGTGATCGCCGACGTGTTCAAGATCGTCAACGATCCGTTCGTCGGCAAGCTGTCGGTATTCCGCGTCTATCAGGGCACGATCCGGCGCGACAGCCAGTTGTTCATCGACGATGGCCGCAAGCCGTTCAAGGTCGGCCACCTGTTCAAGCTTCGCGGCAAGGATCATGTCGAAATCGAGCAAGCGATTCCTGGCGACATTGCTGCGGTGGCCAAGGTGGAGGACATGCACTTCGATGCGGTGCTGCACGATTCACACGACGAGGACCAGATCCACCTGAAACCGTTCGCGTATCCGGCGCCGATGTTCGGGCTGGCGATAGAGGCCGCTACCCGCGGCCAGGAGCAGAAACTCGCCACCGCCCTGCACCGTCTGGCCGAAGAGGATCCGTGCTTCAAGGTCGAGCATAACGTCGAGATGAACGAGACGGTGATTCGCGGCCTGGGCGAATTGCATTTGCGCACGATGCTCGAGAGGATGAAGTCGCGCTATGGCGTCGACGTGACCACGCACCCGCCGCGCATCCCCTACCGCGAAACCATCGGCGGCAAGTCCGAAGGCCACCACAAGCACAAGAAGCAGACCGGCGGTGCCGGCCAGTTTGGCGAAGTATTCCTGCGCATCGAACCGCTGCCGCGCGGCGGTGGCTTCGAGTTCCTGGATGCGGTCAAGGGCGGCACAATTCCTGGCCAGTTCATTCCGGCGGTGGAAAAAGGCGTGCGCCAGGTACTCGACGGCGGCGCGATTGCCGGTTATCCGCTGCAGGACATCCGCGTCACCGTATTCGATGGCAAATACCACAGCGTGGATTCAAAAGAAGTCGCATTCGTGGCCGCCGGCAAGCGCGCGTTTCTGGATGCGATCGGCAAGGCGCAGCCGCAGATTCTGGAGCCGATCGTCAACATCGAGGTCGACGTGCCTGAGCGTCACATCGGCGATATCACCGGCGCACTGGCCAGCAAGCGCGCGCGCATCAGCGGTACCGACGCCGGCAAGGGCGGCGAGATGGTGATCAAGGCGCAGGTGCCGCTTTCCGAACTCGCCGACTACGCTGCCGAACTCAAGGGCATCACCGCCGGGCGCGGTCGCTACAGCCTGGATTTCAGTCACTACGAAGCGGTGCCCTTGCAGGTGCAAAAACAACTGATGGAAGCGTACAAGCCGCGGCTTGAGGAGGATTGAACGTTGCGTGCATCCGCCACCATCCAAGCACGGGTTGCGCTACTCGGTTTCACCAGCGATGGGGCATCTGCGAAAAATCCCAGATCGATCTGATCCATGTCTGAGAGTTCGCGCGTCGGTTGACTGCCATTGTGATCGCGCAGACTTGCTGCGAACTTCGTGGAAATCGCCGTGAATGACCTTTCTCGGATCTCATTGTCCTGCGCCGCGATGTTGGCGCTGATGGCCAGCGGCAGCGGCCTTGCGCGGCAGCCAACGTTGCGACCGACAGTTGCCTATCGCGATGCGCCGTTGACCACAGTCGCGTCGGCACCCACGACATCCTTGCCACCCCTTGCATCAGGCACAACTCCGGTTATCGCCGCGATGCGCGTGCATCGGCCGCGAGCCCGTCGACCGAGCCGGCGTTCGTCTTCCGACGCAGCGAACGTCGGTTCGGGGGCGCAAGTCCGTTCCGCTAATGCTCGTCCACACAAAGTCATTCATGGGCAGCTCAGCGCAACACGTAATGCGCTGGCACGCCAGGAGGCAGAACGCGACGCGCGCTCGATGCGCATCTACCAAACCTCGCAACTATCCGCGCCGATCATCCCCAACGCGACAGCATGCAAGCGCTTCGGCGCGCATGGCGAAACTGTCTACGAGAATTGTGGGATGGATGCTGCCAGCCATTGATCCGCGTATCTGCGTTGCCCACGTCGATGCGCCCGCACGCAGCCGTCGATTGCGTACACTCGCTCTACCCGCATCGATGCCTCAAGAGGCAACATATGAACGTTTCATCCAGACACTTGACGGCGATCGTCCTGGCTGCGATCGCGCTGAGTTGCAGCGCCTGCAGTCGCGACAACAACGTACTGATGGGTCAGCTGGAAACCGACATGGGCGGCCATCATGTGGTGGTCACCAACTGCCGCCAGTTCTTCGGTGCGCCCAAGCCAACCAAATTTGCGGCGACCAGTTATCGCTACGCGCCGTGCAAGGATTCGGTCGTGGTAATCCAGGGCGATACGCTGTTCGTCAATGGTCTGGCGCAAGGCACGCTGGCGGCCGGTGACACCGTTATCGTTGACCAAGGCAAAGTCAAAATCCACGGCAATTGATGGCGGGCTCGGCACGACGGCCGAGTTGCAACGCAATCGCTAAGCAGGGCCTAGATCTCGAAGCGGTAGCTGAGCTTGATCAGCAACTGTTCGGCATCGCGCAGGTCGAATGCGTTACGGAACTCATCGGTGGCATCCAGGCCCGGTTGCTCGAACAGCGATCCGCCCCGCGCATAGACGATGTACAAGTTCGACAGCGGCGCCAGTTCGTAGCGATAGCGAATCTGGAAGCCAAGGTTGCGCAACGCGAAGTCGGAGACGGGCTCATTCACCGCAACCGGCGTTCCGTCCGCGGCCACCCTCCACGCCTGGGTGAGATGCGCGCCCAGGCCGATCGTTTCGAGCTTCACACGCAGTTCCTGCTTGCTGCCAATCGACCATTGCAGGCCGGCATCGAGGCTGAACTGGTTGACCCGGAACGATCCGAGCAGATTGTCGCGCTGCCAGATCAGCATGTCCGGGGCGTGGTTTGCGCTTAGCCCGCTGAAGATAATCAGGTTGTCGTTGATGAAATAGATCGGCTCGAAATAGCCCTGCAATCCGGTGCCACGGATTCCCTTCAGCCCGGTCGCAACGGCGCTGAGAGAGCCAGAGAAGGCCCAATGCCCGATGCGCGGACGGGATCGTTCAAAATAGCTGTGAAGGCTTTCGGGTATTTTCATCGCACCGTTGCCGCGCGTGATCCGGTCGTCATGGCCATGACCGTTCAACCCAACGTTGAAATATTCCCTGCCGCCATTGCGGAAACTGCTCTGGCGATCGATCGCCAAGGCCTCGTATAGGTGCATGCCGCGATCGTTATAGCGGGTCGACAGCGCGTAGTGCCAGTCATGCGAGGTGTATTGCGATTCCTTCGGCAGGTCAGTGACGCGATGGTCGATCTCGTAGCGCAGGTAGTTGAAATTGCTGCGTTGCAGATAACCGAAGTCATTGAGTTGCAGGTTCGCGCCCAGGTGCAGTGCATAGAGTTGCTGGCGCCAGCCCTTGCCCATGTCGCCATCGACCCGAACCTGGACGCCACTGTCGCGGACACTGTCACCGGCCTGTGCGATGTTCGAACCGACCCACTGCGAGCGGATGTTCCACTGCGCGTTCGGCTGCCAGACGTGGTCCAACGAGAAGACAGTCGCGTCGCGATCAAGGAATGGTCGATGCACACGGGTAATTGTTGCACCGACATCCTGTTCGCCGATGCCGGTGTCCACGAAACTGTGGGTGGTACGCAGCGCATAAAAATCGCGACCGACTGGGTCGGCCTCGGTCGCTGCGAACAGGCCATAGTCGAGACTGCCCAAGCTGCCATTGACCTTCAACGCGGCGGTGACGTCGCCTGATCCGCGTCCATCGTCAGCGGGGCCACCCACGCGCCGCGTATAGATCAGCTGGCTTGCGTTGCCCAGCGAACCAAAAGGCAGGCTAAAGTAACCCTGGTTTTCGGTGAAAAACGGCCGCTTGTCACTGAAAAAGGTTTCCACCGCGCTGAAATTCACCACCAGGTCGTCGCTTTCCACTTGGCCGAAATCAGGGTTCAGTGTTGCGGTGAGCTGCAGCTGCCCATTGGGTTTCCAGAAGATGTCTGCGCCGGTATCAAACTGCCGCTTGCCTTGCACGTTGTCATACACCGCCGAGACATAGGGCGTGATCGCCAGCAACGACTGGCTGTAGCGCGGCACTTGCATGCGCGTGAAGTCGGACAGGAAGCGTGCCTGTTCGTAACTCGCTGTCGGCCATGCCACCCGCTCACCGGTGGAGCCGATCACGCGATCCAGGTACACCCCGAGCGTTCGTTGCTCACCGCTGACCTTGCGCATCGGCGCGATATACCACGGGATCAGCATTTCGACCGACCAGGTATCGCCATCCTCGCTGACCGCATGCTTCCAGTTGCCATCCCAGTCGGCGCTGTACTGGTTTTCGTTGGTGACCACCTCGTCCTGAATGTCATCGTTGACGGTGACCATGAAGTTGTAGCCGGTGTGGCCGTCGCCATCGAAATCCACGATCAGGTTGACCCTGTCCAGCGGCCCGTCCTGGTCGCGCTGGCTGCGCTGACGGGTGCGCGGCACCGACGCCGGCTGGGTGCACTTGAATGCGATGGCGAGCCCCTGCGGCGTCGAAAGCACCCAGGCTTCGGTGGGATACGGGCTGGTCGCGCGGGTCAGCGGCTGGGTGAGTCGAAAGTCGGTGATGTGCTGGGCGTTTGCCCATTCGGCGGAATCGATGTGCCCATCGACTTCCACTGCAGCCGCAATTCCGGACCACAGCAACAGCGTAACCAGGAGTGCGCGCATCCGCAGTGTCCACCGGCCCTGGAAACCACGCAGGCTGGCGGTTGCAAGCATGCACTGCGAGCGCCGGAAGTCATGGTCTGGATGCATGGCAGGGACGCGTCGCGCGATGAATTGGAGAGTCAGCGCTTGGGCTGCAGCATGGTACCGGTGCACTTGGGCGAGCCGCAGCGGCAGGCCCACAACTTCTTTTCCGCTGGCGTGTGCCGGGTAGCAAGCGTGATGCCGTAGTTATAGGTCAATTCCTCGCCCGGCTTGATCGCGCGCATCGCTTCAATGAAGACGCGATCCTTGCTGCGATCGCCGTCGTCGTCCTCGTCAACTAGCGCTTCGCAGTTGGGCTTGCAGCTGTGGTTGATCCAGCGCGCGACATTACCGTCCGTATTGGCGTCGATCACATAATCGTCGTTGAGCGTGAACAGGAAGGTGTGGCCGGTTTCGTCCTGGTCGGCGTATTCGTCGTCAACCTCTTCGTGGCTGCGCAGCCGCCCCTGATACTGGACTAACCGTTCTCCCTTCCGAATCGCTTCGGCGGCAAATACGCCATTGCCGTGGATGCTTGAACGGCGGGCGACGATTTTCTCAGACATGCAGCCATCCGTAGGGGTGATCCGGGCGCGCATTGTCGCCGATTCGCAGTGCGTCGTGCGAACCGCCGATGACAGGTTCGCGAACGGTCCATTGATCGTATCCGCAACAAAGCGTACAATTTCAGTACTAATTGGAACTCTGACATCCCCATGTTGCGCGTCACCAAGCTCACCGACTACGCCACCCTGGTGCTGACCATCCTGGCCGGCCAGTGCGACAATGTGCTGAGCGCTTCCGAGTTGGCGGAGCGTGCGCATCTGGAGACACCAACCGTCAGCAAAATCCTCAAACCGCTGGCACAGGCTGGATTGGTCGAAGGCTTTCGCGGTGCGCACGGTGGCTACCGACTGGCGCGCGCAGCGAACCGCATTTCGCTTTTCGAGATTGTCGAGGCGATCGAGGGCAAGCTCGGCATGACCGAATGCAGTGTGCACACGGGCGCCTGCGGCATCGAATCCAGTTGTGGCGTGCAGGCCAATTGGCGTCGCGTCAACGACGTGATCACTGATGCCCTGCGCGACGTGAGTCTGGAGCAGATGCTGTCTCCGGACGCGGTCTTCGCACCCAAACGCAATCAACGCACGCCCATTGCCGTGCAATTGGCCAACTGAGATGGCGACCGAACGCAAGCAGATTGAAGCGCAACTGGCGCGACGCTACGACGCCGGCTTCGTCACCGATATCGCAACCGACACGCTTCCCCCGGGACTCAGCGAAGACACTGTGCGCGCGATCTCGGCGCGCAAGAACGAACCCGAGTGGCTGACGGAATGGCGGCTCAAGGCGTATCGGCACTGGCTGACCATGACGCCGCCACACTGGGCGAAACTCGAACTCACACCGATCGATTTCCAGGCGATCAGCTACTACGCGGCGCCGAAGAAGCAATACGCATCGCTGGACGAAGTCGATCCAAAATTGCTGGAAACCTACGACAAGCTCGGCGTGCCGCTGCACGAACGCGCACGTCTGGCAGGCGTCGCCGTGGACGCGGTGTTCGACTCCGTTTCAGTCGGAACGACATTCCGCAAGGAACTCGCCGAGAAGGGCGTCATTTTCTGCTCGTTTTCCGAAGCGGTGCGTGAGCATCCGGAACTCGTGCGCAAGTACCTCGGTAGCGTGGTACCGCCCGGCGACAATTATTTCGCCGCGCTGAACTCGGCCGTTTTTTCCGACGGCAGCTTCGCTTTCATCCCGCGTGGCGTGCGCTGCCCGATGGAACTGTCGACCTACTTCCGCATCAACGCCCGTGACACCGGCCAGTTTGAGCGCACCTTGCTGATCTGCGAGGAACGCGGCCACGTCAGCTACCTCGAAGGCTGCACCGCGCCGATGCGCGACGAGAACCAACTTCACGCAGCGGTGGTGGAATTGGTCGCGCTCGACGACGCCGAAATCAAGTATTCAACCGTGCAGAACTGGTATCCAGGCGACGAGAACGGTGTTGGAGGTATCTACAACTTCGTCACCAAACGCGGCGAATGCCGCGGCGCGCGCAGCAAGATCTCGTGGACACAGGTCGAAACGGGCTCGGCGATCACCTGGAAGTATCCTAGCTGCGTGCTAATTGGTGACGACTCTACAGGCGAGTTCTATTCGGTCGCCCTCACCCACCATCGCCAGCAAGCCGACACCGGCACCAAGATGATCCACCTCGGCGCGCGTACCAAGTCGAAGATCATCAGCAAGGGCATCAGCGCTGGGCGCGGCCAGAACACCTATCGCGGCTTGGTGAAGATGGAAAAAGGCGCGGCAGACGCGCGGAACTACACGCAATGCGATTCGCTGCTGATCGGCAAGCGTTGCGGCGCGCACACATTCCCCTACATCGAAGTAAAGAATCCGACCGCAACCGTCGAACACGAAGCAACGACCTCGAAGATTTCCGACGATCAACTGTTCTACGCCCGCTCGCGCGGGATCTCCGAAGAAGACGCGGTCTCGCTGATCGTGGACGGTTTCTGCAAACAGGTGTTTCGCGAACTTCCAATGGAGTTTGCGGTGGAGGCGAAGAAACTGCTGGAGATCAGTCTCGAAGGAGCTGTTGGGTGAAAACCTTTGGCTTGCGCCATGCGCACGCCTGAGCAAATCGTGCGCACAGCGCACGCTACCGCTTCCTAAACTGACTGTTTTTGAAAAAGAATTCTTATGCTCAAAATCGACAACCTGCACGCCAGCATCAAAGGCAAGGAAATCCTCAAAGGCCTCACGCTCGACGTGAAGGCGGGCGAGGTGCACGCGATCATGGGGCCGAATGGTGCGGGCAAATCCACACTCGGCTATGTATTGGCCGGACGCGATGGCTACGAAGTCACGCAAGGTTCGGCGACGCTGGACGGCAACGACCTGCTCGACCTCGATCCGGAGGAGCGCGCGGCGCTTGGCGTATTCCTCGCATTCCAGTATCCGGTCGAAATCCCGGGCGTAAACAACACCTACTTCCTGCGCGCCGCGCTTAATGCGCAGCGCAAGCGTCGCGGCGAGACGGAACTCGACTCCATGCAGTTCCTCAAGCGTGTGCGCGAGAAGCTGCAGGTGCTGCACATCAAGGATGACCTGCTCAATCGTGCGGTTAACGAAGGCTTTTCCGGCGGTGAAAAGAAACGCAACGAAATCTTCCAGCTTGCGGTGCTGGAGCCGCGACTGGCGATTCTTGATGAAACCGATTCAGGCCTAGACATCGACGCGCTCAAGTTGGTTGCCGAGGGTGTGAACCTGATGCGCTCGCCCGATCGCGCGTTCGTGGTCATCACCCATTACCAGCGACTGCTCGACTACATCAAGCCCGACGTGGTGCATGTGCTTGCGGATGGCCGCATCGTGGAATCGGGTGGACCCGAGCTTGCTCTCGAACTTGAAGCGCATGGCTATGCGTGGCTGAAAGACCGAATCGCGCCGGAGGCTGTGGCTGCACGATGAGCACTGCCCTGCTCGATTCACTGAAAGGTGGTTTTGACGCGCTGCCAACCGTGCCAGCCGACGCGCGTCAGAATGCATTCGTCGCCGCGCTCGCCGAAGGCCTGCCATCCACTCGCAGCGAACGTTGGAAATACACATCGCTGCGCGCACTGGAGCGGCGCTCGTTTGTATCGAAAGCCCCACTGCAAGCTCCCGTTGACGCCGCGTCAGTTGCCAGCATTCCGGCGCCGCGCATCGTGTTCGTCAATGGACGTTTCGATGCATCGCTGTCGGATCTAGCCGCGCTGCCAGACGGCGTTTCCCTACGCTCACTTGCGGACGTAATCGTCAATGGCGATGCACGCGAAACGTTGTTTCTTGAACGCCGCTATGATCGGCTCGACGAAACGTTTGCACGTTTCAACGCAGCACTTGCGCGCGAGGGAGCGTTGCTATCGGTTGTGGAAAATGCGCACGTCGAGCAGCCCATCCATCTCGTTTTCATCGGCGCGCCTGCACACGCCGACATTGCATGGCACGCACGCCACCTGATCGAGCTGCGACGCGGCGCTTCGATTACCGTGGTCGAATACCACGTCACAACTGGCGACCACGCCCATTTCGGCAATGCATTGACGCATGTACATCTTGCCGCCGGCGCTCAGCTCAGCCATGCGCGCGTCCAGGATGACGCATTATCCGGAACCTTGATTTCCCGCACCGACGCCGTGCTTGCTCGCGACTCGACGTATCGGCGTCTGGATCTTGAACTGGGTGCCGGACTGTCGCGCCACGAACTGAATGTGCGGCTAGAGGGGGAAGGTGCGCGACTGGCAGCAAACGGCGTGTTGCTTTCGAGCGGCAAGCGCCACATCGATACCCGGCTCGGCATCGAGCACATCGCGCGCGACACAACCTGCGATCTCGTTTGGCGTGGCCTCGCCTCTGATCGCGGGCGCGCCGTATTCCATGGAGGAATCACGATTCGCGCCGGCGCCGATGGCAGCGACGCGCGGCTGTCGAACAAGAATCTCATGTTGTCCGAAGGTGCTGAGATCGATGCGCAGCCGGTATTGGAGATCCATGCCGACGAAGTGAAAGCCGCGCATGGCGCGACAGTCGGGCGACTTGACGACGCGGCTTTGTTTTACATGCGCTCGCGCGGATTGCCCGCGGAAGAAGCCCGGCGCTTGCTGATCGCCGCGTTCTGTCGCGAAACGCTGTCTGTGTTCGACGACGCCCAATTGAAGAATGGGCTCATGCCGCATCTGGATAGCGCGTTGCATGCATTGGAAAGCGCATGACGTCCATCAGCCGCTTGCCTGACCCCGAATATACCGCCGCGTCAGGGACTTTGGTCGACTGGGATTGTGTGCGCACGGACTTCCCGCTGCTCAAGCGCGAGGTGCATGGCAAGCCGCTGGTGTATCTGGATTCGGCCAATACCGGACAGAAACCCGAGTCGGTGATCGTTGCCGTGGATCGCTATTACCGCGAATACAACGCGAACGTTTCGCGCGCCGTGCACACGCTTGGCGAGCAGGCAACGACTGCCTACGAATCCTCACGCGACACGCTGGCCGCGCATCTCAACGTGCAGCGCAACGATCTGGTGTTCACCAGTGGCACCACAATGGCGATCAATCTGGTCGCGTACTCTTGGGCGTTGCCGCGATTGGAGGCCGGCGACACGATCCTTCTCACCCGGATGGAGCACCACGCCAACATCGTGCCCTGGCAACTCATTGCCGAACGCAATGGCGCCACGATCAAGGTCGCAGAAATCACGCCTGATGGCGCATTGGATCTGGATTCGTTGTACAAGGCGATGACTCCGGACGTGAAGCTGCTCGGTCTCACCCATGTCTCGAACGTGCTGGGCACGGTGAATCCGGTGCGAGAGATTTGCCGGGAGGCGCGGCGTCGCGGCGTCACTACAGTCATCGACGGCTCGCAGGCGCTGCCGCATCGCGCAGTGGATATTGCCTCGATCGGCTGCGACTTTTATGCGCTCACCGGCCACAAGATGTGTGGGCCGACCGGCACCGGCGCGCTATGGGCGCGACGCGAACACTTGCAGGCGATGCCGCCGTTCATGGGTGGCGGCGAGATGATCCGCGAAGTGCGCTTCGAGGGCACGGTGTTCAACGACCCGCCGCACAAGTTCGAGGCCGGAACGCCGAACATCGCCGGTTTTATCGGCCTGGGTGCGGCGGTGGACTATCTCGATGGGCTGGGAATGGCCAACATCGAGCAACGGGAGCAGGAGTTGCTGGCTCACGCGACCGAAGGGCTGGGCAAGATTGACGGTCTGCGCATCATCGGCACCGCGCCCGGAAAGGCGGCGGTGATCTCGTTCCTGCTCGAAGGCGCGCATGCACATGACCTCGCCACACTGCTCGATCTCGAAGGCGTCGCAGTGCGTTCCGGCCACCACTGTGCGCATCCGTTGATGCAGTTCTACGGCATAGCCGCAACCTGTCGCGCTTCGTTTGCGTTCTACAACACGCATGAGGAGATCGAGACATTCATTGCCGCGCTCCGCAAGGTACGCAAGCTGTTGCTGTAACTAGGGTCGCGCTCGCATCAAGCCAGGCCTCCCCAGCCAGCGACCGACGGATTGAATCGGCTGGCCGAACGACCCCCGCGATGCAGGCGAGCGCTGGGGCAGGTTGCGCTTTATGATTTGGGCTTGAGCAATCGTCCCATAGCCAGTCGCCTCATGAAAACGCAAGCCAAGCCAATTCCTGCGTTCCGCTTTCGTGACGCCACGCAAGGCGATGTGGATGCGATCGTTGCGTTGGTCGAATCGACCTATCGCGGCGACGCCAGCCGCGCGGGATGGACTACTGAGGCCGATCTACTGGAGGGACGCCGCACCGGCGCAGATGAGGTCAGCGCGCAGATCGCACGCGCAGACAGTCGCATGCTGCTCGCCGAATGCATTTCCGCAGCGTCCGACATCGCCAAAACCCGACAGATGGACGGATACGCTGGCGACGAACTCCTGGCCTGCGCGCAGATCGCAATTGAGGACGGCGTCGGCTATTTCGGCATGTTTTCGGTGCAACCGCGCTTGCAGAATTGCGGTATCGGCTCGGCGATGCTGAGCGAAGCCGAACGCATAGCGCGCGATGAATGGAATCTGTCCTGCATGCGAATGACCGTGATAGATGTCCGCGTCGACCTGATTCCCTATTATCTGCGGCGCGGCTACAGGCGCACCGGGATCAACAAGCCGTTTCCTTATGGCGATGTGCGGTTCGGGATTCCAAAACGGCCTGATCTGCGCTTCGAGATTTTGGAAAAAATCCTGTGAGCGACTGGATTCGCGTCTGCGCCACATCCGATCTGGCGCCTGGTGAGCATGCAGTTGCCTGGGATGGCGACATGCCGATTGTGGTGTTCAACGTCGACGGGGATTTTTATGCGCTGGAGGACGTGTGTAGCCACGAGGAATTCGAGTTGAGCGCAGGCGAGCAGCGCGATGGCGAAATCGAGTGTGCGCTGCACGGCGCACGGTTTGACATCCGCAGCGGCGCCGCGTTATGTGCGCCGGCCTACGAACCGGTACGGAAATTTCCGGTGCGCATCGACGATGGCGCCGTCTGGACGCGCGATGATCGTGATTGACAGCATCGTGTTCCCGTCTCCCGATGACTGATCGCGTTGCCGCAAGACAGCCATTCAATCCACCCGCTGAAACCGCACCAGCAATGCCTCTCCCGCCCCATCGATGATATGGCGCGAGGACGGCGCGCCGTCGGGTTCCAGCAACAGCGTATCGCCGGGCGCCAGCACCAGATCCTGATCCTTGCTGCGCGCACCACCGGACAACAAATGAATCGCCCAGCTCACGCCGGCTTCGCGAAAGAACACCATCGAACCCACCAATGGCCGATGCAGCACCTGCGCAGTCATCCGATCGCGACGCACCATCACGTTGAAGTCGTGGGTCGGGCCATCGATCAGCGTGCAGTGAACGCTACGCTCGCCGGCGAAGGCGATGCGCCCGTGCATCGGCAACACATCGACCTGCTTTGCATTGTCCAGCTGCAAGCGCATCCCGTTGCCAGTCAGCAAGACAAGATGCCGGTCGCAACCGGGAAACGTGGAGAACTCGCAGTCGCGCTCGATCTCCGCGATCGACAGGCGCCAGTCGAAATCCGGCGCAGCGCCGGCGACAGCTGCGGACATTCCAGATGGCGCCGAATCGGCACGCGCAATCTCGCGTGTCCAGCCCAGATTATTGCGCCAGCGCTCGCGGCGATAGGTGTTGGCGGAAATCAAGCGAGGCAACATGCGGGCGCTCCGACGATCGGCAAAGTCTAGCCGAGGTTGGGCGACAACGAAAAAGCCGTCCGGGCGCATCCCTGCGCGCCGGACGGCGGAACAACGAGTTTGCTTCCGTGCGCAGGCGTTGACTACTTCTTGGCGACTCGCGGTGCGGCAGCCACGGAACCGATCACGATGCGGTCGCGATTCTTCTCGACCGTCTTCAGCCCGATGCCCTTGACCTCTGCCAACTGGTCGGCGCTGCGGAACGCGCCGTGCTCCTTGCGATAGGCGACGATCGCGGCGGCCTTGGACGGGCCAACGTTGATCAACGCCTGATCGATTGCGGCCACATCCGCGGTGTTGATGTTGACCTTCATCATCGCGGCGGGCGCCTTGGCGGTCGCCTTGACACTGGAGGTGACGGTTGCCTTGTTGGCGGGCATCGGCTTGCCGGCGGCATTTGCGCCGGTGGCCAGCAACAATGACAGGGCGAGGCTTTGCAGCAGATTGAACTTGTTCATGGTGGCGACTCCTTTGCCTGGTGGGTCCTGACGAAGCGGTGTGCTTGCCCGGTGAACACAGTCTGCCCATCCGCATTGGTCGATCCCATCGCGGAATGCGCAAGCGCAGGTAGGAATCTGTCGCGTTCACGCCTAGGAAATTTCCTAGTTGCTACCCTGTTTTTTTGCCGGTAATAACACTGGCGGCGTAGACTCGACTCAGGCATAGCACGCAGGAGACCCCATGGATTCGACCCGCACCGAACGCTTTGTCGGCGAACTCTGGGACGACGCCATCGTTCCGCAACTCGTCGATTACATCCGTATTCCCAACAAGTCGCCGATGTTCGACGCCGAATGGGCGCAGCACGGTTACATGGAGGATGCGGTCAAGCTGATGGAAGCGTGGGCGCGCGCGCAGCCTTTGACTGGCATGCAGCTCGAGGTGATGCGCCTGGAAGGCCGCACGCCGCTGATCTTCATCGAAGTGCCAGGGAGCGATCCCGACGATCAGGATTGCGTGCTGTTGTATGGCCACCTCGACAAACAGCCCGAAATGACCGGCTGGTCGGATGGGCTTGGGCCTTGGCAACCCGTGATCAAGGGCGACAAACTCTATGGGCGCGGCGGTGCCGACGATGGCTATGCGATCTTCGGCTCGCTCGCGGCACTGATGGCGTTACAGGATCAGGGGATCGCGCACAGTCGCTGTGTGGTGATGATCGAGGCTTGTGAAGAATCGGGCAGTTACGACCTTCCGTATTACGTCGACCATCTTGCCGATCGCATCGGCAAGCCGTCACTTGTGGTGTGCCTGGATTCGGGTTGCGGCAACTACGAGCAGTTGTGGTGCACGACGTCGCTTCGTGGACTCGCCGGCGGCAACCTGATCGTGCAGGTGCTGGATGAAGGCGTGCACTCGGGCGACGCCTCGGGCGTTGTGCCGTCGAGTTTTCGCCTGCTGCGCCAGTTGCTGTCGCGACTGGAGGACGAAACCAGCGGCCGGATCAAGCCCGATGGCTTGTTCGTCGAGGTGCCAGACGATCGCATGGCGCAGGCTCGCACCGTCGCCGACGTACTCGGCACTGCGATCTACGACAAGTTTCCATTGCTGCCTGGCATGACGCCGATGGCGAGCGACCTGACCGAATTGGCGCTCAACCGCACTTGGCGCCCGGCGCTGTCAGTCACTGGCATCGACGGCATTCCGGCGCTGGAAAATGCCGGCAACGTGCTGCGACCGTTCACTGCGGTCAAGCTGTCACTGCGGCTGCCGCCAACGCTCAATGGTGATACCGCCAGCGCGCTAGTGCATAAGTTGCTGACCGAGAATCCGCCAAACGGCGCCAAGGTCACCTTCAAGCTTGAAAAATCCGCCACCGGCTGGAACGCGCCGGTGCAAAGTGACTGGCTGACGCACGCGATCGAACATGCCTCACGCGAAGCCTTCGGCCAGCCTGCCGTTTACATGGGCGAAGGCGGCTCGATTCCGTTCATGGGCATGCTGGGCGAAAAATTTCCGAGCGCGCAATTCATGATCACTGGCGTGCTGGGGCCGCATTCGAATGCACATGGGCCGAACGAGTTCCTGCACATCCCGACCGGCAAGCGGGTGACTGCGTCAGTCGCGCGCGTGATCGCCGAGCACTATCAGGCCAGCCGCAAAGGGCTCACCCAAGGAGCCGGCGCGATCGCCGGCGAATCGCGGTTCGACACCCGCGAATGCTGCTGATCCGCGCGACAATGCGTCGGAGTTCTATGGATCACGGATTTGCGCCTCCGGGAAACGCACATCGTGGATGCGTGCATCTGTGCGCGACTCACGCGACAAGCACCCGCTGAATACCAGCCTGCATCAACGCCGCGCCTTCAAAGGAGTAAACCCATGCACCTGCTTTACACCATTCTGATTGGCTTTATTGTCGGCCTGCTCGCACGCATGCTCAAGCCGGGCAACGACCGTATGGGTCTGATCATGACCACCCTGCTCGGTGTTGGTGGCGCATTGCTGGCCAAGTTTGTCGGTGAAGCGATGCACTGGTACAGCGACGGCCAACCGGCTGGATTCATCGCCTCGATCATTGGCGCAATCGTTTTGTTGCTGTTGTTCGGCCTGGTGCGCAAACGCAAGGTGTGAGTGAGATCACATGTATCGCAGCGATTCGGTTCAGCGCCCGACGATTTGATCCACCAATTGCTGCGCCAGCGCATCGGCCTCGGCATCGACGTTGAGCAGATGAAATTCCGCATGTTCTGGCACTTCGTATGGTGAATCGATACCAGTGAAGTTCTCGATCTCGCCTGCGCGTGCCTTCGCGTACAAGCCCTTGACGTCGCGTTGTTCGCAGACCGCGATCGGCACATCGACAAAGACCTCGGCAAACTCCTCGGGCGCAAACAACTCGCGCGCGAGCCGGCGCTCGGCGCGAAACGGGGAGATGAAGGAAACCAGCACGATCAGACCCGAATCGGCCATCAAGCGCGCCACCTCGGCGACGCGGCGGACGTTCTCGACGCGATCCTCGTCGGTGAAGCCCAGATCGCGATTGAGCCCGTGCCGCACGTTGTCGCCATCAAGAATGTAGCTGTGATAGCCCAATGCGTGCAGGCGGCGGTCGACCATGTTGGCGATCGTTGATTTGCCCGAGCCTGACAAGCCGGTAAACCACAGGCACAGCGGCGTTTGACCCTTTTGCGCGGCGCGAGCCTTGCGATCGATTTCCAGATGCTGCCAGTGAATGTTCGAGGCGCGACGCAGGGCGAAATCGATGGTGCCGCAACCGACCGTTGCATTGCTCTGGCGGTCGATCAGGATGAACCCGCCCAGCGTGCGGTTGTCCGCGTAGGACTCGAACGCAATCGGCGCGTCCAGGCTGAGGTTGCAATAGCCAACCTCATTAAGCTCCAGCCGCTTCGCCGCGAGTTGGTCCTGCGTGTTGACGTCGATCTTGTGCTTGATCTCGGTGACCTGGACGCTTACCGTGCGGCTGCCGATCTTGAGCCAGTACGGGCGCCCCGGCAGCAGCGCGGCCTCGTTCATCCACAACACATGCGCGGCGAACTGATCAGCCACTTGCGGCGGTTGCCGCGCGGCAGAGAGGACGTCGCCGCGACTGATGTCGATCTCGTCGCGCAAGGTCAGGGTTACGGCCTGACCCTCGCCCGCCGCACTCAAGTCGCCATCGGCGGTAACGATGCGCGCCACCTGCGAACGTTGACCGGATGGATACGCGACGACACTGTCGTTCACCTCGACACGTCCGGCGGCAATGGTGCCGGAGAATCCGCGGAAATCCTGGTTCGGCCGGTTCACCCATTGCACTGGCAGACGGAATCCGATGTCTGCAGTCGCCGCCGCGCGCCCGACCGCCACGTGCTCCAGATGCTGCAGGAGTGAATCACCGTCGTACCAAGGCATCGCGGTCGAACGCATGACCACGTTTTCGCCGCGCAGGGCCGAGAGGGGGATGCAGGTCACATCGGTAATGCCGAGCTTCTCCGCCAGCGCGCGATAGTCCTGCACGATGACGTCGAACACTTCCTGATTGTAATCCACCAGGTCCATCTTGTTCACCGCAAGGCACACGCGACGGATGCCGAACAGCGAAACAATGTAGCTGTGCCGGTGCGTCTGCGTCAGCAGGCCCTTGCGCGCGTCGACCAGCACGATCGCCACGGCGGCGGTGGATGCGCCGGTCGCCATGTTGCGGGTGTATTGCTCGTGGCCCGGGCAATCGGCGACGATGAACTTGCGCTTTTCGGTACTGAAAAAACGATAAGCCACGTCGATGGTGATGCCCTGCTCGCGCTCGGCCGACAGCCCATCGACCAGTAACGCGAAATCGATTTCGCCATTCTGGGTGCCATGGCGGCGGCTGTCGGATTCCAGCGCAGCGAGTTGATCGTCGAACAGCAGCTTGGTGTCATGCAGCAGACGCCCGATCAGCGTGCTCTTGCCGTCATCGACGCTGCCGCAGGTGATGAAACGCAACAGGTCCTTGTGCTCGTGCTGTTGCAGGTATTCGACAATCGCATCGGCGTTTTCGGTCGGCGTCGTCATCAGAAATATCCTTCCTGTTTCTTCTTCTCCATTGAGGCCGACGGGTCGTGATCGATCACCCGACCCTGCCGCTCGGACGTGCGCGCCAGCAGCATCTCGGCAATCACCGCTTCCAACGTGTCGGCCTCGGACTCGACCGCGCCGGTTAGTGGGTAGCAACCCAGGGTGCGAAAGCGCACGCGTTTTTGCATTGGCAACTCGCCCGCCTGAAGCGGCAGGCGCTCGTCATCGACCATGATCAGCGCGCCGTCGCGTTCCACCACCGGTCGCATCGCGGCCAGATACAGGTCGGGCACCGGAATTTTTTCGCGATAGATGTACAGCCAGATGTCGAGCTCGGTCCAGTTCGACAACGGGAACACACGGACGCTCTCGCCCTTGCGGATGCGCGCGTTGTACACATCCCACAATTCCGGTCGCTGGTTCTTCGGATCCCAGCGGTGTTGCGCACTGCGGAACGAAAACACGCGCTCCTTCGCGCGCGATTTTTCCTCGTCGCGACGCGCGCCGCCGATCGCGGCATCAAACGCGAACTTGTCCAGCGCCTGCTTGAGCGCCTGGGTCTTCATCACGTCGGTATGCACGGTGGCACCATGCGTAAACGGCCCGACACCATCGCGCACGCCTTCGGCGTTGGTATGCACATGCAGGGTGACGCCGGTTTCCGCCACGCGTCGCTCGCGGAACGCGATCATCTCGCGAAACTTCCAGCCGGTATCCACGTGTAGCAACGGGATCGGTGGGCGCGCCGGATAAAATGCCTTCAGCAACAGGTGCAGCAGCACCGAAGAATCCTTGCCGATCGAATACATCATGACCGGGTTACTGAATTCGGCCGCCACCTCGCGCAGGATGTGGATGCTCTCGGTCTCGAGTCGATCCAGATGGGACAGGCTTTGCGTATTCGACATGCGTCAACGGATCCGTGGCCGGGCAGCACAGAGTCGCCCGAAGCCTGCATTTTACCTGATTGGAGGGCTTACCGGCGCCATTTCAACGCGCGCCAGCCCGTCGCCGGGCTTTGCGATTAACGCCCGTAGACATCCTCGAAGCGGACGATGTCGTCCTCGCCCAGATAATCGCCCGACTGCACCTCGATCAGTTCCAACGACTCACTGCCCAGGTTCTGCAAGCGATGCTTCTCGCCCAGCGGTATGAACGTGCTCTGGTTTTCGGAAAGGTCGAACACGCGCTCGCCGCAGGTAACCCGCGCGCATCCGCGCACCACGATCCAGTGTTCAGCGCGATGGTGATGTAGCTGCAACGACAAGCTGGCACCCGGCTTTACAACAATGCGTTTCACCTGGAAATTTTCGCCCGCGTCCACCGAGTCGTAACTGCCCCACGGTCGATACACCTTGCGATGCAGGCGTGCGTGTGGTCGATCCTCGCGCTTGAGTTGCTCCACAATCTGCTTGACCTCCTGCACGCGATCGCGATGCGCGACCAGCAGGGCATCGTCGGTATCCACCACCACGGTGTCGGTGAGCCCGATCATTGCCACCAGCCGGCGCTCGCTCCATGCCAGCGTATTGTGGCAATCGATCGCCATCACATCGCCATGATGCGCATTGCCGTCGCCATCCTGCTCGGCAACCTGCCACAGCGCAGACCACGAGCCAACATCGTTCCAGCCGACATTGATCGGCAGCACATACGCATGTTGCGTGCGTTCCATCACCGCGTAATCGATCGAATCGGAAGGACACGCCTCGAACGCTGCGCGATCAAGCCGCAGGAAATCGTGATCGCGCGCTGCACCGTCCAGCGCCAAGCGACACTGCACCAGGATCGCCGGAGAGAATTGCTCAAGCTCTGCCAGATATTGCGAGGCGCGAAACGCGAACATGCCGCTGTTCCAGCTATAGCCACCTTGTGCGAGATAGCGCTCGGCAGTTTCATGGTCAGGCTTTTCGACAAAGCGCTCGACCTTTGATGCACCAGACTCATCGGGCGAACCGCTTGCGAGGATGTAGCCGTAACCCGTTTCCGCAGCGGTCGGAACGATGCCGAAGGTGACCAGCCCACCACGTTCAGCGATCGGCAGCGCAGCCTGCACGGCGGCACGAAATCCGTGCTCATCGCCCACCACATGATCCGACGGCAGCACCAGCAACACCGGATCGCGCCCAGCGCGCATGGCCTGCAACGCTGCCACCGCAACTGCCGGCGCGGTGTTGCGCCCGACTGGTTCAAGCATCAGCGCCGACGGTTTGGCATCGATCCGCAGCAACTGCTCTGCCACCAGGAAGCGATGCTCCTCGTTCGCAACCACGATCAGGTCGGTGATGCCCGGCACGTCACGCACCCGCTTCCAAGTGCCCTGCAGTAGCGACTGCTCGCCCAACAGCGGCAGGAATTGCTTGGGGTGCGCCTCACGCGAGAGCGGCCACAATCGCGTGCCGGAACCGCCGGAGAGCAGAACAATGGTCAGATCGGACATGTTTTAGAGTCTGTAAAGGGCCGCAGCACAGTGTGATCATGATGCCATGCGCGTCCGCATTCCCTCGAGCAGCTGTTCTCAACCCTGAGGCACCGCGGTATTCGCCAGCGCCAGTCAATGGCATCCTGCGCACTGCCCAATCATTCAATTCACGCTTCCATGAATTCCACTTCCCGCGCCAGCGCGCGATTGCAATGGACACGCGCCGCACTGGGCGATCCATCGCTCATGCTTGAATCCGCCTCGGCCGATGCCAGTTTTCGCAGCTATTGGCGCACGTATAGCGGCGGTGCAAGCTGGATCCTGATGGATGCGCCACCCGAACACGAGGACATCGGGCCGTGGATCGAGATTGCGCAACGCCTGACTCGCGCCGGCCTGCAGGCGCCACGGGTGCGGGCCAGCGACACGACCCAGGGATTTGTGTTGATGTCCGATCTGGGCACGCGGCTGTATTTGCCAGAGCTGACCGAAAACAACGTGGATGACCTTTACGCCGGCGCGTTGGATGCATTGCTGACAATGGCGACCACGGTAACCGTCGATGCATTGCCGGATTACGACGCGAGCCGGCTGTTGGCCGAAATGCAGCTGATGCCGGAATGGTTTTTGCATCGACACTTGGGCTGCGCGCTGTCCGCACTGGATCAAGGCGTAATCTGTGCGGCGTTCGACGCTTTGATCGCGAATGCGCTGGAACAACCGCAAGTGTTCGTGCATCGCGACTATCACTCGCGCAATCTGCTGGTGGTTTCGGACAGTGCTATCGCTGGGGCGACCGCAGACTCGCCGGCAACTCCCGGAATCATCGACTTCCAAGACGCCGTGGTCGGTCCGGTCACCTACGATCTCGCCTCGTTGTTGCGCGATTGCTATATCGCGTGGCGCGAAGATCGCGTGCAGGCGTGGGTCGAATCGCATCGGCAAAAGCTGCAACAGCTGGGTGTGACCGACGCAAACGCAACGCAGTTCCGACGCTGGTTCGACCTGATGGGCTTGCAGCGCCACCTCAAGGTACTCGGCATCTTCTGCCGCCTGTGGTATCGCGATGGCAAGGCGAGCTATCTCGGTGACCTGCCTTTGGTCTGGCGCTACACCCGCGAGGTGGGCGCTCGCTACCCTGAAACCTCGGCGTTGATCGCGCTGCTTGAACGTTGCATCGCCGAACGCGACCTCACGCTCGCAACAGCGGCGAGCGAGCCAGCATGAAGGCACTGATTTTCGCTGCCGGCAAGGGCGAGCGCATGCGTCCGCTCACGCAGAACACGCCCAAACCGCTGCTTTTCGTCGGCGGCAAGCCGCTGATCGTCTGGCATCTGGAAAAGCTGGCGGCGATCGGCGTGCGCGAGGTGGTCATCAATACCGCATGGCTCGCTGACTGCTTTCCCGGCTCATTGGGTGATGGGTCGCGTTGGGGATTGCGACTGCATTATTCGCACGAAGGCGCCGAGCCGCTGGAAACTGGCGGCGGGATGTTGCACGCGCTAGCGTTATTACAGGCAGGCGACGACCTCGGGCAGCCGTTTATCGCGATCAATGGCGATATCTGGACCGATTTTGATTTCTCAGGGCTTCCATCCAGCCCGTCAGGCCATGCGCATCTGCTGATGGTGGCCAATCCCGAGCACCACCCGCGTGGGGATTTCGGCCTGCATGCCGATGGCAAGCTCGATCCCTGGCCGCCGCAACCGACAACCGATCAGCAGTCGGAGCCAGCGCATTCCTCGACCGACGCATCGGACGTGGCGCGCGCACTCACCTTCGCCGGCATCGGCGTCTATCGGCCCGCGCTGCTCGACGACTGGCAAAACGTGATTGGCGATGCGCCGGGCGCCGACGAACACCCACCACGGTTTGGTCTGACGCCGCTGTTGCGCGCGGCGATGGCGCGCGGTCTGGTGGATGGACAATCGCACGCTGCGCAATGGACCGATGTCGGCACACCGCAACGACTGCAGGAACTCGATGCGCGCATCCGTGCCGGCGAATCCGGCTGAATACTCGCGCGCCGCGATAGCACCTCTAGTCCAGCTGTAAGGTCTGACGAAGGAATGGCACCGTGATCCGGCGTTGCGCCGCCAGCGACGCGCGGTCGAGACGATCGAGCAGCGTGGTCAGTGCAGCAAGATCGCGATTGACGCGACGAAACATCCAGTCAAGCGCCGCATCATCAAGCTCCAGCCCACGCGTAAGCGCGCGCTGGCGAAGGATCTGTCGTCGCGCGACCTCGTCGGGCACCAGCAACGCCACCTGCACGCATTGCGCCAGCCTGGATTGCAGATCGGGCAACGTGATCTCCAATTGCGCGGGCGTCGCGTTGGCTGCGTAAACAATCGCGCTGCCGGCAGCACGCAGCCGATTGTGCAAATCGAACAACGCAATCTGCGCCTCGCGCGCGTCAATAAGCGCATCCACATCATCGATACAGGCCAGCGCCACCGTCGGTTGCGACGCGATGGCATCGACCTGGCGTGTCCCAAACGTGCGCAGCGGCATGTAAGCAACGGCGATGCCCTGCGCTGCGGCTTCGCTGCACGTGCCCAACAACAGATGGGTCTTGCCGCAGCCACTGGCGCCGGAAAGGAACACCGCATCGGTTGCATCGCCGCATGCCAAATCGCGCAACAGGCTGAGCGTGCCCGGCGCGGATTCGTGAAAGCTGTCGAATCGCTGGTCGGGGCCGAAGCGCAGGCCGAGCGGCAGTTGCGGCGTGCTCACGCCGGGCTTGCTGGATCGATCGGAGGGTCGATTTCTGCCACGGGCGCAGGATGCGCGTGATCGCTCGCCACAATCAGGCGTGAGCGTTCAATATCCGGTTCGGCACCGGCGTACATGCGGCTGCCGGTGTAGCGTTCATGCGCATAGCGCAGCAGCACCATCGCGATGGCGGAGACCGGCAATGCAAGCAACACACCGAGAAATCCGAACAACTCGCCGCCGGCCATGATCGCGAAGATCACCCCGACCGGATGCATGCCGATGCGATCGCCGACCAGAATCGGAGTCAGCAGGAACGCCTCGAGCATCTGTACGCCAGCAAACATGGCCAGCACCATCAGCACGTGTGCGCCGTCGCCGAATTGAACCAGCGCCGCGATGATACTGATCAGCAGGCCGGTCATCACGCCCAGGTACGGCACGAAACTCACCAGTCCAGCGATCAGGCCAATCAGCATGGCAAGGTCGATGCCGATCAGGCGCAGGCCGAAGGTGTAGATAATCGCCAGGCAAACCATCACCAACAATTGCCCGCGCAGAAAGCCACCCAGCATCTCGTCCGAACGCACGGCCAGCCGCGCAATGGTCGGTTCGATCGGTCGTGGCAGCAAATCCCTCACCTTCGCCACCATCACGTCCCAGTCGCGCAGGAAGTAGAACGACAGCACCGGCACCAGCACCACATTTACCATCAGCGTGATCACGAACAAACCCGACTTCGACAAGCCGCCCAGCAGGATCGCGGCGATTCCGCCGGCCTGCGCCCAGTGCTCGCGGAGCATCTGCGCCATGTGGTTGGGGTCGAAATATGGCGACAGATCGAAATGCGCATGCAGGCTGATCCACGGCAACGCAGTGTCCTTGAACCACGCAGCGTAGGCGGGCATCTGGTCGACAAAATGGCCGATCTGCTGTCCCAGCAGCGGCACCAGCAGAAACACCACCAGCGCCAGTAGCGAGGTCATCACGAAAAAAACCACAAACACCGCGAACGTGCGACTCATCCGGCGAGTTTCCAGCCAGTCCACCAGCGGATCGCCGAGATAACCGAAAAACATCGCGATCACGAACGGTGTCAACACCGGCGCCAGGAGCCAGATCAACACTCCGGCAACGACGGCGATTGCCAGCCATTGCCAGGTGCGGTTTTCCGATCCATGGCGTGCGTCGACGAGATCAAGGTCGATGTCGGCTTGCCTGGATGCGCTTGCGCGCGTATCTGCACTCGCCCTGACAATCCGTTCGCCAGTCGCTTCGACACGGCCGGCCGACTGTTCAATGCCGCTGGAATTGGTCATGTCGCGTTTTCTCCTGCGCGTGGGTTGCTGCGCCGATTGCACGCCATCATCGGCTACGGCAACTGGATACGGAAGTCATTGCCTGCGCGCGCGCAGCGCATCCCGCGTGCGCAGGCTCCAGCGCAGCACATAGTCGACACCGCTCACGAGGGTAAAGATTGCCGCGATCCAGACGCCGACCAGAGTCCAGTGGAGCGCTGCAGCGGAACCTTGGCCGGAGGCATTCTGCCAAGCGAGCAGTGCGAGCAGGCACACCACCAAGACGATCTGGACCACCGTGGTCGCCTTGCCCAGCCAGCTCGGCTGGCCTTTCAGGGGGCCGATCAGGAAGTGATACGCGCTGGCGCCGGCGACGATCACCACGTCACGGCCCAACACCAGCAGCAACAACCATGTCGGCACAGCATGCGCCAGCCACAGACCGATAAAACTCGCGTCCAGCAGCAGTTTGTCGGCCAGCGGATCGAGCAATCCGCCCAGCCGTGTGCGCCAGCCGTAGCGCTTCGCCAGCCACCCATCGATTCCGTCTGAGAGGCCGGCGAGCAGCGCGATCGCCAGCGCCGCCCGGTAATCGCCGTGATGCAGGCACCATACCAGCGGCAGCACCGCCAGCATGCGCGCGATGGTGATCGCATTGGGCAGCTGGCGCAGGTTCATCGATCCGCCATCATGGAGTCAGCGTTGCAGCCGGAACATCGCCGTCGTGCCATCGCCGCCTGCCTGCAGCACATGTCCGGCCGAGACTAGACTGCGGAAGCCTTCGATGCCGTTAGCGAGGTCGAGTTGCATGTGCAGTTTGTCGCCGCTGGCATCGAGCAGCACGATATGGCGAACCACTCCCATACCCTGCAGATACCCCATCAGACGCAAGTAATCCTCGCCCGATCCGATCCCGTCGACTTCGACCCCGAATACGCCGGCGGGGCCACCGGAAACCACCCGCGCGTATTTTCTCGACAGCACATCGCCACTAGTGTCGGCAGCGTTGGCCATTGCGGCACGTGCATCGGGATTGGTTTCGCTCCAGCGATTGAGCTCGGTGCTGCCATCCATCAGCAGCCAGCTCGCAGTCCACCCGCCCGCGCCTCGCGCAAGCTTGCCAACCAGTGCCAGCGTCGTGCCGTAGGCAGCCGATGGTGTAGCGACAGCCTGCGCCTGGCCTTGCCACGCGGCGGCCATCGCCGCCGCCGATTCGCTGGCACTGCCGTTGGGCAACTGGAATGCGATCCCGCGATCGTTGCCGCGCTCGGTCAACGACCGCACCACGTTGAGGTGCGCGGCGTTGACCATGCGCGGACCCTTGCCGTCATCGATCACTAGCCATAGCAAGGGCTTGGGTCGCGGCGACGGCCATACAGGCAGGCCGGAGCCGGCGATCAAGGCGTCGACCGCGTCGTGATCGAAACTGGCGATCATCTTTTGCCCGTAAACCGGCACGCCGGCAATCGTCTGCTGCTCCGTGGTGTAGCGCGTGTCCTGCACGATCTGCGTGGCCTGCCCCAGTGAGCCACGGATCGCAGGTGACTGCGCAGCGTTGCGCTGTCCCGTGACCTTGGCGATGACTTGGGCCAGTGCCGTCGGCAGCATGCGCGCGCGCTCACCCGGGCTCTGACTCTTGACCGGCACGCTGGCCTCGTACAGCGACAGCTCATCGGCCTTGGCGCTGCCGACGGGCTGCACGGCCAGCAGCAAAAATCCGGCGAAAAAGGATGCAATCAAAGGACGCATGGTTTTGCCCGCAGCAGTTCGAATCCGTCAATTATGGCCGATCGCCGGCATGCTCCGCAGTGCGGTTCACGGACTTGGCCTCGGCGCGAGCGTTTGACGCGCCCGACGCGTTCATCAACACTAGCCAACGATCACGGGCCAACGCCCGCTGCGGCAGGACAAAATGGCGCACACCCTGTGTTTTTCCGGAATGGATCGGGCCGAGGAGGCCAAGCTCAAGCTGTTGTTCGCCGATGCCAACGAATGGCTGGGCGGCAATTGGACCCTGGCGCCCGAAAACACGGCCGAGGTGCTGGTCATCGACGTCGAATCGATGTACGGCCACATGACTTGGCTGAAGGTCCGCAACAGCGGCCGCTTCATCATCGCGATTACCTCGCGAGAGGAATCCGAGGCTGAGCACATTCTGCTGCGCCCGGTGACGGTGGAATCGATGGTGACCGCGTTGTCGCAAGCGATTGGCGCTGCTGCGCCGACCACGCCGAGCGCGGTGTCAGCCGGGGACGCTCTGGCCAGCGCGCAACAACGACAGGCGGCGCCTGCGTCCGAGCCGCCATTGCAGCCGCGCACGTCGGAAAAACACGAGCCTCCACGTCAGCAACCCAAAGTTCTGGCACCGGCCGCGGCAGCACATACGCCGCCTCCTGCAGCTACGCCGCCAGCGGCTCCGCCTCCACCGCCACCGCCGCCTCCTCCACCCCCACCACCGCCACCGCCGCGGGCGCCGGTCAGGCAGCGTGATCCGGTGCTGTGGGATTATCTGCAGCAGGGGAAGCTGCTCGGCCCCAGCAAGCTGGAAATCGCGGATGCGCCGCCGCTGGTGGTTGACCCGCGCACCGATACGTATATAGGCGGTTCCGCGCTCAAGCCCTATATCCCCTACTGTGAACTGGGCAGCGTCAAGGCCGAACAATGGGTTTCGCTTTCGGGTGCCGAGCTCAACCAGATGATCGCGCAACTGGGCGAGCCGCAACCGCTGGCACGCCTGCGCTGGTTGCACTCGATCGTCCAGGGCGGCGGTGAGTTGGCGCCCGGCTACGATCCGGAAGACAAGTTCCAGCTCACCCGCTGGCCGAAAACCGAACGCGAATATCCTCGGCATTTCCGCATCGCCACAGCAATGATGCAGGGCCCTGCAACACTGGCCGAGATTGCCGAGCACAGCAACACCACGCGCGAGGAAGTCACCGATTTCGTCAACGCCAGCCTGGACTCGGGCTTCGCCGAACTGTTCGTGCCGGGGCCTGCCGCACCGGACACGTCGCCGAAATCGGGCGGCTTGCTCGGTCGCTTCCGTCGCGGCTGACGCCTGCTAGCGACGGGCGCGATCCAGCCTGCCTGAACGACACGCCTGCTGCGGCTTGCCCTCCAAGCCGCAGTGATCGAAAATTGCCAAGTGCGCCGGTGGCGCCGATTCGCATGCCGGCAGCAAAAAATGGGCTACCCGGGCCATACGCACCACGGAGCATCATGATCGACTCGCAGCGCTATCCGCGCCTGGCCCGCATCGACACACCGGCCGACCTGCGGCAATTTTCCGAATCCGAGTTGCCGGCAATTACCGAGGAACTTCGCGCCTACCTGATCGAAACCGTCTCGCAAGTCGGCGGCCATTTCGGCGCTGGCCTCGGCGTTATCGAGCTGACGGTTGCGCTGCATTATCTTTACGACACGCCAAGCGATCGGCTGGTCTGGGATGTCGGCCACCAGTGCTATCCACACAAGATCCTCACCGGGCGTCGCGACAGCATTCGCACGGTCAAGCAACACGGCGGCGTCGCCCCGTTTCCCAGGCGCGAAGAAAGCACATACGACACCTTCGGCGTGGGCCACTCGTCGACCTCAATCTCGGCCGCGCTGGGCATGGCGATCGCGCTCGCCGCAGTGGGCGACGAACGCAAGGTGGTGGCGATCATCGGCGATGGCGCGATGACCGCCGGCATGGCGTACGAGGCGCTCAATCACGGCGGCGGAATGGATCCCAATCCGAACCTGCTGGTAATCCTCAATGACAACCGCATGTCGATTTCGGAAAACGTCGGCGGCCTGACCAAGATGTTGGGTCGGATGATGTCCAGCCGCACCATGAACGCGGTGCGCGAGAGTGGCAAGAAGTTGCTCGGCGGTCGCACGCATCCCGCCGGCCGCTTCGTGCGGCGCTGGGAGGAGCACTGGAAAGGCATGTTCGTGCCGAGCACGCTGTTTGAGGAGATGGGTTTTCACTACAGCGGTCCAATCGACGGCCATGATGTCAATGCGCTGGTCAACGCGCTGCGCACGATCAAGGATCTCAAGGGCGCACAGCTGCTGCACGTGATCACCACCAAGGGCAAGGGCTTCGAACTGGCCGAGGGCGACCAGATCGAATACCACGCAGTCGGCCCGTTCGATCCCAGCGTGGGTCTGGTGAAAAAAACCGGCGTAGACAAGCCGACTTACACCCAGGTGTTTGGCGACTGGTTGTGCGAGATGGCGCGCGCCGATGAGCGGCTGCTGGCGATCACGCCGGCGATGCGCGAAGGCTCTGGCCTCGTCCGCTTTTCGAAGGAATTCCCGGCGCGCTACTTCGATGTCGCAATCGCCGAGCAACACGCGGTGACGCTCGCTGCCGGCATGGCCTGCGAGGGCGCCAAGCCCGTTGTCGCGATCTATTCCACTTTTCTGCAACGCGGCTACGACCAGTTGATCCACGACGTCGCATTGCAGAATCTCGACGTGCTGTTTGCGATTGATCGCGGCGGCGTGGTCGGTCCCGATGGCGCCACCCATGCGGGCACGTTTGACCTGAGCTACCTGCGTTGCATTCCAAATCTGGTGTTGATGGCACCAGCCGATGAAAACGAGTGTCGGCGAATGCTGACTACCGGGTTTAGGCACAGCGGTCCGGCGGCGGTACGTTATCCGCGCGGCGGTGGCACCGGCGTTGCGCTTGAAGCTGGGTTCGAGAGTATTCCGATCGGGCAAGCGCTGGTACGCCGGCGTGGAGCGCGGATCGCGCTGCTGGCGTTCGGCGCAATGGTGCCGATGGCCGAAAAAATCGGCCTCGAGTTCGATCTCACTGTGGTCAACATGCGTTTCATCAAGCCGCTCGATCGCGCCACCGTGCTGGAACTGGCGCGCACTCACACCGGTTTCGTGACGCTGGAAGACAACGCCATCATGGGCGGCGCCGGCAGCGCGGTTGCAGAGCTCTTGTCAGCCGAAGGCGTCGTCGTACCCATCCAGCATCTTGGCCTACCCGATGCGTGGCTGGAACATGCCAGTCGCGAGCAGGTGCTCGCCGAGGCCGGGCTGGATCTGGCCGGCGCACGCGCGGCGATCCTCGCACGGTGGCCGGAACTGGCACAGGCACCTGCACGCACCGTCGATCCATTGCCGAAAGCTGCCGCGTTGTAAATTTTCTTCGGACATTTCGACTGGCACCAGCGCGCAACGCCTGCCAGCAACGTGTTCGTCTAGTCGCGACGACCGCAACTGACTCGCTCGCGATCCTCCAGGTCGCGATGAGTCTCGACAAAACCGAATCCCGCCGCACCCAGCAAGTTTCGCACCGCGGCACCCTGCCTCCATCCATGTTCCAGCAACAACCAGCCGCCTGCCGACAAATACGCCGGAGCGGAAGTAATGATCTGGCCGATGGCGTCCAGTCCATCCGCGCCCGATGCGAGTGCGCTGCGCGGCTCGAAGCGCAGGTCGCCGGTTTGCAAATGCGGATCGTCCTCGGCCAGATACGGCGGATTGCTGGCGATCACGTCGAAGCGACGACCGGACAGCGCCGAGAACCAGTCCGACTGCATCCATTCCATTGACGCGAGTGACGCGCCCAATACGTGTAACGCATCGCCATTAGCGCGCGCCACCGCCAGGGCCCCGGCGCTGACATCGACCGCCAGCACCTGCGCCAGCGGTCGTTCGCAGGCAATCGCCAATGCGATCGCGCCACTGCCCGTGCCAAGATCGAGCACCGTCACGCAACAGTCCGGCGCGATTTTTTCCAGCGCCTGCTCGACCAGCAACTCGGTCTCCTGGCGCGGAATCAAGGTTTCACTATTGACCTGCAACGGCAGCGACCAGAACTCGCGTTGCCCAAGCAGGTACGCGATCGGCCTACCCTCCAGCCTGGCCGCCAGCAGTTCTTCGAAGCGCGCAAGTAAGGGACCATCGACGTGCTCATCCGCATGCGCATACAACCAGGCGCGTGAGCGATCAAGCGCGTGCGCCAGCAACAGTTCGGCGTCCACCCGCGAAGCGGCGCCGCCCAACTGCTGCGCAGAAGTCGCCAGCAGTCGTCGGATTTCGTGTGAATCGGACACTTCCTCTCCCAGCGGGTTCAAACGATCATGACGCCGCGCATACACGTCGATCGCGATGATACGGGTTGATTCTGCCCGTGGAATGCCATGACCCGTTCCACCCTGCGTGCCCTGCTTGCCCTGCCCACCGCGCTGCTACTGGGCGCTTGCAGCAAATTGTTCTTCACCGTGCAAAACGTCAAGGTCGATGACTCGTCGATCCAGAGCGTCGTGTTCGATTCTGCGCATGATCTGTCACTGGATATCCATCGCGCGAAAAATGCGTCCGGCAAGGTGCCGGTGGTGGTGTTCATTCACGGCGGCAGCTGGCAAACCGGCACGCGCCAAGATTATCGATTTGTTGGACAGTCGTTAAGCAACGCTGGCATGCTGGTTTTCGTTCCGGATTTCCGCCAAGCGCCGCAGGTGGCGTTTCCGGCATTCGTCGAGGATTCGGCGCGCGCCGTGGCGTGGGCGCGTGACCACGCGAGCGAGTACGGCGGTGATCCGTCGCGCATTTTTTTGATTGGACATTCCTCCGGCGCGCACATCACCGCGATGCTGGGCACGGATGCGCAATATCTGAAAGCCGTCGGTATGCGGCCACGCGACCTGGCCGGCATCGTCGGCCTGTCCGGGCCGTACGACTTTCTACCGATCACCGATCCCAAGCTCAAGCCGATCTTCAATCCGCTATCGCGCTGGCCACTGTCGCAGCCGGTCAACTTCGTCAATGGCGACGAGCCGCCGTTCCTGCTGGTACAAGGCACCTCCGACAGCACCGTGTATCCACGCAATACCACGTCGCTGGCGGCAAAACTGCGCGCGCAAAACGAACCGGTGCAGGTCGAGATGGTCGAGGGCGCCGGTCATCTGACCACGCTGCTGGAATCGACCAAGGACGACAGCAACGTGCGCGCGCGGGTGCTGGAGTTTGTGCGCGGTGCGATGGGTCAAGCGGACGCGCATTGACCCTGCAAGTGCGTTCGATCTCGAGCTCGAAGGCGGTTTTCGGGGGGAGCTGCACAACAGGATCAACCATGACTAAGGCCGGTCACGGCTGAGTTCAGTGGCGGCGAACACTAGATCAATGCGCGATCAGCTTCCACATCTCGACACCGGTCGCCAGCACGAAGCCGGTCAAAAAACTCAGGTAGCTCGCGCGCAGGTAGCGGTACTTGTGATGTGCGAGATAGCTGCCGAGTGAATACACGTCGCGCGCCATCGTGCGGTAGATCGAACCGTCGGGCTTGAGCCGCTTCACGAACTCGCGCAGGAAGCGCTCTTGGTCGAGTTCAGCAAAATGACCGAAGAACATCAGGTTGAAATGCTGCGGCAGCGGCTCACCCGGTTTGAGCCGCAGCGGCCGGTATTTTGGCAACACCGCCAGAATGGCCAGCAGCAATGCCAGCAAGGTAAATGCCGCCAGGATCAACAAACTGGTGCGCAGTTGCGGGTTGTCCATCCGCCCCAGGCTCAGCGTGAGCACGATTGAGGACACGGTGATGATGATATTGGCCTTGGTATCGGCCATCGCCGACAGCGTGACGTGATGTTGCTGCGTGGTGCGCAACATCTGGTCGGACGCGCCGCGCTCCGGGATTGCCGCAAACAGCGCGCGCAATTCGGGCGAATCGCGATATGCCTCCGCCGCAGGCGTTGCTGCAGCCGCGGGGCTGGTCTCATTCGGGCTTGATGGTGGGTTCATCGCGTCACGCTTTGCCGGGGTGGCCGTACGTTAACGTAATCCACGCCCGGCGTGCCATTTGTCTTTGAAGCGGGCATGTAATGTGCGCCCTTTGAAGGGTGCACTCGACGGCCCACTGCACACGCATTTTCATAGTTCAAATGAATTGTTCCAGCCCTCGCGAGAGGCAAGCACTATACTTAAGCAATGAACCTGCGTGATCTCCAATATCTGGTGGCGCTTGCCGAACACCGCCATTTTGGACGCGCGGCCAAGGCCAGCTTTGTCAGCCAGCCGACCCTTTCCACCCAGATCCGCAAGCTGGAGGTCGAGCTAGGTGTGCCGCTGATCGAACGCGCGCCGCGCAAGGTGATGCTGACCGACGCGGGCCGCGACGTAATCGCGCGTGCGCGGCGCATCCTGGATGAAGTCGAGCACCTGCGCGAAGCGGCGCGACGCACGCGTGATCCCGAAGCAGGCAGCGTGCGTCTTGGCATATTCCCGACACTGGGGCCTTACCTGCTGCCACATCTGGTGCCGAAGATTCGCGCACGCTTTGCGCAACTGGAGTTGCTGCTGATCGAGGAGAAGTCCGTCACCATCCTGCGCGAGTTGCATGAAGGACGGCTCGACGCCGGCCTGCTCGCGCTGCCGATCCACGATGAGCAGATGCACACCGAGTTCGTGTTTGAGGAACAGTTTTTGCTGGCGGTGCCTGAGGCTCACCCGTTGGCGAAACGGCGCGCGCTGTCGCTGGCCGATCTGCGCGACGAACGCCTGTTGCTACTGGAAGACGGCCATTGCCTGCGCGATCAGGCGCTGGACGTGTGCGCGCTGGCTGGCACTGGCGAGAAGACGGGTTTTCGCGCCACTAGCCTGGAAACCCTGCGGCAAATGGTGGCTGCCAATGTCGGCATCACCTTGCTGCCGGCGTTGTCGGTGAAACCGCCGGTCGCGCGCTCCGACGATATTCATCTGCTGCGATTTCGCGATTCCCGTCCGAGCCGGCGCATCGCACTGGTTTGGCGACGCAGCTCGCCGATGGCGGACTTCCTCGGCAAACTGGCGCAGGTGGTGCGCGAATTGCCGGCGCATTTGTTTGTGCCTGGTGCGGAATCGAAAGTGACGGTGCAGACCAAATCCGCTTCCAGCGATATGCGCCGGCCAAAAAACTGACGCCACTCGATGACAATTGACCGACACGCTCGTTTGCAGCGGATGGGTAAAGCCTTCGAGCGAACGCAAGAACTTCGGCACTCAGCGATTTCACAAGCCGCCCGATTTCTCTAAGCTATCGCATGCCTCGCTGGTTATGGATTCTCGCTACGATCGGAGTGCTGGGATGGTGGTTGTCGCCGCCCCTGCACACCGCGCGCGCGCGCGCGCCTGGCATGTTGGCGCCCGATGCACCGCGACAGGTCTACATCGCGCAGGCGCACTCCTTCGCGCTGAAGGATTTCGAGGTCACGCCACTGGCCAATTTCGAGATTACTGCTCGCGTCCTGTCGCGCGCCGACTATCATCTTGATCCAGAATCCTCGATCTCACCGACCGACCTTGCCCTGGGCTGGGGCCGGATGTCCGACAGCAGCGTTCTGGATCGCCTGAAGATCGGTCAGTCCTCGCGTTGGTACACCTATCATTGGGACGCGCCCGGGCCGCCGATTCCACTGGACGAAATCATTCGCTCCAGTTCCAACATGCACATGATCCCAGCCGACAAAACGGTCGCGGCGATGCTGCGCAAGGTACGGCCGGGTGACGAAGTGCATCTGACCGGCGAATTGATCCAGGCCAAACGCAACGATGGCGCGGTCTGGCGCAGCTCGATGTCGCGCACCGATAGCGGCGATGGCGCCTGCGAAGTGGTGTACGTGCAATCACTGGTGCTGATGTGAGCGTCGATCCGGTTCCATCCGTGGCGAACCCTGGCAACGCCGGCGCGATTGGCCGCGCCACGGATTCGATCGCAACAAGCCACGCACCGCCGCCAGCGCGATCGGCATTCGTGCCCTCACTGCTACTGGTATTGCTGATCGCTCTGGCCTACGTCATGCCGTTCCAAGGCACGCGCCCGCTGTGGGGTACCGACGAAGGTCGCTACAGCGCGGTCGCGGTGGAGATGCTGGAGTCCGGCGACTGGCTGGTGCCGCATCGACATCCGGGTCATCCGCATTATTCCAAGCCACCGCTGACCTATTGGGCGCTGGCCTCGTCGATGAAGGTGCTCGGCCGCAACGAATGGGCGCTACGGCTGCCGGCCGCGCTGGCGTTCGTGCTGGTGATCGGTTGCGCATTCACCATCGGCAAGCGATTGCAGCCCGAGCGTCCATGGTGGCCGCCATTGCTGGTCGCGGGCACCGCGATGACCTTCATTGCGGCCAATGTGATCAGCACCGACCCGCTGCTGACGGCATTCGAAACGCTGGGCATGACCGGTGTCTTGCTGGCGTGGTTGGGTGAAACCGAGCGCATCGCGCGGCGCGGCGCGTGGATCGTCGGGCTGGGTTTCGGTCTGGCATTCGTCACCAAAGGCCCGCCGGGTTTGCTGCCGATGGTGCCGGCGCTTTGGTTCTGGTGGCGCAACCGCCCGCTATTCCGCGCCAACCCGTTCAACTGGAAAACACTGCTGATCTGGGCGGCGATCGCACTACCTTGGTTCATTGCGGTGATCGTGCGCGACCATTCGTTGCTGGGCTATTTCCTCGGCTACGAAACCTACGGTCGCATCTTTACCGACGTGCAGGATCGTCATCCGCAGTGGTATGGCTGGATCAAGGCCTACGGACCGGTCGCTTTGCTCGGCGCGCTGCCGTGGACACTGATAGTGGCGTGGGATGCATGGCGAAGGCCGCGCAACGTACGTCCCCATCTGGATGATCCGATCCATCGCGCAGCCTCTCGGTTCCTGCTGCTGTGGATGCTGCTGCCACTGCTGGTGTTCGTCTTGGCTCGCTCGCGGCTGTCGGTGTACGTGCTGCCGCTGCTGGTTCCATTTGCGTTGTGGGCCGCGCAGCGTACGCGCGATTTGCGCATCACCACCGCCGGCAAAATTCTGCTTGGCGTGTGGTTCGCGCTGCTGCTCTCATTCAAGATTTTGGGCGCGTATCGCGACGGCAGCAAGGATTCATTGGCGCTATCCAACACCATCCGCAACGAGGTCAAGCAACAGGTCGATGAAATCGTATTCGTCGACGAAACCGCGTTATACGGCGTGCGCGTGTACTTGGACAAACCGGTCCTGCGCGTGAACTTCGGCGACAGCCCCAACCCTGCGGTGGACGATTCACTGGCAGGGGCTCTGCGCCAGCATCGATCCAACCGACTATGGCTGGTCAACGCCCGCAGCGCAGGAACCTTCCGCAGCGAGGTCGCACGCACCGGGGCTACGATACGACTCGTAGCAAAGTTCGGGCACTACCAGGCGTTTGTGGTGGATGATCCGCAGCGTTAACCCTAGTGAACGTCACGGATCTATAGCGTTCGAATCTGATTTCCCAGTGAATTGAGCTCACTCCAATGAAACCGCTTGTAATCCCACCAGCAGCTCAGCGTGACCAGAATTCCATTCAAATGCTCAGTGCATGGATCGCCGAGAAGAGTCAACACTGCACAATCAACATCGGCTTTTGGCAGGACAACGGGAAAAAGGAAGCGCCCATCTGGGGAATGTTTCTCGCGGACACCATCCGGCACATTGCGAATGCGCTTCAGGAGGAATATGGCCAACCTGCAACAGACTCCATTGCTGCAATTCTCGAATCGATGCACGAAGAGCTGGCTGATCCGACCTCGCCTGTCACTGGCGGCTTCATCCACGGACACGGGTAGCCGGAAGGCTGGTCAGGACGCAACGCTTTGGGTAGGGCTCAATCCTCTTATCCAGTGTCATTCCTGATCGAAGTCAACGTCCATGGGTCCCCGCCTGCGCGGGGATGACGAGCAAAAGATAGATTTGCTGGGTCGGCTACGACACGGTCAGTCCACGCCGATCGGACAACTTACTCCGGTGCCGCCCAGACCGCAGTAGCCGCCGGGATTTTTCGACAGGTATTGCTGGTGCTCGTCTTCGGCGTAATAGAACGGCGGCGCAGGGAACAGTATCTCGGTGGTAATTGTGCCCTTGCCGGCGGCGGTGAGCTGCCGCTGGTAGGCGTCGCGACTGGCGATCGCGGCATCATATTGCGCTTGGGTGTCGCAATAGATGGCGGATCGGTATTGGGTGCCGGCATCGTTGCCTTGGCGCATGCCCTGGGTCGGATCGTGCGACTCCCAGAAGCGCTTGAGCAATTGGTCGAAGCTGAGAATCCTCTGGTCGAAGGCGACCAACACTGCCTCGGTGTGGCCGGTCTGGCCGGAGCACACTTCGCGATAGCTCGGATTGGGCGTGCTGCCGCCGGCATAGCCGACCGCCGTGGTATTCACGCCGGGAACATTCCAGAACGCGCGTTCGGCACCCCAGAAGCAGCCCATGCCGAACTGCACCTGCGACAACCCTTCGCGGTCGGCGGCAGTTTCGAATTTGATCGGACGTCCGTGCACGTGATGTTGGTTGCTGAAATGCATTGGCGTATCGCGCCCGGCAAGCGCCTCGCCGTCACGCGGCAGGCGCTGTTTGTTGGCACCGATGCCAAGCAACGAGGACAGCAGATTGGAACTCATGGCGATCTCCAGAATTTTTGTCGGAAAATTGGGAAGTCGGAAATCGGGAATGCAAAATTGCGAGGTGAGAGCAGGCGCGATCGCTCGACGCAAAAACTGAACCAAGGGTTGCGCTGAATCATTTGGGCGAGGCCCGATGATTCAATGCAGTCTGCACCCCCAGGCCTGAACGCATCGGCGTGCTTTCGATCAGGCCTGGCTACGCGTTCGGACGAGTTTGACCAGCGCACTTTTACTCTGCCGCATCGAGAGTTGGCTGCACCGCGCCCTCGCGTTCTGCCGGCTTGCGCCGCAAGCTTCCAAGAAAAATTCCGCACAAGACCAGGCTCAGACCGATCCATTCCAAGGCCAGCGTCAGCCTGTGGAACAGCAGCACGTCCAGCACAAACGCCAGCGCGGGCTGCAGCAGCAGCAGCAAGCCGACCACCGAGGTTGGCAACAGCGGCAACGAGCGCGCGATCAACACCCAGCCCACGCATTGACCCACCAGTCCCATCGCAATCAACGCCCAGAGCGAGCGTGCATTGGGGATGGTGAAGGAGGCGTCTTCAAGCATTGCAAACCCCGCCAGAAAGGCGGCGCACAGTAAGCTGATGATCGCCAGCAGTTGCGCGGACGGCAGCACCGACCGCTGCCGCTGCGCGTAGCGAAAACTCAGCATGTAGCTGGCGTAGCAGAGTGCGGTCAACAGGCCCAGCCAGATTCCCTGCCGGTGGATCGGATCGAATCCTCCCCACGCAAGCCCCACCATCAACCACAGTCCAGCAATTGCCAACGCCAGACCCAACACGAATCGCACCCCGAGCCGTTCGCGATGCATCCAGACGCCCGCCATCGCCATCAAAAAGACCTGCAAGTTCGCGAGCAGCGTTGCCATCCCGGGACCGATATCGTGGATGCTGCGAAACCAGACAAACAGGTCCAGCGCGAATGCCAGCGCGGGCGGCAGCATCCATGCCAGATCACGCCAGCCCGGTCGTTGCCATTGGCGCAGAACCACCAGCGCAATCGTCAGCATCGATCCCCCGAAAGCCATTCGCCAGAATCCGGCGACCGTCGGCGGCACATCTGCGAAGCGCACCAGGATGCTGGACAGGCTGATCACTGAGGCGCCGATCGCCATGCCCAGCAGGGCGCCGCGCTGGATTGGCTGGGTCATGCGCGATTGTTTGTCGTAGTCGGCGCAGCGCGGCGCGATCGGTGCAACGTGATCCGCGATCGTATGCGGGATCTCGGGTACCGCTGAGGTTGACTCACTGGCCGGTGATCTCCGGAAGGCGCGCGTTGCCTAGCGTCTCGAACGCCTGCACGCGGTTGCGACCAAGGCGTTTAGCCGCGTACAGCGCCTTGTCCGCGCGCTCGACGATATCCTTCACGCTCTTGTCTGCGTGCACCCGGCTGGCCACGCCGATGCTGGTGCTGAGTTGCGCAAATCCTTCCGGGCAATCGATGCCGAGTTGTCGACTGGCCTCGAGCAGACCATCTGCCCAGTGCCTGGCCTGATCGGGTCCGGCGCCAGCGAGCACCACCACGAATTCGTCGCCGCCGAAGCGACCGAAGGTATCGGCGTTGCCGCAGCGGCTGCTGAGGGTTTCCGCGAGCAGGCGCAGGCAACGGTCGCCTACCGCGTGGCCGAATTTGTCGTTGATATCTTTGAGATGGTCGAGATCCACAAACAGCACCGACATCGGCGTGTTGCGGCCGCGCGCAGTCTCGAATGCCTTGTCCAGATGAAAATCCACGGCGCGGCGATTGAACGCCCCAGTCAGCGCATCAAACTCGGCACTGTGGCGCAGCGCGCGCGAGTTGGCAGCTTCTTCCGAGGCCATTGCCGCCTTTTCGGCGAATTCGCGCGCCAGTTGCAATTCCTCCAGCGTGAAAACATCATCGCCAGTGCGCTCGATCAACAGCACGCCCCAAGCCGGCAGCGCCAGCGGCAGCGGCAACACTGCGAACTGACTGTCGATCATCTCGATGCCGTCCGCTGCTGGCTGGTCGATATGCAACTGCATCGGCAGTTGCGAGCGGCAGATGCCCTTGAATGCCACGCCACGCTTGAACATCAGCGCGTTGTAGCGATCCTTTGATTCCTGCGGATGACAAACCAGCAGATTGTCCTTCGGCTGATGGTAGGCCGCCACAACGCAGCCGGCCTGCGGAATCAGCAGGCGCATCGCGTCGAGCAGCCGGCGATACGCAAGCCAGTCCTGATCGCCGGTGGCGGCGCGGCGCAAGCCCATGTGCAGGGCCTCGACAAACTTGCGGCGCTCCTGTTCGATTCGCAGGCTGTTGTCGGCTTGTACCTGCGCCTGCCGCGCGCGGTCGCGCTGTTCGCGGAATTCGATAATGCGATCTGCCATCGCAATCGACAGCAAAAACGCGCTCAGTGCACCCGCCATCTGCGCGCTGTACAGCGTGAGATCATTCGATGGCACCCAGCCCAGCGGCACACCGATCCGCAACAGGCTCACCGCCAGCAACAGCACCCACATCAGCAATAACGGCATCGCCAGGTGTCGCCGCAACCGGATCGCCACGGCGCAGGCCGCCACACACAACCCGGCCGCAAGCACCAGCACCACACACGAGAGAAACTGCAAGGGGCGTTCCAGCACTGGCAGCCCGCTGACGCATACGACCGCGATGGCGATCGGCAGCAACGGCGCCCAGCGCATCAGCTGGTCGAAACGACGCGCCCCATTTGCAAGGCCCAGCAGCGGCCGCATCAGCCCGATGATCGCCGCGGCCAGCAGGCAGCGCAGCATCGATGGCCCAAGCGAGCGCAATGGCTGCAGACTGGACAAGGCCGGCACGAAATACAGATGCCCGTTTTGCGCCAACACGAACAAGGTCAAGGCGGCAACATAGGCGACGAAATACAGATAAACCCGATCGCGCAAGGTGGCGAACATGGCTATGCCGGTCAGCCCCAACAGGATCAATCCGGTGTAGATGGCACTGAACATCTTCAGGTCGTGGCGCTCGGCGGCGATCATGTCGCTGCGCGGCGCGATATGCGGCGACAGGCTGACTTGGGCGCCAGAAGCGACTTCCAGATACATCGTGACCGGCCCGTGCAACCCATGTGGCAATGCGATGGCGTAGCCACCGGCGAGCTCCGGCGGTGTCCCTCGGGGATAGTAGAAGTCCACGGTCCGCGAGTGCGGAAGGCCGGTCGCAACGGGCCAGTACAGCGTCATCGCGTCGACCCCGGCGTGATCAAGACGCAACACCCACTGGTCGGTCGGATCGCTGATCTGCGGAAGTTCGGTCCGGATCCGCAACCAATGATGGCGGGCCCCGTCGCCAGGCAGCGTCAGTGGTTCTGGTTCGATTGGCTTGAACGCCGACGCCGACAATCCATCCACAATCGCACTAGGCGGAGTTTGCGCCGGCGCGTCGTAGACACCGATCTGCAAGGCCGCCTCGTCCATTGCCTCCACCGGTGCCAGCAGCGCTGACACCGCGACAACCGCAAGCAATGCCACCAGCGCCACAAGCCACCGTCGCAAGGCGCTGCGCGCGATCGTGCCTTGGCCTCGCGCAGGGCCGCGACCATCGAGTGCGGGGTGCAACCGATCAGGCACTGAGCCAGTCTCCGCTGTCGAGCGGCAGCGGTTCAGCCTCGCGCTGCTGGCGAAACTCCTGCAAAAGACGGCCCGCTTCGGGTATGCAGATGGCTGGCACACAGACCGCCACCAGACCGGCCACGGGCAGTTCTCCGATGGCACCGATCAGGTATTCGCCACGAACGTAAACCGGCATGCCTGCCTGTTCCAGCAGCCCCTTGACTAGATACGCGTCGATGATGTTTTCCGCTTCGTACACCACCTGCATGGCTGAATCCCTTAGTCACACAGCAAATTCACCGGAACAGCATACCCGCTGCTGCACCGAGCGCCCCAAGGCTTTCCAGCCGCCAATCGGTGCCGTCAGCGCGCACGTCTGCAAGGCGAGCCGCTACACTGCCCATCCAATAGCACAACCCCCGCTTGCAAAACATGATCGATTCCTCATCCCGCACAACAGTGCTTGCCGCCACAGACGACTCGACAGCACCCGATCCGGCGCGGCGCGACTTCATCCGCCAGATTGTTCGCGACGATCTCGCCAGCGCCAAGCACGCAGCGATCCGCACCCGCTTTCCACCCGAACCTAACGGCTACCTGCACATCGGTCACGCCAAGGCGATCTGCCTGAACTTTGGTGTCGCCCGCGAATTCGCTGGCCTGTGCAACCTACGCTTCGATGACACCAATCCGGCCAAGGAAGACCCCGAATACGTCGAGGCGATCAAGGACGACGTGCGCTGGCTGGGATTCGAGTGGGCCCAGTTGCGCCACGCGTCGGACTATTTCGAGGTGTTCTACCGCAGCGCCATTCAACTGATCGCACAGAGCGATGCGTTTGTCTGCGACCTGGATGCGGACCAGGTGCGCGATTTCCGTGGCACGTTGACCGAGCCTGGTCGCAATTCGCCATTCCGTGATCGCAGCGTGGCCGAGAATCTCGACCTGTTCCAGCGCATGCGTGCAGGCGAATTCCCCGATGGGGCGCGTACCTTGCGCGCCAAGATCGACATGGCCTCGGGCAACATCAACCTGCGCGATCCGGCGATCTACCGGATCAAGCACGTCACCCACCAAAACACCGGAGATGCATGGCCGATTTATCCAATGTACGACTACGCGCACTGTCTTTCCGACGCGCTCGAAGGCATTACCCATTCGTTGTGCACACTGGAGTTTGAGGATCACCGTCCGCTGTATGACTGGTGCGTGGACAAGGTCGATCTTCCACGTCACCCGGACTTGTGGGAGTCGCTACTCGACGCAGGACTTCCAACGACGCCTGCAAAGCCGCGGCAGATCGAATTCTCGCGCCTCAACATCAACTACACGGTGATGAGCAAGCGCAAGTTGATGGCGCTGGTTTCCGAAGGGCTGGTGAATGGCTGGGACGACCCGCGCATGCCCACTTTGCAGGGCTTGCGACGTCGCGGTTACACACCGGCAGCGTTGCGGCTGTTCGCCGAGCGCGTCGGCATCAGCAAACAGAATTCGCTGACCGATTTCTCGATTCTGGAAAATTGCCTGCGCGAGGATCTCGACGTCGCGGCGCCACGACGGATGGCGGTGCTCGATCCACTGAAACTGGTGCTGACCAATCTAGACGAGGATCACCAGGAAACGCTGCGCTTTCCCAATCACCCGAAAAATGAGGCGTTCGGCATACGCGAAGTTCCGTTCTCTCGCGAGGTTTGGATCGAACGCGACGATTTTGCCGAAGTGCCCCCAAAGGGATTCCATCGACTCGTGCCCGGCGGCGAAGTGCGCCTTCGCGGCGTCGGCATCGTGCGCTGCAACGAGGTGGTCAAGGATGGCGAGCGCATCGTTGCGTTGCACGGCACGCTCGATCCGGATACTCGAGCAGGGATGGCCGGCGCGGATCGCAAGATCAAGGGCACCATTCACTGGGTCAGTGCGCGCGATGCAATCAAGGCCGAAGTACGGCTGTACGATCGTTTGTTCACCGTGCCCAATCCGGACGACGACAGCGACGGTCGAGGTTATCGGGATTATTTGAATCCGGATTCGATGCGGATCGTGCGCGGCCAACTTGAACCACTCGCTGCATCTGCGCCGTCTGAGACCCATCTGCAGTTCGAGCGCCTCGGCTATTTCGTCACCGATCGTTTCGATCACAGCGCCGATGCACCCGTGTTCAATCGTAGCGTGACCTTGCGCGATAACTGGCAGGCGAGCGCGAAATAAGTGAAGACATTCTTTCACTCTCAATGGAGGATTCGTCGATGAACGCACGCCTGTTTGCACTGCCGTTGCTGCTCGCCCTGATGGGTGCATCGTGCGCGCCGTCGCCGGCCAAAGCGCCGACTTCGAGATCTACAACTGCAACGTCGCCTGCGCCGAGCGAGATCGCACCCGGCCCTGCAAGCACGACCATTTCTGACCCCGCCGTAGCCCTGTCGCAAACCTCGACCATCATCGAACTGCCGGCCTCGTCGCCGGCAGGCCTGCCAGTCGATAGCAAAGATACTGCACCCGATGAAGTCAGTCGCAGTTGCAAGACCAGTGCCGATTGCGCGGTGAAGAACATCGGCAACTGCTGCGGCGCGTATCCCGCGTGCGTCAACAAGGACAGTCCCACGTTTCCCGATCGTGTGAAAGCGCAATGCGGCAAGGAACACCGCATGGGCGTTTGCGGGTTTCCGGTGGTCAATGGCTGTTCCTGCGTTGCCGGCAAATGCGAGACCGATCACAGCGCGCCGGTCCAAGGCAAGGACCCGCGTTGATGAGCGGTGCCGCCATGGCCCATACCACTATCGGTGATGACTCATCCGCAGCCATCCGCATTGCGCTGCCCGGATGGGTCGAGAATTTTGTCGATAGCGACGCGCGGTTCGTGGACGATGACGCAAAGATCGAGCTGGCAATTGCGCTATCGCAATCCAACATTGCGCACGCAACCGGTGGCCCGTTCGGCGCCGCGATCTTCGATGGCGACGGCCGAGTGCTCGGCCTGGGTGTGAACTGCGTGATCGCGCAAGGCTGCTCAGTGGCGCATGCGGAAATGATGGCGTTCATGGCGGCGCAGACGCAGGCCGGTCGACATCGACTCAACGACGGCACCAGCGGCATCACCTTGGCCAGCTCCGCGCAACCGTGCTGCATGTGTTTCGGCGCGAGTGTCTGGGCCGGCATTGATACGTTGCTGATCGGCGCGCGCGCCGAGGACGTGATGGCGCTGACCGCGTTCGATGAAGGCCCGTTGCCGACCGACTGGATCGGCGAACTAGAACGCCGTGGCATCGCGGTTCGCCGCGACCTGCGACGCGATGCCGCCTGCGCGGTGCTGCGCACGTTTGGCAAGGAGGTCGGCGATCATTACTGACGGCTTGCTGTGCTGGTGCCGCGCCGGCTTCGAATCCGATCTCGCAGCCGAGCTCGGCGAACGCGCGGCGGCGCAAGGATTGGGCGGCTACGCACGCACGCAATCGGGTAGCGGCTTCGTCGAATTTCTCGGCGAAGATGGCGGCATGCTGTCGCAGGCATTGCCAATGCACGAATTGATTTTCGCGCGGCAGAAGCTGCGCCTGTTGGCCGATTTGCGCGAACTCGATCCGGCCGATCGCATCAGCCCGATGCTCGAAGCACTCGGTGGTCGTGGTCGCTACGGCGACTTGTGGGTCGAGCATCCCGATTCGGACGATGGCAAGCCGCTAGCAGGACTCGCTCGCGCATTCGGCAACGCCCTACGGCCGGCGTTGCGGCAACGCGGTTTTCTCACCGACGCAGTCGATGCGCGATTGCCTCGCCTGCACGTGTGTTTTGTTTCAGGCGAACGCGCCTTGCTGTGCAGCAGCGATGTGAAAGACAGCTCACCGTGGCCTCTCGGCATCGTGCGACTGCGCGCGCACGCCGATGCGCCAAGTCGCTCAGCGATGAAACTGGACGAGGCGGTGATGGTGCTTCTGAATGACGAAGAGCGCGAACGCCTGCTCGCGCCAGGCATGAATGCCGCTGATTTGGGCGCCGCGCCCGGCGGTTGGAGCTGGATCCTCGCCCGACGCCATATTCGCGTGCAGGCGATCGACAACGGCCCGATGGCGGAATCTGCACTGAGCACCGGCTTGGTCGAACACATTCGCGCCGACGGATTTTCGTGGCAGCCCGCGCGCAATCTCGACTGGATGGTGTGCGACATGGTCGAGCAGCCGCGACGGGTCGCGTCACGAATGGCCGAATGGTTCGCGAACGGCTGGTGCCGCCACGCGATCTTCAACCTGAAGTTGCCGATGAAAAAACGTTGGCAGGAAACGCAGCTCAGTCTGGACTTGTTTGCGAGGGAAGCTGGACGCGAACTCACCATTCGCGCCCGTCAGCTCTATCACGACCGCGAGGAGATCACCGTGTTCGCGAGCCGCTCGCTGGATTAAGGCAGACGCTCAAGCCCACGGATCGCGTAACACGATATTGGCGTCGCGCTCTGGTCCGGTGCTGACCATCGCCAGCGGACAGCCGACCAGTTCTTCCAGCGAACGCAAATACGCGCGCGCCGCGGGCGGCAACTTTGCGAAATCAGTGATGCCGTGGGTGGATTCGCTCCAGCCCGGGAACTCAAGATACACCGGCTCGCATTCGTTCCAGCCATCGGCATCCAGCGGCGCGTACTCGGTCTGTTTGCCGCGATATTTGTAGGCGATGCACATCTTCAACGATGGCAGACCATCGAGCACATCGAGCTTGGTGATGCACAGGCCGGAGATGCCGTTGATCGCGACGGCCCGCTTAAGCGCGACCAAATCGATCCAGCCGCAGCGGCGCGGACGCCCGGTGGTGGCACCGAATTCGGCGCCGCGCTTGCGGATGTCCTCGCCTACTTCATCGTCGAGCTCGGTCGGAAACGGACCGCCGCCGACGCGCGTCGCATACGCCTTGGCGATGCCGAGCACGTAGTCGATCGCATCCGCACCGACGCCAGTGCCGGCCAACGCGCCACCAATCGTGGTGTTGCTGGAGGTGACATACGGATAAGTGCCGTGATCAATGTCGAGCAGCGAGCCTTGCGCGCCCTCGAACAGGACGCGCTTTCCGGCGCGACGCAAGTCGTGGAGGATGCCGGCCACGTCGGATTTCATCGGCTCGACGTATTCGCCGAACGCGACCGCTTCATCCAGCGTCTGCTGGTAATCGATCGGATCGGCGTGCAGGTATTTGGTCAGCACGAAGTTGTGATAATCCATCACCTCGAGCAACTTGCGCGCCAGCTCGTCGGGATAGCTCAGGTCTGCCACTCGCACGCCTCGACGCGCAACCTTGTCCTCGTATGCCGGGCCAATACCGCGTCCGGTGGTGCCGATCGCCTGCCCGCCCGCAGCCTTCTCTCGCGCCTGGTCCAGCGCGATGTGGTACGGCATGATCAGCGGCGTCGCCGGACTGATCTTCAGCCGCGAACGCACGTCGATGCCGGTCGCCTCCAACTCGCCGATCTCCTTGCGCAACGCCGCAGGCGACAGCACCACGCCGTTGCCGATCAGGCACAGCGCGCCTTCGCGCAGGATGCCGGACGGAATCAGATGCAGGACGGTTTTCTTGCCGTTGATCACCAGCGTGTGGCCAGCGTTGTGTCCGCCCTGGAAGCGCACGACCGCGCCGATCTGCTCGGTGAGCAGGTCTACGATTTTGCCTTTGCCTTCATCGCCCCACTGGGCGCCCAAGACTACTACCGACTGACCCATTTTCCACTCTCCGAAATCATTGTGTCGCGGTTGGGGCGGCGTCACCGACTAGGTTCGGCTCCATGCCTCACCAAGTCGGCCGGCCTACGCCATCCTGGCTCCGGCGTTCGATCCTGCGCATGAGTCCACTGGACTCATGCAAACGCAGGCTCTCACCCCCATTGTGCTGCGTTAGAGACGACCGACTCATCTGAATTTCATTAAAAACGTACAGAACTCAAAAGCCTCAATTCGCGCTTTGCAGGATGGTTAGCGCGAGCAGGCCAACTCCGATCATGATTGCGCCGGCCAGTCTCAACCGCGAGTCGGGCGTTTGCAGCAGTTCGGCGATCACACGTTTCCAACCCGACGGCACCGCAAACAGCACCAGCCCTTCTAGTACCGCGACTAGGCACAACGCGGCCAGCAGGTCGTGCATGGCAGCGGATTATTGTGCGGGACGCGGGTGGCCGGCGTCCTGGAAGTAACGCATCAACTCACTGTCCGGATCCAGCACCAGCACGTCTTTGCCACTGCCGAAGGATTTGCGGTAGGTCTCAAGGCTGCGGTAGAACGAATAGAACTCTGGATCCTGACCAAACGCCGCAGCCGAAGTGGCGGCGGCGACGGCATCGCCCTGACCGCGTAACACCTGCGCGTCGCGTTCAGCGTCAGCCGCGATTACCTGGCGCTCGCGGTCGGCTTCGGCGCGAATCTTCGATGATGCCTCGTCGCCTTCAGCGCGCAACTGGTTGGCCACGCGCAGGCGCTCGGCGCGCATACGCTCGTACACCGTGCCCAGCACATTGTTTTCCTCCGGCAGGTCGATCCGTTTGATGCGGATATCGAGCACCTCAATGCCGAGCGACGACAACGATGCCTTGTTGACCAGCAGCAGCAGCCCGCCGCCAAGATTGTCGCGCTCAATCGCCACCAGATCCTGCAAGCCGTGCTGGTTGACCGTGTTGCGCAGCGCCTCGACCACGATCGGCGTCAGCCGCTGCTCGGCCGCAGCCGCATCGCCCAGGGTGGCGGTGTAGTAGGCGTTGACCTCCTTGATCCGCCATTTGGCGAAATAATCGACCGAGACGTCCTTTTTTTCCTGCGTGAGATACCGCTCGGGCTTGGCATCGAGCGTGTATAGCCGACGATCGAACAACGCCGTGGTTTGCGCCAGTGGCAGCTTGAAGTGCAGGCCGGGCGGAATGTCGGTGCGCACAATGCGGCCGAACTGGAACAGCACGCCCACCTGACCCTCATGCACGATGTAGGTCGAACCGGTCAGCGCGACTAGCAACACCGCGCCAAGGAAGATCCACAACGGTTTCATCGATCACCTCCGTTGCGGCCGTCGCTGCGATCCGGGCGTCCCGGACGCGCGTCGGCATCGCTCGCAGCGCCGCCCGCACTAACGCGATCCGGCAACGCCGCCGAGATCGCCGGCAAGTTGACCGGCGAGGCCGCGCTGGATGCGCCGGTCGGCTCCGGGATGGTTGGCACTGCCCCGCGGTCCATCGGTAAATACAACACGTTATTGCCCTTGCCGGACACGACCTTGGGCGTGGCGCTCAGCACCGCCTGCATGGTGTCCAGATATAGCCGTTTGCGGGTGACTTCCGGCGCCTTGCGATATTGCTCATCGAGCAGGCTGAAGCGTTGCGCGTTACCGCTGGCCGCCGCCGTCACTGCTTCCTTGTAGCCCTCGGCTGCGGTGCGCACGCGCGCGCCTTCGCCGCGCGCGACCGGCACCACCTGGCTGGCGTAGGCGCGAGCCTCGTTGACCAGACGATCCTTGTCCTGCATGGCGCGATTGGCATCGTCGAAGGCGTCTTTCACTTCCTGCGGCGGGCGCGCGTTCTGAATGTTGAATTCGGACACGATCAGGCCGGTCCTGTACATGTCGAGCGAGGTCTGCAGCCGCAATCGCGCCTTGGCCGCCAGTTCGGCGCGCTGGCCGATCAGGATATCGTCCATCTTGCTGCCGCCCATCACCTCGCGCACCGCGCTTTCTGCCGCCTGCTTGAGTGTTGCCTCCGGCTCGCGATCGCCGTACAGGAACAGGCGCGGGTTGGAGACGCGGTATTGCACGGAAAACTCGACCAGTACGATGTTTTCGTCGTTTGTCAGCAGGCGTACGGTGTCGGAAGTCGAACGCGCCTTGGTGGCGTCAACTTTTTGCACCGTTTCGATCGGCCACGGCCACTTCAGGTTCGGCCCGGGCGTGAGGATGCGCGAGAATTGGCCGAAGCGCAGCACCACGCCGCGCTGGGTCTCGTTGATCAGCTGCACGCAACTGAACACCAGCCAGACCGCCACCAGCACGCCAACCCACAACGCGATGCGCGATGCGACAGGCTCGCCGGCATCGTTGCCGCCGCCACCGCTACCAAACATGCCTCCCATGCTTTGCTTGAGGCGTTCGATGAAGTTTTCGGTGTCACGATCACTGTCGGACGGGCGTCGGCCCTTCCATGGATCGCGCTCGTTATCGCCCTTCTTGCCGGGCTGGTTCCACGCCATGCTGCACTCCCGCGTATCGTCGCGCCGCCGGGCCGGAATGCCCGCCACGCAGTGTTCGACAACGCCGTTAATTGGATGACCGAGGATTCAGCCCTCAGTGATTGTAGGTAGGGGCTGTTGCAGCGGCAAGCAAGGGCTGGATCGCCTCGCCGCCAGATTCGCTCGCCAACTGCAGCGCCTGGGCGCGGGCAAGCTCGACTTGCATGCGCCAGCCGTGTTCGTCTCCCACCTCACTGCGCACAGCGCCCAGGGCGTGCAGTTGCGCGCGCAAACGCGCGGCGCGTGGTGGGATTCGCAGTTCGCCCTGAACGCGTTCAGCTGCAAATTGCTCGCCCAGCGCGGTTTTCAGCAGCTCCAAGCCGGCGCCGGTGTGCGCCGATAGCCAGATTCGCTCGCGAGCATCGACCGGGCGCTCGCGATGGGCGGTGCTGATTGGCAGATCCTCGTCTGCCTGCGCATCCGCAAGGGCATCTAGCTTGTTGAACACCAGGATTTGCGGCAGCTCGCCGGCTCCGATTTCGGTCAGCACGGCATCGACCTGCGCGATCCGCTCGTCACGAAGGGGATCGGAGGCATCGACCACATGCAGCAACAGGTCGGCATCGCGCGCTTCGGACAGGGTCGAGCGGAACGCGGCGACCAGCTCGTGCGGCAGATCGCGTACGAAGCCGACCGTGTCGGATAACACCAACGGCCCGCAATCCAGACCTTCCACACGGCGCACCGTGGGATCAAGCGTGGCGAACAATTGATCGGCGACCAGCACGCCCGATCCGGTCAACGCGTTGAACAGGGTTGACTTGCCGGCATTGGTGTAACCCACCAGCGCGACCCGCGGCACTTCGTTGCGCAGCCGCGCACGCCGCATCTGGGTGCGCTGCACGCCGATTTTGTCGAGTCGCTTCTGCAACTGGTCGACGCGTTTTTGCAGCAGGCGGCGATCGGTTTCGAGCTGGGTTTCGCCCGGGCCGCGCAGTCCGATGCTGCCGCCGCGCTGTCGTTCCAGATGGGTCCAGCCACGAATCAGGCGCGTGGCCATGTGCTTGAGCTGGGCGAGTTCGACTTGCAATTTGCCTTCGTGCGACGAAGCGCGCATGGCAAAGATATCGAGGATCAGCCCGGTGCGATCGACCACGCGTCGCTGCAGAGTTTTTTCGAGGTTGCGTTCCTGCACCGGCGTGAGCAGGTGATTGACCAGCACCAGATCGGCACCACTGGCCTCGCACAGCAGCAATGCTTCCTCGAGCTTGCCCTTGCCGATATACGTCGCCGGATTGGGCTTGGGCACGCGCGCGGGCAATGTGGCCACCACGGTCGCGCCGGCCGAACGCGCAAGATCGGCGAATTCGGCCTGCCCTGCCACATCGATCGGACCGGAGTGCGGCTGGATCAACAGCGCGTTTTCACCCTTGCGGGAACGTTCAAACACCCGTATCAGCCATTGGCCGACTCGGCATGCATCGCATCCGGCGCGTGATCCTCGGTGCCGACGTGCACGTTGCGCGAGGGCACCACGGTCGATATGGCGTGCTTGTAAACCATCTGGCTGACGGTATTGCGCAGCAGCACCACAAATTGGTCGAACGACTCGATCGTGCCCTGCAGCTTGATGCCGTTGACCAGATACACGGCCACCGGAACGCGCTCGCGTCGCAGCGCGTTGAGGAATGGATCCTGCAGACTTTGTCCCTTGGACATGGGCTTCTCCGAATGGGGTTGCGATGCTGTTGTTATGGGCGCCGAGGCAGTCGCTGGGCTGCGATCGTTCGATGGCGATCGTTGTATCGGCCCGTCGGCGTGGATCGACGCCAGACCGGTCTGCTTCGCTGACCGGAAGCGTCCATGATCGCACGCCGGGCGTTTGACTGCATGGGCGCGCGCTTCCTTTCAGACCGGGGTCGCGTGGCCGAGAAACAGGTCCAGCGCGGCCTCCAGCGCATCGCGATCGGTTTCCAGATCGAACCAGCGCGCATCCAATTCCCCACGCAACCAGGTGAACTGGCGCTTGGCCAGTTGCCGGGTGGCCGCGATCGCCTGATCGCGGAAGATGGCGGCGTCGGTTTCGCCATCCAGGTGACGCCATGCCTGCCGATAGCCGACCGCGCGCAGCGAGGGCAATTGGCCTGTGCGCGCCGCCTCGCACAAGCGTGGATCGGCGCGCAGGCGGCGCATCTCGTCCAGAAAGCCATCAGCCAGCATTGTGTCGAAGCGCGCTGCGATGCGGGCGTGCAGCGCGCTGCGTTCGCGCGGTGCCAGAATGATCTTCAGCACGCGAAACGGAAACGGTCTCCGCACGCTGTCGCGTTGCCAATCGCTGATCGCGCGTCCGGACCCTCGCCAGACTTCGAGTGCGCGGCTGATGCGCTGTGCATCGTGCGGGCCGATGCGCGCCGCGGCGGCTGGATCCACTGCTTTCAACTGCGCGTGCAACGCGGGCCAGCCCAGCGCCGCGCCCTCGTCCGCCAGTTGCGCACGCAGCGCGGGATCGGCACTTGGCATCGGCGAGAGCCCATCCAGCAACGCGCGGAAATACAGGCCAGTGCCGCCGACCAATAATGGAATCCGCACTCGCGCATGGATCGCTTGCATTGCGACTAGCGCCTCGCCAGCAAACTCGGCAGCGGAATACGTTTGATGTGGATCACGAACGTCGATCAGATGATGCGGCGCTTGCGCCAACGTGCGTGCGTCGGGTTTGGCGCTACCGATATCCATCCCGCGATAGACCAGTGCCGAGTCGACACTGACGATCTCGCCACCCAACCGCTGCGCCCATGCGACCGCCAGGGCGGTCTTGCCCGATGCGGTCGGACCCATGATTGCGATGGCAGGCGGGCGCGCGTCGGCGCGTAAATCGATCATGAGGTTCGTCTTTTAAGTGCAGGCAAACAGGCTAACGGATAAAGCACGCATGCGTTTCGCCTGACAACCGCCTTGCCGCAGACTTGTAGCTGCAACCCGCTCCCTTCCTCGCCTGACACAACGATTGGGCTACGCTTGCGCCATGAGTCGTATGAAAGCGCTTGGATTCCTGCTGGTGTTCGTGGTGCCTGCCTTGATGCCGCTGTCGGCATGGCTGGGCCGGGTGAGCGCGAATCCGGATTTGCTGGCGTGGTTTCCGTTGTTCTTCCTGTTTGTGTTGTTGCCCGCCTTGGACTACGCGCTGGGTCGCGATCCATCCAATCCGTTGCTTGCGCAGCAGACTTCGCTGGATAGTCGTTGGTGGTTTCGTGCGCTGACGCTCGCTTGCCTGCCGGTGCAGCTGACATTGCTGGCGTGGTCGGGGTGGTTTTTTGTGCAGCAGCATTTTGAAATCGCCGGCGGCATCGGCTGGTTGCTTTCGCAGGGCGTGGTCGGCGGCGTGATCGCGATCAATACCGCGCACGAGCTGATCCACAAGGACACCCGCATCGAGCGTGCAGCCGGCGGCGCGTTGCTGGCATCGGTCGGCTATCACGGCTTCAAGATTGAGCACCTGCGCGGGCACCATGTGCATGTGTCGACGCCGCTGGATGCATCCAGTGCGCGCTACCGGCAGACGCTATGGAATTTCCTGCCACGCGCGCTTGTTCGCAACACCGTCAATGCATGGCGACTGGAAGCGCAGCGGTTGACGCGGCTTGGCGCGCACTGGTTGAGCCCGCGCAACGAGCTGCTCGGCTGGAGCGTGTTTTGGCTGGCGTTGGCGAGCGGATTTGCGCTGTGGCTGGGGCCGGTCGGGCTCGCATTTTTCATCGCACAGGGATTTTTCGCGGCGTGTTCGCTGGAGATCATTAACTACATCGAGCACTACGGACTCGAACGCCGCGTCCTTGCCGACGGTCGCTTCGAGCGCACCACGCACCTGCACAGCTGGAATTCTGACTACGCGCTGTCGAACTTCCTGCTGTTCCAGCTGCAACGCCATTCCGATCACCACGAAACGCCGCGACGGCGCTACCAGAATTTGCTGCACCACGCCGACAGCCCGCAGTTGCCTGGCGGCTACGCAGCGATGTTCGTGTTGGCATTCTGTCCGCCGCTGTGGTTTCGCTTGGTGCATCCGCGGCTGCAAGGATTTCGCGCCAGGCTCGCGCAGCAGTAAGCGTTGCGGTCAATCCTCGTCAGGCCACACGGGTTGTGCGCCCTTGCGGGCGCTGCCTGTGTGCACGGTCACTGCCGCCACGGCGTTCCATATCTTCAGCGTATCGACGGTTGCGGCGACGTCATGCACGCGCAGGAGCTTTGCGCCGTTTTGCGCCGCGATCAGTGCCGCCGCAACCGAGCCGTGCACGCGCTCGCCATGCAGACGATTGGTGAGCGCGCCGATCAGGCCCTTGCGCGAGAGGCCGGCCAGCACCGGCACGCCAAGGTCGCCAAAGCGAGCGAGCTGACGCAACAGCTGCAGGTTGTGATCGAGCGTCTTGCCGAAGCCGAAACCCGGATCGACCACGATCTGCTTTTTCGCGATGCCGCTCATCTCGCAGGCGAAGATGCGTTCGGCCAGGAAGCGGTGTACGTCCGCGACCACGTCGTCGTAACGTGGATCATCTTGCATCGTCGCCGGATCGCCCTGCATGTGCATCAGCACCACCGGCACCTTCAGTTCGGCCGCGGCATCGAGTGCGCCGTCGCGACGCAACGCGTAAACATCGTTGATGCCGCCTGCGCCGGCGGAAACCGCAGCACGCATCACCTCAGGTTTGGAGGTATCAACAAATATCGGCACGCCGGATTCGCGTGCAAGACGCTCGATGACCGCAACCACGCGGCGTAATTCCTCTTCGACGGATACTTCGTTCGCGCCGGGCCGCGTCGATTCGCCGCCGACATCGAGCGCGTCGGCTCCTTCAGCGACTAGTTGCATGCCGTGCGCAATCGCTGCGTCATGCGAGGTCAAGCCATCGCCCGAAAACGAATCCGGGGTGATGTTGACGATACCTATCACGTTGGGCCGATCCAGACGCAGCGCGCGGTCGCCGCAGTTCAGCGTGGGAGTCGTGTCGAACATGCGTTGCCACTCAAGAAAAAAGGCCAGAGCGAACTCTGGCCTTTGTGTGGATGACTGGCAAGCGATCCGTTCCCGCGCAGCGCGCAATTACACCGTAGGTGCGGGCCCGCCCACGATGGTTGGCTTCGGGCCGGGGCCATCCTTTGGCGGCGGCGTTTTGCTGTTGCTGGTCCAGTCGACCGGCGGAGACGGCTCGCGCCCATCCATGATTTCATCGATCTGCTTGGCGTCGATGGTCTCGTACGTCAGCAAGGCTCCAGCCATCGCATGCAGCTTGACGAGGTTTTCCGTCAGCAACACCTTCGATCGCGCATAGGCATTGTCGAGGATACCGCGCACCACGGAATCGATCTTGCGCGCGGTTTCGTCGGACACACTATTGTGCTGCGTCACGGAACGGCCGAGGAACACTTCATCCTCCTCCTCGCCATAGGTCATCGGACCCATCTCGTCCGACAATCCCCATTTGGTGACCATGTTGCGCGCCATCTTGGTCGCACGTTCGATGTCGTTGGATGCACCGGTGGTGACCTTGTCGATGCCGAAGATCAATTCCTCGGCTACGCGGCCGCCATACAGCGAACACAACTGACTTTCGATGGTGACCTTGTTGAGGCTGTAGCGATCGCCCTCGGGCAAATACATGGTGACGCCCAGCGCGCGACCGCGCGGAATGATGGTGACCTTGTAGACCGGGTCGTGATCGGGCACCAGCCGCCCAACGATGGCGTGACCCGCCTCGTGATAGGCGGTGAGCTTCTTCTCGTCCTCGCTCATCGCCATCGAACGACGCTCGGCACCCATCATGATCTTATCGCGGGCGCGATCGAAATGGTCCATGCGCACGTCGCGCGCATTCTCGCGCGCAGCAAACAGCGCCGCCTCGTTGACCAGGTTGGCCAGATCGGCACCGGAGAAGCCGGGCGTGCCACGCGCAATCACCATCGGCACTACATCATCGGCCAACGGCACCTTGCGCATGTGTACCTGCAAGATCTGCTCGCGACCCTTCACATCAGGCAAACCGACGACGACCTGGCGATCAAAACGACCTGGGCGCAGCAGTGCGGGATCGAGCACGTCCGGACGGTTGGTCGCGGCAATCACGATCACGCCTTCGGTACCTTCGAATCCGTCCATCTCTACCAGCAGCGCGTTCAGGGTCTGCTCGCGCTCGTCGTGGCCACCGCCCAGGCCGGCACCGCGATGGCGTCCGACCGCATCGATCTCGTCGATAAATATGATGCACGGCGAATGCTTCTTTGCCTGCTCGAACATGTCGCGCACGCGTGAGGCGCCGACGCCGACGAACATCTCGACGAAGTCGGAACCGGAAATACTGAAGAACGGCACCTTGGCTTCGCCGGCGATCGCGCGCGCCAACAACGTCTTGCCGGTGCCGGGCGGACCGACCATCAGCACGCCGCGCGGAATCTTGCCGCCGAGCTTTTGAAACTTGCCGGGATCGCGCAGGAACTCAACCAGCTCGCCCACTTCCTCCTTGGCCTCGTCGCAACCGGCGACATCGGCAAAGGTCACCTTGACCTGATCCTCGCCCTGCATCTTCGCGCGTGAGCGACCGAAACTCATCGCACCCTTGCCGCTGCCGCCCTGCTGCATCTGGCGCAGGAAATACACGAAGATGCCGATAAACAGCAGCGTAGGCGCAAAGTTGATCAGCAGCGTCCAGAACAGGCTGGAGCCGCTGGATGTCTTGTCCTGCGCGATCTGCACGTTGTGGTCGAGCAGATCCTTCATCAGGCCGGGATCGGGCGGACCATTGGTGGTGCCGCGGGTGCTGTCCTTGCGGGTGAAGCGCAACTCCGAACCATCGCGCCCCTCGGTGGCAAAATCCACGCGAGTCACGTTGTCGTTGCGCACCTCGCTCAGGAACTGCGAATACACCACGTCCTGGCTGGCGGCTTCGGATTTCGGGCCGAAGCTCTGGAATACGGTCAGAAGAACGACCGCGACGATCACGCACAGCAGCAGGTTTTTGCCAAGGTCATTCATATGCGAGTCCCTCGTGAACAACCGTACATTGGTGTACCGACAGTCCACGATAAGCGAAGAGTGCGTCAATGTTCGCGAATCTATTGTGCATGATCCTACTTCCTTTCAACTTTTCTGCCTTGGGCGAGCGCATACACCTCGGGTGAGCGTTTGCGCGACGCCTCGGGTTTGCGCATCGCCACCCGCTGGTAGCGACGCTTGAGATCGAGCACGAATGCATCAAAACCCTCGCCGATGAACAGCTTGCTTAAAAACGCCCCACCAGCGGTGAGATGCGTGTCAGCGAATTCCCGCGCCAGCTCGGCCAGATGCATTGCCCGCGGCTGATCAACCGACTCCATACCGCTCATGTTGGGGGCCATGTCGGAAAGCACAAGGTCGACCGGTCGACCATCCAGCAGCGCTTCGAGCCGGGAGAGTACGGCCTCATCCCGGAAGTCACCGTGAATGAAGTCGACCCCGGCGATCGGCGGCATCTCCAGAATGTCGAGCGCGATCACCGTGCCTGGATTGGCACTCGCGGCGTCGCCGAGCATGCGCCGGGCGACTTGCGACCAACCGCCCGGCGCCGCGCCCAGGTCGACCACCACCATCCCAGGCTTCAGTAATTTGTCCCGCGCCAGCAACTCCTCGAGTTTGTAGGCGGCGCGCGAACGCATCCCTTCGCTCTGCGCCTTTTTCACAAAGGGATCGGCGAAATGCTCTTTTAACCAGTGCTGGCTGCTCTTGCTG
>JBBQQH010000015.1:0-59139 GCA_038216155.1 Lysobacterales bacterium
TGGCGTGCGCTGCGCGTGTGCACCGGCGATGGCATTCCCGGTGTGGCGCGGTAGGGATTGATGTCGATGCCGCCGCGCCGCGTGTAGCGCGCATACACCGACAACGCTTGCGGCGCGCATCGGACCATGACATCTCGAAAGATCCGCTCGACGCATTGTTCGTGGAAACCGCTGTGTTCGCGATACGAGATCAGATAGCGCAACAGGCTGGCGCGATCGATCCGCGGCCCACGATAGCGCACCTGCACGCTGGCCCAGTCGGGTTGCCCGGTGACCGGACAGTTGGATTTGAGCACGTGCGAGAGCAGGGTTTCCTCGACTGGTGTGGCATCGTCGTGTGTGCTCAACAAAGCAGCGTCGGGCGTGCCCTGGGCATCGATCCGGATTGCAGCGGCATCGATGCAGTCGCCATCGAGTTCGCGGATCGGCATCGCATCGAATCCCGCCACCGACGACAGGTTCACCGCGACATCGGCAGCGGCCGCGCAGGACAGATCGCGGGTGATGGTTTCGATCAGCGCATCGGTATTGGTCTGCCGCGTGTTGACGAATCCGTACAAATAAAGTTTCAGCGACTTTGACTCGATCAATCTGGGCGAATCGGCCGGCACCGTGATTTGCGCAATCGCCACCTGCGGCACGCCGAAGGCATCGAGCCAGGAGAGTTCGTATGCCGTCCACAGATCGATACCGGTGAACCGCAAAGGAAACGACAGGCCCAGTGCATCGCGACCGATCGCTCGTTCGATCGGATACAGCAAGCCGGGATCGTAACGATCCGGATAGTCGGTCGGCTTGCCCAGTGGTGAGCTTGCGGCGGTGTGCGGCGCGTTCATGTCACCGCATCCTCGCGCGCCCGCGGCTGCAATGCCAGTGCGAGCGCCAGCAACGAGGCCAGCACCGTCCAGATCAGGTAACGAAAGTCAGCCGAAGGGCTGATGAAAAACAACGGCAATGCATTGGCCAACGCAGAGGCCGCCAGCGCAATTACGGCGATGGGACTGCATTGATGTCGACGCAGAAAAGCGATCGCGGCGGCGGCAATCGCGATCACGACATACAGCAGGCCAGCGAATAGCGGCGTGGGGCGCAGCCATTCCATGAAGCGTAGCCATGGCGCCGAATTGTCTACAACGGGAAGATGCAACGGCATTTCAGGTAATTCCAGCCGCGATGGTGAAAACACGAGGCCGGCAGGAATTTCGCGCGGATATCCGAGGAACTGGTACCTGGCAAATGCAAGTCGGTGGTCTAAATAGGCAGTCGGATAGTGCACAACCTCGTGCAACCACGCGTTGCGCAACGCCGCCAATTCCACCGCGCCGAAATTCTGCTCATAGCTGAGTCGAATCTTTCCGGTATCAAACAAAGAGCCTGCGCTCCATGGAACGTAGCCTCCGTGTTTCAGGTCGTCGACAGTGAGCGTTCCGATGACTTCAGAAGACGGAATGACGATGCGGTTTGCGTTGACCGAGATCCCGGCGAGATCCCACAACGCCACGATCGTCCAAATATGCCCAGGCCGTGCATCGATGGCGCGCGCGAGGATGAGCGGTACCGTGGCCATAGCCAGAAAGATCATGACGGCGCCGACCGCATTCGACTTCCAACTTCCGTCATTCCGAATCCGAGTTACATCGGCTGTCTGTCGATTTGCCGGCAAGCGCACCCAGTTCAACCAGATGGCCAATGGCACAGCCGCCAACACGGCGTTGTGACGCAGGCAGGCGGCGACGATCATCCACAAGACGGCAAGCCCAAACGCAGTGCGGCCTGCCCCGTTGCGCCAGTGCACGATGGACGAGCATGCGGCCAGCAGAAAAACCACAGCCAATCCGTCCTTCCATACATGGCACAGCACGATGAATGCCGGCGGCCACAGGCCGATCAGCACGAACACCAGCCACCGTCGGCGCGGGCCGCGCAACAGGCGCCAGACCAGCATGGCAAGGCTAGACCAGTAACCAATCACGATCAGCGCAAACATCGCCCCAGGTCGCGGCGTGATCCATCTGGGCCATACCCGATCCAGCGCGCGCCAGATCAGCGCCATCAGCGGAGGATGCTCATCACCGAATCGCAACACGCCGCGAGCCTGCTCGAGTTGCGCGATCGAGTCGTAGGTGAAAAACCCTGGCCACGCCAGCCAGAACATCAGCGCCATGCCCAGCACTGCAGCGAGTGCTGGTTGCCACGCATCGGCAAGGACGCGACTGGGGTTCACGGGCGATGTTCCAGCGCGAGATAGTCAGCTGATTGCATTTCGATCAGCCGGCTCTGCGTGCGTTCGAATTCAGTGCGATGGAGGCGACCGCGATACAGCGCGTCAGGTTTCGCCGCTGCCGACAGCAACAGGTTGACGTGGCGATCGTAGAGTTCGTCCACCAGCAGAATGAACCGTTTGGCAGCGTCCTCGTTGCCGGGGTCGAACAGCGGCACATCCGATACCAGCACGGTGTGTAGCTCACGCGCGATCTCGATGTAATCCGCGACCGCGCGCGGCCCGTCGCATAAGGCGTCGAAATCGAACCAGGCGATGCCATCGGCCATCGCCCTGGTCGCGATTGGCCGATCGTTGACCTGCAGCGGCGAGGCCAGCCTTGGCCTACCCCGGGCCAGGCGCTCGAAGCTGGCTGACAGTCGCGACGCGGAATCCGCGGTTCCATCGACAACGCAATAGGTCGCGGCCTGGGCCAGATGGCGCAGACGGTAATCGTGCGGGCTGTCGAGCTGCAGCACTTCGCAATGAGATTGGATTTGCGCGATCGCCGGCAGGAATTGCCCGCGCTGCAACCCGTCCTTGTACAGCTCCCCCGGCGCGATGTTGGAAGTGGTTACCAGCGTCACCCCGCGCGCGAATAGCAGCGTCAGCAAATGACCGAGGATCATCGCATCGCCGATGTCGCTGACCGCGCATTCGTCCAGCACCAGCAGTCGTGCATCGACGGCGATGTCGCGCGCAACGATGCGCAACGGGTCGCGCTGCTCGCGCAAATTGTGCAATCGCGCCTGCACCTCGGCCATGAATCGATGGAAGTGCAGGCGACGCTTGTCGGTGATCGGAATATGGTCGAACAGCAGTTCGGTGAGAAAGGTTTTGCCGCGACCGACGCCGCCCCACAGGTACAGGCCCTTGACCGCGGGCAGCGTCGACACGCGTCGCCACAGCGTCGCAAGTGTTCCGGTTCGCGGAACGTTCGCCAGTAGTTGATCGTGGATGCGATCGAGCGCAGCCAGCGCCGGTTGTTGCAACGGATCGACTTGCCATTCGTCAGCCGCAACGCCGGCTGCATGCAATGCCGACGGTCGCGTCGTCGACGCAGCCGCGTCTTCAGCCACGTGGCGCCGGAAGGTTGCGGCGCACGCCGTGCTTGATCGCGCCGCGCAGATCCATCAATCGGCGATGGAAGAAATGTCCGGTATCGGGCATTTTCACCAGACTCGGCTGCGCATCGAGTTTGTCCAGCCAGTCGTAGACCGCCTGTGGTTCGACGATGTCGTCGTCTTCACCCTGGATCACCAGCCAAGGACAGGTGGGCGGCAGCACTGCCGAAAAATCCCAGCGGCCAGCCGGTGGCGCGATCGAAATCATCTGCGCGATCGGCAGATGGCGCGCGCCGAGTAGTGCGATCCAGGCGCCAAATGAGAAGCCAGCCAGCCACAACTGCTGATCGGGGCGCTGTTGCTGCACCCATTGCGCCACCGCAAGCAGATCGAGTACTTCGCCGCGACCATTGTCGTAAACGCCTTCGGACGCACCCACGCCGCGAAAATTGAAGCGCACCGTGGTCAGCCCGAGCTCGTGCAGGCTGCGCGCGGTCATCGTCACCACCTTGTTGTGCATGGTGCCGCCCTCGGGCGGATGCGGATGGCAGATGATCGCCAGGGCCGGACGCGCCTCGGCGCCGCTGGCCGGGTCGACGCCCACTTCAAGCACGCCGGCGGGACCGGGCAGCAGCAGGGTGTCGGCGTGCTCGGGGAATGGCGTGACGGGTTGGGCCATTGAACAGCACGTATTCGGGTAGCCAGCAGTGCGTAGATCATACCTGCCGCCTGCCGCGGCCGCGCGCGCCTCGGAGTTGTCCTGGCTGCGGACGCGTCGTGCTGCAGTCTTGCGCTCGACGCGCGCCGCTCAGGCGCACGACGGCAACGCGGTTACTTCAGGTTGCCGACCATCCACGTCACGGTGGCTTCCACTTGCGCGTCGCTGAGCGCCGGATTGCCGCCCTTGGCCGGCATCATGTTGCCGTCAGGACCTTTGTAGCCATTGATGGCGTGGCTGATCAAAGTCGCGACGCCTTGCGGCAAGCGAGCAGCCCATGCCGCCTTCTCCAGCTTGGGCGCGCCAGCCGCACCGCTGGTATGGCAGCCGGTGCACAGGTTGCCAAAGATCACCGAGCCGTCCAGAGTCCCGCCGTATGCCACTTGCGAAGCCGCTGCCGACTTGGCCGCTTCGGCTGCCGACGCCATCGCTGCCGCGCCGGTCGCTCCCGCATAGGTCGCACCCAGCGGCGCGATGCGTTGCTCGCGTCGGGCGTCGGCGGCCGGATTGCGCTCGGCCGGCAGCTTGCCGTGCATGTAATGGGCGAAAAACAATAACCCGATGGTCACTGCGACCAGAAAGCCGAGCACCATCGAGAAATGCTTGAGAAACTCCAGATCGTAATTGCGCACGGGGCACCTGCGGCCGGAACATGATTTTCAGCGCATCAGTATACCGGCTGCCGCAGCCCGGGTGCATCCGCATGCCCCAGGATTCCGATGTGCGGGGATGCAATCTGAAACGCCAGCAACACGTCCCGACCGACACGCAGGGAAACTTAAGAAGTCATGCGCTAGGGTGCCGCCACCGATTAACTGCATTCGTGCCGACAGCCATGTCCGAATGGATCATCCTCTGTGACTTCGACGGCACCGTCAGCGTCGAAGACGTGACCGACTCGCTACTCACGCACCTCGCGCATCCGGCCTGGATGGATCTGGAAGCGCAATGGAAATCCGGTCATATCGGATCGCGCGAGTGTATGGCGGGGCAGATCGGAATGCTGGATGCCAGCCGCCCGCAACTGGATGCGTTGTTTGCGAACATGCGCGTCGACCGCATGTTCGAAGCATTCGTCGAAGCTGTGCTGGCTGCGCGGATCGAACTGCGGATCGTAAGCGACGGCCTGGATCAGGCGATAGAGAGCATTCTTGGACGCCACAAGCTCGACCATCTGCCCATTGCCGCCAATCGGCTGGAGGCCGATGGCGAGCGCACATGGAAACTGACGTTTCCGTACGCATCCGACGATTGCCAGGTCTCCAGCGGGATGTGCAAGTGCGCGCAGGTGGCGCAGGCGCGCTCGCAAAAGAAAAAGGTGTTGCTCATTGGCGATGGCGCATCGGATTTCTGTGCGGCCGGTGTGGTCGACCTGGTATTCGCCAAGCACCGATTGATCGAGCATTGCCGCGCGCTGGGGTTGCCGTACGTTCCGATCACCGGCTTCCAGGACGCGCTGGTATTGCTGCCATCGTTGATCGAAGGCACGCTACTTCCCGCGGTGGTTGCGTCTGCAGCCGTCACCCAACACACAGAACTGGATTCGCATGCCTGATTCCGCTGCTGTACCGACAACTTCCGCTGAGCGCGATGCCGCGTTGCTCGCCGACGAAGCCCGCTATTGCTCGTTTGGCGACACCGTGCATTACTCGGATCCGCCGAAAATATTCGCGCGTTGCGAAGGCAGCTATTTGTACGACGGCGAAGGCACGCCGTTTCTCGATTTGCAGATGTGGTACTCGGCAGTCAACTTTGGCTACGCCAATCCGCGCCTCAACGACGTGCTCAAGCATCAGATCGATACATTGCCGCAGATCGCCAGCCAGTATCTGCATCCGACCAAGATCGAGCTTGCAAAGACCATCGCGCAGGATGCGGAGCGCAAATGGGGGCGCAGGGGTCGCGTGCATTTCAACGTCGGTGGCTCGTCGTCAGTCGAGGATTCGCTGAAGATTGTGCGCAATGCGTCGGCCGGCAAAAGCTTGGTGTTTGCGTTTGAAGGCGGCTACCACGGACGCACGCTGGGGGCGTCGGCGATCACATCGTCGTACCGGTATCGCCGTCGCTACGGCCACTTCGATCGTGCCCAGTTCATCGAGTTTCCCTATCACTTCCGCGGCCCAAAGGGCATGTCGAAGGAGGAGTACGGCGAGCATTGCGTGGCGAAATTCGCGCGCCTGTTCGAGACCGAATACAACGGCGTCTGGGACGCCAAGGCCGGCCAGTGCGAATACGCGGCCTTTTACGTGGAACCCATCCAGGGCACCGGCGGCTACGTGATCCCGCCGCCGAATTTCTTCACCGGCTTGAAGAAGGTGCTCGACCAATACGGCATCCTGATGGTGGTCGATGAAATCCAGATGGGTTTCTTCCGCACCGGCAAGCTATGGGCGATCGAGCACTTTGGCGTGCAGCCCGACGTGCTGGTGTTCGGCAAAGCGCTGACCAATGGGCTCAATCCGCTCGCCGGCATCTGGGCGCGCGAGGAACTGATCAACCCGACGGTGTTCCCACCGGGCTCGACACATTCAACGTTCGCGTCCAATCCCCTCGGCACCGCGGTCGGACTTGAGACGATGAAAATGCTCGCCGAAACCGATTACGAAACCATGGTGATGGCCAAAGGCGCCCACTTCCTCGATGGGTTGCGTGATCTGCAGAAGCGCCACCCCGAGATCGGAGATGTGGATGGCCTAGGTCTGGCGCTGCGTGCGGAAATCTGCGAAGCCGATGGATTTACTCCGAATCGCAAACTGCTGGACACGATGTTCGACATGGGTTTGGCCGGCGAGCTGAAGCACGATGGCAAGGCGATTGGACTGGTGCTGGATGTCGGCGGGTATCACAAGAACGTCATCACGCTCGCACCATCGCTGCATATCAGCAGCGAAGAGATTGATCTCGGGCTTAGCCTGCTCGATCAGTTGTTGACCAAGGCCAAGCGCGCTTGACCCAGCGACGCGTCGTGTTGTAGCAAACCGGTTGCGCGTGTTCGCGCAGGGTGCCTGCTGGCATCACCCTTTCTGCGTTGTGCCGGGCTGCTCTGACGCCCGCGCGGTAACCGGGCCAGCGGGCGGCGCGCGGTCGAGAAATCCCAACGCATGCGGCCACCGCATCACGCGCACGCCGGCGCGCTTCTGGTCTTCCAGGATTGCTGCGCGCAGTGCCCGCATCTGCGTCCAGTGGGTCTTCGGCCGATAATGATGCTCGGCGTGATAGCCGTTGAACAGCCAAGTGATGTTGTAGAACCAGCCATAGGTGCTGACACCCCAGGCGATCGGCGTTTCGGTATCAGCTAGGTGGTGTTCGTAATAGCCGTTCAATGACGACAGGCTATGACCGAGGTAGTAGAACGGCAACATCGCCAGAAATGCGCGCCAATCGTAAATCAGGCACGCCACATAGAGGATGACGACGATCCAGATTTCGCGACGAATCCACGCCGCCTTCTCCGGAAACCGAGACTTCACTCGCCGATAGACATCGCCGATATCGTCGCGAAAGTAACTGTAGAAGGTATATGTCCAGGGACTCTCGGGCTTGCCATCGCGGCCACGGCGGTAAATCGACAGCGGATCGATCGTGGTGCCATCCTTGACCCGATCCATGTTGCCGACGTGATGGCGCAAATGGACGTGGTGATAGAACTCCTGCGAAAACCCATCGGTCAGCGACAGGATCACGCTGAAAATGCGGTTGAGCCAGCGCCAGCGGAAGAATGGGTTGTGGATCAGGTTGTGGCTGCTGCCATTGATGCTCCACGAGATGCTGATTGCGTACAGCAGTGCCAGCGGAATCCAGACCAGCCACGAGATTGCGTGGAAGCCGAAAAACAATACGCAGACATAAGCCAGGTGGGTCAGCACCATCAACGCGGGAACGATGTCCCAGCGCGAGTACGCGAACAGGCTGCCCGCGGGCAGCGATTTGAGTGTCGGTAGCGCAGACGACGACCGCTTCAACGCGATCACCCCATCATCCGAGCTCGTTTGCCGCACGACGGTCATTCCCATCGCCTCACTGCCAGTACCGCATTGAGTCCGCCAAAGGCAAACGAATTGGACAATGCCGCGCGAACCTCGCACTTGCGCGCTTGGTTGGGAACATAGTCGAGATCGCATTGCGGATCGGGATCCAGGAAGTTCATCGTCGGCGGCAACCAGCCGCTTTGCAATGCGCCGATCGTCGCCACCAGTTCTAGCGCGCCGGACGCACCCAAGGCGTGCCCGTGCATCGACTTGGTCGAGGACACGGCAAGTCGGTCGGCGTGCGCGCCGAACACAGCGCGGATCGCGGCGGTTTCGGTCGCATCGTTGGCGATCGTGCCGGTGCCGTGGGCGTTTACGTAGTCCACCTGCGCAGGCTGCAACTGCGCGTCCGCCAGTGCGCGGCGGATTGCAGCAGCGGCGCCGTCGCGCGAAGGAAACGCCACGTCGGCAGCATCCGAACTCATGCCGGCGCCGGCCAGTTCGGCCAAGATCGGCGCGCCGCGCGCCAGCGCGTGCTCCTCGCTCTCGATCACAAACATGCCAGCACCCTCACCCAGCACCAGGCCGCGGCGCTGACGAGAGAATGGGCGGCAGGTGTCGTCGGCGAGCACTCGCATGGCTTCCCATGCGCGGATGACGCCAAGGGTGATGCAAGCCTCGGTGCCGCCGGTAATCGCCATCTCGACCGCGCCCGAGCGCACCATCTGCAATGCCTGCGCGATCGCGTGATTGGTCGAAGCGCAGGCGCTGGCGACCGCGAACGCAGGTCCGGTGACGCCGAACTCCATGCTGATTTGGCTCGCCGGCGCGTTGAACATCAGCCGCACGATGGTCAGCGGGTGCAGCCGCTGATTGTTCTCTGCGTACAGCCGGCGTGAGGTCTGGTCGTGCGTGTTCTCGCCGCCGGCGCCAGAGCCGACCACGATTGCGGTGGCCGCGCCTAGCTGTCCCGCAGCAAAGTCGACCCCCGACTGGGCGACCGCTTCGCGCGCAGCAACCAGGGCGAACTGCGATACCCGATCGAGCATCGCGAGTTTTTTCTCGTCAAAATGGGCGGCCGGATCGAAGTCACGCACCTCCGCCGCGATCGGTGCCTTCAGCAGCGCGGGATCCAGTACCCGGATGGTATCGATGCCTGAGCGGCCCTCGCGCATGGCTTGAAGGTGTGCGGCAGCACTGTGCCCCAGCGCGCTGATCGCGCCCATGCCGGTGATTACGACGCGACGCATCGGCGCTTAAACTTGTTGCGGCTGATCGGATGCGGGCTTTGCATCGGCGCGCTCGGCGATCAGCCGTTTCACCGCGGCCACCAGTCCGGCCACGCTCTCGGTGTCAACCGCGGGGTCGCGATCTGGCAGGCTGATATCGAAACGGTCTTCCAGCTCGAAGATGATCTGCACGACATCGAGCGAGTCGATCTTTAGATCGGACAAGCGCGAATCCGGATGGATCGTCTCGATCGGAATCCGCCCTTCCGTCGCAATAACCTCGATAATCGTTTGCTGCAGCGTATCCATGATTCACTCCTCGAGGTATTTGGTGCGAGTTTCGGTGGCCGCGCCAGCGCCGAGTTGCAGGATGCCGAGCACGATCACGCCCGCACCGAGCAGGTGCAGGCCGTGGATCGGCTCATGCAGCACCAACCACGAGGACAGCATGACCGCGACAAACACCACCGCGCTGGCTGGATAGGCCCGCGACAGATCGGTCTGGCGCAGGATCAACATCCACGCAACGAAGCCGCCCAGGTAGGCGGCCAGCGCCAGCCACAACCATCCGCATGCGACCGCGCGCGCGATTGCGCCGACGGAAAAATCGAACGGACCGATGCGCGCTCCGGCGAATTTGAGCGCCAGTTGCGTGGTCACTTCCACCAGCACCAATGCGATCCAAGCCAATGGTAGCTGCCAGCGCTCCGCAAAGCGCGGGCGGGTCAGGGAGCCACTCATTGCATCGCTCCAACGAAAGCGGGTGCATTTGCATCGGTCCGATCTAGCCGCGCCGCGCGCTCGACCATCCGCATCGCGCCATCGATCAGTCCATTGCGATGGCGATACCAAAGCCCATTTTCGGTCAAGGTGCTTCCAAGCCGGCGCTTCTCATCGCTGAGACCCTGTCCGCTTTGATAGGTCGTGATGCCATGCTCGATGGCGTAACGGACGTTTTCCATCCAGCTCAGGTAATACAGATTCAGGCCGCGAGCATCCGCGTAATCCATACCGATGTACTTGTCGATCAGGCGCTCGCCATCGTGCAACACCAGGTTGAACGCCACCAGCCGCTCGCCCAGCCAGTAGCACACGCAATGTGCCCGCTCGCCCAGACCCGCCAGCACGTTGGTAAACCAGCGTGCAGTCAGCCGTTCAAGCTGCATCCCCGCGCGCGTCAGCGTGTTTTCGTACAACTGCATGATCGTCTCGTGGATGTCTTCGATCTCGCGCCGCCATTCCACCCGCAGCTGGCTGCGGGTGCGTAGCTTGCGGCGCAGGTCGCGGCGAGTGGCGCGACTGAGCTGCGCCAGATAGGCATCGACACTGGCAAAGGGCAGCGCCAGCGACGCGGTGGGCAGGGCCGGTTGGCGCCGCAGGCCGCGCGCGCGCAACAATTCGCTGCAACGCTGTGTCAGTGGTTCGGGGAGATCCTTGATCGCCAACAATTGCGTGCCCTGATCGGCAGCGAATCGCTCGCAGCCATCCAGCAGTGCGCACAGCAACTGCATGCGCTCCTCTTCATTGGCGCTATCGAAACCGAAATGACAGGTTTCAGCCACCGGCGATCCCAGCGCCAGCATGCGTGGACGCAGCAGGCCAGGCGCGGCGCGCGCCAATCCCGCAACCAGCCTGCGCAAGCCGCCGTCCAGTGTGGTGTCGAGCCGATAGCGGGTTGCGAACGCCGGTACCGCTGCACGCAGCCGGCCGCCATCGCGCAGGCAAAAATAAAACCATTCGAGATCGGACAAGCCTGCGGTTTCGGTCGCGCGGTAGTACGACCAGTCTTCCAGTTCGCCTGGAAAAAATGCATTCCACTGCGACGGCGCAACGTCTTCGATGGAACGGGCGACGACGAATTCCATGCTGGTCAGGGCGACGCCGTGGCAAGGTTCGTTTCGCTAGCGCGAACGCAGCGCGTAAAGAAGTCGGCCGATCGCGCGGCGACTTCGCGGTGTTCCTGATCGACCGTGACCATGTGATAGCTGTTGTAAAGCAACAAGGTTTCCACCTGCGCCAGCTTGCGTTCGACCAGTTGCGCATTGCGCACGCTGGCCACATCGTCATTGCTTGAGTGCACCACCAGGCAGGGCGCGCGCACCTCGCCCAGTTGCCGGCGCACGCGCTTTGAGAGGGTATGGAATTCCGCCAGTGATGGCCATGGGTTGCCAGCCAATCCGCCCGCCGCGCTGTCGCCGCTCAACATGCTGCCGGCAATCCGCTGGCGCACGCGTTCGCACTTGATCCCGTACGGCGGTTTTTCCATGAATCGGCGCTTGCGACCGATGCCCAGACGCATCGCCAGCGGCAGCAGGAACGACAGGCGCGCGATCGGCGGGATGGTCCAGCCGTCGTAGGCGAACGTGGTCCCATACAACGCGATGCCTTGCACCTGCGCGGGCCGATCCACAGCCAACTTCAATGCCAGCAGTGCGCCCATCGACAGCCCGCCGACAAACAGGCGATCGACCTGCGTTGATAGCCGATCGGCAGCTTCGCGGACGCTGGCGTACCAATCGCGCCAGCCGGTGGCGAGCAGGTCCGCTTCGGTGCCGCAGTGGCCGGCCAGTTGCATACCCAGCACGGTGAACCCGGCGCGGTTGAGTCCCTTGCCGACAAAGCGCATTTCAGCCGGCGTCCCGGTCAGCCCGTGGATCAACAAGATCCCGTCGCGACCACCGGGCAGCAGGAATTCGCTGGACTTCATCATCGGTGCGGTCGCTCGCAAATCATGCAGAAACTCCAGTAGTCGGCCAGCAGGCCAGCGCCACCCCGATCGCGATCGTGAAGGTGGCGGCCCATTGGCGGGTGGACACGCGCTCGCGCAACACGGTGCGGCTGGCCAGCACCACGCCGCTGTAGGACAGCGCGGCAAATGCAAACGCAAGGCTGAGTGGCGCCAGCGTCAGCGCCGCAAACCAGACCACAAACTCCAGCGCATACACGGTTACTCCAGCGAGAATCCAGGGCGACCCCGCCAGACGCCCAAAAAAAGCCGCGACGCCGCCGGCGCGGTCGGGTTCGTCCACCATTCCGCGCTTGAAACACACCTGCCCTGTCACTTCGCAGGCCACCGACGTCAGCAACAGCAGATACATCAGCATATCCGCGCCGCCTGTTCGATGGTATCCAGCAGACGATTGTTGACCTGGGCGTTGCGCAGCAACGCGGACGGATCCGGCGGTGCTCGTCGCGGCTGGTCGCGTTTTGCTTCCCAGCGCTTGAGCGGATTACTAAACCGCGGCGGCGTGTAGTCGCCGCAGATGTCGGCGCCTGCGATCACATGGCGGCGACCGAGCGCCTCAATCATGGCGACGACCCAATCCAGCGGCATCAGGCCCTGATCCCAGTTGCACAGCGCATCTTCAGGCGGCAGCACATCCTTGTCGATGGTGATCCAGACCGCATCGGTGGCCACTTGTGAAAGGACGGTGCGGATCGCATCGGTCTGCGGCATCGAGGCCAGATTGTTCCACACCAGCTGGCGCGCTGTGCAGCGATACGAGGCGCCGTCAACGATCGGGCGTAACACTCTCGAAGGTGGGTGCAACCACGGAAACAACCGCAATCGACCCGACGCCAGGGCCTTGAGATTGCCGCCCTTGAGGCCGGGCCAGACCAGGTCGTCGCTGCACGGTCCGATGGTCACCACGCGCGCCACCCGTTCGCAGCGCAGGGCCTGGTTCACCCACGAGCCGCAATGCCAGCGCGGTGCGAGCCGCACCCAGTCCGGATGGTTGTCGAAATGGATCACCGTTACCGGTTCGCGCGCGCGCTCGAGCAATAACGCGGTTAGATGGTGGAAATCGCCCGAGCCCATCAAGGTGACGATCGGATCGGGCGGCACTGGCGATTGTTGCAAGCGCCGCCGCGCTTCCTTGATTGCGCCGTTCACACTCCATAGCCGCAAGCGCGCGGCAATATCGCGCAGATCGCACACGCGCACTGACTGCCAGCGGCCATCGCTGGTCGCAGTCGACAGGGCTTGGCTGTCGCCGTCGAGATCGAGAATTTCAAGATGCATTCGATTGCAGCTGCAAAGACGTATTTGTCGAAAAAAGCGCTGATGCGAGCGCGACCGACTGTTGCCTATCAGACGTTAAATCGATCTGCGCCTGCCACTCCTGCCTGGTAAACGTCATAACGTCTGCAACAAGTCGGCGGCTGGCGAAAACTGCAATATCACTTCGCTGCCTGACGATTGCGTGTCCGGCAGCTGCAGCGACCAGCCGTAGCGCGCGCACAACCGTCGCAACAGGCCAAATCCAGTGCTGACATCCGAACGCGGCGCCGAAGCGGACTGCGAAACCCCGATTTCGTCGCTTGCGGCACTGGTGTGCGTCGCTGGTGATGCATCCGCGTCCGCCTGCTGGATGCGAATGGCCTGCGCATCGGCGTGCAGGCGAACATGTGCGCCGAAGCCGGCGTTGGCAACGCTGCGCAACAACAGGCGCAACACCGTGCGTAGCAGCAACGGCGGAGCAGCGATGCGCGAGTCTTTCACACAGTGCACGTCAAGCCGGATTCCCGCATCCGCCAACATAGGTGAAAACTCCGTTGTCGCCATCTCGATCACCGCGCACAACTCAAGGCTGGACGGCTCTGCAACCTGTCCCTCCTCGCTGCGTCCGGCCAGCAGCAGCGCATCGAGCAATGTGGCGATCTCGTCGGCGCTGGCACGCATGCGCTGCAGACGAGCGGAGCCGGGCTGAGTTTCTCCCATCAACTCCAGGCCGTTCTGCAACACGCATAGCGGCGTTCGCAGTTCGTGTCCTGCATCTGCGGAAAACAGCATCTCCCGCTCGATCGCCAATTGCGACCGACGCCTATAGCGCACCAGCGCGTCCGAGAGCAGCCCGACCTCGTCGGTCGCGTGCTGGTCTGCAATGCGCTGCAGCGACTGGTCGGGCGGGTCGCTGTCGACGGCGGCTGCGAGCCGCAGTACCGGGGCCAGCATCAGCCGCGCAAGCAGTCGGCCCAGCCATGCGCCCAAGACAATACCCAAGCCGATCATCGCCAGCAATTCCTCCGCAAACCGACGGTCGCGTGCGGGAGAGTTGGGCAGGCCGGCGACCATGGTGACGCGCCCCGCGGGGATCTGCCGGATGCCGACAAAGCGATCACTATCCAAGCTGTCGTCCAGTTCGTGCACTCCTGGCGGATAGCCACGCAGTGCTACGGGCGATGTTGGCGGCTGACCGGTGCGGTCGATATACAGGCTCTTCCACGGGCTGTGAGGCAACTGCTCATTGGCGTCGTCGTCGGCGAAGTCTGCTATCAGCGCGGTCATCTCCGCCGACATTTCCTCGCGGATGAGGACGTTCTCGTACTTTTCCGAAAGCTGTTCGGCGACGAAGGCCATGGACACGCCCACCACGCCGCCGAGTGCGGCGCAGCACAGCATCACCCGCGTGCGCAGGGTGATGCTACGCGGCAACAGGCGCGACAATACGGTAGCCAAAGCCGTGCACGGTCAGGATCAGCGGCTGCTCGAACTCACGATCCACCACTGCGCGTAATAACGAGATATGGGTGTGCAAGCGCGCGGAATCGTATTCGACATCGCCCCATAGCGCCTGCGCCAGCTCGGCGTGCGCGACCACGTGTGGCGAGCGCTGCATCAGGGCGTGAAGCAGACGAAACCCGGTCGGGTTGAGCGGCAGCTCGCGACCGTCACGATGAGCGCGGCGCTCGGCGACTTCAAGGGACAGGTCTGCCACCACCAGCGTGGTCGCCGATTGGCGTTGCTGCCTGCGATGCAGAACCTGCAAGCGGGCGGCCAATTCATGCAGTTCGAAGGGCTTGGTCAGGTAATCGTCGGCACCGGCTTCGAAGCCGAGCAGCTTGTCCTCCAACTGGTCGCGCGCGGTCAGCATAAGCACAGGCGCATTGCCGCCCTCGGAGCGATAGCGTTCGCACAAGGCGATGCCATCCATTCTCGGTAATCCGATATCGAGCACGATCACGTCGTAGCTGTTTGCAAGCGCCAACCGCAACCCGTCCGGGCCATCCGCGGCGTGATCCATGACATGGCCCTTGAGCTCGAGGAATTCCCACAGATTCTCGGCCATCGCACGATGGTCCTCGATCAGCAAGACTCTCAATTTTGGCGTAGGGGAATCCATGTGCATGCGTCCGCGGCTGGCGAATAGTTTCCACGGTTCGACGTTAAGGGAACCATGCCCGCCACGTTCGAGTCCTAGCGCCGACCCGCCGCAGCGAAGCGGTTCGCAGATCCGCCGCGTCAGGCCGCGCCGGAAGCGGTAGATGCAGTCTGGATCAATGCGTACCATGTCTCGTTAACCGCGATCGCATTACGGTCTGGCTACGTCTCGGTGTAATCGGTTTATCTCGCGAGCGAATCGCCCGTGTGAACGGCGTCCAATAGGCAAGCGGCAGGTATCGACAGTAGGGGTCTGGCGGATGCGGCGCAATCTCGACGGGGCGCGGAAGCTAGGCTGCAGAGCGACCGGCGTCGCCTTGTTGCTACTGCCGACGGTCGCCTGCCATCCACTGGTGCAGATGCCGGTCTTGCGCGCTGATGTCCCGTCGCATTGGCAGGAACAACCCACAGCATCCCCTCAAAGCTCGCATGCCGATGCCAATCGCTGGTGGCTGGCCTTTCGTGATCCGACGCTGGATGCAGTAGTGCAACAGGCGCTGATGCAAAACCTCGGAGTGGCCCAGGCGCGGCAAAGGCTGCTGGCGGCGCGGGCGCTGGCGGGAGCGGCGCGCAACGAATTTCGACCAATCCTGCGAGCCGGAACGCGGGCCGCTCCCGATCCCGACGCGACAACCAGCTATCTGCAAAGCAGCATCGATGTGGAATGGGAACTGGGGCTGTTCGGGCGCAGCAAAGGCTCCCGCCGAATTGTTGAAGCCAGCGTGCAGGCCAGCGTTGCCGAGCTCGACGGCGCGCGAGTGGCGCTGGTTGCGGAAGTGGCACGCGACTATCTGGAACTGCGCAGCGCACAGCAGCAGAAAGTGTTGCTGCAAAGCATTGCTGCCGCGGCGATGGCGCGGGAGGCGCTGACCCAACGGCAACTCAGCCTGCAATTGGCGACCCGGGCCGATCGCGTCGCCGCGCAGTCGGACACCCTGCAGGCCCAAGCCGCACTGGCCGAACCGGAGCTTCGCATCGCCACCGCTGCGCGCCAGCTTGGCTTGCTGAGTGGCCAGACCGAGCCCTCGCCGGTACTCTTGCAAACGGCCGCCCTGCCAGTGCCCGCGCTGGCGCCGCCGGACAGTGTTCCAGCGGACCTGCTGCGAGCGCGACCGGATATCCAACGCGCGGAAAGCGAGGTGTTGGCGGCTGCCGGCGAACTGGGCGTCGCCCAGGCCGATCTGTATCCCAGGCTCAGCCTGGTCGGCGCGATCGTCGCTGTGGTGACCGTCACCGGCGGCGAATTTGGCTTTGGTCGGGCGATCCCGTCGGTGGGGCCGGGCATCGATATTCCGCTGTTCGACTGGGGCATGCGGCAGGCGCGGGTCACGGCAAAACATGCGGGCCTGGAAGCAGCGGTGCTGGGTTACCGAGCCAGCGTACTGGGCGCGATCGCCGAAACCGAGACAGCGCTCGCCAGCGTGCGTGTGCAGCAACAGCACGCGGACCTGATCCGCCAGCAAACCGTGGCACTGCAGCAGGCGAGCCAGCTGGTCGATCGCAGTCGTGCACTGGGCTTGGCCGACGATTTTGACCGCAATCGCAGCCAGGTTGCCTGGATGCGCTCGCAACTGGAGTTGCTTGATGCCGACCACGCCCGGGGCCTGGCCTTCGTCACGCTGTGCAAGGCGCTGGGCGGCGTTCCGCCGGCGGCGACGGACGACCGCGAGTGATCGCCCTAGCGCGCAAGACGCTGATCCACGAATGGCGCCGCTTCCTGCCAGCGACCGTCGCCGTGGCCTGCTCCGGCCTGTTGTTGTTGATGCAGGCGGCGTTGATGCTCGGCATCTTCGGGTCGGCTGCGGTCTACATCGACAAGTCGGGTGGTGACTTGTGGGTCGGCTATCCGGGAACGCAAAGCATCGAGTTGGGTCGGCTCATTCCTCGCGAGGCGGAAATACGCCTGCGGATGGATCCGGCGGTCACCGATGTCGAACCCTTCCAATGGGTCGATGCCGACTGGCGCGGGCCAGCCGATCACGGCGGGCTGTCGGTGTTTGTCTCCGGCATCAATGCGCATGCTGGAGGGCTGATGTATTCGCGGGTGCTCGATCCGGCGCTGCGCCGGCTGTTGCTGGAGCCTGACTCGGTGATCGTGGATCGGGCCGATCTTTCCAAACTCGGCATCGCGGTCGGAGACAGCGCGGTCATCAACGGGCGACGCGTGCGCCTGGTCGGCGTCGGCAGCGGCTTGCGCGCACTCGGCGGAATCAACGTGCTGTCCTCGCTCGACACCGCGCGACACCTGGACAACGATCATCCCGACGACGGGCGGGTGGCGTATTACGTCGCGCGGCTGGCCAACCCGTCCGACGCCGACGCTGTCTCGCTGCGCTTGACTGGCGCAGCGCAAGGACGCTATTCGGTATGGTCGCGGCAGGTGTTCGCGCAGCGGGCGATCGACTACTGGATGTTCGGAACCGGCGCCGGGTTGGGCGTTTTGTTCCTCTCGGTGATCGTGTTTGCCGCGGGCGCGGTGATCACCAGCCAGACATTGATGGGCGCGGTTGCCGGATCGATCCGAGAATACGCCACCCTGCGCGCACTTGGCGTCGGCATCGGCGGATTACGCGCGATCGTGTTGGAGCAGGCGGGCTGGGTTGGCGTGGTCGGACTGCTGGTCGGATCGCTGGTCGGCGCCGGTGCGTTGTGGCTGGCGCGCGGCGAGGATGTTCCGGTGGAACTGAATGCGTTCACCATCGCAATATGCGCGGCGCTAGTCATGGCAATCGCGCTGCTGTCGGGATTGTTGGCGGTGCGCTCGTTGCGCCGCGCCGATCCCGCAACCCTGATGCGCTGAGGCGATTGCATGTTGCAGGCCGAACACTTGCGAAAATCCTTTGGCAGCGGCGCTGCGCGCATCGAGGTGCTGCGCGATTTGAGTCTGGATTTGCAGGCGGGCGAGTTGACCCTGATTTCCGGGCCGTCGGGCTGTGGAAAAAGCACGCTGTTGTCGATCCTCAGCGGATTGCTCAATCCCGATGGCGGGCGGGTGGTCGCGCTGGGCGAGGATCTGGCAACGCTTGGCCCTCGCGGGATCGAGCGATTTCGACTGCACCACACTGGATTCGTGTTTCAAGGATTCAACCTGTTCCCTGCGCTGACTGCACTCGAACAAGTCGCGCTGCCGTTGGGGTATCTGGGTTTGTCGACCGCCGCCGCTCGAACGCAAGCAATGGCCTCACTCGACGAGGTTGGGTTGGCACAGCGCGCGCATTTGCGCCCTGCGGCGCTGTCCGGCGGTGAAAAGCAGCGGGTCGCGATTGCCCGCGCGATCGCCAAAGAGCCGGCGCTGCTGTTCGCCGATGAGCCCACGAGTTCACTGGATGCCGCCAGCGGTCAGGGCATCATCGACACACTGCATCGGATCGCCCGCGGACATGGCACGGCCATGTTGTGCGTGAGCCACGATCCGCGCCTGACCGCTTATGCTGATCGCGTGCTGGCGATGGAGGATGGGAAGGTGTTGTCCGATCGCAGAACCGTTGTGGCCACCGAGGATGTCACGCAATGAAGACTATGGTGAAGACGACGGCTCTGTTTGCGCTAGCCATCCTGGCGACGCTGACGGCGTGCTCGTCGTCGGATCAGCCGCCTTCGGCGCCGCACACTGCCACAACCGGAGCAATAGCCGTCGCTCGAGGCCGGGTCGACGTCGAGGGTGGATTGCTCACACTGGGTGCAGCGCGTGACGGTACCGTCGTGGAGGTGCTGGTTCACGATGGTCAGCACGTGGAGAAGGATCAACTGCTGGCCCGGCTCGATGCGCGTGTCGCAGAACTGGCGATCGCCACTGCGCGGGCCGAGCAGGATCAGGCGCGTGCCCAGCTCGACGTCGTGACCGCGGGATTACAGGCCTTGCGGCAACAGGCGCAACGCATGCGAGGCGCCGCCAGCGAGGGGGTGGCCACTGGCCAGGCGGCGCAAGAGGCGGGCAGCGCTCTGACGGTGAGGGTGTCTGAGCAGGCGGCGGCCAGGGCGAACGTGGAGATCACGCGACAGCATGTGCTGGCGGCGGAACTTGAGCGCTCGCAACTGGACGTCAGGGCGCCAGTACCGGGCACACTCGTCGATCATTCGATCCGGATTGGCGATCACGTCGCGGCGCAATCGGGTCGCGAGTTGTTTCGCTTGGTTCCCGATGAACCCCTGATCGTGCGCGCCGAGCTAGGGGAAGATTTCGTCAATCAGGTCCACCCCGGCATGCGCGCAGAGATCGTTGCCGACGCGGATCCGCAACACCCATTGCCCGCCCATGTATTGCGGGTCGGTGCCGTGTTTGGCCCGAGCCGGCACGTCGATGATCCGCAGCAGACCCCGGATGCCAGGGTGGTCGATTGTGTGCTTGCGCTTGATGGCGGCTCAATGCGTATCGGGCAGCAGGTGCTGGTTCGGATTCGCGCCAACTAGTTGCAAACGTCTGGGTAGCTACAGCTCGTTCGATTGGACCGCTGAATCGATCAGACTTCACTGACCCAAAGATTGTTCACGCGTGTCACCACGACCGCAATGGCGGGCTGCCGCGAAGAGTCAATCGCCTTTTCCGACCTTGTTACAGACGGCTGCGGACGACCCAGAATTGCTGCTGGGGTCAGCCGCGGTCGCGCGTCCCTGACTCAGCAGCCACGGCAGCGCTTTGTAGGCACCCTTGAGTGATCGAGTTCGACGGGTGACTCGGAAGACCAGCTACCAGCACAGGCCAACCAAGCGCCGCAATCTTTTTTCTCGAGGGCAACAGGAAATCCTCACGGATGAAATTACAAAATATTCGACGACGTGAATGGCCCTCCCGGATAGGGCACGACCAATTGCACAACGCCATTCGGAAATTGTTTTTGGTGAAGCTCGATCTATAACGAGGCAGTCGGTGAATTCGACACGTTTTTTGTTTGATCGCAAGAGATACGATGCTTTGCGCAGGCGCCTCTTGCAGGCGCCATTGAATCGCTATTGTCGCGCGACAGAAGCGAGCCTGCGGCGCGCGGAACCTGTTTCGACGTCGGCGATTCGTCGGATTCTCGTCTGTCGGCCCAATCATCGACTCGGCAACCAGTTGATGCTTACGCCTTTGATCGCCGAGTTGGAGCACGCATTCCCCGCCGCGACGATTGACATCATCGTGGCTGGCGATATGGGGCTTGATCTGTTTCAGTCGTTTAGCCAAGTTGCAACCGTCTACCGCTTGCCCCGACGAATGATCAGGCACCCGGTCGCGACGTTTCGCACGATCCTGCGGATTCGAAAAGCGCACTACGATCTTGCGATAGACCCATGCGAGGCATCGCAGTCCGGACGACTGCTGCTCAGCGTGTCCTACGCCAGCCGTGTCATTGGCATTCCTGCGAAATCACCCAATGGGGATTCCAACAAGCCGGCGCTTGACGGCGAAGCGCCGCTGCACATGGCGCAATGGCCGGTGTTTCTGCTTTGGAATGCGTTGCGGGAAAAGCGTCCGCCCGGCACTCCCTATCCTCCGATGAACATTGGGTTGAACGGGGCGGAGCGCAAACGGGGTCGAGAGACGATCGACTCGTTGACGCCGGCTGACGGCGACGCGGGCACCAGAATCGTCGTTGGTGTATTCGCCGATGCAACAGGCGGCAAGCGCCATGAACAAGCTTGGTGGTTGCGCTTCATTGACGAACTGAAGGCGCAACATGCCGAGTACACCATCGTGGAGATCACGCCACCGGATGGCCAGTCACGTCTCTCCTCGAAGTTTCCGACGTTTTTTTCGCGTAACGAGCGAATCGTTGCCGCCGTGATCTCGAACATGACGTGTTTCATTTGCGCCGATGGCGGAGTGATGCATCTGGCCAGCGCAAGTGGAACCCCGACGGTCGGGCTGTTTTCTGTGACCGCAGCGGCTTTCTACGAACCGTATGGTGGCCACAACGTGTCAATAGAAACCCACGGAAAGACGCCGGAAGAGGTGGCGCAGGCCGCCACACTCGTTGTAGAGGCCGTCGTGGCATCCAACCCACCGACTGGCAGTCCGGTCCAGGTCATGACTCAACGCACTCGAATGACCGCCCAGCCTATGACGCAACACCACTTCCTTGCATGTGGGCGCTCCGCATGATCCTGGTGACCGGCGGCGCTGGATTCATCGGTTCCAACATCGTCGCTGCGCTGAGCGAACGCGGCGCCGCCGTCGCCGTCTGCGATTTTCTTGGGGTCGACGACAAATGGCGCAATCTCGCCAAGGCCGAACTGCGCGACGTCATTGCACCGGAGCAACTGGAAGGCTGGCTTGAACAGAACCGAATGACCTTGGATGCGATCGTCCACATGGGCGCGATCTCTTCAACCAGCGCGACCGATGCAGACCTTGTGTTGCGCACGAATTTTCAACTCTCGTGGTTGCTGTGGAACTGGTGTGCGCGCCACCAGAAACGATTCATTTACGCATCATCTGCGGCAACCTACGGAGCGGGTGAGCATGGCTACGACGACGATGGGTCGCCAGAAGCGCTCGCCACCTTGCGTCCACTCAACTTGTACGGCTGGTCCAAGCACCTGTTCGACAGGCGGGTCGCGCGTGCCATAGCGGAGCAGGAAGATACCCCGAGGCAATGGACCGGCCTGAAGTTTTTCAACGTTTACGGTCCGAACGAATACCACAAGGGCACGATGCAAAGCGTCGTGGCGCGGAACTACCGCGCAGTCGCGACCGGCGATGAGGTCCCGCTGTTCAAGTCCTACCGAACCGATGTTCCCGACGGCGAGCAAGGGCGCGACTTCATCTTCGTCGATGACTGCGTTAGCGTGGTCCTGTGGATGCTGGACAATCCCGCGGTCAACGGCCTGTTCAACGTTGGGACCGGCCAGGCAGCCAGCTTCACGGAATTGATCCATGCGCTGTGCGCGGCGTGTGGACAGCCAACGCGAATCCGTTTCTGCGAGATGCCTGACGAGATCCGGATCCACTATCAGTATTTCACGCAGGCCAGGGTCGATCGTCTGCGCGCTGCCGGATTCACCCACCCGTTCACATCCGTCGGACAGGGGGTGCGGCGCTATGTCGAACACTTCCTGGCAAGACCAGACATCTACCGCTGAGGTGGGTATGCCTGCGAAGCATGTGATTCTCGATCGGGACGGCGTACTCAACGTCGAGCAGCCTGACGGCGGTTACGTCGTTGACTGGTCGCAATGGCAGTGGATTCCAGGCGCTGTCGACGGCCTGAGAATCCTCAGTCATTTTGGCGTGAGCATCTCCGTCGCCACCAATCAGGCGTGCGTCGGTCGTGGGTTGGTCGGCCGCGACGGCATCGACGCTATCCATGCACGCATGCTCGAGGAAGCGCGGCTGGCGGGTGCCGTGATCAACCGTGTTTTCGTCTGCCCGCACGCGCCGACCGACGCGTGTGACTGTCGCAAACCGGCCGCCGGCATGTTTCTGGAAGCGATCGCGGCGTCCCGGGTTTCTGCACAGGACACGATCGCGGTGGGCGATGCCATCCGCGATGTCGAGGCAGCGCGTGCGGCGGGCATTCAGGCGGTTCTCGTGCGGACCGGAAAAGGTTTGAAGAGCGAAGCCGACTTGTCCTGCGTCACCGTGCCGGTGTTTGACGACTTGCGCGCATTCGCGATCGCTTTGCGATCGAATTCCCTTCCAGCGAAAGGCTGAGTCCGTGGATATCCATCAACTCTTTTCGGAACACGCGGTCGTGATGGAGCGCGCATCCGAGCTGCTTCCACCTGTGCTCGCCGATGCCACTCAAGCGCTGCAGGAATGCCTTGACCTCGGACACAAGATCCTCGTTTGCGGGAACGGCGGAAGCGCAGCGACCGCGCAGCATTTCGTGGCTGAGCTGGTCTGCAGATTCCGCGTGGATCGCCGTGGGCTGGCGGCGATCGCGTTGACCGCCGACACCGCCCTGCTGACAGCCATCGGCAACGACTATGGTTACGACCGCGTATTCGCTCGGCAGATAGAAGCCATTGCGAACCCCGGCGACGTCGTGATCGCAATCAGCACCAGCGGCAACTCGCCCAACGTCATCGAAGCCGCGAAGGTTGCGCGAAGCACGCTCTGCAAGATCATTGCGCTGACCGGTGAAGATGGCGGCCAACTCGCGGCGCACGCAAATATCCTCATCCGCGCGCCATCGCGAATCGTGGCGCGGATACAGGAAGTTCACGATCTCTGCATCCACGCGATTGCCCAGACCCTGGAAGAACTTGCCTGCCAGGAGTCTCGGCAATGAACCAGAGGGCGCCGTTGGCCGACCTCGCCTCGCTAGTCGATGTCCTCGAGCGCATGCGTGGCTTGGCGGTATGGATTATTGGCGACATCATGCTCGACGAATATTTCATCGGAGAAGTCGACCGGATCTCACCTGAAGCACCGGTACCGGTGTTGCAGGTGCGCGATGTCGAGCAACGCCTGGGAGGCGCGGCGAATGTGGCGGTTCAAATTGCGGCGCTCGGGGGCCATGCAAGCCTCGCAGGAATCGTGGGGAACGACCTCGCCGGCGCCCAGATACTGCAGATGTGCGAACAGTCCCGGATCGATATCCGCGCAGTCTGCAAGCTCGACGATCGCGCGTCGACGCGTAAGCTTCGTGCGCTCGGGCGCAACCAGCAGCTGCTGCGATTGGATTTCGACAACGCAACTCCGTGCCCGACTAGCGTGGTCCGCTGGATGATCGACCGCCTCAAGGAGGGGCGGTCGCCGGACATCATCGTTTTGAGTGACTACGCAAAAGGTGTTCTCACCCCCGAATTGCTGAGCGAAATTGCCGTCGCAGCTGCGGCAGCCGGTGTCCGAATTGTCGTCGATCCGAAACGACGCGATTTCGCAGCCTACCGTGGTGCAAGTGTCATCACTCCGAATGTGCACGAGCTCGAGATCGCCACCGGACAGACGCTCGCTAGAGACGACGCCGAATCAATCGCAGCTTCGGCACGATTGCTTGCGACCGAATGTGGCGCGGAAGCCATTCTGGTGACGCGCGGTGATCTGGGAATGATCCTCGTTCCACCTCAAGGACCCTACGTTTCGATTGCTGCGCGCCCGCACACCATTTGCGATACCACCGGGGCAGGCGACACCGTGGTCGCCGTGCTGGTCGCATCTCTCGCCGCTGGCGCAACGCTCCTCGAGGGAGCACAGATAGCGAATGCGGCTGCGGGGCTTGTGATCGAAAAAGTAGGCACTGTTAGCGCAAAGCCGGCAGAAATTGCCTCGGTCATGCGGGGTGAGAGCGAAACCAAGTGTCTGGGTCGCGACGAGCTTGCCAGCCAAGTCCAGCTGTGGCGTGACGCAGGCAAACGCATTGTCTTCACTAACGGCTGCTTCGACCTGCTGCATGCCGGTCACCTATCGCTCCTGCATGCCTCGGCTGAACTAGGAGACATATTCATCCTGGCCGTCAACAGCGACGCATCGGTCAAGCGTCTCAAGGGACCGGAGCGTCCACTCGTTTCCGAACATGAGCGTGCCGCAATGCTGGCGTCACTGGCGTGTGTGGATGCCGTCTCAATCTTCGAGGAAGACACACCCCTGGAAATTCTGCGGGTGGTCCGCCCCGATGTGCTGGTCAAGGGCCAGGACTACAGGATTGAGCAGGTGGTCGGCGGAGACCTCGTCGAATCCTACGGCGGAAAGGTCGTTTTGTTACCCATGATTCCCGGCAAATCCACAACGGCGCTCATCGAGCGGATGGCAGGCACTCACAGCGTTGCCCCATGACGCGCGTCGTCATTCCAACACTGTTGCTCACGATTCTGTTCGCGCTCGCGGTTGTGCTGCCGTTCCAGGGCACGCGCCCTCTTTGGAGCACCGACGAGGGGCGTTACAGCGCGGTCGCTCTGGAGATGCTCGACTCCGGTGATTGGCTGATACCGCATCGGAACCCGGATTTTCCGCATTACTCCAAACCACCGCTGACCTATTGGGCGTTGGCCGCATCGATGGCGGTCTTGGGCAAGAATGTATGGGCACTGCGTTTGCCAAGTGCGCTGGCCTTCGTGCTGACGCTCGCGTGTGTGTTCGCGATGTCGAAACGGTTCATACCCGAACGCCCGTGGTGGCCGTCATTGGTATGCGCGGGCACCTTCATGATCTTCATCGCGGCCAACGCCATCAGCACTGACCCGTTGCTGTGCGCTTTTGAGACTCTGGGTATGACCGGTTTTGTGCTGTCCTGGCGCGGCGAAAGCGAAGGCATCGCGCGCCGCGGCGCGTGGATCCTCGGCGCTGGTTTCGGTCTGGCGTTTCTCACCAAAGGTCCGCCCGGATTGATCACACTGATCCCGGCGCTATGGTTCTGGTGGCGCAATCGTCGGAATTTCCGCGCCAATCCGTTCCAGTGGACAACGCTCGCGATAGGGTCGCTGATCGCACTACCTTGGTTCGTCGCGGTCATCGCACGCGATCCGAAACTGCTGAATTATTTCCTTGGTTACGAAACCTACGGACGCATTTTTACCGATCAGGCCAATCGGCACCCGCAGTGGTATGGATGGATCATCGCGTACGGTCCGGTCGCGCTGATCGGCGTATTGCCATGGTCGCTGGTGCTGGTGTGGGACGCACTGCGCCAACGCGGCCGGGTGCATTTGCGCGCGGATGATGCGGACGACCGCAGCGCGCGCGAATTTCTGCTGCTCTGGATGGTGCTGCCGCTGATCGTATTCGTGTTCTCGCGCTCGCGGCTGACGTTGTACGTGCTGCCGCTGCTGGTGCCATTTGGCATGTGGGCAGCGCAGCGGCTGCGCGATGTGCAGTTCACCCGCACCGGACAAATTCTTCTGGCCGGCTGGCTGGTCTTGTTGTTTGCGTTCAAGGCGCTGCTCCCTTCGCTGTATGCACTGGACCTCGAGATAACCCATCGTGCTGCCTTCGCCAAGGACGCCAGCGTGTTGTCGACGAGCATCAAGGCTCAGGTGCACGACACGATTCGAGAGGTGGTCTTCGTAGGCGAAACTGCACTGTATGGCGTGCGCTTCTACCTCGGAACACCGGTTCTGCATGTCGATTACGGCGATTCGAATAGTCCCGATATCGATATGTCGCTGACCCAAGCGCTCGCTCAACATCGACAGGACCGGCTGTGGCTGGTGAATATGCATACCGCCAACCAATTCATCAACGCAGTTGCGCACAGTGGTTCACAGGCGCGGCAAGTTTTCAGCTACGGTTACTATCGCGGGTTCGTGACAGGTGCGATGGCGACTGCGACTGCGCAAGAATCATTCGAGCAAAATCCGGTGAAACGTAACTTGGCTGCGCCAGCGCGGGTAGAACAACTCATACCGGGCCCGCTTAAAGACCGATAAAGAACGCCCGCTCGCGACCATAGTGAAGTAGCAAGTTGGCATGGAAGCGTCATGTTGCATGGATCAGCCGCAGCAAAGTCTCGATGGCATGGTGCTGGATTGCGTGCTGGCACTGGATGGCGGCAGTTTGCGCATCGGCCAACAGGTGTTGGTTCGGATGCCACGCTGACAGGCGTTACCGCACAAGCGAGCGCATCGATCGCTTGCGCGCGTGCAAAACGCAGGTGAAGCGGCGCCACAGCGTGACCGCTATCATGGACGCATTCCTCCAGCGCTGTGACTGCCATGGCCCAGCTTGTCATCCGTCCGCGCCGCATGCGCCGCGACGATTTTTCCCGACGCCTCATGCGCGAGACGGTGCTGACGGCAAACGATCTGATCCTGCCGGTGTTCGTGCATGAACTCAGCGCGCGCGTTGCGATCGCCTCGATGCCCGGGGTGGACCGGGTGTCGATCGACGATCTGCTCGTCGTGGCCGAGCGGGCGTGCGAATTGCGCATTCCGGCACTGGCGCTGTTTCCGGTGGTCGCGCCCGGCTGCAAGTCGCTGGATGCCTGCGAGGCTTGGAACGAGGACGGTCTGGTGCAGCGCACGGTGCGCGCGCTGAAGTCGCGCTTCCCCGAGTTGGGCGTGATCACTGATGTCGCGCTCGATCCGTACACCACGCACGGACAGGACGGGCTGATCGACGACAGTGGCTACGTGGTCAACGATCGCACCGTCGATGCGCTGGTGCGGCAGGCCGTGTGTCACGCGCAAGCCGGCGCCGATATCGTTGCGCCGTCGGACATGATGGACGGCCGCATCGGCGCGATCCGAAACGCACTTGAATCAGCCGAGCTGGTGCATACGCGCATTCTTGCGTATGCCGCGAAATACGCTTCGGGATTTTATGGCCCGTTTCGCGATGCGGTCGGCAGTGCCGGCAATCTCGGAAAAGGCAACAAGTTCAGTTACCAGATGGACCCGGCCAATGGCGATGAGGCGCTGCGCGAGGTTGCACTCGACCTGGAGCAGGGCGCGGACATGGTGATGGTGAAGCCGGCGCTGCCATATCTGGATATCGTGCGGCGGGTGAAGCAGCAATTCGGCGCGCCCACTTTCGCTTATCAGGTCAGCGGCGAATACGCCATGCTCAAGGCCGCGGCGATCAACGGCTGGCTGGATGAGAAGACTTGTGTGCTGGAAGCCTTGACCGCAATCCGCCGCGCTGGTGCCGATGCGATCCTGACCTACTTCGCGCTGGATGCCGCGCAGTGGTTGCGCGACGACACATGAATCGCGCCGCGAGACGCCTGTTGCGTAGGCATTCGGGCGCACTGCAATTGAGTGACCCACGTGCCACAGGAATGCAATGCTGCCGCATCGCGATTTTTCCCGTCGCATGAACTCTCGCTACGCGCTGTTCGGACACCCGATCGCGCATTCATTATCGCCGCTAATTCATGCGCAATTCGCAAAGCAGCTTGGCATCGCGATGGAGTACGTCGCGATCGATGTCGCGCCAGATGAACTCACGCAGGCGCTGCAGGCGTTCGCCGATAGTGGTGGAAGTGGCGGCAATGTCACCATTCCGCACAAGCAGGCTGCATTCGCGCTGTGCGCTTCGCTGAGCGATCGCGCGCAACGCGCCGGCAGCGTCAACACGCTGTTGCGCGGCGCGTCTGGTTGGCACGGAGACAATACCGACGGCATCGGACTGCTACGCGATCTCTCAGCCCGTCATGGATACGATCTGCTTGGTCGCCGCGTGTTGCTGCTGGGCGCCGGAGGCGCGGCAGCGGGTGTGGCACCAGCCTTGCTGGATGCTGGAGTGCGCGAGTTGGTGATCGTCAATCGCACGCTATCCAATTCCATTGCGCTCGCCAATCGCATCGCTGACGTTGGCCGTATGCATGCGCATGAATGGAGCGAGCTGGCTGCGCTTGGCAAGTTCGAAGTGATCATCAATGCCACCTCGGCGGCGCGTGCATTGCAGTCGTTGTCGTTGCCTTCGTCGCTGGCGAGTCCGCAGACGTTGGCGGTCGATATTGGTTATGGTGATGCGGCTAACGACTTCCTCAATTGGGCAAAAGGTGCCGGCTGTGAAGCTCGCGTCGACGGCCTTGGCATGCTGCTGGAACAAGCCGCGGAAAGTTTCCTGCTGTGGCACGAAAAGCGCCCGCAAACCGATCCGGTGTTCGCAGGCTTGCGAGCGCTGATTGCGTCACGATGAAATCCGCCCCCGCTTCCGCGACCAACAGCAATTACACCCCTGCACTGACCGGTTTGCGCGGGTTCGCCGCCGCCTGGGTGTTTGCCTATCACGCGTGGCAATTTTCCGGGGGTCATGCACTGGCAATCGGTCCGATCGATTTGACGCCATTGTTCGCCGCCGGCTATTACGGCGTCGATTTGTTCTTCGTGTTGTCCGGATTCCTGATCGGTCGACCGTTCATGTTGGCGCGCATGCAAGCGCAGCCTGCGCCGTCGCTGCGCATCTTCTGGATCCATCGGCTGCGCCGCGTGTTTCCTGCGTATCTCGTCCAGCTGGCAATCTTGCTGGGAGTCACGGCGTTGATCGATCAAGCGCCACTGCCCTCGATAGGTCGTCTGTTCGGGCACCTTACGCTGACGTTCAACCTCGTCGAAAATGACTCAGCGGTCAATCCGGTTTACTGGTCGCTGCCGGTCGAGTGGGACTTTTACATCGTGCTGCCGTTGGTTGCCTTGGGCTTTTGGCGACAACAGACGATCCCATGGATCGTTCCCGCGATGATCGGGTTCGCCATCGGATTTCGCATTCTATGTTGGCAGTTGCTGTTTGTGACGCCTCCCAACGGCGACCTGTTCCGCTGGACACTGCAGTTACCTGCCCGAATCGATCAGTTCGTTATCGGCATGACGGCGGCGTGGTTCGTGCTGCGCTGGCCCGAGTTTTCGAAATGGAGATCGCGTCTCTGTGTTCTCGTCGGAACCATCCTGCTGCTTGCCTGCGTCTGGGTGAGCGTGGCCAAGGGCGATGACTTTGACCCGCGCCGCTTGCCTTGGGCTTATTTCGCGCAAACGTTGGCCGCGATTGCATTCGCATGCCTGATCTATGCAGCCGCTAGCGGCTCGCGAATGTTGCACATGACATTTGGTGGTCCGGCGCTGCGCTGGCTCGGAACGATCAGTTTCAGTCTGTATCTGTGGCACTGGATCATTTTCAATCGACTGCAGCCATTGCATCTTGCCAACGCGACGATGCTGGCAATTGCTATTGCAGGATCACTGGCGGTCGCCTGGCTGTCATGGCGATTCGTGGAGCGGCCCTTCGCCGCGCCCGGCACGGCAGTCGCGGAAGGACGCTGATCGATCAGCCGGCGCGCGGCAGGAATGTGAAATACAGTCCCAGTAGCACGAGTGCGAAAGATCCCAAGGTCAGCAACCATTGCGCAAGTATCAATATCTTGCTCAACGAGCCCGTGGGCGGCAGTTTCGGTATTGCCAAGCCGAGCACGAACGCGGCCAGCAACGCCAGCGGCCACCAGGTGAACCATTGCATCAGCTCGGGCAGATGCCCGGGCATGGGCTCGCCGGGCAGAAACGTCGGCGTGTACGGCAACAGGAACCAGCCGGTGAAGCAGGCCAGCAGGGTCAGTGTGGTGGCCGCGCGGGTGGCGATGGAAGGGGTCATTCGGACTGTCCGCCAATGCGCTGTGAGAACGCGTCACAGCTAATCATTGCATTAACCTCAGATCGCAGCGGGTGCACGCAACACCGGCAACGCCAGAGCGATGATACCGATCGCCACGATCCCGATCGAAATAATACCGAGCAAGCCGTCAAGCATCCGCAACCATGCCGGCAACTCGTTACCTCCATGCAGCGTGCGCGTCAGCAGCGAAACGATCACCGCAATCAAGCTGATCGCGATCCAAAGGGGATAGGCAGTCAGGAATACGTGGGTGAAACGCGGTACTGCGTCGCCGAACCATGTCGGATAACGTGGTGCAAGCACTATCATCAGGATGCTGAAAACCAATGCCGACCCGGGCGCCACCCAGGCTTGTTCGTGCGAGCGTGCCTGCACGCCGAAGGTCATGGCGAGGCGGCGAGGTCGGCTGCGTCCTGCGCCACGTAGTGATCCTTGAGTCGCACGTAATGCGCGGCAGAGTAATAGAGCTGCTCGATCTGCGCGGCATCCAGCACGCGCACGCAACGCGCCGGATTGCCCATCCACAATTCCGCCTCGCCAACGATCTTGCCCGGCGCAATCACGCTGCCGGCGGCGACGAATCCATGTTTGCGCACCACGGCGCCGTCGAGAACGGTCGCGTGCATGCCGATCAGGCAGGCATCCTCCAGCGTGCAGGCGTGGATCACCGCAGCGTGTCCGATAGTCACGTCATCGCCGATCGTGCAGGGAAATCCGTCGCCGGTGTACTGCCCGGCATGGGTCACGTGCAGGATGCTGCCGTCCTGGATATTGGTGCGCGCGCCGATGCGAATGCGATGGATATCGCCGCGCACCACGCAAGCCGGCCACACCGAACTGTCCTCGCCGATCACCACATCACCGATCACGCTGGCTGCACGATCGATATAGCAACGTGCACCCAGCGTGGGCAGCATGCCGCGATACGGTCGGATGTGGCTGGTTGCGGTCGACATTGGAGTGATTGTACTGGCTTGCCCGACTACACTGGATGGATGAACAAATCTGTGGATAAGACTAGCGTCGACGAGATCCGCGTTGATGACACGCCGATCGAGGAACTCCGGCCGACGCTGGATGCCTTGCGCGAAGCCTGGATGGCGCAGCGACCTGACTTCCAGCAGCGTTGCAAGGATCTGACTCGCCTGCGTCGCGCGCTCAAGGCGCGGCTGCCGCAGATGACTGCCGCGATCAGCGCCGACTTCGGTCATCGCTCCGAGCACGTCAGCCTTATTTCCGATGCAATGGCGGTGTTCGGCGAGATCGATCATCTGCTTGCAAACCTAAAACGCTGGATGCGCCCGCAGAAGCGATCGGTGGGCTGGAAGTTCTGGCCGGCCACGGCGGAGGTTCGCTTCCAGCCGCTCGGCGTAATCGGCGTGATCGCGCCATGGAATTATCCAGTCAACCTCGCGTTGGTGCCGCTGGCGACCGCAATTGCCGCGGGCAATCACGTCTACCTCAAGCCGTCGGAAATCACCCCGCGCACCAGCGAATTTTTGCGCGAAGTGCTGAGCGAGGCGTTTCCGCCTGATCGTGTTGCCGTGGCGCTCGGCGGCGCCGATCTGGCCGCAGCGTTTTCGGCATTGCCGCTGGATCATCTGTTCTACACCGGCTCGACCGCGGTTGGTCGCAAGGTGATGGCCGCTGCCGCCCCCAACCTGACTCCGGTGACGCTGGAACTCGGCGGCAAGTCGCCGGCGATCATTGGCCCTGACTACCCCATTGAAAAGGCCGCGGCCCGCCTGTTGAACGGCAAGCTGCTCAATGCCGGCCAGACCTGCATCGCGCCGGACTACGTGCTGGTGCCGGCCGCATCGCGCGATGCATTGGTGGCCGCGTTGCGGGCAGATGTGGCGAGGCGTTATCCGGATTATGCGGCTAGCAACGACACCACCAGTATCGTCAATCAAGCGCAATACCAACGGTTGCGTGGCTATCTCGATGACGCGCGCATTCGCGGGCTGGAGGTCATTGAGTTGGCAACAATCGATCGCGCCCAAGCAGACTCACGACGGATGCTGGCACCGACCTTGGTGCTGGAACCGGGTGCCGACACACCGCTGATGCAGGAAGAAATCTTCGGCCCGATCCTGCCGATCCGCAGCTATCAAAACCTCGACGAGGCGATCGCCTGGATCAACGCCCATGATCGTCCGCTGGCGTTGTACCACTTCAGCAATGATGCGACGCAGACCGAACACATCCTGCGCAATACCTCAGCCGGCGGCGTGGCGATCAATGAGACGGTGATGCAATTTGCGGTCACGACGCTACCGTTTGGCGGTATCGGGGCCAGTGGCATGGGCCATTACCACGCGCACGAAGGTTTCCTGACTTTCAGCAAGCAGCTGCCGGTGTTCCGGCAGGCGCGCTTCACCGCACTGGATCTGCTCAAGCCGCCGTATACAGGCCTGGTCGACAAGCTGATCCGCAAACTGGCGCGCTGACCTGAGGTTGCTGCCTGATCGAACAGGTACAACCGAAGCCGGCTGCTGATCGCTGCGCGCAAGCATCAGCAACCTGGAAAATGCCGCAGCCGACTCAGTGGCTGGTCTGACCGCCGCTACCCCGTCCCGGGGTGAAGACCTCGATACTGAGCGAGACCTTGCGTTCGTCGTCTGGCTTTAACGCACCCACGCCGATGACCTGCCGGCTGAGTTCGCGGCCACGGCCATCGGTGATCGCCAGCACGATCGAATACTCGCCCGCCATGCTGCCGGGCGGTTGTCGGATCGTGCCTTCGATCGACAGCGCAGTGGAGGCGACCCCGTCGGTCGCCAGCGCGGATTCGAATCGCAGGTGATGCCGGCACGCCGGACAGGTGGTGGCGCTGTCGAGGATCGTCGCCTTGCAGTGCGGACAAGTGCGTGCGGTCCCGGGGGCACCCCGCCGCACGTTGTTCATGGGGTCGAGCCGATCTCCGTCCGCGGCTTGCCGTTCTTGTCGTCCCAGCCGCATTCGATCTGGCCACGCATGCGCGAGCCCGCCGCAACCGTGACCGAGCCGGCCTTGAGATCGCCATTGAGCACGCCGGTATCGAGCAGTTCAACCCGCGCTGCAGCGACGATATTGCCTTCCAGCTCGCCTGCAATGACGACTTTGTTGGCCTTCACGCTGCCGTTGAGCTTGGCACCGGTTTCGATGGTCAGGTCGCCCTTGATGTCGACGTCGCCCTTGAACTGGCCGGCCACGCGGATATCGCCGGTGCCCGAGATCTTGCCCTCAAAGGAGAGACTCGACGCGATCAGCGATTCCTTGCCTGAGCCTTGCGCGATCGGACGGTCGTTGCTGCGTGCGGCAGCGGCATAGCTGGGCGCCGGTGTTTCCGTGCGGACCACGGCGGGTTCGATGACCGGTGGTGACTCCATCGGCGGCGGGGTGGCGGTTTTCGGAGCGGGAGTGTGGTCTTTCCAGATAGCCATGGCATGTACCTAGGAACGAAGGGGGAGGGCTTGCGGTTATAGCACGACCCGATGACGCGTGCTGCGCACGCCGGCCCGATTCGTGCGTCGGCCTGAATCCAGTGCGGCTTCGCTTGTCATCAAACGCCCTCTCTCAGGCAAAGGCGGCCAGCGCAGCGACCGTGCGCGCGATGTCCTGCTCGCCGATATCCAGGTGCACGACCATCCGAACGGTTGGCAGGTAGCCGACCGACATCCGGATCATCGAGGCTTCCAGATGCGCCTTGAACGCGGCCAGCCGCTTTGCAGGTACGTCGATAAACACCATGTTGGTGTGCTGGCCGCGCACGCTGATGCCGCGCAGCGGACGCAGTGCCTCGGCCAACCGCGCGGCGCGGGCGTGATCCTCGGCTAGCCGCTCAACGTTGTGGTCGAGCGCATACAGACACGCAGCCGCCAGCATTCCGGCCTGACGCCAGCCGCCGCCGAGCATCTTGCGCCAGCGCAGGGCGCGACCGATGAAGGCGCGCGAGGCGACCAGCACTGAGCCGACCGGTGCACCAAGACCCTTGGAGAAGCACACCGACACGCTGTCGAACTTGCGCGCGATCTCGCACGCCGGCACGCCTTGCGCGACGGCGGCGTTGAACAGTCGTGCGCCATCCAGATGAAAACCCAGGCCGCGTTCGCGCGCCAGCTCGTCGGCCGCATCCAGGTAGTCCAGCGACAACGGCCGGCCATGCCAAGTGTTTTCCAGGCACAGCAGGCGGGTGCGGGCGAAGTGCGGATCATTGGGTTTGATCGCGGCGCGAATCGCATCCAACGCGATGCTGCCGTCCTCCTCCTGCGGCAGCGGCTGCGGCTGGATCGAACCCAGCACCGCCGCGCCCCCCGCCTCGAACTTGTAGGTGTGCGCCTCCATCCCGACCAGATATTCGTCGCCGCGCGTGCAATGCGACATCAGCGCCAGCAGGTTGCTCTGCGTGCCCGACGGCACAAACAGTCCGGCCTCAAATCCGAGTTCCTCGGCCAGCCGTTGCTGCAATTGATTGACGGTGGGATCCTCGCCGTAGACATCATCGCCTACCTCGGCGCGCGCCATCGCCTCGCGCATCGCGGGCGAGGGTTGAGTGACGGTATCGCTGCGCAGGTCGATCCAGTCCATCGGCGAGTGCCCCTTCTTTATGCCCCATGGTAAGCCCGATGGCGCGGCGCAGGGACTATGATTTCGTGATGGAGGCGGCAATATGAAAATCGCCAGCTGGAACGTCAACTCGCTCAACGTGCGCCTGCCACACCTGGAACAGTGGCTGCGCGAGGCCGCACCGGATGTGGTCGCGCTGCAGGAGACCAAGCTGGAGGATGCGAAATTCCCGGAGGATGCGCTGCTTGCGGTCGGTTACCGCAGCGTATTTTCCGGGCAAAAAACCTACAACGGCGTGGCGATCTTGTCGAAAACGCGCGCCGAGGATGTGCAGATCGGCATTCCCGGTTTTGCCGACGAACAGCGACGCGTGATCGCGGCCACAGTCGACGGCGTGCGCATCGTCAACCTGTACGTGGTGAACGGCAAGGCAGTCGGTGACGAGAAATACGTGCACAAGCTGAGTTGGCTGGCGGCGGTGAGAGATTGGCTCGTCGAGGAAATTGCGCACTATCCGCAACTGGTGGTACTTGGAGATTTCAACGTCGCACCCGAGGATCGAGACGTGCACGATCCCAAGCGCTGGCGCGAGAAGATTCTGTGTTCGGCGCCCGAACGCGAGGCACTGCAGGCAATCCTCGCGCTCGGCTTGCACGACAGCTTCCGCCTGCTGCATACAGAGGGCGGCCACTATTCGTGGTGGGACTATCGGCTGCTGGCGTTCGATCGCGGCTGGGGCTTGCGCATCGACCTGGTGCTGGTCAGCGATGCCTTGCGCGAACGCTGCAGCGCGGCGTCGATCGATCTCGCACCGCGCGGCTGGGAAAGGCCGTCGGACCACACGCCGGTGCTGGTGAATTTGTCCGTCGCGGGCGAGTGAGATGGTCGCCGTCGGATTACTGGTTGCCGGGCTGATCGTATTCTTCAATGCTGCGGAATGGGAGGCGCGCGACGGCAGCTCGAACCATCGCATTCTATGGTCAAGTCTGTCGGCGCTGGTTTCGGTTCTGGTGCTGTTTGTCGCCGGCTGGGGCGTGATGGCGTGGCTGATTGCGCAGGCTGGATTGTTCGTCGGCATCGCCGCCGAGCGCGTTTGGCTGGAAGCACGCGAGCGCGGCTAGGCAATACTTCGCGGCGGGCTCAAGTACCCGAAACCCCTCCCCTTCAAGGGGTCGTGGGTGGGGATGGTGTCGACCGGCCGTGCACAAATGAAAACGCCGCCGGATTTCTCCGGCGGCGTCGCATCTCGCATTGTTGGCAAGCGCGTTGCGCTTTCTGCATGTCGTTACTGCATATCGATCGTTTCGCGGAACTCGACGCCCTTCTCGGTCAGATCGACCATCATGTCCATACGCTTGAACCAGTCGGCGTAGCCTTCCATCAGCTTGGCCTGCTGTTCCATCATCTGCTTCTGCTCGGGATCGGCCATGGTCGCGGCGGTTTTGCGCTGGATCTGGGCGAGCAGGCGATACACCTCGCCTTTGGCGCCGGCAGCAAACACGGGCTGCTGGGCGTCGTCGAGCTTGAGTATCTGTGGAATCTTCGCTTCCTCTCCGGCGCCCACCGACACTGCCAACAGCTTGTCGGTCATCGCTGCCTGCATCGGCTGCGTCAGCGGCATGCCCGGGATCGCCGGCAGCGGCTTGGCCATGCCATCGGGCTTTAGGCCGAGTTGGGCGATTTGCGGCGCGACGCTGCCGGCCATCGCCAGCAACTGGCCGGGATTGTCCGAACCAATCGCCACCAGGCCCGCGATGTCGGGCATCGGCTGGCCGTCCTTGATCTCAAGCTTGTCGACGACCACGTGCAGGCCATGGAACATCGGCGCGTAGCCGGTCAGCATCGGGTTGGACAGCTGGATCTTGGACTTGTCGAAGCCCTCGTTCAAACCGGCCAGGTTTTTGCACTTGAACGGCGCCTTGGTGTTGGCATCGGCGTATTTGGTCGCCAGTTCCGGCAACACCGCGAGATTGGCGCTGAAGCCGAAATCGAACAGGCCGTCCTTCGCCACCGCCATGCCCGGCATCGGCGCGCGCAGGCGCATCAGGTCCTTGGCGATCTCGGCCTTGGTCTCCAGCACGCCACGCAGGCTGGCGTGGTTCACCGACAAGTCGGTGTAACCGAAGCTAGCGCGCGGCCAGGTTGCGGCGATCGCGTCGTACTCGCTGCCGCAGGTCGCATCGACCACCGGCTTGGTCTGCCCCATCGCGGTCATGTAATCGGTTTCCAGAGGCGTCGCCGGTGCCTTCAGGATTGCGACCAGGCGCTTGGAATCGAAATAACCACTGCCGAAGCTGAGGTAACCCATGTCCTTGTCGAGCGCGGCCAGTGCACCGCTTTGCGCCAGCGACTGGGCTGGCTTGTCGAGACCGAACAGAATGCGCAGGGTAGCGTCGGTCGCCTTCGGTGGCGCGATCGTGGCCACCAAGTGTTTGCCTTCAATGGCAAAAATGCCGCGCATCTTCGCATCAGCCTTGCCGCCATCGAAAATCCAGTAGTCGAGGTTGCCGACCTTGCCGGTGCCCAGCTTCGAACCCGAAGCCGTTTCGACGCGACCAATGGTCGCGCGCAGATTCTCGGGCTTGGCCAGTTCAAGGCGCATCACCGGCACCAGGCCGATGCCGTAGAACGCAGCGTGGGTCTGCGGCGAGACGCCGGCCAGATCCATCAGGCCCTGCATGTCCTTGCCGGCGACTTCGGTCTTCAGCGCTGCAATGAGCTTGAGCGACTTGTCCGAATTCAAGGTCGCCATCGCGGCATCCTTGGCGCAGTCCATGTTCTGGGTGGCGGATTTGGCCTCAGCGTCGGGCTTGGCCATGTCGGCGCCAGCGGAGTCGGAACCATCCTTCATGCCATCGGCCGGCGCATCAGTATTCGCAGCGTCCGCAGGCTTAGCCTCGCAATCGGCATTGCCCGCCTGCGCCTGCTTGCGCAGCATGCTGGCGAAGCTGTCGAGTTGCGCGGCGTAGATGTCGCCGATCTTGCCGGTCTTGTTCATGCGGTCGAACCAGCTCTTGCTGATCTCCGCCGGCACCGGATCGATATTCGCGATCACGTAGGGCGTATCGGCCGGCACGAAATTGAGTGGATCATCGGCGGCGATTTTGCCTGGGCCAGAGGCGCCGCCGTCCTTCTTGCAGCCGGACATCGCGACAAGTCCTGCAATTAGCAGGCACGGAATGAGTTTGCGCATGGTGAACCCCACGAAAGAATGCGCGCGGATAATAGCAGAGCCGTGAGAGCAGCGTGACGTGCGTCGCATTTCCAGCGCTGGATGAAGGTCCCGCCAGATCGCCTTGGACATCGGCCTCAGGCACGAATCACGTCGCCAGTTGCTGCATCGCGGATCGGCGTGGGTGCGCCCAGTGAACCAGTGTCGCCGAACACCACGCCATCGAGTTGATCAAGCAGGTTGCGATCGAGCGTCTCGCGCCGGCGCGCCGGCGGATGGCCGGTGAGATTGGCGCTGGTCGAGACCAGCGGTCCAGCAAACGCATCGCACAGCGCGACCACGACTGGATGCGCGGTGACCCGCAGCGCCAGTGTCGAATGTTCTCCGCGTAGCCATTGCGGCACCTCCAACCGGCACGGCAGCAACCAAGTATGCGGTCCTGGCCAACTGGCGAGCACAGCGTCGAGCCGTTCGCCTGGGAGCCCGGCGCGATCGATCAGCGGCTCGACCTGCGCCAGCGATGCTGCGATCAGGATCAGGCCTTTGCCGACCGGCCGTTGTTTGATCATCAGCAAGCGCAGCACTGCCCCCTCATCGAACGGATCGCAACCGATACCCCAGACCGCTTCCGTCGGGTAGGCGATCACGCCACTACGGTGAAGGATGGCGGCGGCGGCGGCAGGATCGAGTGCGCTGTTCATGCAACGAAGTCGCTGGCTGGGACGATCGGGCGTCCCGTGGATGCAGTCGGGAAGGCGTTTGGCCGAGAATGGTTCAGCGGGCTAACGGGATTGCAATTGCGCTAGGCGGCTATGCGTCCGGGGAGTCGATGGCGGGTTTCGCGACCTTCGTGGCGGTCTTCTTTGCCACCGGGCTGACGGTCGATTTCGCTGCCACCTTCTTCGCGGTTTTCTTCTTTGCAGATTTCTTTGTCGCCACCTTTTTCTTTGCGACCTTCTTCGTCGCAACTTTCTTCGCCGCTGTACCTGATTCCTTTTTAGCCGGGGCCGCCTTCTTGGCCGCCTTCTTGCCAAAGCGTCCACGCGCCGGACGCACGGGCGCCGCGGCGAGAATCGCCTGGCATTCTTCCAGCGTCAGCGACAACGGTTCGCGGTCCTTCGGAATGCGACCGTTCTTTTCACCGTCGGTGATGTACGGACCATAGCGACCATTGAGCAGTTCGATCGGGCTGTCATCGAACTTGCGGATCAGCCGGTTGGCAAGAAACGTCTCGCGTTCGCGCACCCGCGCCAGAGCAGTTTCGAAGTCGATCGTGTACGGATCATCCTCCTTGGCCAGCGACGCATAGGTGCTGCCGCGCTTGGCGAACGGGCCGAAGCGACCGACTGCGACCGAGACTTCCTCGCCTTCGTCCAGGCCGAGCATGCGCGGCAGCAGGAACAACGTGAGCGCGTCGGCGAGTGCGATCGTGTGCATGCTCTGCCCAGGCCGCAGGCTGGCGAACTTCGGCTTGTCCTCGTCGTCCTTGGTGCCGATTTGTGCGAACGCGCCGTAGCGCCCGAGTCGCACGCTGACCGGCTTGCCCGTTTCGGGATCGGTGCCAAGCTCGCGCGCGCCGGTGGCATCGGAGCGATCAACCGATTCGGTCTTCTCCTGCACCAGCGCGTTGAACGGCTTCCAGAATCGCTCCAGCAACGGAACCCAGTCCTCCTCGCCGCGGCTGACCGCATCGAGCTCGTCCTCAAGCTTCGCGGTGAAGTCGTAATCCACGTATTGGGTGAAGTGGCTGGAGAGGAAATTGCTGACCGCGCGGCCGACATCGGTCGGTCGAAAACGACGGTTGTCCAGGGTCACGTATTCACGGCCAATCAGCACGCCAATGATGCTGGCGTACGTGGACGGTCGGCCGATGCCGTATTCCTCCAGCGTCTTGACCAGCAAGGCTTCGGAAAAGCGCGGCGGTGGCTCGGTAAAATGCTGGTCGGCGTGGATCAGATGCAGCGGGATGTTGTCGCCGATTTTCATCAGCGGCAGCTTGCGGCCTTCGTCATCGTCATCGGCCGTTTTCGTGTCGCGGCCTTCCTCGTACACAGCCAGAAAGCCGGGATCGATCACGGTGGTGCCGCTGGCGCGAAATGCGTGCTGCGAGCCGCAGGCCAGTTCGATGGTGACGGTGTTCATCGTCGCCGGCACCATTTGCGATGCGACTGCGCGCTTCCATATCAGCTCGTACAAGCGGCGACCGTCGTCGTCGAGATATTTGGCGACACTCGATGGTGTAAGCAGCGCCGAGGTCGGTCGGATCGCCTCGTGCGCTTCCTGCGCGTTCTTGGATTTGGTCTTGTACACGTTCGGCTTGTCCGGCAATGCGCCGGTGCCAAAATCGCGCGCAATCACGTCGCGCAGTTCCTGCAGCGCCTCGGCCGAGATGTGGGTGGAGTCGGTACGCATGTAGCTGATCAGGCCGACCGCGCCTTCCTCGCCCAGATTCACGCCTTCGTACAGTTTTTGCGCCACACGCATGGTGCGCGAGGTGGCAAAACCGAGCTTGCGCGCGGCTTCCTGCTGCAGGGTGGAGGTGATGAACGGCGCCGCCGGCCTGCGCTTGCGCTCCTTGCTGGTGACATCGGTGACGTGCAGCTTGCCACCGGCTGCGGCGACCAGACGCTGCCGCGCGGACTCGGCGGTTTCGCCGTCGGTGATCGTGAACTGCTCGAACTTCTCGCCATCGAGTTTTACCAGTCGCGCCGAAAACGCTTGCGACGGATGCGCCATGTCGGCTTCGATCGACCAGTATTCGCGACTGATGAACGCCTCGATCAGCTCCTCGCGCTCGACGATCATGCGCAGCGCCGGCGATTGCACGCGTCCCGCGGACAGGCCGCGTTGTACCTTGCGCCACAGCACCGGCGAGAGGTTGAAGCCAACCAGGTAATCCAGCGCGCGTCGTGCCTGCTGCGCGTTGACCAGGTCGAATGCGATCGCGCGCGGATGGCTGACTGCCTCGCGGATTGCGCGCGGCGTGATCTCAGTGAACACCACGCGATGCAGCTCGCGATCCTTGAGCAGACCGCGTTCCTTCAGGATCTCTGCGATGTGCCAGCTGATCGCCTCACCCTCGCGATCCGGATCGGTCGCCAGATACAGCGCGTCGGCCGACTTCGCTGCTTTGGCGATCGCCTCGACGTGCTTGGCGTTTTTATCGATCGTCTCGTAGCGCATCGCGAAATCGTGTTCGGTGTCAACGGCGCCTTCCTTCGGCACCAAATCCCGCACGTGGCCATACGACGCCAGGACAGTGAAGTCTTTGCCGAGGTATTTGTTGATCGTCTTGGCCTTGGCGGGCGATTCGACGATAAGCAGGTTCTTGGCCATGACGCGAAACGCTCCGTGCGCGGTCGCCCGCGACGCAATCGATCCGTCGCGGCGCCAGCGCCATGCGGCAAGGCCCGCACCATGCGGGCCCTGCCTATATTCATTAGGACACCAGTCGGGCGCGTGCTGTCAAGTTTGGGGCAAGTGAACGGAGCTTTCCGTCAGTGCACCGGGTCAGGTTCGCCGTCGAACATCTGGTTTTCCATCCAGGCGTAGGCGGCTTCGGAACCGGGCTGATTGAACAGCACCATCAGTACCACCCACTTCAAATCGTCCACATCCAGCTCGTCCTGATCGAGCGCCATCACCCGATCAAGTACCAGTTCGCGCTGGTCGGCATCGACGATGCCCTGCTGCTCGAGAAACATCAGGAAGCCCACCGATTCGCGGTCGAGCTTGGCCAGTTCGGCCTCGACGTACATCCGCACAGGGCCGGCCGTGCGCGATTGGCGAGCGGTGACCGGGCGTTGGCTCGCCAACTCGTCCAGCCAGTCGAACGCCTTGCTGATCTCGGTCGGCGAGAATCCGGCCTGAAGCAGGCCGTTTTGCAGGGAGTCGCGGTCTCGGACCGCGTCGGGGTCTTCGTAGAAATAATGCTCGAACAGAAACAGCAGTACATCCAGGATGCTTTCTTTCATTCCTCTCCGCCTGCGCCGGAGCGCGGTGGCAACTCAAAGGCCGCGGTTGCGGCAGTCAACGTCGGGAGTAGCGACCATGTTCGACCGCCACACGACCGTCCATTTCCATGAGCAGGAGCATGGAGGACAGGGCGGCGACCGTCAATCCCGTGCGCGCCGCGAGTTGATCGATGCCGACCGGGTCGTGGCCCAGTGCCAACAGCAACTGCTGGTAGTCGGGATCGGCTGTCGCTGTGCGGGACGACGAAGCCGGCCCGCCGTCCTCGGCTTCCGGCAGATCAAGCCTTGCGCGTAACGCCGACGCCAGTTCCGCCGCCAGCGAGCCCAGCGCCTCGATCACTTCGCGCGCATCTTCCACCAGTGCAACGCCTTGGCGGATCAGCCGATGGCAGCCGCGTGCCAGCGGATTGTGGATCGAGCCTGGTACCGCAAAAACCTCGCGACCTGCGTCGCCCGCCAGTCGCGCCGTGATTAGCGCGCCACTGCGCTCAGCCGCCTCGATGACCAAAGTGCCCAGCGACAGTCCGGCGATGATGCGGTTGCGCCTAGGGAAATGTTCGCGCCGCGCCTGCGTGCCCGGCAGGAATTCGCTGACCACCGCGCCATGGGCGACGATCCGCCGGGTCAGCGCGTGATGGCTGCGCGGATAGGCCACATCCGGACCGGTGCCGACCACGGCGATGGTCGGATGGCCCGCATCCAGCGCCGCAGTGTGGGCGGCGGCATCCACGCCTTCGGCCAGCCCGCTGGTCACCACCAGCCCGGATTGCGCAAAAGCGCTGGCGAATGCGCGGGTGTTGTCGATCCCGCCCGCGGTTGCGTGCCGACTGCCGACCATCGCGATCTGTGGTTGCCACAACAAGGTGGGATCGCCGGCGATCAGCAGCACTGGTGGCGGGCTGCCGATGCGCCGCAACAACGCCGGGTAGTCGTCGCTGTCCCAGCCGATGAGGTGATGGTTGGGTGCTGCGAGCCAGGCCGCGTCCAGCGCGGCGAGTGTGGAGTCGGGTTGCGCGATCGCGGCGATCGAATCGGAGCTCGCTCCCGTTACGCGCCAGTCGGAAGCGGCAAGACGCAGCAGTGCGGTGGCGCTGCCGTGTGCGTCCGCCTGCTTGCGCAACACCCCGGCGGGAATCCCGGCGCGTAGCAGGTGCAGCCAGTCCAGCGAGTTTTGATCAAGGGCGATCATCGGCTCGTCGCCCCTTCAAGATCGACATTCGCAAGGCCCAAAAACGACAACGCCGTGCTCGGGCACGGCGTGTCGGTTGCTTGGTGATTGCGCCAGCGCTGGTTCAGCGCGTGGCGTCCGGATGCTTGAGGATGTCGCCCACCTCGGTCTGCCGCACCGAATCCATGACCAGGCCGTAGCTCATCCGGTCGAACGAGCGGAACACCATCACGTGGCCAATGAACTCATCGGCCACCTTGACCAGATCGTTGTCGGCCGCGATCTCATTGGTATGTGCAACGCGGTCGGGGACGTTGCTGCCGATCCGCCACATTGAGAACACGGTGCCGTTGTCGACGCCATCCTGCAAACCGGCCGATAGTGCGATCACGCTTCGCGTTCCGGCGAAAGCCAGGCCGTCCGGCACACCAATGATGCGCAGTTTGGTGTATTCGAGCACCGTGGGCTGGCGCCGCGGCGGATGCGGGAAGAATTGCAGGTCGTACGGCTGCGCTTCCGGCGTCATCAAGCGATCGCCGGCGCGCACTTCGGCGCCTTCGCCAAGCAATAGCAGCGTCGCGGTCTGGATGCCGGCGCCTTCTGGACGCGTGACCTGAGCCAGCGTCATCACCCGCATCTCGGTGCCCAGATACTCGGGCTGGCCGCGGGTGCCGAACATCACATCTTTCCAGTAACTGTCGAAGTTGATGGTGCGGTTGCTGCGGAAGTCCAGATCGTCATGGCGCAGGCGGAATTCGCCCGATCCACGGTGCGAACGTCCGTAGGTAACGGTCGGACGCGCAATCGCGTACATGTCGCCGACCCGCGCGTTCGGAATGCCGCGTGCATACACCAGCTGGCCGCTGGCACTGCGTAGGCGATCCTCCTCGATGCCGACGACATACGGCAGGATCTTGGGATCGTCGATCACGCGCAGGTTCTTGAGGAAATCCTCAACCTCCGACAGCGGGATCGTGTCGATCGCCGGGCCAGTCGCCATGCCGCGCGTCATCTCCAGGCGCGGCTGGCCATTGAGATAGGCCAGATTGATCACGTCACCCGGATAGATCAGGTGCGGATTGCGGATCTGCGGGTTGGCTTGCCAGACTTCCGGCCACAGCCACGGCTGCTTCAAGAAGCGCGCCGAGATATCCCACAAGGTATCGCCCTTGCGGACGACGTAGGTTTCCGGATGATCCGGACGCAGGTCGGCGGCAACGGCGTAGGTTGCGACGACCAGCAGAATTGCAGCGACAAACGCAAGCGTTTTCTTAAACATGGCGAGTATCTACCTGATTTCCCCGGGCAGGTTGGCCGCATAGTGACCATTTTCCGGTGTCAAATGCAAGAGTCAGGGCTAGAATAAGTCTCCGCGGCTTGACCGCAGCCCGCCTAGTCCCCATTTCAGCGCCATGTCCAAGCTCGAAATCCTCGAATTTCCCGATCGCCGGCTGCGCACCATCGCCAAACCCATCGGGCGCGTGGACGACGGCCTGCGCAAGCTGATCGCGGATATGTTCGAGACCATGTACGCCGCGCCCGGCATTGGTCTGGCCGCCAGCCAGGTCGATGTGCACCAGCAATTGCTGGTGCTGGATGTCTCGGAAAACAGCGACACGCCGCTGGTATTCATCAATCCGAAAATCCTCTCCAGTTTCGGCGAGCAGGTCTACGAAGAAGGTTGCCTGTCGGTGCCGGGCATCTACGCCGAGGTCAAGCGGGCGGAACAGATTCGGGTGAGCGCGCTTGATCGCCAAGGCAAGGCGTTCGAGATGGATGCCGACGGCTTGCTGGCAGTGTGCATCCAGCACGAAATGGATCATCTGGCCGGCAAACTCTTTGTCGACTATCTGTCGCCACTCAAGCGCGAGCTGGTCAAGAAGAAACTCGCCAAGCAGCGTCGCCAGGCCGCCGAAGACGCCGCAAAGGCGACACGCGCGTCCGACGCGGCGTGACCTGGTCGGGCGTGCCCGCGCGCGTCAGGCCAATTTTTCATCGATGAGCTCGCCATTGCGCATCGTCTTTGCCGGCACGCCCGAGTTTGCGGTGCCGTGTCTGCAGGCGGCGGCGCGCGCGGATTCAATTGTCGCCGTCTATACCCAGCCCGATCGTCCGGCCGGACGCGGCCGCCAACTGTCGCCATCGCCGATCAAACGCGAAGCGCTAGCGCACGGCTGGGAAGTGCGCCAGCCAACGTCGCTGAAAACACGTGAGGCACGCGCGGCGCTGCGCGCACTCGCGCCAGATTTACTGGTTGTGGTGGCCTACGGAATGATCTTGCCGCCGAAAATTCTGTCGATTCCGAAATACGGCTGCTGGAATGTGCACGCCTCGCTGTTGCCGCGCTGGCGCGGTGCCGCGCCGATCCAGCGCGCGATCGAAGCCGGCGATGCGCAAACCGGCGTGTGCCTGATGCAGATGGATGCGGGTCTGGATACCGGAGGCGTGTTGCTGTCCCAGACTGTCCCGATCAGCGACGCGGACACCGCCGCGAGCCTGCACGATCGCTTGGCGCGACTGGGCGCAGAAGTGCTCGCGGATGGGCTCGCCATGCTGCGCATCGGCATGCCCATGCTGCCAAAGGCGCAACCGTCAGCAGGTGTGACCTACGCACATAAACTGGAAAAATCTGAAGCGCAACTGGATTTTGCGCAGCCGGCCGATGTGCTGGCGCTTAAGGTGCGTGCGTTGTCGCCGTGGCCGATTGCCGAGGCCGACATCGATGGCGAACGCTTGCGCATTCATTCGGCGATCGCGCTGATGCATGAACACGGCGCGTCGCCGGGCAATGTCGTCGCTGCAACCCGCGACGGTATCGACGTGGCTTGCGCGCGCGGCGTGCTGCGCTTGCTGGTGGTGCAGCGCGATGGCGGTCGGCCACAGACGGCCGCTGATTTTCTCAATGCGCGGCAGAGCGCGCAGCGCAACGAGCGAGCGCCGCCGCAGTGAACGCCGAAGTTATGAGCAAGCTAAATTCTGGCTGCGGGCGCACGACCGATCGCAGCGGAGCGGGTCGATGAGGGGCGGTCGAACCACGCGTCGCGCCGCCGCACGCAATGCAGCCAGTCAATTGCAACACGCAACACCGGGAGTGGCCGTCCGCACCGCTGCTGCACGCGTGATTGACGCTGTGCTGCATCAAGGTTGTTCGCTGAAAGCCGAACTCGCTCGCACGCTGCCCGTGTTCGCGGATTCGCGCGATCGCGCCTTGCTCGAATCGATCTGCTTTCACGCGTTGCGGCATCGGCGTCGCTACGCATTTGCTCTGGATCAGTGGATGCCGCGACCGCTGCCCGCGCGCGAACACCAGCTGCACGCGTTGCTGCTTGCGGGCCTGGCGCAGCTCGATGCATTGCAGCTGCCCGCCCACGCCGCGGTGTCGGCGACTGCCGAAGCAGCCCGCGTGCTGGATCGCAAGACTCATGTCCCGCTGGTCAATGCACTGCTGCGTCGCGCGACGCGTGAGCCACTGCCGGCCAGCAACGACCCGGCAATTGCCCACTCGCATCCGGACTGGCTACTCGCTCGCATCCGTCGCGACTGGCCGGATCACGTGCAGGAAATTCTCGACGCCAACAACACGATCGCGCCGCAGTGGTTGCGGGTGAACGCGTTGCTGGGTTCGCGCGATGAATACCATCAACGCCTGCGCGACGCAGGCATCGATGCGAGCGCGCCTGAGCATCCATCGCGCGCGCTGTGCTTGTCGCATTCGCCGCCTGTCGCCGAGTTGCCCGGCTGGAATCTGGGCGCGGTATCGATCCAGGATGCAGCGGCGCAACTGGCGGTGGAAGCGCTGGCGGTACAAGCAGGTGAGCGAGTGCTGGATGCTTGCGCCGCGCCTGGCGGCAAGACTACGGGCTTGTTGGAATCGCATGGAGGTGGATCCGCCGCCGCAATCGAACTGGTTGCCGTCGACAACGATCAGATTCGCCTGCAGCGGGTAGCCGACACGCTTCGACGCTTGCAGCTCGACAACGCCGCGACGCTGGTTTGCGCCGATGCCGGCGATCCGGGGGCGTGGTGGGACGGCAAATCGTTCGATGCAATCCTGCTGGATGCGCCGTGCTCGGCGACCGGCATCATCCGCCGCCAACCCGACATCAAATGGCATCGCCGCGAATCCGACCTCGCCGCGCTCACCGCGTTGCAGGATCGATTACTGGACGCTCTGTGGACCACGCTCAAACCGGGCGGTCGACTGTTGTACGCCACCTGTTCGATCATCCGAGAGGAAAATGCCGAGCGCATCGATGCGTTTCTCGCGCGCACGCCGGATGCGCAGCCGATGTCGTTGGATGATCGCTACGGACACCGATCCGGCGCGGGTCGACAACGCTTGCCTGGCGAGCAGCAAATGGACGGATTTTTTTACGCGCTACTGAACAAGCAGGCTGAGCGTCAGCCGGAAGAATCGAGCGATCCATGACGCCGAATGCGTAAATTCTGGCTGTATTTAACCTTGGCGCTCACTGCGACCGCGCCAGGATTGTGGCTGCGTTTCAGCGGCATGCATGTTGCTGGTGTCGCCGGGATGGCCATCGCGGGGTTGGCGATCCTGGCCGCCGGATTCATGCTGTCGTGGGGCGTGGAGGCGGCCGAAGAACATGTCTCGCGCGGCTTGGCACTGGCGGTGCTGGCCCTGATCACGGTGTTGCCCGAGTTTGTCGTCGACTTTTATTATTCTTTTCAAGGTGGTCGCCATCTCGGCTCGGAATACGTCCAGTACGCCGCCGCCAACATGACCGGCGCCAACCGATTGCTTGTGGGGCTCGGCTGGCCCGCAATCGTCCTGCTGTACTGGTGGCGCGCTGGGAAGCGCAGCGTTGAATTGCGCTGGGACAATGCGGTTGAAATCAGCTTTCTCGCGCTGGGCAGTCTGTATGCGTTCGTGATCGTGTTGAAAGGCAGCATCCAATGGTTCGATGCGGCCGTGCTTTTCTTGTTGTACGCCGCCTATCTTTTGCGACTTGCGAAATTGCCGAAAGAACAGGACGACGATGACGAGCAAGAGCCCGAGGTCGGCCCGGGAGCTGCTCTAACCGCATTGCCGCGCAGACAGCAGTTCGCCGTTATCGCCACACTGGCGCTGGTCGCAGGAGCAATCATCCTGTTCGAGGCCGAGCCTTTTGCGGAGTCCTTGATCGGCGCTGCCACGGTACTCGGCGTGAACAAATTCCTCTTGATCCAGTGGATATCACCGCTGGCAGGCGAATTGCCGGAAATCATCATCATGGTGCTGTTTACGCTGAGTCTGCGGCCGGGCTATGCGTTGGGCGCATTGATCAGCGACAAGATCAACCAGTGGACGCTGCTGGTCGGTGCCTTGCCGCTGATCTATTCGCTCGGCGCAGGAACCTTGCTCGGCCTGCCACTTGATGCCCGACAACACGAAGAGTTCTTCCTGACAGCGGCGCAATCGCTATTTTCGGTCATGCTGCTGCTGAGACTGCGATTTAGTGTGCCCAGCGCGCTCATCCTTCTGGCTCTTTTTTTAACGCAATTTGGCATCGCCTTGACGTACCAGCACGACGAGCCCCGCACGATCCAGTTCCTCACGCTATTTGCATGGTTGTATCTGCTGCTGGCGTCAATACTGGCAATCGCCAACCGCCGACGTTTCATCGAGTATGTTCGCGTTGGGTTGCTGGGCCAGCCACCGCCGAACGTGGCGCAAGCAGACGCAACAACGAAGCAAGAGATGGGCTAGGACGGATTCAGTCGATCTCCCATCTCGCCATCATGAGGACGATTTGCGACGCCCTCAGCCGCCTTGGCGCAGCTTCAAAAGTAATCGATACCACGGTGCCAGCCATGGCCTGCGCGCACTCGCGCGTTCACAATCCGCACGCGCGATCGCACGCTTGCGGTCGGCCTTGCGTGCAACCAGCATGCGGTGCGCGACGAACCCTGCGTTGCGATCATGGGCGAGCAGTGCGTCGGTATCGCGCACTGGTGTCGCAGTCGTCGCGCCAGAAGCATCAATCCCAAGTTGCAACAACAACGAAGGCCGCGCATAGCCCAAGCGCACTTCCTCGACGATCGCGGCAGCGCTCACTACGCCCGCCGCCACCACCCGAGCCGCTTCGTCCACCCACAACTGTCCACGCGGATGCGCGGCGTACACCCAGGGTTGGGTTTGAATCTTGGTGAAGTGCAAGTTGCGGGTGCTACCCGATTGGTAGTCATCAAGGTCGTTCCAGCCGTCGACGATCAACTCGCGCATCTGCCCGTCAGCGACTAGCGGATCGATCGACATCAGTTCGTTGTAATCGTAGTGGCGGCCTAATTCGAGAACGATGGATTCCACCTGCCAGTCCAGCGCCGCGCAGTTGAGCAGCATCACCGCCGCAGACTTGCTGCGGCTGTCGCGGCTGCGCGAGCCGACTTCGATGGCGATGCTCGCGCCGGCCATGTCGGTATCCCAGAGTTCGCCAATATCGGCAAACACCAGCATGTCCGAATCCATGTAGATGGCGTGGCCGGCGTGGTCACACAGGGCTGGGATGGCGAAGCGGGCAAAGCTGAATTCGGTATACGGAGCCTGTCGCGGGTCAATGGGCATCGGAGCCAAGCCATTGTCGATGGCGCGGATTTCCAGAGCTCGCCGGGTATGTCGTTGGATCGAATGGGCGAGCACCTGGAACGGAAGCTGCTGGCTGCGATCGCTGCCACAGAAAATGCGGATCGGATCGACGCTGGGCATGGACAATCGGTTCGGCTGGACGAGCTTGGCGCTAGTGTACGGCCAGCTGCGCCGTGGATCAGCGTTGCGGGCAGCAACGAGTCCGTCGGATAATCCTGCGCGATACGCAGCGGAGCGACCTCGCGCGGCTCGGCTCACCGACCTTGGCCTGGTGCGGCACAACCGGCAGCGAGTGCAACGCGCTCGTCTGTGGGATGCTCCCGACGGTTCTCATCCCGCCTCGAACCAGAGAGAGCGATGCGCACGTTTGAAGTTGTCACCACCTGTCACGCCAAGGGCTTCGAGTCCTACGGTCGGCGCATGCTGGAATCGTTCGAGCAACATTGGCCCGAGCACGTGCGCCTGCTGTTGTATTGCGAGGGCTTCGTCCCCGAAAGTCACGGCCCGCGCGTCGAAGTTCGAGACCTGCTTGCGAGCTGCCCGGATCTGGTTGCGTTCAAGCAGCGGCATGCCAACGATCCTCGCGCGCACGGCCGCCTTCGGCGCCGGAAACCGCGCATTGTCTATGATCCCTACCGCCGTCGTCTGCGATTGCGCGGGATGAAGTGGGGCCTTGGTTATCGCTGGGACGCGGTGCGTTTTGCGCACAAGTGCTATGCCATCTTCGATGCCGCCCGCCGCAGCAACGCCGATGTGCTGTTGTGGGTCGACGCCGACACGCTGTTCTTCGCCGATGTTGGCAATGATGACCTCGAGCGCATGCTGCCCGACGGTCGTTTCGTCGGCTGCCTGCGACGACCGATCCATTCCGAGTGCGGGCTGGTCAGTTATGACCTGCACAGTCCCTCCACGCGTTCGCTGCTGGAGGATCTTGAGCGCATGTACAGCGAGGACCTGCTGTTTGCCGAGGACGAATTCCACGATTCCTTTCTGTTCGATGTCGTGCGCGAACGGGTCGAGTCCACAGGCGCGCTCTCACACGACATCGCCGAGGGCGTCGGCCGCGACGCCGAACACGTGCTGATCAACAGCTGGCTCGGTCGCTTCATGGATCACCTCAAAGGCGGACGCAAGGATGCCGGTCGTAGCCATGCCAGCGACTTGCTGGGCGGGAGGAGCGAGACCTATTGGCATCGGCCAGGCTGATCGGGACGCATGCAGCAGCCGCTAGCCAGCGTCATCATCAGCACCTACAACCAGCCCGACTGGCTCGAGCGTTGCTTGTGGGGTTACGCCTGTCAGGACCGGCTGGACTTCGAGCTGGTGATCGCCGACGACGGCTCGCGCGAGGACACCCGGGAGCGCATCGAGGCCTTGCGTCCTGAATTGGGATTTGTCATCAAGCATGTCTGGCAGCCAGACCAAGGCTTTCGCAAGACCCGAATTCTGAATCGTGGCATCGAGGCGGCGAGCGCAGACTATCTGATTTTTTCCGATGGCGACTGCGTGCCGCGACGCGATTTCGTATCGCAGCACTTGCGCCTGCGTAAACCGCATCGCTACTTGGGCGGTGGCTACTGCAAGCTGCCGATGGAGCTGAGCCGCAAGATCGACCGCGACGCGATTGCTGCCGGGTACCATACGGATCTGGCCTGGCTCAAGACCAAAGGACTGCCGCGCGGCAAGCGCTCGCTGAAGCTGTGGGCGCAACAAGGGTGGCGCGAGCAATTGCTCAACGCAATCACGCCCACGCCGCCGCGCTGGGCCGGCAACAACGCCTCGGGCTGGAAGGTCGACTTGCTGCGCGTCAACGGGTTCGATGAGCGCATGGGTTATGGCGGCGAGGACCTGGAACTAGGCGAACGCCTTACCAACGCCGGAGTGCGCGGCAAGCAGGTGCGTTTCGCGGCGATTTGCGTACATCTGGATCACGCGCGCGGCTACGTCGATGCGCAGGTGCAGGAGGTCAACCAGCGCATCCGTGACGAGACCGCTCGCGAGCGCCGGACCTGGACCGAACATGGCATCGTTACTGGGCCTCGGCGTTGAAGCGCGGCCTGTATATCGCGTCCACGCCAATGATCGCGCTTTCCGCCGCCGGCGCGGCGCGCGCGCAGGGCGGTCGCGCAGTGTTGGTGCTGATCGAGGATTTCGATCTGGCGCCGCGTCTGGAAGCGCTGCTGCGGGCTTGGCGCGACAATCCATTCGAGGACATCGTGCGAGTGCCGGGGCGCTACACCGAACACCTGCGAGGTGCTCCCGATCGCAGCCGTGGCACGCGCATGTTCTTCAACCGCATCCGCATCAAGCGCGGGTTGCGCACCGAGACCATGGCGACGCTGGCCGCATTGGATGCAACCTTGCTGCCGCAGGAAGTCTGGCTAGGCAACGACCGCAAGGTCGAAACGCAATTCGCGATGCACCTCGTGGCCCGCCGCATCGGCGAGCCGCGGCCGGGACGCTATCTGGACGATGGCTTGTTCACTTACGTCGGCGACGTACGCCAGCGTCCGCTGGTTCGCCGCATCGATTGGCTCACCAAGCGCCTGACCTACGGCGGCTGGTGGCAGCGCGCCGAGCAGGCCGGCACTAGCGGCTGGATTGCCGAGTGCTGGCTCGCCTATCCGGCGCTGGCCCCGCCGGTGTACGCGGTGGCACGGCAGCGAGCAATGCCACGCGAGTGGTTCGCCAATCGCGCATTCCTGCGCCTGTGCGTGGCGGCGGCGCGCGAGTTCGGCCTCGCCCGCGGGCTGATGCGGCGCTGCGCCGGCGTGCTAGTGCTGCCGCACTCCAACCAATGGCGGGATGACCCCAAACGCGTCGGCCAAATGCGCGAATGCTTGCGCGCCGCCGCCGCCGCCGGCGCGCCGCTGGCGCTGAAGAGCCATCCGCGCGAAGTCGGGATCGAGCGCGGCGAATTGCTGGCCGCCGGCGACGCGCCGGTGCTGCCCGCGTTGCTGCCGATGGAACTGCTGTTGCCGTTGTTGCCGGCGGGCGCGCTGCTGGTGGGCGAGGGTTCCAGTGCCTTGCTGGCAGCGCATTGGCTACGACCGGACTTGCGCGTGCGCGATCTCGGGCTGGCGCGCGAAGGTTTCGCGGTGCGTGCACGGCAGGTGTTCGCGCAACTCGGGATCCCGTTGCTGGAGGTCGAAGGGGGATAAATCCTGTCCTGGCACGATCAGTCCGACTGCTGGATCGCAATCGGCGCTACCGCAACAATCCGGCGGGCAGATTTTCGACCGCACGTGCCAAGGCGATCAGCGCCGCTTGCCGCGGTTTGGATAGCAGTCCGGCCAATAAGGATTGGGCTGCCCCGCCGGCTGACGCGAGAAGCGCTTGTAGGTCCATTGGTATTGCGCGGGATCACGTTCGGCGATGGTCTGCACGCCGGCATTCATCGCGGCCACCGCCGTGCGCGGGTCGGTGTCGTGCAATGCTGGCGGTGCTGCGAACAGATGCACATCGAACAGCGCGCCGCCGACGTCCGCATGCTGGCGTCGCTCGGCGATCGCAAACAGCACTGTCGCACCCGTGCGCTGCTCCAGCCGCGGCAGCAACGTCATGCTCAACGCATCGATGCCGAAGAACGGTGCGAACACGCCATCGCCGGACTTGGGCTGCTGGTCTGGCAGGATGCCGATCATGCCGCCCGTCGCGAGCGCCTTGAACAGCCCGCGCATCGCACTGCCTTCGGCCGGCAACTGGCGGATGTTCGAGCGCCCGCGCACCCGCCGCAAAAACGCCTCGCCGGCTGCGCTGTCGGGCGGTCGATACAACAGTGTCAGCGGCGCGCGCGCGGCCAACCATTGGCTGAGCAGTTCCCAGTTGCCGTAATGCGGCGCGGCGATGATCAGGCCGCGGCCGCTGGCCAGTGCAGCGTCCAGCAATTCCGCGCCATGCACCGTTCCGATCAGGCGCAGGTTGGCGGTCTCAGGTCGGGTCCAGAATCGCAACGACTCGAAAATGTTGCGCCCGGTCGCGCGCAGAATTGCGCGCAGCAATCGTTCGCGCGCGCCGGCGTCCAATGCCGGGTACACCAGTTCCAGATTGCGCCGCGCCACCCGTGCTTCGCGCGCATTGAACACGCGCATCCACTCGCCCGCGCCAGCGCCAAGTGCGTGCAACGCACGCATCGGCAGTCGCCCAATCGCTGCTGCGACGACATACAGCAGCGTTCCAGCGATCTCGGCCATGCCCATCGGCAAAGTCTAAACGCTGCGTGACCAATCCCGCCGCACGCCAAGGCGCCGGTGCATTGACCGCCGGCCGATCATGCATGCAGCATGCCGCATGCCGCACACCCACACTATCCAGACATGCTCGCTCTGATCCAGCGCGTCACCCGCGCCCGCGTGTCGGTGTCCGCGCAGGTCGTTGGCGAGATCGGCCCCGGCCTGCTGGCGCTGGTCGCGATCGAGCCGGCTGACGGCGAGCCGCAAGCCCAACGCCTGTGCGAGCGACTGCTGGGCTATCGCGTGTTCGATGACGACCAAGGCCGCATGAACCGCTCGCTGACCGACACCAGCGGCGGCCTGCTGCTGGTCAGTCAGTTCACCCTCGCGGCGCATACCGGCAAAGGCATGCGCCCGGGATTCTCGACGGCGGCCCCTCCTGCTGACGGGTTGCGTTGGTTCAATCGCCTGCTGGAGATTGTCCGCGAACGCCACCCAGGGGTGGAAACCGGGCGCTTCGGTGCCCATATGGAAGTTGAGCTGGTCAATGACGGCCCGGTGACGTTCCTGCTGCGCAGCTGACCCGCTGCCGGCAGCCTCGCCGCAGCATCACGACCAGAATCAAAAAACCCTTTACCGACAAGTGGTTGGAACCGACGCCAGCGGCTGCGGTATAATTGTCGGTCAACTCAAGCGGCTCGCCCATGGCAACCATTACTAATCCAGCGGAACAGCAGAAGTCCGAGATCAAGCAGCTCATCAGCAAGGGGCTGGAGCAAGGCTATCTGACCTACGCCGAAGTTAACGATCACCTGCCCGACGACTTGGTCGATCCGGAGCAGATCGAAGACATCATCGGCATGATCAACGGCATGGGTATCGAGGTGCACGAAGCTGCGCCCGACACCGGGATGTTGACTGAAGCGCCTGCGCGCACGATTGATGAAACCGCCGCCGACGAAGCCGCGGCAGCATTGTCCTCGCTGGATACCGAAGCTGGCCGCACCACCGATCCGGTGCGCATGTACATGCGCGAGATGGGTACAGTCGAGCTGCTCAATCGCGAAGGCGAGATCGCCATCGCCAAGCGCATCGAGGAAGGCCTCAATCAGGTGCTGGTCTCGCTGGCGAGCTTCCCGTGGTCGATCCAGTCGCTGCTTGAGGATTTTGATCAGCACGTCGACGGCAAGAAGCGCCTGTCCGAAATCCTCACTGGCTTCATCGATCTGGACGCGCCCGATCCGGGCATCCCCGAGCCGACGCCGCCGGCCGCCGCCAGCGATGCAGACGACTCCGACGACGATGACGACGAAGACGAAACACCGGTCGACACCGGCCCGGATCCGATCGAAGTGCTGCGCCGCATGGACCTCATGCGCAGCCTGTACGGCAAGTTCCAGCGCGCACACGCCAAGTACGGCTCGCTCGACAAGAAAGTGATCAAGCTGCGCCAGGACATGTCAACCGAGTTCCTCAGCCTGAAGATGCCGATCCCCATGGTCGACAACTTGGTGCGCAAACTGCGCGAGGTGGTCGGCTCGGTCAAGGAACACGAACGCCGCATCCTGGATATTTGCACGCGCAAGGCGAAGATGCCGCGCAAGGATTTTCTGCGCGCGTGGGATGGCTCGGCCACCAACCTGAAGTGGGCGGACGAAGTCATTCGCCGCAAGCAGAAGTGGGCGTCAGGCGTGCGCGAGCACAAGGACGCGATCATCTCCGAGCAGGAAAAACTCATCGGCATTGAAAATGTGTTGTGGCTCTCGTTGCCCGAGGTCAAGGAACTCAACCGTGCGATGGCGTACGGCGAGGCGAAAGCGCGCAAGGCCAAGAAGGAAATGGTCGAGGCCAACCTGCGTTTGGTGATCTCGATCGCCAAAAAATACACCAACCGCGGCCTGCAATTCCTCGACCTCATCCAGGAAGGCAACATCGGCCTGATGAAAGCCGTGGACAAGTTCGAATACCGTCGCGGCTACAAGTTCTCCACGTATGCAACGTGGTGGATCCGTCAGGCCATCACCCGTTCGATCGCCGATCAGGCGCGCACCATCCGCATCCCGGTGCACATGATCGAGACGATCAACAAGCTCAACCGCATCAGCCGCCAGATGCTGCAGGAAATGGGCCGCGAAGCGACGCCAGAAGAACTCGCCGCGAAGATGGAAATGCCCGAGGACAAGATCCGCAAGGTGCTGAAGATTGCGAAAGAACCGATCTCGATGGAGACGCCGATCGGCGACGACGAGGATTCGCATCTCGGCGATTTCATCGAGGACATCAACCAGGAATCGCCGTCGGACGCCGCCACCAACATCGGCCTGATGGAAACCGTGCGCGACGTCCTCGCCGGCCTCACACCACGCGAAGCGAAAGTGCTGCGCATGCGTTTCGGCATCGACATGAACACCGATCACACGCTGGAAGAAGTCGGCAAGCAATTCGACGTCACCCGCGAGCGCATCCGCCAGATAGAAGCCAAGGCGCTGCGCAAACTGCGCCACCCCAGCCGCTCCGAAACCCTGCGCTCGTTCCTCGACCAAGAGTAAGGAGCAGCACCTCGCTCTCCCCTCGCTTAGAGGGGTTGAGGGAGTGGGTGTTCTTGATCGGGTGCGCAATTTCCAACGGCCGCGCAAGCGGCCGTTGTCTTTTGCGCCGGTTTCGTATCGGCTAGCCCGTTCGTGGTGAGCCCGTCGAACCATGAACATCGCAATCGTGCGCGCAGCGAACGCGACGTATCGCAGTCTTGCGCGATTTAGCTGTCGCGATGCGCTTCAATCACCTCCAAGCCCGCCGAACATTGCCACCCGCACGCTATCATTCCATCGCGGGCCTATAGCTCAATTGGTTAGAGCAGCGAACTCATAATTCGTTGGTTCCGGGGCGAATTGATGCGCTTGCGAGATGCCGACAGGGCATCTCGCGCATTGGTGAGCGCCCGCATAAGGATGTGCGGGCCGGCGCCCAACACCATGGACGGTTATCATCGCTACGCTTCCACGGGCCTATAGCTCAATTGGTTAGAGCAGCGAACTCATAATTCGTTGGTTCCAGGTTCAAGTCCTGGTGGGCCCACCACTTGTACGGTACTATCCCGTACAAGGAGAATCGTCATGACCACAGCCGCCGCCCGCCTCGACCTGCGCCTCAATCCCACCGACAAAGCACGCATCACCCGCGCCGCCGATCTGCGCGGTGTGCCGCTGTCGGCATTCGTGCGCGACGCGGTGCTGCGCGAAGCCGAGAGCGTCATGGCCGCCGAACTGACGGTGACCTTGTCGGCCGCGGAATCCCGCCGCTTTCTCAAGGCGCTCGACGCCCCGTTCCAGCCTAACGCCAAGCTAAAGAAAGCGATGACCGACGCTGCCCGCCTCGCCAAGTCGCGCTGATTTCGCCGCGTGGCGCTGAAAATCCTGCTGCTGGATGGTCGTCGGCACGACCGCGCTGGCTTCAGCAGTGGTGAGCCTGCGCTCGACACGTACCTGCGCGAACAAGCCGGCCAACACCAGCGCGACGGTATCGCCACCACCCACGTCCTGATCGACTACAGCGAACCCGCACTCGTCCTGGGTTATTGCAGCCTCGCCGCCGCTCAGGTTCACCTGCATGATCTACAGCCGCCCGATCGCAAACGCCTGCCCGCCTATCCCGTGCCTGCTGTTCGCATTGGCCGCCTAGCCGTCTCAGTCGGTGCGCAGGGCCGGAGCTACGGTCGGCTGCTGGTTGGTCACGCCACCAACTGCGCATTCGCCTTGCGTGAAACGCTGGGCGTGCGAGTGCTGCTCGTGGATGCGCTGAACGAGAAGGCCGCAGGCTTCTATCGTGCCTATGGCTTTCGCGTAATCGCCGAAGACGCGCACACACTGTATTTGCCGTTGAGGAACCCATGACTACGCCCGCTGCTTCCGCCCACTTGCTGGCCCGACTTGAAGGATTGAGCGCGCACGAATTGCGCCGCCTGCTGGTGGAGCATCTGACCAAACGCAAGCTCGGTCTTTACTGGGAAAGCGACGCCATCGCCCGTGATGCCGCGCTCAATGCCGACGTGGTGCTGCCCCGCTACATTCCGGAACTGAGCCACCGGGCCGTCGACATGGCGGCGGACGCTCCGCACCGCAACCTCATCATCGAGGGCGACAATTTCGATGCCTTGCGACTGCTCAAGTCCACCCATGCGGGCCGCATCCGCGTCATCTACATCGACCCGCCGTACAACACCGGCAACAAGGACTGGGTGTACAACGACCGCTACGTCGGCGCCAACGACCGCTGGCGGCATTCGCAATGGCTGGAATTCCTGTATCGACGGCTGACTCTCGCGCGCGACTTGCTGGCACCCGATGGCGTAATACTGGTGTCGATCAACGACGAGAACCGGGCACGTCTGGAATTGTTGATGGACGAGGTATTTCCGGGCCGGCGACTGGGCAGCCTCGTTTGGCGCACCAAGGACACCGGCAACGACTTGTCGCAGCGCTTCAGCCATGTGCACGAACATGTGCTCGCCTACGCGAATCCCAGTTTCAAATTCAACGGTCGGCCCACTGACCGCAGCAAGTTCCGCAATACGGACAATGATCCGCGAGGGGATTGGTCGCCGCAGCCGTTGACGGCAAACAAGTCACTTATCGAACGCCCGAATACGTATTACCCGATCCAGAATCCGGAGACTGATTACTGGTATCCCTGCGACCCGGATAGCACTTGGCGATATGCCTCCGAGCAAGAGATCCGCAAGCGATTGAAAGGCGATGAGGCCGCCATCGCCAGCGCAATGGAGGGTTTGCGTAGCGACACCATCGAACAATTGATCGACAAGAAGCTCATCTACTTTCCTCCCTGCGCTGCCGAGAACGTGATGCGTTTTGATTCCCGCGATGCGCTTCTGGCGGCACTTCGCGCCGGCAAGGGGCCGCTGTTGCCGAAGAAAAAAACGCCGCTGTTGCGCGAGGATTTGCCCGATCTGGATTTCTGGATCGGCAAGCCGATCGCAACAGGCCGCCCCTCGCGCAAAGAACATTGGACTGCAAGGCCAGAAGAAGATCGGCTGGCACCCTTGAGCAGTTGGATTGCAGGCATCAACGAGACGATTCCGGAAGACGAAGAGGAATTGGAATCGATGGAAACGCTACGCACTACGCGCGGTGGC
>JBBQQH010000016.1:0-58600 GCA_038216155.1 Lysobacterales bacterium
CTTGAGGCGGGCGGGATCCCCCGCCTTCTTTTCCTGGCAGGAGCGCGCGGGCAAAACCGATTCTGTCTTCGGGATCGGCACCGATCGAAACGCGACGCAGCGTGTCGACGACGACAGGGCTCAGAACTGACTGCGGTACCTAGTCACCAGCGACCGCATGGCGCGAGTGGATCCCTCTTTTTTCCTTGTCACAAGCCGACCTGAAAGCAGCCGGTCGCGAACGGCCGTTATGTCGTTTTGCGTCGGTCAACGCGGCAGTTGATTGCTAAGATTCACGCGCTCGCGCAATACCTTGCCCGACTTGAAATGCGGAACATGCTTGCCGGGCAGCGCGACCAAATCACCGATCTTGGGATTGCGCCCGATTCGTGCTGGTCTGAAATGGAGCGCGAAACTACCGAAACCGCGGATCTCGATGCGTTCACCATGACTGAGCGCCTCGCTCATCATCTCCAGTAGCGTTTTCACCGCAGGTCGACGTCATCGGCCTGCAGGTGCGCTTGTCGCTGGGTGAGGATTTCGATGAGTTCGGACTTGGTCATCCATGCGGCCGTTCGGAGATTAAGTGAGGCCTTCGAGGCAGTGCGTCTGTACGACGCCTAGCAGCTTGAGGGCCATCCTCACGGCCATTGCTGTGCACCATGCAGGATGCGATAGACCTTCACCGCCCCAGCTTCTCGGATGAAGACCGCGATGTAGGGCATCCCGGGGATGACCCATTCCATCGTCCCGGGCACCCTACCCTTGCGACCAGGATGGCTGATCGAATCCAGGCGGGCGATCGTATCGCGCAGCGAACGCACGAAACCCAGCGGGTCCGGCAGCGGCTGCGCGATCCGGTACGCGATGATGCCGGCCAGGTCGGCCCTGGCCGCGTCCGAATAGCGGATTGCCATCGCTCAGCGGTGCCGGGCGGTGGGTGTGCGGCGTTTCGCAGGCCGGGACTTGGCGTCCCTAGCGGCGACCAATTTGGCGGCGTCGGCTTCCAGGTTCGCCCACAGCGTGTCGTGGTCATGCCACGTCATTTCGCCGCGTGCATCGCTATCGAGCGCGGACTGCACCTGCTCGCGGAACCAGCGATCGTGGGTCAGGGCGGCGCTGGCCTGCTGGGCCTTGTGGGTGACATCCGGTCGCGCGGCACGCAGGCGACCTTCCTCGTAATGGGTCACGTCCAGGTTGAACTGAGAGAGCCCAACCTCTCGCAGCGCTTTGACGGCCGTGTCGGTGCTGGCGAACATGCGGACCTCGCCGTACTTGGTGCCGAGCAGGCGTTGCTGCAGGCCGACACTGGCCAGGACGGCATACCCGCCCTTCTGGCCGAGGATCGTGGCCGACTTGACCGAGCCGGCGGCCACCAGTTCGCGCAAAGATTCGAGCTTGATGGGTTGCAACATGATGGACGCCTCGTCACGACTAACCGGGTACAGATTATAGTTAATCGGGAACCCGTGCAAGGTGCCAAAATGCAACAGAGGCCCGAAAATACAGGGTTTTGGTGCATGCGGCCGAGACGCCCGCCGGACGGCCGCAACCCCAATCGCTGGTGCTTGGCGCCGCCAATGACCGCGCCATTGAGAACTGGCACATCGTTCGTCATTGGCACTTTTTTGAGGCTAATAGGCCACTGCGTGGCCTCAGCAGAGCACCTTGATCAAATACTGAAATCAAAGAAGATCAAGCACTTACAGATCAACAGCTGTTTTTCTCACGAATCCCTGCCGACCCTCGAAATCAGCCGACTGATCCTTGGCTGGCGCGGCAGTGGGTTCGTACGCTACCGGACGGACAGGATGGCGAAGCAGGTGCACTGTTCTGGATGACGTCCTTGGAAGAAGACAGGAACAGCCATGAACACCGGTAACCAGAGTGCCGCAGCAGTCGGCGCAACCCTCGCAGCGCCTCCCGCGGAATCTATCAGTCCGATTCTTGACGACATGCAATGGAACGAGACATTGCGCGACGGCACCACGGTGCTGATCCGCGCGATACGCGATGGCGATGAGGAACTTGAGCGACGCTTTATCGAGCGATTGTCACCGCAGTCGCGACGCTACCGCTTTCTCGGGTCGATCGCGAGCTCCGATTCCAAACTGATCAAGCAACTCACGCATGTGAATCATGTGAGCGACATCGCGTTTGTTGCGCTGGTCTCCGACGACGGCATCGAACGCGAGATTGGCGTGAGTCGCTACAGCGCAAACAGCGCTGGCGTGAGTTGCGAATGCGCGATCGCGGTGAGCGACGACTGGCACAACCGCGGGCTCGCGACATTGCTCATGAACCACCTGATCGATGTCGCGCGCCAACACGGCATCTCGCGGATGTACTCGATCGATGCGCCGGACAATCAGGCGATGCGCGAACTTGCCGAACATCTCGGATTCGTGCGTACGCAGGACCCGGACGATGCGACGCAGGTGTTGCATACCTTGGATCTGAACGCGCCGACCGTCTAGCGGCAGAAGTTGAGCCGATCCGGAATGCTGTATCGGTACGGACTAGTGCCTACGGCTCGCACGGACGCGCTGACTTTCCTGCTTTTCGCAAGCCGCTGACACCAAGCGCCGACAGCATGCCAATGACGCGGCGCGCATAAACTTTCACAATCTTCGTGAATGACTGATGTGAACGATGCATGTCCTGGCGTGCGCTCAACTCTGGCTGCGCACGCTGGTCGTGAAACGCGAGACGCCCACCTTCGGACGTAAATGCCTCTTCAGCAGTCTGGTAGCGATACAGATCGCGCTTCTGGGGGGTGTAGTGGGTCACGACGTTCCTCAGGAGAAGGCGCGATAGGACACGAGTTGCAACAGCGCCCCAGAGGTATATAGTCCATAGCATAATTTCGGTCGGTGCGCTTGCGCACGCAGATCGACGATTTTCTGGCCCGGGCGCAAAGCCGCGGCGGCTGTTTTCTCATCGGGACCGCTTGTTGCAGACCGAGATGCTGATGTCGTTAAGGCGACTTATCGACCGATCGCGCCTTCGCACCAGGGGCCTCATCGAGGTGGCCTTGCGCCAGCAAAGCCTCGTCCTCTGCAACGCCGCCCATTCGCGGCAGCGGTTGCGATGATGACGGCTTCGAGCGAGTCCATTCTCTGCCACGACTGCGCATGAGAACCGGAAAATAGGCGTTTCGTGTGTTCGGTAGCGTACATAGTGGACAAGCACCGTCGCCTATGATTGGCACTTGGGGAGCAAGCAGGACTCCCGCCCGATTTCCGTTGATGGATTCCACACTCGTGAAAAATACAGGCCACAAGACCAATCACATTCTCGACGCGCTGCCAGAGGCGGAACGTGACTACCTGTCCGGATTCATGGAGCGGGTCAGCATGACCCTCGGCGAGGTGATCCACGAGTCAGGTGCCCAGCAGACGCGGGTGTATTTTCCAATCGACTGCGTCGTCTCGTTGCTGTATGTGTTGAAAGACGGCGAGACGGCGGAAGTCGCGCTGATCGGCAACGAAGGCGTGGTCGGCATGCCGGTGATCACCGGCGGCAGTCATTCACCGCATCGCGCCATCGTGCAGGCGGCCGGTACTGGATTTCGCATAGACGCCCGTGCCCTGCGTACCGTCTTCGAGCGTGGAGGGCGGACCCAGCAAGTGCTGTTGCGATACAGCCAGGCGCTGACCATCCAGATCGGCCAGACGGCTGTATGCAATCGCCACCACAAACTCGAACAGCAACTCTGCCGCTGGTTGTTGATGAGTGTCGACCGCCTGCCCGGCGACAATCTGACGATGACCCAGGAACTGATCGCGAACATGCTCGGCGTGCGCCGCGAGGGCGTCACCGAAGCCGCAGGGAGGTTGCAGTCGATCGGAGCCATTCGTTATCAGCGCGGGCGTATCGAGGTGCTCGATCGCCCCCAGCTGGAAGCATTGTGCTGTGAGTGCTACGACGTTGTGAATGCCGAATACGAGCGCCTGCTGCCTTGGGATTTGACCAATCCCTACTATGCCGATGTCGCCGGCGTGCCTTCCGAGGCTTACGGCTGATCCGCAGCCCGAAGCCGGCGTCGGCGAACCCCCACACCGGACGCTTTACCCAATCCCATGATCGCCGTGCACGCGCGGGAACCGCGCGGATTGGTGTGTTGGCTATCGCACAGTGAATGCGGCACGACAGGCACAGGATGCTTGGGCTGGCGCTGCTTTGAACCGCTCGGTTCCTTCCCAATTTTCCGTCAGCCTGCTCTTCCGGCCTCTGGATTTTTGCCTGCGCCGGCCTCTGGATTCACCTTAGACACGACAGGGCCTCTCCTCATGCCACCTCGCGCCAAGAAGGCGCCCTCCGCGAGCAATCGCCTGCTCGCGCGACTTCCGCGCACGGATCGCAACCGTTTGATCGCACAGTGCGAGCTGGTTGCACTGAGCGAATCTGATGTGCTGCACGAGCGCGGCGATCGTATCCGGACGGTGTACTTTCCGATCGACAGTTTCATTTCGCTGATCACGCCGGTCGACGAGCATGCTGGCTTCGAGGTCGGCATGGTTGGGTCGGAAGGCATGCTGGGCATCTCGCTTGCATTGGGCGTGGATGTCGCACCGCAACGCATGCTGGTGCAAGGCGGCGGGACGGCGTTGCGCCTGACCAAAGCGGCGTTCCTTGCCGAGTTCAAGCGCAGCGCACCGCTGCGTCGCCTACTCGATCGGTATCTGTACGTGTTGATGTCGCAGATGGCGCAAGCCGGGGCCTGCACACGCTTTCATCTGCTTGACGCGCGGCTGGCACGCTGGCTGCTGATGACGCACGACCGCGCACCGGGCAATGAATTCCATCTCACCCAGGAATTTCTCGGTTACATGCTCGGCATGCGCCGGGTCGGCATCACCAAGGCAGCCGGCGCATTGCAGAAGTTGGACCTGATCAGCTATTCGCGCGGCACCGTCTCGGTCGTCGATCGGGCCGGACTGGAAGCGGCTGCGTGTGCGTGCTATCGCATCGATTGCGACGCCTACGCGAGTATCCTCGGCCGCTGAATTTTTTTCGCTCACTGAATTATTTTGTCGCCAATGTTCGCTAGCAGACAGACAGCATCGCGTCCGGCGCGCATTCTTGGGCTGAAGGATTTTACAACAGAGCCGCACGGACGCGGTCACGCAGGGATCCGCGATTGGCCGCAAGGATGCGGCCACCTCGCGTGCTGGAATCTGGATCAGTTGGCGGGGGTGCATCGTCATGCAGGATCAATGGAATTACAGTTCAAGCTTTCTGCCGTATACCGGCGAACCCATCGAGTTCAGGCTTGAAGAACGCGAGCAGCCGCTCCATGGCATCTTCGCCGACGGCGTCTTCCACTCGCGTTGGGCCGATTACGCGCAAAACCTGGTGGGTTCCTGGCGCAGGCTGGACACCAGTCCAGAGGCATGGCCGATTGCAGCCCCTGAATCCCCGACAAGATCGTTTTCCGGGATCGTCAAGCGAATGAAAATGATCGTTTCGCGGAGCCACGCAACGACCTGATCGCGCGGCGGCGGCTGAGCCGCTGCCATGGCCGCTGGTTCAAGGCCGACGACGAATATATCGTGCACGCCCTTGCTGGCGCTGACTCTGTCGTACTCGCCGACACCGCATCTTCAATGACTCAATCAGTGCGCCGTGCGGTTCCGCGCCGACCTCATTGCCCGAATCCAACGACATGCCCGCCAGAGGCTGGATTGCGGGATGGTTGAATGGCGAACGACACGCCGTTATCCAAGCACGATCTCGATCGTGTGTGCGCAGCCGTCGTCTTGCAGCGTGAACTGTGCGTGGTTCTGCTTGCTGCCATGGGCAACTTTTGTGCCGTCGATCCGCAAGGCGGCGATACCACCGTTAAGACCTGCCGGATTCTGCACGTCGATCGTGTAGTGACTCGATCGATGTCGAAATTCGATTCGAAACGACGGCCAGTTGCGCGGGATACAAGGTTCGATACGCAACTGCTCGCCGCGCATCTTGAATCCGAGGATCGCTTCCAGGCCGGCGCGGTAGAGCCATCCGGCCGAACCGGTGTACCAGGTCCAGCCGCCGCGACCGTTCAATGGCGGCACCGAGTACACGTCGGCACAAACCACATACGGTTCAACCCGGTATTGCCCGATGTTGCCTGCGCCTGTGTGGTGAATCGGATTGAGCAGCGAGAACAGGTGTCCGGCAGCATCGCCTTGGCCGAGTCCTGCGAAAGCAAAAATCGACCAAATTGCACCGTGCGTGTATTGCCCGCCATTTTCGCGCAGCCCCGGCGGATATCCCTTGATGTAACCAGGATCCAACGGCGTGACATCGAATGGCGGCGTGAACAGCATCGCGATGCGGTCGTCGTCGCGAATCAGATGCTTTTGTACCGATGCCATCGCTTGACGTGCCTGCCGTTGGTCCGCAGCGCCAGACATCACGCTCCACGACTGCGCGATGGTGTCGATCTTGCATTCGTCGCTTTGCGCCGATCCGAGCGGCGTGCCGTCGTCGTAGTAGCCGCGACGAAACCATTCGCCATCCCATCCAGCAGTCTTGAGCGCGGCGCGAACTGTGACAGCGCATTGCTTCCAGCGTGCAAGTCGCTTGGCATCGTTGCGTGCTTTCGCGTGCGGCGTGAATGCGTCGATCGTCGCCAGCAGAAACCACGCCAGCCACACGCTCTCGCCCTTGCCTTTCTCGCCGACGCGATTCATGCCGTCGTTCCAATCGCCAGTGCCCATCAGCGGCAGTTCGTGTGCGCCCACTGCAAGGCTGACATCGATCGCACGCGCGGCATGCTCGTAAAGATTCGCCTTCTGATCGCTGATGGTCGGCTGGAAGAACGCTTCGTTCTGACCGGGTTTGAGTTCCGCGCCTTCGACGAACGGCGTGGTTTCGTCGAGAATGGCAAGGTCGCCGGTGGTTTCAATGTAATGCGCAGCAACATACGCCAGCCACAGGCGATCGTCGGTCATCCGCGTGCGGATGCCCTGCCCCGACGGCGGCAACCACCAGTGCTGCACGTCGCCTTCAGGAAACTGTCGCGCGGCTGATCGCAGCAGGTGCTCGCGAGTAATGTCGGGCCGCGCGACGCATAGCGCCAGCACGTCCTGCAATTGATCGCGAAAACCAAATGCACCACTCGATTGGTAGTACGCGCTGCGCGCCCAGATGCGACAGCCGAGCGTCTGGTATAGCAGCCAGTCGTTGATCAGGATATCGAATGCACGATCGGGCGTGTGCACCTGCACGGTGTCGAGTGTGTTGTTCCACTGATTTGCAACTGCATCCAGGACCGAATCCATGTCGATTTTGCGATAGCGCAGCAGCAGATCGCACGCTTCCTTTCGCGAAGCCGCGTCGCCCAGGGAAAAATTCAGATCGACGGATTGCCCTGGCTTGAGCGTGATCGTGGTGCGCAACGCGGCGCAAGGGTCAAGACCCGCGCCGACCCGCCCGTCGAGCGAAGCATCGATGATGGGCGCCTGCAACGAACCATGTGCCGCAAACAATCCCGCGCGATCGCCGCTGCACGATTGCTGCGCGCCACCCATGTCGAAAAACGCAATGCGATCGCCAAATTCCGCGCGCCATGCGTTGCACGCGAGCATTGCGCCGGAGTCGACATCGCAGGCGGTGACAACGGTCGGGCCAGTGCTCGAACCGTTCGGTCCGAGCGCCCATTGCACGTAGCCGGTAATCGACAGTTGGCGCACTTTCGCGCCGGTGTTGTGCAGGCGCAGTCGAGACAGCTTGATCCCATCATCGACCGCAACGCATTGCAGCAGATCCAGCGCGATACCGTGGGCGGCATGCGTGCATCGCGTCCAACCCTTGCCGTGGGTGATCGTGTAATCGACATCCGGCACGCGCACCGGTTCGGGCGCCGCGCTCCAGACTGCGCCAGACTGCTGGTCGCGCAGATACAGGATTTCAATTGGCGCGTCGGTCACTGGATCGTTCGGCCACGGTGTCAGCGGATTCTGCTGGCTGTTGAGCGACCACGTATAACCGCCACCCTCGGCGGTGAGCATCGTGCCGAACCCGGCGTTCGCGATCACGTTGGCCCATGGCATCGGCGTGCAATCGGTTCCGTGCAAAGTGATGCAGTAATCGCGCCCCTTGTTGCTAAAGGCACCGATACCGTTGTCAAACTCGGGCGTGATGTCAGGCAATGCGACCGCTTTTGCAACGCGCACATCGGGGGCGACGGCAGACCGCATCTTGACGAGATGTTTCGCAATGAGTTGTCGTGATTTTGGCAACCACTCCGCATCGCCAGAATCCAGCACCACCCGCGCAACGGCTTGCAAGCCGAAGTACAACTGTTGATCGACATCGGAGGCTTTCAGCACGAACAGTTCGGCTTTTGCACCGTCGCGATCGCCTTCGATCCGTTTGCCTTGCAGCGTCTTGCTTTGCTCAAGTTGCTTTTGCAGTGCATCTGCGTCTTTGTCGGCTGCGTTCAACACCACTACGTCGACACCAAACCACTGCCGCCGCCATTGGCGTTGTGCGTCCAGCAGATCGCCCAGACGAGCGATGTGCGCGACGTCGTCGATGGTTACAAGAATGATCGGCCGGTCGCCGGAAATCCCTTTGCTCCACAACACCGGCGCACCGCCCTGCCCTGCGGCCAAATGTTCTGGCGGAGCCCGCCATGCGGCGTCGGAATACAACAGCGGCGCCAGCAGACGATTCGCAAGCAATGCATCGTTTGCGTGCTGATGCTTGCGAGTGCTTGCCTCGCTGGCTTTGGGGCTTGCGTCAGCCGTCGCGTTCAGTGCCTGCGCGCGTTCCAGCACTGCGTCACGCGAATCGGCAACAACCGTCCAGAACGCCAACGTCACGCTCGCACCGGCCGCGATTCGCGCGCTTCGGCGCTGGCTGAAAATCGGATCGAGCACGCTGCCGCTGGAATTGTCCAAGTGTGCGCCGGGTTGCATCGCGACAGCGCGCCGCAGGTCGCGACCACGACCAAGAAACTGTGCGCGATCGGATGCGTATTCGACAATGGAATTGCGGCAATCGTCGCCAGTCATACGCACGCCGTGCGCAGCCCAGACAATGGTTTCGTCGTGCGTGCGTCGGCGCCGCGTCGCCAGCAGAATGCTGCCCTGCTCCACCCATTGCGTCTGCACGAACATCTTCGAGAACGCCGGATGCGAGGCGTCGGCCGCCGCCGGGCCGAGGATCAATTCGGCATAAGAGGTCGCGTCCAACACGCGATCGACGTTGCCAGTATTGACGATCGTGAGTTGCCTGACTTCGGCGTCGTCGAAGACAGCTACCTGCAGTCGGCAATGCAGACGATCATTGATAGTCTCGAACTGCCCGCTATGGTCGCCAAACCTTGCTGTATGCGTGGCCGCGGCTAAACCAAGAGGCTGCAGCGTCGGTGAAATGAATGCGCCGCTTTCAGCATCGCGCAACAGGATAAAGCTGCCCCAGGGATCGAGCGTCGGATCCTCTCGCCAGCGCGTAATAGCCAGATCGCGCCAGTGGCTGTAGCCGGTACCGGCGTCGGTCAGCATCACGCTGTATTTGCCACTGCCCAGCAGGCGCACGCGTCGACTAATGGAAGGACTGTGGGCAGTTTTTTCGGGCATGGGTGGAATGGCCTTCTGAATGTAATGGATGCCTAGGGTCACGCTGCAGTCTCCTCGCTCACCAGCGAGTTCTAGCGGCAGGCAGGAAAACATAATGCATTCGCTTCGCCTGCACCTGAATCCACCGTATTCTTGCGCAATGGTCAACACGTCATCCTACGCCGGCCAGGCAATCCTCGGCGGTACTGCTCAGCTTGCACCAGTGCGAATCGATGATGCCGCCTTGCTGGACGCATTGCAGCGTGCAGCGTTCGACTATTTTTTGCAGCAGGTCAATCCGGACAACGGGTTGATCGCGGATACCTCGCGACCGGGCTCGCCGGTGAGCATCGCCGTGGTTGGATTCGGATTGTCGACCTATCCGATCGGCGTCGAGCACGGCTGGATTTCGCGCGAGGACGCAGTGCAACACAGCTTGCGCGCGCTGCGCTTCTTTCATGAAAGCGATCAAAGCGGCGCCGCTGATGCGACCGGTTACAAGGGCTTTTACTACCACTTTCTCGATCAGCAATCGGGCAAGCGTGTTTGGCGGTCCGAATTGTCGATGATCGACACGGCATTGTTGATCGCCGGCGCGCTGACATCAGCTATGTATTTCGACGGTGACGATGCGGAGGAAGTCGCGTTGCGCGCAACGGTTGATCGTTTGTATCGCCGCATCGACTGGCGCTGGTCACAGGATGGTGGCGCCACGATCATGCAGGGCTGGAAGCCCGAATCAGGATTTTTGCACTACGGATGGGAAGGTTACAGCGAGGCGATCGTGCTGTACGCGCTGGCAATGGGCTCGCCCACGTATCCGGTGCTCGCCGACTGCTACCAGGCGTGGACAGTCACCTATCAATGGGAAAATCTGTACGGCCACGATTACCTGTACGCCGGACCGTTGTTCGTGCATCAATTCTCCCATGCGTGGGTAGACTTGCGTGGAATCCGCGACCCCTTCATGCGCGATCGCGATTGTGATTATTTCGAGAATTCGCGCCGCGCGGTGCATGTGCAACGCGAGTACGCCCGCATCAATCCGCTGGGGCACACGGGCATGGATTCCGATTGCTGGGGACTGAGCGCAGGTGACGGTCCGAGCGACGAATTGCCGAACGAATCCCGACCGCGCCGGTTGTTTGGCTATTCCGCGCGCGGCGTTCCGTATGGACCGGATGATGGAACACTGTCGCCTCCCGCGGTGCTGGCCTGCCTGCCGTTCGATCCGGCCTTGGCGTTGCGCGGCATTCGCACGATGCTGCAACGCTATCCGCAGATCGCGTGCGACATGCGCCTGTCCAGCGGAATCAATCCCGGGCTGCGCACGGCCGATGGCATGCTGTGGACCTCTGCCGGCCATTACGGGCTGGATCAGGGCATCGTCGCGATGATGATCGAGAATCATCGATCGCAATTGATCTGGCGATTGATGCGTACCTGCCCGTATCTGATCAGTGGGTTGCGACGCGCCGGATTTCGGGGCGGCTGGCTCGATCATGCAGCGCCGAAGGCCCTCCCATGACCGCGCCAATGGATGTCTTCGAAATCGAGCGCCTGGCCAACGTCTGGCCGCCGGGCTGGACTAATCCAAAGCCGGTCGATTGTTACAACCTGGTCGTGCTGGGTGCAGGTCCGGCCGGTCTGGTCGCCGCACGCGGCGCAGCGGGGCTGGGCGCGCGCGTGGCGCTGATCGAAAACACCGCGATTGGCGGCGACTGCCTCAACATCGGGTGTGTGCCATCGAAGGCATTGACACGCACCGCGCGCCTGTATGCGCAAATGCGTCATGCCGATGACTTTGGCGCGTGCGTGCCGGAGGCGATCGATGTCGACTTTGGCGTGGCGATGGCACACATGCGCCGACTACGCGCCCGCATCAGCCGATCGGATTCGATCCGCGATCTCGCCGCCGAAGGCATCGATGTGTTTCTCGGAGAGAGCCGCTTCACCTCCAATCAGACCATTGATGTCGATGGCGCCAGCCTGCGTTTCGCCAAGGCGGTGATCGCCACAGGTGCGCGTCCAGACATACCAACGATTCCCGGGCTGATGGAAGCCGGTTACCTCACCAACGAAAATGTGTTCGATCTCACCGAACTGCCACGGCGATTGCTGGTGATCGGTGGCGGGCCGCTCGGTTGCGAACTGGCGCAGGCGTTTTCGCGTTTAGGCGCGCGGGTGATCATCGTGCAGGACATGCCGCTATTCCTGCCCAAGGAGGAACGCGATGCGGCGCAATTGCTGTCGGATGCGTTTGCGCGCGATGGCATCGAAGTGCGGCTGAACACCACAGCTACCGCAGTGCGGGTGCAGGGCAAGGAGAAAATCATCGACCTCGTCAGCGACGATTACCACAGCAGCGTCACCGTCGACGCCATTCTCACCGGTGTCGGCCGCGTTCCCAACACCGATGGGCTCGATCTGGACAAAGCGGGCGTCGCCATCACTGCGGATGGCGGCGTGCGCGTCGATGATTTCCTGCGCACCAGCAATCGACGCGTTTATGCCGCGGGTGATGTCTGCCTGCAGCACCAGTTCACCCACACCGCCGATGCGTCGGCGCGGATCGTGGTGCGCAATGCATTATTTCCAGGCCGGCAACGCGTGAGTGCGCTGACGATCCCGTGGTGCACCTACACCGATCCGGAAATCGCGCATGTCGGTTTGTATGTGCGTGAGGCCAACGAGCGGGACATACCGATCCGCACATTTACCGTGCCCTTGCACGAGGTCGATCGCGCAATCCTGGACGACGAGCAGACCGGCTTCGTCAAGCTGCATGTCGCGCAAAAGTCGGACAACATCCTCGGCGCCACCATCGTCGCCAGCCATGCCGGCGAGATGATCAACGAAATCACGCTTGCGATGGTCGCTGGCATCGGATTGAGCACGCTGGCGAACGTGATCCACGCCTACCCGACCCAGGCCGAGGCGATCCGGATGGCCGCCAACGCCTATCAGCGCACGCGGCTGACGCCATTTGTGAGCAAGCTGATGCGTTGGTGGATTCGGCGGTGAGTGCGGCGCGTTTTGAATTGCAGGAACCACCAGCGCCCCACGCAGTCGGATATAGACCGAACGCAAAACGGGCTGTCGGCATCGTTGTCGTCAGGTTCAAGCACTGAGCGATAGCCTTGAGCCAGCTAATGATTGCGTCAGCACCAGTTCCCACATCGAAGGAGACATCGTGATGGACATCGGAATGATCGGACTCGGCAAGATGGGCGCGAACATGGCGCAACGGTTGATCAAAGCCGGGCACCGCGTGGTAGGGTTCGATCCCAAGGCCGAAGCGCGCAAGGCGCTGGAAGACAACAAAGGCGAGTCGGCGACGTCGCTCGCGGCAATGCTGAAGAAGCTGCCAAGTCCGCGCATCGTCTGGATGATGGTTCCAGCCGGATCGATCACCGACAGCACCGTCGATGCACTCACCCCGCTGCTGAAAAAAGGCGACATCCTGATCGACGGTGGCAATTCCAATTACAAGGACACCTTGCGCCGCGCCGATGCTTTGTCCAAGAAGAAGGTGGCCTACGTCGATTGCGGTACCAGCGGTGGCGTGTGGGGCCTGAAAGAGGGCTACAGCATGATGGTGGGAGGCGACGAGGCGATTGTTGCTTCACTCAACCCGATTTTCGAATCGCTCGCACCCGGCAAGAAAAAAGGCTGGGGTCACGTCGGTCCGGTTGGTTCTGGCCATTTCGTGAAGATGGTGCACAACGGCATCGAGTACGGAATGATGCAAGCCTACGCCGAAGGCTTCTCGATTCTGGAGCACAAGAAGGAATTCGCGCTCGATTTGCACAAGGTCGCGGAAATCTGGCGCTTCGGCAGTGTGATCCGTTCGTGGCTGCTGGACCTGAGCTCGAACGCATTGAAGGAAAACCCGACGCTCGACGGCATCGCTCCATACGTTGCCGATTCAGGAGAAGGCCGCTGGACAGTGGCCGAGGCGATCGATCTGGACGTGCCTGCGCCGGTGATCACGCTGGCCTTGCTCGAACGCCTGCGCTCCCGGGACAACGACTCGTTCTCCGACAAGCTGCTGGCCGCGATGCGTAATCAATTCGGTGGTCACGCGATCAAGAAGGAATAGCACGGTCGGGCTTCGCGCGACCGATCAAGCTTGCACGCGTGCCATCACGGCGCGTGAACGCTTGCACACGTTGTCGACGGTGAATCCGTATTCTGGCAGCAGCACGTCGGCCGGCGCCGATGCACCGAAGCGATCGATGCCCAGCACGTCACCGTGATCGCCCACATAGCGATCCCAACCTAGCGTCGCGCCCATTTCCACTGCAAGACGCGCGGTGACGTCCGGCGGCAGCACCGCGTCGCGCTCTGCCTTGGGCAAGGCGTCGAACAAATCCCAGCTCGGCATCGACACGCAGCGCACGCGGCACCCTTCCTCGCGCAAGAGCTCGGCGGCCTTCAGGATCAGATGCACTTCCGAACCGCTGGCGATCAGGATCAGATCGGGCTGCGTTGCATCCGCACCGGATTGCTCATCCGCTGCGCTATCGCTCAATACATAAGCGCCGTGTCGCACACCGTCCGCCGATGCAAGCACTTTGCGATCCAGCGTCGGCAGGTTCTGCCGGCTGAGCACCAACAGCACCGGACGCTCACGCGTTTCGACCGCGACGCGCCAAGCCACCGCCGTCTCGTTCGCATCGGCGGGACGAATCAGGGTGAGGTGAGGAATCGCGCGCAGCGATGCCAGCTGTTCGATCGGCTGATGCGTTGGACCATCTTCGCCGAGCGCGATGCTGTCGTGGGTGAATACATGCACCACGTGCAGTTTTGATAGCGCCGCAAGTCGTAGCGTCGGGCGCATGTAATCGGAAAAAATCAGGAAGGTGGCGCCGTACGGAATCATCGCGCCATGCGCGGCAAGTCCGTTGGCGATTGCCCCCATCGCGTGTTCACGCACACCAAAATGCAGGTTGCGTCCGGCGTGACTCCAGCCGCCGCCGTCCGATCCTTGCTTGTCATCGCCCGGCAGCGGGGGATTGAAATCGCCGAGACCATTCAACGCGGTGAACGTCGACGGATCCAGGTCCGCCGAACCGCCGGTCAGCATCGGCAATCGCGCGGCCATCGCATTCATGATCTGACCCGAGGCCTTGCGCGTTGCCAAGCCCTTGGCATCGGCGGGAAACAGCGGGATCTCCGCGTCCCAATCGTTCGCCAGCTTGCCAGCGATACTTGTCATCAGATCCTGCGCCAGATCCGGGTACGCTTTCTGGTAAGCCTTGATCCGTCGATTCCAGCTTTTCTCCGCGCGCACACCGCGCTGGACCGCTTCACCCATGTGCTCGGCGGCGGCATCGGGCACCAGGAAGTCCTGTTCCGGCCAACCCAGATTCTTCTTCGTCTTGCGCACGTCTTGCACACCCAACGGCGAACCGTGCGCCTTGAAGGTGCCAGCTTCGGGAGATCCGAATCCGATCACGGTCTTGACGATGATCAGAGACGGCTTGTTTTTCTGCCGTTTGGCGCGCTTGAGAGCTTGCTCGATCGCAGCTACGTCGTTGCCATCATCGACCGTTTGCACATGCCAGCCATACGCACGAAAGCGCATCGCGCGATCTTCGGTAAAGGTCATGTCGGTGCTGGCAGCCAGCGTCACGAAATTGTCGTCGTACAAGCATGTGAGCTTGCCCAGTTGCAGATGCCCTGCCAGCGACGCGGCTTCGGAGGCAATGCCTTCCATCAGATCACCGTCGCTGGCGAGCACGAATGTCTGGTGATCGATGATCACGTGCCCATCGCGGTTATAGCGCGCCGCGAGTTGCAACTCGGCAATCGCCATTCCGACTGCGTTGCCAAAGCCCTGCCCCAGCGGCCCGGTGGTGACTTCCACGCCCGGCGTGTGACCGCGTTCGGGGTGTCCTGGCGTCTTGCTGCCCCACTGCCGAAACTGTTTGATGTCATCCAGCGAGAGGTCGTAGCCGGTCATGTGCAGCAGGCTGTACAGCAGCGCGGACCCGTGACCTGCCGAGAGCACGAAGCGATCGCGATCAAACCATTGCGGATTTTGCGGATTGTGCTTCAGCAAGCGATCCCACAACGTATACGCCATTGGTGCCGCGCCTAGTGGCAATCCGGGGTGCCCGCTGTCGGCTTTCTGCACCATGTCGATGGACAGAAAGCGCAGGGTGTCGATGCACTGCTGGTCGAGTTTGCTGGACATGGAGGCTCCTGAAGTCTGAATGGCAAAGGCGCATGCGGGATGCTTGGTAGCCGCTGCACACCGGTTTTGTGATGACAGGTGCGCTGCGTCTGCATTACTGGGAACGGAAGCAAGTCGATGTTGCATTCGGTTTGTACAGTGGACTGGCGGTGCAGCGGCTTCGTTCCATCCGCTGAGGCAGCATCGTCCGACTTTCCTTTAATCACTGTGCCATGCGCAGCTTAAACGTCGACTGGATTGCGCTCGCTAGCTGTGCTGTGAACTCAGCCGAACTTGCCTACCAGCGCCCCGACGACGGCGGTCACGCCCATCGCCAGCGCGCCCCAGAACGTCACCCGAAGAATGCCTGTACGCACGTCCGCTCCGCCGGCACGAGCCGACAGCGCGCCCAACACGGCGAGAAACAACAGCGAAGACAACGCGACTGCCCACATCAGTGCCGAGACCGGAAGCAGCACTGCCACCAGCAGTGGCAACAACGCGCCGATCGAAAAACTCGCGGCCGATGCGAATGCGGCCTGCAGCGGGTTGGCGGAAGTGATGTCGTGGATGCCGAGTTCATCCCGCGCGTGCGCACCCAGCGCGTCGTGCGCCATCAATTGCTGCGCGACCTGTTTGGCGAGCGCCGGCTCCAGCCCTCGACGGATATAGATCGTGGCCAGCTCCTTGTGCTCGCTTTCGCTGTCGGCGGCAATCTCGATGCGCTCGCGTTCGAGTTCGGCGTTCTCGATATCGGCCTGCGAATGCACCGACACGTATTCGCCTGCCGCCATCGACATCGCGCCGGCAACCAGCGCGGCGACGCCGGCGATCAGGACTGCACCATGCGTGCCATGGGCGCTGGCGACGCCGATGATCAGGCTGGCGGTCGAAACTATGCCGTCATTCGCTCCGAGCACAGCGGCCCGCAGCCATGCGATGCGATCGGTGCGATGGCCTTCGGCGTGTCCGCGCTTGTCGGGATGTCGTGGTCGCATGCTGAGTCCCTTTGTTGCGATGAGCTTGTGCTGCGTTTCAAAGCGAGTCGCCCGATGCGCTGCTCAATCCCTGTCCAGTGCAGAATCGACGATTTTCTGTGCCTCGTCGAGGATGCGCTTGAGATGGTCGGCGCTGTGAAAGCTCTCGGCGTAGATCTTGTAGATGTCCTCGGTGCCAGACGGACGCGCGGCAAACCAGCCGCCGTCGCTGCGCACGCGAATGCCGCCAATCGGCGCGTCATTGCCCGGCGCGGTGCTGGAGACATCAGTGATCGCATCGCCCGCAAGTTGTTCGGTGTCGATCTGTTTCGGCGACAGTTTGGATAGCTTCTGCTTCTGCGCTGGCTTGGCTGGCGCCTGCAAGCGGTCGGCATAGAGCGTGCCGAGGTCGGCTTCCAACGCGTCATACAACTTGCCCGGGGTCTTGCCTTCGCGCGCGGTGATCTCGGCGGACAGCAGCGCCGGCACGATGCCGTCCTTGTCCGTCGTCCAGACGCTGCCGTCGGTGCGCAGGAACATCGCTCCAGCGCTTTCCTCACCACCGAAACCCAGCGACCCATCGAACAATCCGTCGACAAACCACTTGAAACCGACTGGCACTTCGAACAACTTGCGCCCCAGGCGCTTGGTCACGCGATCGATCATCGCGCTGCTGACCACCGTCTTGCCAACCGCAGCAGTCTTGCTCCAATGACTCCGCTGCCGAAACAGGTAATCGATCATCACCGACTGATAGTGATTTGGCGGCAGCAAACCCGCATCCGGGGTAACGATGCCGTGGCGGTCGTGATCGGTGTCACAGGCGAACGCGATATCGAAGCGATCCTTTATTCCGATCAACCGCTGCATCGCGTATTTTGATGATGGATCCATGCGGATGCGGCCGTCCCAGTCGACGCTCATGAAGGCGAATTGCGGATCGACTTCGTCGCTGACGATGGTCAGATCGATGCGGTACTGCTCGGCAATCCGCGCCCAGTAGTGCACGCCGGCACCGCCAAGCGGATCCACGCCCAAGCGCAAGCCAGAGCCGCGAATCGTATCGAAATCGAGAATGCTTCCGAGGTCATCGATATACGCGCCCATGAAATCGTATTCGCGCGTGCTATCCGCTGCGCGCGCCTGCTTGAACGCGACCCGCTTGACCGCCTTGAGTTTGTCCTCCAGCACCGCATTTGCGCGCTGCTGGATCCAGCCGGTGACCTCGGTATCCGCCGGACCACCATTGGGTGTGTTGTACTTGAAGCCGCCGTTGTCGGGCGGATTGTGCGACGGGGTGACCACGATGCCATCGGCAAGGCCAGACTTGCGGCCCTTGTTATAGGCCAGGATCGCGAGCGAGACCGACGGCGTCGGCGTGTACTCGCCACCCTTGGAGATGCGCACCTGCACGTCATTGGCGCACAGCACTTCAAGCGCGCTCTCAAACGCTGGCACCGAAAGTGCGTGCGTGTCGATGCCGATGAATAGCGGCCCATCGATCTGATGTTTGCTGCGCCATTCGCACACTGCCTGCGTGATGGCGACGATGTGGTCCTCATTAAAGCTGGCATCAAGCGACGAGCCGCGATGACCCGAGGTGCCGAATGCCACACGCTGCGCGGCGACAGACGGATCGGGATGCTTGTCGTAATACGCAGCGACCAGCTTGTCGACATCGATCAACTGGTCATTCGGCGCGGGCTTGCCGGCAAGCGGGCTGATGTTTGCGCTCATGGATTGGGTTTCCTTCGCGTCGCGCGATAACGCCGGATCAGCGCATTGGTTGAGCTGTCGTGGCCCAACTTTGGTTCATCACCCTGTTCCAGTTCGCTCGCGGTTGTTTTTGCCAATTCCTTACCCAGCTCGACGCCCCACTGGTCGAACGAATCGATGTTCCAGATGGAGCCCTGCACGAACACGCTGTGTTCGTACAATGCAATCAGCGCGCCCAGTGCAAACGGTGTGAGCATATTGGCGAGGATTGTGTTGCTCGGACGGTTGCCCTCAAACAAGCGATGCGGCACCAGCCAGTCTGGCGTGCCTTCGGCCTTTACCTGCGCCACAGTTTTGCCGAACGCCAACGCCTCCCCTTGTGCAAACACGTTCGCCATCAGCAGGTCGTGCTGGTCGCCACCCTTGTCATCCGGCAACGGATTAAGCGTGTTGCAGAAGCCGATGAAATCGCACGGGATCAACCGCGTGCCTTGGTGGATCAACTGATAGAACGAATGCTGGCCATTGGTGCCTGGCTCGCCCCAATAGATGGGGCCGGTCTCGTAGTCGACGCGCTTGCCATCAAGCGTGACGTGCTTGCCGTTGCTCTCCATCGTCAACTGCTGCAAATAAGCCGGAAAGCGCTTCAGGTATTGTTCGTACGGCAGCACAGCGACCGTGGAAGCGCCAAGAAAATTCGTGTTCCAGATCGCCAGCATGCCGTGCAGCGCGGGCAGGTTTGCTTCCAGCGGCGTCGAGCGAAAATGCACGTCCATCGCATGGAAACCATCGAGCAACTCGCGAAAGCGATCGGGACCGATCGCCAGCATGGTCGAGAGACCGATCGCTGAATCCATCGAATAGCGGCCGCCGACCCAATCCCAGAATTCGAACATGTTGTCGGTGTCGATACCGAACTTGCGTACGCCGTCGGCATTGGTCGAGACTGCGACGAAGTGTTTCGCGATCGCGCCGGATTGTTCCGCACCAGCGTCTAGCGCGCCCAAACACCACCGTCGCGCCGCGTGCGCGTTGGTCAGGGTTTCGAGCGTGGTGAAGGTCTTGGAGCAGATGATGAAGAGTGTCTGTGCCGCGTCCAGATCGCGTGTGGCCTCGACGAAATCCGTGCCATCGACATTGGACACAAAACGCACCGTTAGATCGCGCTGGCTGTAGTGACGCAGCGCTTCAAATGCCATCACCGGTCCGAGATCGGAACCACCGATGCCGATGCTGATGATGTTGCGAATGCGCTGGCCGCCATGACCGGTCCATGCGCCGCTGCGCACCTTGTCGCAGAACGCCGCCATGCGATCGAGTACAGCGTGCACCTCGGGCACCACGTTGAAGCCGTCGACTTCGATCACAGCATCGCGTGGCGCGCGCAGCGCGGTGTGCAGTACGGCGCGATCCTCGGAGACGTTGATTTCCTCCCCGCGAAACATTGCTTCGATGCGCTGCGGCACGCCGCAGGCATTGGCTAGGTCAAACAGCAAGGTCAGCGCCTTGTCGTCAACGCGCTGCTTGGAATAATCCAGATACAGCTCAGCGCCTTCTGCTTTCAGCCGCGTGCCTCGATCGGCGTCGGTATCGAAATGCTGCCGTAACGTCGTATCGGCCAACGCATCGCGATGTTTCAGCAACGCCTTCCATTGCGGACGCGTGATCAGATCGGGTTTGGTGTCGCTCATGCCGCATCCTTGCCCGCGCTGGCGGTCGATGCTTTGTCCTTGATCCGGCCCAGCAACTGCTTCCACGATTTCACGAACGATGCTGCGCCATCGACCTGCAGCTTTTCAGCTAGCGCGTCGACATCGATGCCTGCTTCTTCGAATTGCGCCAACACCTGCTCGCAATCACCGCCATCGGCTGTCAGCGCGACGGTGATCGAGTCAAGTTGCGCCAGCGCTTTCAGCGTCTTGTCCGGCATGGTGTTGATCGTGTTCGGCGCGGCGAGTGCCTCAACGTAAATCGTCTCTGGCGAGGCCGGATCCTTGCTGCTGGTGCTGGCCCACAGCAGCCGCTGCGGATGCACGCCAGCCGCGACCAGCTTCTTGCAACGATCCGAATCCAGCAACTTTCGGTACTCACGATAGGCACGCTGACTGACAGCAATGCCCAAGCGGTTGCGCAACTCTGCGGGCACCTTGTCGCTGACTGCCTTGTCCCAGCGACTGACAAACAGCGAAGCGACCGATTCAATCTTCGGATCCAGACCGGCTTCGATCCGGCGCTCGACGCCGCGCATCCAGGCTTCCGCGGCAGCGACATATTGCTCGCCCGAAAACAGCAAGGTAACGTTGACCGGCACACCGGCGAAAATCGATTCTTCGATCGCAGGCACACCCTCAGGCGTGCCGGGGATTTTCACGAACAAATTCGCCCGATCGGCCTGACGATAAATGTCCGCTGCCGCCTTGATCGTGGCCTTGGTATCGCTGGCCAACAGCGGCGAGACTTCCATCGACACCCAGCCGTCGACACTGTCGGTCTGCTGGTGCACCGGCTTGAACAAGTCGGCGGCTCGACGCAGATCTTCCAGCGCGAGCTCGACGAACAACTCCTCGCCGGACTTGCCGGAGTTCGCTTTTTCGGCGATGGCATCGTCGTACGCGGTGCCATCCAGCGCCTCGTCAAAAATGCTGGGATTGGAGGTCAAACCGGTGACCGACATCTCGGCGATGTAATGCTTCAACGTGCCGTCATCCAGCAGCTTGCGCGTAATGTTGTCCAGCCAGATGCTCTGGCCTAGATCATGCAGTTGTCGTGTCGCATTCATGCGGTGTACTCCTTGATTGTTCGACGTCGAAAGTTGCGAGTTACTCGCGTGCGATCACTGCGGCTGCGCGCGTGATCCAGCAGGTTCAAAGTCAGCAGCGGACAATTCGCATAACTGCTGGATGCGCTGGATGCGCAAATCGGGCGCCGGCTCGCTTGTTTGCTGCAAAGATTCGCGAGCGTAATGACCTTGCTCGACGAACACCGTGAACAGCGCATCGCCCAGCAGGCGCTTCATCGCCGCTAGCAATTGCGGCTTGTCGTCGATCGTCACGTACCGGCGCGCCGGCCAGCGACGGCGCACAAGCTCGATGCTGTCCTGCTTGTGCAAGGTCACCAGCACCCTGCCCTGCAAGGCGTCCCACAAGCCCGATCGCTGAATCTTGCGCGGCTGAAACACCATGTCGCCGTCGGACAAAATTGCGCAACGACCGATCGTTGCAAGATGTTGGATGGCGTCCAGCGCGCCTGGATACACGCATTGCTTGAACGGATACACGAGCATGAATTCGGCCAGTTGCAGCAGCGCCGGCAAATCCTCCGCGCCCTGTCGAAATTCCTGCACCGCACCGAGGTAGTCCGCATACCCATGTTCATCGCGTAGCCGCGCATAGATCGTGCGGTACCGCTTTCGTCCGTCGACACCGAAGTCTCGTTCGAGACGCGCATCCAGGTCTGCAGAAAAACGATCGTTGTCGAGCAGCGTATTGTCGACATCGAATAAAAACACGATGGGCGATTCGCTCAACACGGTGATTTTTCGACCTTCGGATCGTGCCAGTCGTCGTCACCGTCTACCATATCGCGGACCGCAGCCGGCCCCCAACTACCTTGGTCGTACAAGGTGACTTTCTCGGCATTATTCAGTGCTGGGTCGACAATCTGCCACGCGACCTCGACCATGTCGTCGCTCGTGAACAATGCGGTATCGCCGCGAATCGCATCGCCCAACAACCGCTCGTACGGCGATTTTTCGCGTCGCAACTGGCGCCGCAGCACCAGCTCGACCGGATCGCCTTGCATCTTCTCGCCCGGCTTCTTGACCAGCACGCCGCTGGAGATGATCACCTCGGGGCTAAGCCGAAAACGATAATGGTTCGACATCGATTCTGGAATCTCATCGAAGATCGCAATTGGTGGCGTCCTCATGTCAACCACCACCTCTGTCGCCGTGATTGGCAGATGCTTGCCGGCGCGGATGTAGAACGGCACGCCGGCCCAGCGCCAGTTATCGATGTGCAATCGCAGGGCGGCGAACGTTTCGACCTGCGAATCCTTGGCCACGCCATCCTCGCTGCGATAGCCGCGAAATTGACCGCGTACCACTTCCTTGGGATCCAGCGGACGGATCGAGCGACACACCCGCAATTTTTCGTTACGCAGGCTTTCCGGATCGCTGCCGACCGGTGCATCCATCGCCAGTAGCGCGACGACCTGCAGCAGGTGGTTTTGCACGACATCACGGATCGTGCCAACTTCTTCGTAGAAAGCACCGCGGCCCTGCACCCCAAAATCCTCGGCCATCGTGATCTGCACGTTGTTGATGTACTGGCGATTCCACACCGGCTCCAGCACGGCGTTGGCGAAGCGGAAATAGAGCAAGTTCTGCACCGGCTCCTTGCCCAGGTAGTGATCGATGCGGAAAATCGATGCCTCATCGAACACGTCGTGCAGCACTCGATTGAGTTCCTGTGCCGATTTCAGATCGCGGCCGAAAGGCTTTTCAACGATTACGCGCGCGCCCTTCGCGCAGCCGGAGACATCCAGCCCCTTCACCACCGAACCGAACAGACTGGGTGGAATGGCGAGGTAATGGATTGGCCGTTTACTGTCTTTCAGCACCTCCTTGAGCGCGGTGAAAGTCTTGGCGTCGTTGTAGTCGCCGCCAATAAATCGCATCTGTTTACTGAGTTTGGCAAACGCCTTTGCATCCAGGCTGCCATGTTCAGTCAAGCTCGCCTTGGCGTGGTCGCGCAATTTATCCAGCGTCCAGCCGGGCCGGGCGATACCGACGATCGGCATGTCCAGGCCGCCGTTGATGATCATCGCCTGCAGCGCGGGAAAGATCTTCTTGTAGGCCAGATCGCCAGTGGCGCCGAAAAACACGAATGCATCGGAATCCTTCGCTGCGGTCATCGTTCCGGTTCCCTCGTTGAAAGTGGCGGGCTTGGCAGTTGGGTTCACCCTTCAGGTTGACCCAATCGATGTGAATGGGACTGGAAGACAGGAGGTTGGTTCCTTATCACTGAGTGACTCAGGGCTGCACCCGGAAGCATCGTGGCGCACTGATGCTTTCCAGAGCTGACTCTCCCCGGCACGGTCTGACGTTATGAAACCGTCACCAACTTGATCCAGATCAATGGACGCCACCTGTCCCGAAGGGCACACTCTGGAGATCTTCAAATTAGGGACGGCATGGCTAGCATCGAAGCATTCGGCAACGCGTCGGAAAGTCAAACCGGATCGACTCCTGCTGCGCGTTCTGTGCCAGTGAGCGGATTTTACAACGACAAGGTGGTGCGGCAGTTCACGGTGATGACAGTGGTGTGGGGCATCGTCGGCATGCTGGTAGGGGTGTTCATCGCCGCCGAACTGTATTGGCCAACGATAGGCTCAGGAATTCCGTGGCTTAGTTACGGACGTCTGCGACCATTGCACACCAACGCGGTGGTCTTCGCCTTCGGCGGCTCGGCGCTGTTTGCGACCAGCCTTTATATCGTCCAGCGCACCTGTCATGTGCGGCTGATCTCCGACCGGCTGGCAGCATTCGTGTTCTGGGGCTGGCAATTGGTGATCGTGGCCGCCGCGATCACACTGCCGCTGGGGCTCACCCAGGGCAAGGAATACGCCGAGCTGGAATGGCCGATCGACCTGCTGATCCTGATCGTCTGGGTCGCGTACTCGGTGTTGTTTTTCGGCACCATCGGCAAACGCCGTGTGAAACATATTTACGTCGCCAACTGGTTCTATGGCGCCTACATCATCGCCATCGCATTGCTGCACATCGTCAACAATCTCGCGATTCCGGCCGGATGGTGGAAGTCGTACCCAATCTACAGCGGCGCCGTCGATGCGATGGTGCAGTGGTGGTACGGGCACAACGCGGTAGGCTTTCTGCTGACTGCCGGCTTCCTCGGCATGATGTATTACTTCGTACCCAAGCAGGCGCAGCGACCGATCTATTCCTATCGGCTGTCGATCGTACATTTCTGGGCCCTGATCGCGGTCTACATGTGGGCCGGGCCGCACCATCTGCAATATTCCGCGCTACCCGACTGGGTGCAATCTGTCGGCATGGTGTTTTCGCTGATCCTGCTGGCCCCAAGCTGGGGCGGCGCGATCAATGGGCTGATGACGCTGCAGGGCGTGTGGCACAAGTTGCGCACCGATCCGATCCTGAAGTTCCTGATTGTCGCCATCTCGTTCTACATGATGGCTACGTTCGAGGGGCCGATGATGTCGATCAAGACGGTCAACTCGCTGTCGCATTACACCGACTGGACGATCGGACACGTGCACGCCGGCGCACTGGGCTGGGTGGCGATGATCACCATTGGCTCGCTGTACGCGATGCTGCCCAAGCTGCTGGGGCTGACAAAGATGTACTCCACGCGACTGATCGACGTGCATTTCTGGCTGCACACGGTGGGTGTGGTGTTCTACATCACCGCGATGTGGATCGCCGGTGTGATGCAGGGCCTGATGTGGCGGGCGACCAATCCCGACGGCACACTGACCTACACCTTCGTCGAGTCGCTTAGCGCGACCTATCCCTACTACCTCGGACGCCTGCTCGGTGGGCTGCTGGCGCTCAGCGGCATGCTGGTGATGGCGTGGAATTTCTATCGCACCTATCAGCAGGCGCGCGTGATCGTCGCGCAGCCACTGCTGCCGGTCCATCCGTCCGAAGTGCGTGGTTGAGGAGCACACATGACCATTGCACACGAAAAAATCGAGAAGAACGTTGTCTTGCTCGCGGTGCTGATCGCTGTCGCGGTTTCGTTCGGCGGGCTGGCTGAAATCATTCCCCTGATGTATCAGGCCGAGACGATCAAGCCGTTGCCTGGCGTGAAGCCCTACCCCGCGCTGGAGCTGGCTGGGCGCGATATCTATGTGCGTGAGGGTTGCTACAACTGCCACTCGCAGATGATCCGCACGCTGCGCTTCGAGACCGAACGCTACGGCCATTATTCGATGGCCGGCGAGTCGGTGTACGACCGTCCGTTTCAGTGGGGCAGCAAGCGCACCGGACCGGATCTGGCGCGCGTCGGTGGCCGCTATTCGGACGAATGGCATCGAGTGCATCTGCTCAACCCGCGCGATGTGGTGCCCGAATCGAACATGCCGTCATTTCAGTGGCTGGCGGATGCACCGGTCGACGGCGCCGTGATCGCGCAGCACATGCGCGCGCTGCAGCGGCTAGGCGATCCATACAGCAACGCCGAGATTACCGCGGCGCCTGCAGCGGTCGACGGCAAGACCGAACTCGATGCTCTGATTGCCTACCTGCAAGACTTGGGCAAACATGCGCCGAAGGGGAATTGAGGATGATCGTTGGAATCATCACGCTGATTCTGCTCGTGCTGTTTATTGGCGGCTGGATCTGGATCTGGAACCCCAGTCATCGCGCCGAGCTCGACGCCGCCGCGCGCATTCCGCTGGAAGATGACGAGATGGAGCGCAAGCCATGATGAGTACTGGCTGGTCGTGGTACGTCATCGCCATCGTGGCCTTCAACATCCTGGGCTGTGTCTGGCTGCTGTGGTGGACCGGCAAACGTCGCCCGGGTGACCCAAAACCGGATGAAACCAGCCACATCTGGGATGGCGATCTCACCGAGTACAACAAGCCGTTGCCGCGCTGGTGGATCAACCTGTTTTACCTCACGATCATCTACGCCATCGGCTATTTGATCTGGTATCCGGGGCTGGGCAATTTCGCCGGATGGTCGGGCTGGACCTCGCGCAAGGAACTCGCGCAGGACCAGAAGACAGAGGACACCAAACTGGCCGCGACGCTGGCCGCATTTCGCGATCGTCCGATCGATGAACTCGCGCGCGATCCCGTCGCGGTCAAGCTGGGTGGATCGATCTTCAGCAACACCTGCGCCAGTTGCCACGGGTCGGGTGGGCGCGGCGCCAAGGGCTTTCCGAACCTGACCGATACAGTCTGGAAGTGGGGCGGAAAACCCGAGCAGGTGCTGCAATCGGTGCTCGATGGCCGCGAAGGCGTCATGCCGCCGTGGGGCCAGGTGCTGCAGGGCATGGGCGGTGATGATGCCGTGGTCTCGATTGTCGCCTACGTGCAATCGCTTTCGCACCCGATGGCAGACAGTTACTGGGCCGCGAAAGGCAAACCGATTTTCGAAGGCATCTGCGTCGCCTGCCACGGCGCCGATGGCAAGGGCAACCAGGATCTAGGCGCACCGGATCTGACAGACAACTATTGGTTATACGGCGACAGCAACGAAGACCTCCGCACCAGCATCGTGATGGGCCGGCACGGAGCGATGCCCGCACATCTGCAGATTCTCGGCGAAACTCGTGCACGCTTGGCTGCGGCGTATGTTTGGTCACTTTCGCATCGGGCCAATATGCCCGTTCCGGCAGCGCGGGCCGCTACGACTGACACGAAACCAACACCATGACCGCGCCCGGCGTGCACCAGGCGGTTCCGCAACGTCGACCGATGGCGCAGCGTCTGGGCGCGATCCTGTGGCCAAGTTTTTTCTCGGCCTGCATCGCGACGATCGTGTTCTTTGCATTCATCGATCCGCTGGCGCTGCGTGACATCACGTTTCCGGACTTGAGGATTAGCCGAGAGATGGGCTATTCGGTCGCGTTTTTCCTGTTCTGGGCTGCCACGGCGTCCTCCAGCCTGTTCACCTGGCTGCTGTTGCGCAGACCCGGGCGCGTCAACCAGACGTTGCCCCCGGTGGATTGAAAGTGGCCGGCAAAAGCATTCCGATCGATGTGGTGGACGACGGCGGCAGCGTGCTGTACGCCAGCGAACGCAAAATCTATCCGCGCGAGATTTCCGGACGCTTGGCGCGGCTGCGGATTGCCGCGGTGTTCTGGCTGCTGGGCATGTATTACGTGTTTCCGTGGCTGAAGTGGGATGGACATCAGGCCGTGTTGTTCGATCTGCCGGCGCGCAAATTCCACATATTCGCGCTCACTTTCTGGCCGCAGGATTTTCTGTTTTTATCGATGTTGCTGCTGATCGCGGCGCTTGCGTTGTTCTTCTTCACCACTCTCGCCGGCCGCTTGTGGTGCGGCTATGCGTGTCCGCAAACAGTGTGGACCGAAGTCTTTTTGTGGATCGAGCGCTGGACCGAGGGTGATCGCAACAAGCGGATGAAACTCGACGCTGGGCCGTGGACTGGCTACAAGCTGCTGCGCAAGGGTGGCAAGCACGCGTTGTGGCTGGTACTGGCGTTGTGGACGGGCTTTACCTTCGCGGGATTTTTCACCCCGATCGCTGATCTGGGCGCACGCGCGTTCACCATGCAATGGGGCGGCTGGGAAACTTTTTGGGTGTTGTTCTACTCGCTGGCGACGTGGGGCAATGCAGGCTTCCTGCGCGAGCAGGTCTGCAAGTACATGTGTCCGTATGCACGATTCCAGAGCGCGATGTTCGACCGCGACACGGCGCTGATCGCCTACGATCCACGCCGTGGAGAACCGCGCGGCCCGCGCAAGCGCGGCATGGCCGATGTGCTGGCGCGTGGCCGTGGTTTGCTCGATCTGGTGTTGGCCAACGCCTACGTTTTCAGCGCCAGCCAGCGTGTCACCGCAGCGCAACCGCAGCAGCTTGGTACCATCACGCTCGCGGCAGCAGGCGAGAAAGCGGCGGAATTGCCGGCGTTCATGAGTGAAGAACTCGGTGATTGCATCGACTGCACGATGTGCGTGCAGGTGTGTCCCACCGGGATCGACATCCGCAACGGTCTGCAATACGAGTGCATCGCGTGCGGTGCGTGCATCGATGCCTGCGATTCGGTGATGGACAAGATGGGTTATGCGCGCGGCTTGATTCGCTACTCCACCCAGAACGCGATCGAAGGCCAGGCCACGCATGTGCTGCGTCCGCGAATCGTGATCTATGGCGCACTGCTGCTGGTGCTGATCGCGGCGTGGGGTTGGGGTATCACCCATCGCAGCCCGCTGATCGTGGATGTATTGCGCGATCGCAACGCGTTGTATCGCGTGGTCGAAGGTGGCGGTTCGGAAAACGGCTACACACTCAAGCTGGTCAACAAGAGCGATGCACCGCAGCGCTATCGCGTGACACTCGACCTAGCCAATCCGTCGATCACGATGCTCGATCCGCAACAGATACTGGACGTACCCGCAGCCAGCGTGGGCGAATTCCCGATCACGCTGCGCGCGCCCTCCTCGGTGGTCGGTCGCCAGGCGCTCAAAATGCAGATCAAAGCGCTGGATGGCTCGGTGCAGAAACGCGTCGACAGTAGCTATTTTGGCCCGCTATGACCACGCCTGAGTCCCCCGGCTGGCGCAATCCTGTTCTGTGGCTGGTGATCGCGCTGCCGCTTGGCGCGATGATCGCCGGCATCGGTTTGGTGATCACCGCGATTCGTACCGACGGCAACGATTCGATCGCCGACCCGGTGCGCCGCATCGGCGAGATCCAGATCTCCGACACCACTCCCGACACGCACGCACGCGCACTAGGGCTTGCCGCCGTCTTGCGCAGCCAGGACGGCATGCTGGAAATCCTTCCTGTTGGCGGCTCGTTCAATCGCAATATGAGCCTGCGGCTGCAAGTGCTGCATCCGGTGCGCGCGGCGGACGATTCCAACTTCGTGTTGAAACCGGACTCAACCGGCTGGCGCGTGCCGCATTCCCTGGCGACCGATCACGACTGGAACCTGCAGCTGACCTCAGCGGACGGCAGCTGGCGATTGATGGGTCGGCTACCCAAAGGCGGTCACGCAGCGTATCTGCAGTCCGCCATCGGCGCGCGATGAACGCGGCTGGGTTCGCCGTTGCAGCGACTGCCAGCGAGACTCAGTCTGCAGCGCGCAGCCTCGGCTGCTTTCATTGTGGCGAGGCGCTGGGTGGCCAAGCCGAACGCGCGATACACGCCGGCACCACACGCGATTTCTGCTGCGCCGGCTGCGCTGCAGCAGCGCAGTGGATCGAGTCGGCCAATCTAGGCGAGTTCTATCGGCTGCGCAGCGATGCCTCGCCGCGGGTAGGCGTGGAGAAATTCGATGCCTCGTTGTGGGATCGTGACGAAGTGCTGCGCAGCCACGCGCATGCAGTGGCCGGCGGACTGGAAATAACGTTTCTGGTGGAAGGCATGCGTTGCGCGGCATGCGCATGGCTGATTGATCGCGCCTTGCATCGCCAAACTGGCGTGTTGGCGGTCAGCGCGAATGCTGTCACCGGGCGTGTGCGGCTGACCTGGTCGCCGCAGCAAGTTGTCTTGTCTCGCCTGATCGAGCGGCTGGCTAGCTTGGGCTATCGCCCGTGCCTCGCCGCGGGCGAATCGCGCGAGCGCGAGCGTCGGCAGTTGCGCAATCGCTGGTTGTTGCGGATCGCGCTGGCCGGGCTCGGTGCAATGCAGGCGATGATGTTCGCCGAGGCCGGCTGGTTTAACGCCGACTCGATGACGCTGGCCACACGCGATTTCTTTCGCTGGATGACGTTCATTGTTGCGACGCCGGTGGTGTTTTATTGCGGCTGGCCGTTTCTCGCCGGACTCATTCGCGAAGTGCGGCTGCGGCGATTCGGCATGGATACGCTGGCAGCCACGTCGATCGTTCTGGCATGGCTAGCCAGCACCGTGGAAACACTGCGCGGCGGTCCGCACGTGTGGTACGACGCTGCGGCGATGTTCGTGCTCCTGCTGCTGACCGCACGCATGCTGGAATGGCGCACGCGCGAGATCGCCAATGCGCGGGTCGATGCGCTAGCGGGCGCCAGACCATTGTTTGCAACACGCGAACGAGCCGACGGCAGTCGCGAATCGATCGCGGTGACTGCTCTGGTAGTCGCCGACGTCGTGCGCGTTGCCGATGGCGAAATCGTGCCAGCCGACGGCGTCTTGCTGGACGCACAGTGTCACTTCGAAGAGGCCTTGCTGACCGGCGAATTTGCAGCAGTGGAACGCGAGGTGGATGGACCGGTGCTGGCCGGCACGATCTGTCGCGGCGGATCGGCGCGGATTCGGTTGACAGCAGTCGGCAGTGCCACCCGACTCTCGCAGATCGTGCGTCTGGTCGAACACGCACAGGCGCACCGCCCTGCCCTGCAACGCGCGGCCGAACAGATCGCCAGTCGCTTCGTGGTCGGCATGTTGCTGCTGACGGCGCTGGTCTACCTGTTCTGGCAAGTACACGATCCATCGCGCGCCATTGAAGTCAGTCTGTCGTTGTTGGTTATCAGTTGTCCGTGCGCGTTGTCACTATCGGTGCCGGCCGCGCTGGCGGCGGCGCAAGGTGCGTTGGCGCGGATCGGCGTGCTGTCGCTGCAACCCGATGCGATCGAGCGACTTGCGCGCATCACCGATCTTGTATTCGACAAGACCGGCACCCTCACCGATGCGCAGCCGCGCGTCGATCGCGTTGAGTGCCTGAACCCGCAGTTGACGCGTGAGACCGCGCTGTCGATCGCAGCCGCGCTGGAACGCGACAACACGCATCCGCTGGCTGCCGCGTTCGCTGCATTCGATGATCATCGCGCGGCCATGCCTGCGCGAAATCTTGCTGGAAGTGGCGTCGAGGGATTTGTTGATGGTCGGCAGTGGCGTCTGGGTCGCGCCTCTTTCGCGGCAGGACGCGCCGATGACGACGGCATCTGGCTTGGCGATGGCGCGACTGCCGTCGCGCGTTTTACCGTGTCCGAACAATTGCGCAGCGATGCGGTGCAGGCGATCGAGGCGTTGCGAGAGGATGGCATCACGCTGCATCTGCTCAGTGGCGACGATCTAAAATCGGTAGAACGAGTGGCGCAACAGTTGCAGATCGATGCAATCCACGCGCGGCAGACACCCGAATCCAAACTCGACTTTTTGCACAAATTGCGCAGCGGTCGAGGTCATTTCGTCGGCATGGTCGGCGACGGACTCAACGATGCGCCGGTGCTGGCCGGCGCCGACGTGTCGATCGCGGTCGAAGGCGCGGCGGCGCTCGCCCGTCGCAGCGCGGACCTGGCGTTGAACGGATCGCGTCTGGCCGCCATTCCGCAGGCGCTGAACATCGCGCGCCGCACTCGCCGCATCATCCACCAGAATCTCGGCTGGGCGTTGGGCTACAACCTGCTCGCCCTGCCCATCGCCGCCATGGGACTGGTGACGCCGTGGCTGGCCGCACTCGGTATGACGCTATCCTCGCTGCTGGTCACCCTAAACGCCCTGCGCCTGACTCGGCGTACTGCATCGTGAATATCCTGCTGCTGCTGATTCCGCTTTCTCTGATGCTGCTGGTTGCGGCCGTCTGGGCTTTGATCTGGGGCGTGCGCAGTGGACAGTTCGATGACATGGACAGTCCCGCGATCGATATGCTGGTCGATGATGAAGGCAGTCTGGATCGCGAACGCGGCACCGAGTCGAGTGATGCAACCAGCAATGACAAGGCCGCGCATGATTGACTGGCTGGTCGTCTCCGGCGCGTTCGTCAGCGGCCTGCTTGGCGGCGCGCATTGTTTGGCGATGTGCGGCGGCATCGCCACCGGATTGTCGGTTGGACAGCGCGGCAACTGGTGGCACGCGTTGCAACCCAATCTTGGCCGCATCGGCGGGTATGTCATAGCGGGTGCGATTGTCGGCGGCATCGGCCACGGGCTGCTGAGCGTGGCGCGTACGCCGATGTTGGCAATCGTGGTGCGCGCGCTGGTCGGGGCGCTGTTGATCCTGATGGCGCTGCGTTTGCTTGATCGACGCGGGCGCTTCATCCGTCTGCCGTCCAGCGGACAGCGTGTGTGGAGCTGGTTGCGGCCGCTGCAGTCGGCGCTGCTTCCTGCGAACACGACCACGCGCCGGCTTGCATTGGGCGTGTTGTGGGGCTGGCTGCCGTGCGGGCTTAGCACCAGCTTGCTTGGCGTCGCTTGGCTGCAGGCAAGCGCAACCAACGGCGCGCTGACAATGGCCGCGTTTGGGCTGGGCACGCTGCCGGTGATGCTGCCCGTCACCTGGGCCGGCGCGCGGGTCGGACATCGTCTGCAACGCGGCGGATGGCGTGTCGCGGCCGCCAGTGTTTTGTTGCTCTCGGGAGTGCTGACGGTGCTCGCACCGCTACTGTCGCGATCGGCGACGATGCAAAGCGCGCTGATTGCACTGGGTTGCCAGAGCGTCATTCACTGACTGCTTCAACCCGGTGTCCGTCGCTGGATGACAGCGTCTTCCTTGGCGTGCGAGTTAGATCAAGCGCCAATCATCGAGAATCTGAATGCTCCGCTGCACGCCATCAAGCGTCGCATGGTGTCGAGCGCATCCTTGCCGCCCTGCTCGCCTCACCGGGTGCAACTCGCCTGTTGATCGTTGCCAGTTCGCTGGTGATGCTGGCATTGCTGGGCGCAGTTGCCGCGCGCTCTGGTGGCGCGCCAATCTTGCGCGGCGCAGGTCGAGTGTCGCTATGGGGCGTGGCGACAATGGCTATTGCCAGCGGGCTCGGCGCACTATCCGCACTGTATGGCGCAGCGTGAACTTGGCGAGATCGTGCGACTTCCGCGATCAGTCCCTGAGGATCGCCTTGGCCAGATCCTGCAGTCGCGCTGCGTCGCGGATTTCCATTTCGCGGCGATCGACGTTGACCAACCCTTCGTTCTGAAAGCGGCGCAGCACGCGGCTGACGGTTTCCGGTGCGAGCCGCAAATAATTGGCCATGTCGGTGCGGCCCATCGTCAGATGAAAACGCGTTGCCGAGAATCCGCGCGCGGCGTAGCGACGCGAAAGCGCGACCAGGAATGCAGCCATCCGCTCGTCCGCGCTGTGATCGCCCGCCAGCAGCGAGGCCTTGCCGATATCCTGCGACAGCAGGCGAAATAGCTGCTGCTGCAGCCCCGGCATGCGCGTGGCCAGCAACGAGAGCTTCGGAAACGAAAACCGGCACAACATAACCGTGTCCAGCGCGACTGCGTTGCACGGATAGCGGTTGTCAGAAATCGCGTTCAACCCGATCACTTCGCCCGGCAGATGGAAGCCGAGCACCTGCTCGTTGCCTGCCGGATCGACGATGTAGGTCTTGACCGTGCCGGCGCGCACCGCGGCGATCGCACTGAATGGGTCGCCTTCGCGAAACAGGTGCTCGCCTTCAGAAAACGGGCCGACATGGTCGACCAGCACATGCAGATCGGCCAACGCCGACTTGTCGTAGCCCTGCGACAGGCAAGCCTGGGAAAAAGCGCAGGTGCTGCAAAAGGCCAGCGCGTCGCCATCATCTGCGATCGGCGAAAGTCGCCGCGGTGGCTCGCTCAAGCGGCACCGCCAGGCTCGGCGACTACACGACTTTCGAAAAGCGGCCTGCGGTCGCAATGTCGGCGTCGAGATAGCGATCGAAACATGCCGCAATGATACGCAATAGCAGCCGACCCCGCGACGTGGCGCGTACCCACGCACGTTCGGTTTCAACTAGTCCATCGGCCGACAGCAGCGCCAGCGCATCCAGCGCTGCACCGAAATAGCTGGCGAATTCGATGCCGTGCCGGTCCTCCAGCGCGTACACGTCGATTGCGCCGTTGCACATCAGTTGCTGGATCGCATCGGCGCGAATGACATCGTCGGGGTCCATCATCATGCCCCTCCAGGTCGGCAACTGACCGGAATCGATCGCCGCTTCCCACTCCGGCAACGCGCGCGGATTCTGGCTGAAGCTGTCGCCCACATGGCTGATCGCGCTGACGCCCAAGCCGATCAGATCCGAGTCGGCGTGTGTGGTGTAGCCCATAAAATTGCGATGCAGGCTGCCGCGATCCTGCGCCACGGCAAGATCGTCCTCGGGCAATGCAAAATGATCCATGCCGATGTATCGGTAACCCGCGATGGACAACTTTTCGATCGCCAGTTGCAACAGTCCGAGTTTGTCTTCAGCCGATGGCAATAACGCCTGATCGATCCGGTTTTGCGCGCGAAACAACTGCGGCATGTGCGCATAGCCGTAAATCGCAAGCCGGTCCGGGCGCGCCGCGGTGATGATGTCCAGGGTGCGGCCGAAGCCGTCGCGGGTTTGTCCCGGAAGACCGTAGATCAAGTCGACATTGACCGAACGAAATCCGTGCTGTCGGCAGGCATCGATCACTGTGAGGGTTTCATCGACCGACTGCACGCGATTGACCGCGCGCTGCACTGCGGGATCGAAATCCTGCACGCCAAGACTGGCACGGTTGAAACCGATGGATGCGAGCGCCTCGATGTCGCCGGCATCAACACAGCGGGGATCGAGCTCGATCGAAAAGTCGCGCGTGGGCGAGGAACTGAAATGAAAGTGGCGACCGAAACTGTCGAGCAGTTCCTCGATCTGGCCCGGTTCCATAAAGTTGGGTGTGCCGCCGCCCAGATGCAACTGGATCACGTCGCGATCGCGATCGAATAATGGCGCCACCAGCGCGATCTCACGCACCAGTCGCGCAAGATACGTGTCCGCCCGCGTGCGATCACGGGTGATGATGCGATTGCACCCGCAGTAAAAGCACGGACTGAAACAGAAGGGTATGTGCGCATACAACGATAATCGCCGCGGAATCGGATCGCCGTTGCTGCGGCGTGCGACGTCGCGAAACTCGGCGTCGCCGAAGGAATCACTGAACTGCGGCGCGGTAGGATACGAGGTATAGCGCGGTCCGGGCCGGTCGTAACGCCGCAGCAGCTCGGCATCGAAGGGCGGGACGGCGTTTGCTACGAGTGCCGGCGCGTTCACGGTGCACCGCCACGCGGAACATGGCGTGCCGGTGTCTGCTTCAACACAAGGACAGCATGCCGCAATAAATGCATGGTGAAAGTCCGCGACAAGAGGAATGACCGATTGTGCAAGCCGGTCCGGGTTACGTCCTTGATCGAAGTCAAGCCGTGCTCAGCATCGTGGGCTGACTTCCCGCAACAGCCAGCGAACACAAGCAACTGCACTTTTACCTGACCTGCATCAGGGCAAGTGGCTGACGGCCTGCGCAAGCTATGACAAACCCCGCCGGAGCCTGTCATGTCACTACGCAACACGCTGCCAATCTGTATTGCCCTCGCGTTGGGCGTGACGACGAATTTGCACGCTGCATCTGCACCTGCGCCAGCGATATCTAACGCAAGCGCAAAAGGCGGCCCCGTTCTCGATGTGCGCGTGCGCACCGAGTCGGTCGCCGACGATGCGTTTGCTCGCGATGCCGATGCAACAACATGGCGCGTACGCGCCGGCTGGCGCACACCGGTGAAGTCGGGTTTCAGCGCAGCCGCAGTGCTGGAGCACACCGGTCATCTTTTCGGCGAGCACTACAACAGCACCGCCAACGGGCGAGTTAACTACCCGGCCATCGCCGATCCCGACAACACCGAACTCGATCAGGCGTGGGTGCAATACGCCACGCCGGAAAGCCGTGTCACGCTCGGTCGGCAAGTGTTGAATCTCGACAACCAGCGTTTCATTGGTGCGGTCGGCTGGCGACAGAACGAGCAGACCTTCGATGCGCTCGACATGGAACATCGATTCAATGACGGGCTTGCGTTGCGCTACAGCTACCTCAATCGCGCCCAACGCGTGTTCGGCGCCGACAATCCGACGCCGGCGCTCGCTCGTTTCCTGCTTGATGCACATCTGCTGCATGCGACCTACCCGCTGGGGCCTGGTACGCTCACCGGCTACGGATACTTCATCGACAACCGCACCTTGCCGCTGACTTCACATCGCGACCTCGGCGTTCGCTACGCCGCAAAACACGATTCAACAGATGGCATCGGCTGGCTGGCCACTGCTGAATACGCAAGCCAGCATCGCTACGCCGATGGCAGTCGGCTGATTGATGCGAACTACAACCTGCTTGAAGGCGGGCTGGTCTGGCATGGCAACACGTTCAAGGCCGGATGGGAACGCCTGGGCGGCAACGGTCATTACGCATTTCAGACGCCATTCGCGACGTTGCATGCATTCAATGGTTGGGCTGACCGCTTTCTCACAACGCCGGCCAACGGATTGCAGGATAGTTCCCTGACCTGGTCGCGCCCGTTCGGAAAATTCACCGCAACCATCGCCGGACACGACTTCCATTCCGATCGTGGCTCGATCCACTACGGACACGAGCTGGATGCCTCGGTTGGCTGGAAGTTTGCGAAAAACTGGAATGCGCTGGCGAAGGTCGCCGACTATCGCGCTAACGATATCGGCACGGATGTGACCAAAGGATGGTTGAGCGTGGAATACAGCTATTGATGCAACCGATCCGCCTAGTGGCTCACGCGGATCGGTACTTGCCACCTTGAAAGCTGTCAGCGGACTAGGCGCTCAAGCCCAATCCGCTGCGAAACATCCGCTATCGTTTAACGACTTACGCCGCCTTCTTCGCCCAGCCCGCACACCAGCCCTTCGGCTCGACGCTGAAGCCCTTGAACAGCGCACATGCGTTGGTGCCGGCTGTGAAGAACTGGCAGTTGGCGCAATCACTGCCGGCCTTGTGGCTTGGCGCAGTCGACTTGGTCGCGTCCTCTATGTAGCTCAGCGCCTTCGCCTGTGGGTTATCCAATGGAAGCCTTGGCAACTTGGGCGCCGCGTCCGCTGCGTGCGCGTTCCGGATCGAGCTCGCTAGCAGCGGCAAAGCGGCAGTCGCAACTGCAGCATGGATGAGAAAGCGACGGCGCGACGGATTGGATTCGTTCATTGCGACTGCTCCTGGGTTGATTGCAAGAAAGATTAAAACTGGAACGCGTTCTGTATTTTGATCTGGATCAATTCAGGGCCTCGTCGATCAGCTACGTTTAATCCCGGGTCAACGTTGCCGACGGTCTGGACGCTCACCGAGTCAACCCTTGGCCGGCGGCACACCCAGCGCCTTTTTCACGGCCCCAAGAAATGCCGGATCAGGCACGGTGCCGAGCTTGTCGCTCTTGGCAAGAATGCGCCCGTCGACATCCAGCAGGATCAATCCGCTGGTGTGGTTGAAATCACCGCTCGACAATTGCCGGTAGCGAACCCCGAGCAGCGCCGCCAGCTTGCGCGCGCCGTCCGCGTCGGTGCGGGCCAGCGTCCAGTGAGCAAGATCCAGTCTGCGCTTAATCGCAAGCGCATCCAGCACAGCAGGCGTGTCGTGTTGCGGATCAAAACTCACGAACAGAACCTGTAGACGATCGCGCTCGGCGGGCGTCAGCGAGCGCTGAATCGCCAGCCCGCTATCGATCGTCAAGGGGCAGGTGTACGGACACGAGCTGTAGAACATGCTGACCAACTGAACATGACCGCGCCGATCGGCAAGCTGGAAGTCCTTGCCGGACTGGTTAGTGAACGTGTCGGTTGGCTGCAGCACCGAGTCGGCGGGCAGCGGAGCGCCAGCGGCAATCGCCGTCATCGCGAACAAGCAAGCGAGCAGCACAATCATCAAAGGTTTCATTTGGTGTATTTTTTCTCAAGAAATGTATTTTCAACATGAAACTTGAAGGCTTACTGTGCCTCGGCTTCCTGGTGCGGGAAAAGCGCCTTTGCGATGGCATGAAAATTCATCTAGCCGCATCGACAGTGGCATCGCGAACGCAGCGAAATCCAAGGCTCGACGTGCTGTCAGCGCCTTCCAGCGACGAAAGCATCGCGACTCGCATCAATACCGCGTAGTTCTCGCGATCCTGCGTGGTCAGTGCTCCGGCGCCGCAAAACTTCAACCGATTCGCCTCGGACTGGCTGCGGTCGTCGCTGGAGACCAGCATCGCGGCAAAATCCTCGGTCCATTCCCAGATCAGGCCATTGATGTCGCGCATGCCATAGACGTTGGCGGGCGACTGCCCAACATCGGACGGCGCAGCGGTTGCGGGCCGTGAGTACCAGCCCAGGATGCTTTCACGCCAAGCCGGATCGCTGCGCGCATCGCGCCGCGTCGCATCAGCCGCGGCCACCAGTTCCCATTCCGCCCAGTGCGGCAATCGCGCGTGTTGCGATTCGCAATAGGCTGACGCGGCAAACCAGCTGACGTTGGTCACTGGCTGCCCGGGACGCACGGGATCGCCAAGTTCGAGCAGTCCCTTCCACTGCGCAAGATAATGATCGCGAGTTGCGTACACAGGGGCGACGCGATCGCGCTGCCATTGCGGATTGACGCGAACAAAATCGAGGTACTCGCCGTTGGTGACCGGCGTCGTCATCATTTCGAACGCTGGCACCGCGGTATCGCCCTTGATGTCGTCGTACTTGAGCACCGAGCGGAACGCGCTTGCTTCAACCTTGACGTAGTCGCCGCCGGCGATTGCCAGCATCGGCAGCGATAACAGCGTCAACAACAATGCGAGCAGCACGGCGCGCATGATCAGTGCGCTGCGCCTGCGGGACGCGGCGTGCTGGCACGCACCTTGGCCACCTGCTCCTTGCTGATGCGGCCGCCCTTGTTGCCCCAGCTGTTGAGCACGTAAGTCAGAATATTGGCGATCTCGTCATCGGTCAGCTGGCTCATCGGCGGCATCACCGAATCGTAGTCCTTGCGGTTGACTGTCAACTTGCCGGTGTGGCCGTTGAGTGGAATTGCGATCAAATCGTCAGGTGTCAATGCCGCAATGAAGTCTGACTTCGCTAGCGGCGGAAACACCGCTTCGATCCCTTCACCGTTGCCTTGATGACAAGTGGAACAGGTACCGGCGAACAGAGTCTTGCCGGCGGCGACTTGCTCCTCAAGTGTCAGCGAACCCGCTTGCTGCGCCTTGGCCGCAGCTGCGACCGGCTTCATGCTGGCGACGCTGTCACCGAGATAACTGGAGTCCACTTCCTTGCCCGAATACACCGTCTTGTCCTCGGGACCATCCACTTTCAAGATTGCAAGCGCGCCCTTGTTGAATGCACGGAAGATCGAGTGATCGACGATTACGTAGCTTCCTGGCACCTGGGTATGGAATTCCACCATCGCCGCGCCGCCGGACGGGATCAACGTGGTCTGCACGTTGTGCTGTTCGATCGTGCCGCCTTCCTGGCGCACGCTATCGAAGATTTCGCCGATTACGTGGAAGCTGGAGACCAGGTTGGGTCCACCGTTACCAACGAACAAGCGGATGCTCTGATCAGTCTTCGCGGTCAACGCGTGATCGCCAGTGAGGGCGCCATCACTGCCGTTGAACAACACATAGGTCGGCTTCTCATCAATCGCACGCTGCATGTCAAACGCTTGATGACCTTTTTCGCGATACTTGCCGACCGTGTAAAAATCGCCCTGCATCACGTAGTACTCGTGATCGACAGGCTTGAGTCCTTCCGGCGGCTCGACCAGCAGCAATCCGTACATGCCGTTGCCGATATGCATACCGACCGGAGCCGTCGCGCAGTGGTAGACGAAAATGCCCTGGTTGAGCGCCTTGAAGGTGAACTGCGACTGATGGCCGGGCGCGGTAAAGCTCGACGCCGCGCCGCCGCCGGGGCCGGTGACGCCGTGCATGTCGATGTTGTGCGGCATCTTGTTGTTGGGATTGTTTTCCAGATGAAACTCGACCGTGTCGCCTTGGCGTACGCGGATGAAGCTGCCCGGCACGGTGCCGCCAAAGGTCCAGAATGTATAGGTAGTGCCATCGGCGATCGGCATCTCCTTTTCGATCACTTCCAGATGCACGATGACCTTGGCCGGCTTGTGCCGATTGGTCGCCGGCGGCACCAGCGGCGGGCTGGTCAGAACGGCCTCGATCGGCTCGCCCTGTGGCGGTCCGAGATCGCCCATGGCGCGCGGCGCGGTTGGTGCGGCCATCGATCCGGAGATGACCAGGCAACTGGTCAGTGTGATAGCTGACACTCGTTGCAGCATGCGCTTCATGGACAATCCCCTAGTGATCAGAACTTACCCCCATACTAGGCGCCGAACCAAACAAGCCGTTTGACCCAAGTCAATCAAACCAGTGTCCGGTTCAGATTCAACCAATGTCCAATGCAATTCTTCCGCTTTGCTGCGCGGATTTGTGGATATCGGGTTCAGCCACTGCATCCGCCACAGCAAATCGATGGCAACTGCACGATTTGCAATGCACTCACACGTTGTCCGGCCGCTTGCAGCAACAGCTGCAACTCGACGACTTCGAAGCTGCCAGCGACCCGCAGATGCATGCCATCGGGATCGACGTCCACCACGGCGGCGGGATCAACTCCCCGGATGGCTTGTTCGATCGTCGCCAACCTGTCGGCGTCAATGACGATATCAATGCGAAATTCCATGTGGGTCTCCTTTTGGGTTAGCCATGAACGAATCAATGTTGTGACGGGCATGCGTCGCAAGACCAATTACCTGTCGCAGGTCAAGCCACTGCGGCTGCGGATCGATCGCATGCGCCGCCAGCCATTCCGGATCGAACAGCGTCTGGTCGTAGCGCTCGCCGCGATCGCACAGCAGGCTGACGATGCTGCCCTGCTCGCCCCGCTCGCGCATGCGCCTCGCCAGTTGCAGGCAGGCTGCCAGATTGGTCCCGGACGAACCGCCGTAGCGGAAGCCGAATAATTCCTGCAACAACCATGTCGCGGCGATTGAAGTGGTGTCTTCGACTTCAATCACTTCATCAATCACGTCGAACAAAAAGCTCGGCTCAACGCGTGGGCGGCCAATGCCTTCGATCACGGTCGGTTGCGTCGCCTTTGCATCGGGTGCGCGCGTGTGCCAGCCGATGGCAAACGCCCCGCCCTGCGGTTCGGCCACGCACAAGCGCGTCTCCAGACCGCGATAGCGCAGGTAGCGGCCAATCGTCGCCGAGGTACCGCCGGTGCCGGCGCCGCAGACGATCCACGCCGGTTGTGGGTGAGGCTCGCGCGCGAGTTGGGCGAGAATCGATTCGGCAATATTGTTGTTGCCGCGCCAGTCGGTCGCGCGTTCGGCGAGGCCGAATTGATCGAGGTGACAGGCGCCGCGCGCGGCGTGCTCGGCGGCTCGAGTCTGGGTTTGGCACGGGTCATCAACCAGATCGCATTCACCGCCCAGTGTGCGCACATCGCGGATTTTCGCTGCTGCCGTACCGGCCGGCATCACTGCGGTAAAACGCAATCCCAGCAGCCGGGCAAACCACGCTTCGGAAATCGCGGTGCTGCCCGAAGACGCATCCACCACGTCCTGCCCTTCGCGCAACCGGCCGTTGCACAGCGCGTACAGATACAACGAGCGCGCCAGCCGATGCTTGAGACTGCCCGATGGATGCGCGGCCTCGTCCTTGAAGTAAAAATCGATGCCGGGAAACGCGGGGAATTCCAGCCACAGCAGATGGGTATCGGCCGAACGCGCCGCTTCGCGCTCCAGCGTCAGCAGGCTCGCCCGCAACCAGGCGCGGTCATTGGATTCGCTCACGCCGCACGCTCCTTGGAAAGCACCGCGCAAGCACGCCGTCCGAGAAAGTCGAAATAGCGTTCGATGTAATCGATACCGTTCACCGTATCGATCAGAAAAGGGTTCATCAGGGTGTGGCGCAGGATATGCAAGCGGTCGGCGCCGTCGTGATCCGGCAGCAGTGTATCGGGGTCGAGTTCAAGTTCCCCGAGAACGCGCGCCATCTCTTCCGCGCCCATTGCATCGGCTCGCAGCGTCGTCATCGACCCATAGAACTCACGGGATTGCGGGGCCTGTCCTACCTCGCAATGCAGCCCCGCGTATAACTCATGGATGAAGCCGTTCATCACCGCGACGTCGCGATTTCCGAAAGGATTGAGCGCCAGGCAAACGAGATTGCTGTCGGGCGCGAACGGAATGCTGACCCGCACGATGCCTGCCATCGACTTGGCAAACCGCAGGGCGTGCTCGAAGAACAGTTCGGTGGAACGGATCGTCTCCGCCACAATTCGGCCGAAATGGGCGTGATCCAGTGGCAGCACCGCATGCGTCACGTACACGGCTGCAGCGGCAGCGCCGGATTTCGAGCCTTCCAGGATGTAGCGACCAAGTTTGCGAAAGCGCGTGAAATAATCGGCGTCGCACGCGGACTGAAACACATAGTCGGCATCTTCCGCGAGCAAGCCCATCGCGCGTTGGTCGCGACAGATGAAGGCGCCGGCCCCGCAAGGAACGAAACCCATTTTGTGCGGATCCACGGTAATCGAGTCGCACCGCGCCAGCGCCGCGACCGCCGCATGGCTGGTAGCCGTTGGAAAGCTCTCGAACTCGCGATGCAGATTCGCGAGCGAACGCAGGCTGCCATCGGGATTGCGCAGCAGCGCCGCCAGATAACCGCCCCACGCCGCGTCCGCGTGCACGGCGAATCCGAACCCGTCGTCGGCGAACGCCTCGCGCAGCGCGACCACTTCGTGGATCGGATCGATCGTGCCGAATTCGGTGGTGCCCAACACCGCGACCGTGGCCAGCACCGGTTGTCGACGCGCGTGCAAGTTCTCGAGCATGCTGGCGAGAGCATCCGCATCCAGCCGCATCTCGATTTCAGGAATCTTGAGAAGCTGCTGGCGGCCCAGACCGAGCAGCTTCATGCCCTTGCTCCACGAGTAATGCGCCGTCAGCGGCGCGAGCACGACCGGGGGCGACAATTCCGGATGGCGTTTGAAGAATTCGACGTGACCAAGATGCTCGATGCGCTCGTGCTCGACTCGGCGCTGCCAGACGCGACGCGCATGTGGCGCCAATGCCGCCACCCAGTCGCGCGCACGTTGCAGCAATTCGATAACCGCGCGCGGATCGAGATTGAACGCAGCCCAGTCGTCGTCGGGGACGTCCAGATCGGGCAATGCAGCAGCCCGCAACGCCACTGGAAACGCCTTCAGCGACAACGCCAGCCGCAACGCCTGATAGTTGGCGACGGTGCCGCCAGAGGTCAGGTGTCCGAATGCGCAATCGGGCTGGGTGATGTCGTCGCAATAGCCAAGCATGCGCGCAAGTTGCAGGCCGACCTTGATCTCCAGATCGATCGTGACCGGAGCCGCCTCCTCGCTGACGTTGTTCGGGTTGTAAGGCAACGTCAGCATTTGCGCGGCGAGCCCGGGCAGCGCGAGGTCGGACACCATGTGTCCGATGTAACGTGGACTGTGGAACGGCACCGAGCGTTTGAGTGCAGCCGATAGGGTATGGAGTTCGCGTCGCAGGCGCGCCTCGAACGCCTGGAAGTCCGGTCGCTGCGCGGCGCTGGTCGGGATTGCCGGTGGATCCTCGGGATGGAAGTTGCGCCGCCAGTAGACGTGGTCGCGCAGGAACTCGACCGTCAGCTTTTCCAGCAGGCCGTCGTTCTCGCCATACGGGCCGAGAAAGCACGGATACAGCGCGGAGTCGGTCATCGCCTTATCCGCGCAAGAGATTGAACGCGCCCAGCGGATGATGGGCGATGGCAACGCTGATGATGAAGGCGTACACCACCAATGCCGCAACAAAACATGACCAACGAATGCGCGTCGTCCGCCCGCGTTTCAACGCGAACGTGCCGAGCCCGATATAGACGACCAGCAGGCACACTTTCACCGTTAGCCATGCCTGCACAAACGGGTATTGATGGATGATCGCCACCAGCATCAGCGCCGCCGTCAGCAGCACGGTGTCGATGCTGTAACTCAGATAGCGCAACGGCGTCGTCATCGCCCAGCGCGAACCGGCCTGCACCGCGATTCCGCGCAGTAAAAACAGCACGCCGCTCGCGATCACCGCCGCGATGTGCACCCATTTGATCTGCAGATAGAACTGGCCCATCCCTCATCCCGGCTTGCCGTCACTGCGCGGCGTGAGATAGATCCACGCCGAGCGCAGCACCCACGGCAAAAAGGCCAGCAACCAGCCAATCGCCGCGACCGCTTGCCACGCCATCTTGTCGGGCATCAGGTCGGCAGCCACGCGCACCACCGCAACCAGTTGCAGCGCAACGAAAGTGATCGCCGGGATCACGCCGAGCTGCAGCGGACGACCGGAATGCCCCTGCGTGACGCGCGTGACCATCGCCACCATCAGGCTGCCGAAGAAGCCGACGAACAAGGCGTGTGCCGGCCCGCGATCGAACGCATACACGCCGCTATACGCGTACCAGAGGCTTTGCCCTGCATACAGCACGAACGCAATCGGCATCCACGCGAATCCGATCAGCAGCACCCGCACGAGTGGCGGTGTCACCCGTGTGCGCGGCCACCACTTCCATGCCATGAAGCCGGTCAACGCCGCCATCGGCAGATCGCTCATCCACAGCCACGCATAGCCGTGCACCAGTTCGAGCGCGAGATGCGTCAGCACCAAAACCCAGAACGCGCCGAGCAGCCACATCGGTCGCCACGATTTGTATCCGGGCACCACTGCGGCCGCAAAGAACGGCACCATCCGATGACACACGGTGAAGAAGATGGGCAGCAGCAGGCCGAACCCGCCGAACTTGATCGCGATGAAGGCGAGCACCGGTTGTTGCGGAACCAGCAAGTAAATCGCGAACAACGCCAGCCCGCACAACCCAAGCGTCAATGCAGAGGCGCAACTGATCGCGTGCCAGGTGCGCCCGCTCTCGCGTGAGATCAGCCGCCACAACACCGACACCCCGATGCACCAGCCAAGCAGCGTCAACCAGATTCCGGCATCCAGCACCAGCGCATGCGAGAACAGGCCGATCAGCGTCAGCACTTCCCCACCAAACAGGCAGGCGCCGACCATCACATAGGTCGAACGCGGCACCGACGGCAACCCCATCCAGCGCGGAAACACAGTCAGCAAAAAGCCGAACATGAAAGGCGGAAGCATCTGGTATTGCATGACGATCGCATGCATCCAGCCAGCCCATACAGCCGGCTGCGGCATCGACCACAGTTGCCAGCGCGTGGCGAGCAACCACGCCGTCCACCACGCCATCGCAGCAATGACCTGGAACGCGCCGATGAAGAACATCAGCCGATGCGGTGCAGCGGCAATCTGTTTCAAAAGCGAGTACAGGGCGGGCTGGTTCACCTTCATGGGCTGGATTCTGGACGCGCCGAGAACCCGGTTCCTTGATGCAGGTCAGATACTCGGGCTATCTGAGTGGTGACAGGGCGCTCGCTCTGACCCGGAACCAAAGTTTGGAGCCGGCTCGGGTCGGCGTAGCAACCCCTATGTCATCCTGCGGGAACGAAACTTCGCGATGGGCCTTCGCATGGTCGTGGCTTGATGACAGAAGCGATGCTCGCACTCACCCTCTTCACCGAAGGCGACGCGTTGTACGACGCGATGCTTGCCGATATCGCCCTTGCTCAGAGCGCCATCCGCCTGGAAAGCTACATCTTTACCGACGACGAGATCGGCTGGCAGTTCATCAACGTGCTTGGACGAGTGTCACATTCAGGCGTTGCGGCGATGTTGCGTCTGGATGCGGTGGGGTCCTGGGGCGGATTGCGCCGCTCCAGCGTGGCTGGCCTCGTCCATGATGGGGTCATGCTGCGCTGGAGTCGCACCTGGTCGTGGCGTCACCCATGGGTGTTGTTTGGCCGCAATCACCGCAAGCTGCTGATTGTGGATGATCGAGTGGCCTATCTGGGAGGCTTCAACATTCACCGCGACAGTTCACGCCGCGTAGTTGGCGAGGGACGTTGGCGCGATACACACGTTCGGATCACCGGCCCGCTAGTGCAGGATGCGATCGCTGTTTTTGATCGTTACACGCGCTTGGGAAGCCTGTGGGAGCCGCGTACGACGCGTGGCAGCTATCTACTGCCAAATCGCACTGCGCTATGCCGGCATCGACTGCGTTGCGCGTTCACCGATCGATTCGGTTCGGCGCGTGAACGCGTGTGGCTCACCACCCCATATTTTGTGCCCGATCACCACAGCCAGAAAAGTTTGTGCGAGGCCGCGAAACGAGGCGTCGACGTGCGCCTGCTAGTGCCGGCCAAGAACGATGTCGCGATCGCGCAGTGGGCAAGCCGCGCCGCCTACTCGCATCTGTTGGCGGCTGGCGTGCGCGTCTTCGAATACCAGCCGCGCGTCCTTCACGCCAAGACCGCGCTGGTCGACCGCGATTGGGGCACAGTGGGGAGCGCGAACTTCGACTACCGCAGTTTTTTCTTGAATGATGAACTTAATCTCTTTTCCGACGATGCGTCGTTCAACGCCGAGCTCGCAGCGCAATTCGAGCACGACCTCAGCGTTTCCCGCGAAGTCACGACAGAGTCCTGGCGGCACCGACGATGGCGTGCCCCGATCGCCGAGGCGATCGGCTGGTGGGCGCGCCGTTGGCTCTGACACTGCACATCTCTTTCCGTGTCTGAGTTGGGAATCACGATCCCCGCAGGAATCTTTCGTCCAAGCGCGCGATCAGCGAACAATGCTCAGGGGAGTCTGGCTGTGTGCCAATACCTTGCTGGTCACTGAGCCAAGCAAGAGGCTTTTTAGCGCACTGCGCCCGTGCGAGCCCATGACGATGAGGTCGCACTTCGAGGACTTGGCGAGTTTCAGAATTGTTTCGGCCGGATCGCCGATCAGCAGATGCGCCTGATAGTCCAGCCCAGCCCGCTTGAGGATCGAGCGGGCTTTCTTGAGCGCGAACCTGCCGTTTTCGGCGTGGAATCTGGCAACGCTATCGACGGTCAGTTCTCCTGCAACGCCTCGCAAGGGCTCATCGACATTGACTACGAGAATCTGTGGCGCCTTCTTCAGTGCCGCCGACAGCTTGGCTACATATCGGACAGCGCGGTCGGCGATTTTGCTTCCATCCACGGCTACAACAATGCGCATGGAAAATCCGACATTGCGGGCGATGAGCGCCCGCTTCTCGGTTGCAAGTGTATCGAAGAATGGTTCGCCTCCATTGATCTGAATCAATCGTTTGCCATCCTCAGCGCATCGATTGCGGGACAGTGTTCAGCGGGCAACGCTGCACCCGGCCAGATCGGCAACTTAGCGGGTATCGAATGCCGTCAGACGGTTCAACACGGGAGGCTCAAGCCCCAACCGATCCTCAAGCGATCATCCACGCCATGAACTCCGGCGGCGGACCATGCGGCGCGCACGACCGCCTGGCGCTCATCCCAGTTGTCGACATCACCTTCAAGACTGACGGTGCCGCCATCATGCACGCTGATCTTCACACGGCTGGCCTCGACTTCAGCATGGCGTTTCAGTGCGTCGGTGATGTGCTGCTTGACATCGATCGCCTGCGCAGTTTGCCTTAGAGAAATGTTGTTGATCACGCGCACCACGCCGCCGAGTTTGCGGACATCTTCTTCAGCCAACTCGCGCTGGTAGTTCCAGTCCAACATGCCCGTGAGCAGCACCTGGCCATCCTCAACCAGGACATGGATCGAGTCGCGTGGAAGCAACGTGTCCCAGGCTAGAACCTTGATCGCGCGTTGTGCAATCTCGTCATCGTTGTGCATCTTGTCGCCCGCGAAGCGCACCTGGATTTCCTCTGCGACGGCTCTGACCCCGTTGACCCGCCAGACGGCGCGTTCCGCCGCCAGTTTTTGCGCGTAACCGGGGACGTGTCCGGTCAGGGTCACGACTCCGCTCTCTGCTGCCACGCCGATATCAGCCGAATGAATGCTGGGTTCAAAGTCGAGCTCGTCGATCACGTCCTGACGCAACTGTTTATCGTTCATTGCTGTCTCCTGTACAGGAATAGCCGGGGAAATCATTACATCCTCATTTGATGTCAATGATCTTGACCAGGATCAAACTGATGGCAGATCGGGTATTGCTCGCGCGATCTGCATCTGGCCACACTCGGCATCCTGTTTCCGTGCTTCGAGGACTTTGCGTGCCATGAGACTGCTGTCCGACGAGATCACGAGTTTGCTTGCCGCCATCGCTGAGATAAGAGTCAGCGCATCACACGCGGCGGAGCGCGGTGATCCGTATGCGCGGCAAGTCGGGATTGGCAATGCGCTTACAACGGAATCGCTGCGGAATTGATTGCCGCCTCGGCTGCAGGAATAGCCCGCCGAGCGATCATTTTCATTCGCGGGTGCGTCAAGCGGCTTGCGTTGCCGTCAGTGGCGCCGATTCAAGACTGCAGCCAGAGACTGTGAAAAACCTGTGTCATGTCCTCGGGATCAATCCGGCGCGTGAAACCCAAATGCTTCGCCAGATCCTCCATGTCCAAATTCTCGGCCGAATCGATCGAATACATGGTAAGAATGCCGCGCGCCCGCGCCACCTCGATCAAGTGCTTCATCAGCGCGGTTCCGAGCCCCTTGTGGTGCCATGCGTCCAGAACCGTGACCGCGCATTCGCAACTGGTGCCGTCGCTGCTGGTGCTGTAGCGACCGACTCCGAGAAAGTTTTCTCTTGCGTCATCGGGTACGACCGCTGCAAACGCCACCTCATGGTTGTAGTCGATGTCGGTAAACTGCTTGATGAGTTCGCTGCTCGGCCGGCGCACTTGTCCAAGGAAACGAAAGCGTCGCGATTGCGGCGATAACGCATCGATAAACGCGCGCTCTCGCGCAGCGTCCTGCTTTGTGATCGGCCGGATCACGACCCTGGTCGTATCGCGCAACGTCTCGGTCCAGCGTGGATAATCCGGCCCCAGGTTCCACGCCATGACCGGTTCGATGGAGTTCATATTGCAGGTCCTGTTCGGGATGTTTATCGATCCTGCGCGCTGAATCTGCTAACGACATTGACCTTGGTCAAACCCAACGCAATTACCGGCCTGTTCGCGTGTCTGCTTGGGGTCTTTCGCTGGGATTTGCGGGCGCCGATCAGCCGATCAATGGGAAAACAGGATTGGCATCGAGGCACCGCCGGTTAACAGCAGCTCCCGGGTGACACCACCCAGTATCCATTCGCGCAATCGCGAGTGTCCGTACCCGCCAGCGACGATGAGTTCCGCGCCGCTATCTTTTGCATGCCGCATCAACGCCACGGCAACGGACTCGTCGCGCCGCTGATGCGCCACGACGCGAACGTTCAGTCCATGGCGCGCCAGATGCGTGGCGATGGCTACGCCCGGCTGCGGGCCATCGCCATCCTCGGCGCTGACCGGGTCGATTTCCAGCACGTCGACCGACTCGGCCAGGTGCAGCAGGGGCATCGCGTCGTGCAACGCGCGAGTGGCTTCACGCGTCGGCTGCCACGCCACCACGACATGTTTAGCGGGACACTGCGATTTGAACTTCGGCGGCACTAGCAGAACCGGGCGACCTGATTCCAGAAGCAATGCGCTGAAGAAAGCTTGAATGATCGGTGCGTCGTGCACGCCCTCGGTAGCAGCGGTCATGACGATCAGGTCCGTGTAGCGCGCATGCAATGCCGCGATCGCTGGAGGCTCGACAAGGAAGGCCTCGGCGACGCGGACCTCGAATGATATGGATTCCTTCGTCAGGCGCTTGCGCCATGCGGCGGCATTGCTCTCTGCCTGGGCACGCAAGGTGGTGTAGATATCGCCCATAGCCTCAGGGATCAGGCCCCAAGGACCAGAGGCCGGCAGCGGCAGGTTGGCAATTTCGAGCACTGCCAGATGCGCGTTCTCATGTGTGGCCAGCACAATTGCGGCGGCCAGCGCATTGGCGTCGCCTGCCGTATTGGTGATGGGAATTACCAGATCCTTGATCATGGTCAAGACTCAAGCCAGGAATGTTGTTCTCGTCTACGCCATGCACGAGATGACTGATCGAGTCTATGCCTGCTGCAAAGAATGCGTGTTGACCTGGATCAATATTGGCCGCGGCCGGTACGCGCAAGGCAACGCACGATTGCGGTTCCGCGGATCTGATCTGACGCCTGCTGGATAAATTGCGCCGCGTTTTGAAGATATTTGGATCGTCCGCTGTTGGCTGAAAGCCGGACACTCATGTGTCCAACCGTACATAGCGAGCTTGCGCTAGCGAGTAAGGTGTTGCCAGCGCGGTCACGGCTTCGAGCACTCGTGGCCTGGAACCGCCAGTAATTCATGTGTCGTCCGACATCGGGCCTGCTCCCTTGTGGCGGCCGTTGGGAAACCAACGCCAACAGGAGAAAAAACAGTGCAACTGACCGACACGACGCCGGCAATCGCTGCCAACCAATTGCTCACGCACATGCCGAGATCCGATCGACAACACCTGATCGATCGTTGTGACGAAGTCGATCTCATTCAATCGGATGTGCTGTGTGAACGTGGCGATCGCATAAGCCACGTCTATTTCCCAATCGACTGCTCCATCTCCCTGACGACCCCTGCAGGTTCCCACCCGGGCTTTGAGCTCAGCATGGTCGGCTCAGAAGGCATGCAAGGGATTACGTTGGCACTGGGCATCGAAGTGGCTCCACAGAGGGGACTCGTGCAGGGTTCTGGATCGGCATTGCGAATGACGACGGCTGCATTTCAGCGCGAGCTGGCAGGCAGTAGAACATTGCCTCGTCTGCTGGATCGGTATCTCTATGTCTTGATGTCGCAAATGGCTCAGGCGGGTATCTGCGCGCAATTCCACCCGGCGGAAGCACGCCTGGCGCGTTGTTTGCTCGTCAGTTGCGACCATGCAATCAGTGAGGAGCTCCACTTGACGCAAGAGCTCCTGGGCTCTGTGCTCGGCGTACGGCGCGAGAGCATCACCGAAGCGGCTGGCGCACTGCAAGAAAAGCGGCTAATCCGCTATGCACGCGGATTGATTGTCATCCTTGACCGGGCGGGTCTCGAAGCTGCGGCATGCTCATGCTATGACGCGAATCGCACGAGCTACGCGGCGATGTTTGGATAAGGAATGCAGCAGGTAGGGCTGCCCAGCCTTGTGGAGTTGGTTGTTCACGGTGCGAACTCGTAGACCAGCGACGTAAGGTCGCCAATGAAGTAAGACTTCCGGCCTTCCCGTCGCAGCCACGCTGCCTCGCAACGGGTCGGCACCATCATCCCGTGGCGTAGCTGGTAGTTCGAGACGCTGCAGTCCCAAGGGAGCATCACCATGTCCTTGCCCACCCCGGAGCCACGCGCGTCGGAATGCACTGATGTGATCAGCCCGGCGTCATCGAATCGGAACAGCAAGGTCAAGCTGATCGGGCCGTCCACCAGCGTGGCGTTCGCCGAATGATCGTCCACCGCTGCCCAGCGCACGCCTTGGCTGGGTAGCAGCGCGGTGGGGTACCACGCCATCTCAGCGAAGTAACGCATCAGTTCGCCACGCGCGATCTCGCCGCCGCCATGCACGTCAGCCACGGTGAAGAGTCCCAGCATCGCCGCGTGCAGCCTGCCCTCGCCTGCGATGTAGCTGTCGTGCACGTGCGCGACAATGCCCGGCAGCATGGCAACGCGGCCGTTCCACAGAAATCCGCGGCGTTGGGTGACGGCTCGCTGCGTCGAAGTGAAGGGTTTCCACTGCTCACTGCCGCTGGCCGACATATTGATCTTGCCGGCGAGCTCAAACGTTGCGGCGGCGATGAGCGGCTGCCCGTCCTTCAGGACTGCGCGGAAGTAGCGCTGGACTGGTGCAGGCAGACCATCGATTTCGCGGTCATCGTAGCGGCCCGCAGGTAGCGGCAGTTTGGCGGCTTCGAGCAGAGCCATCTGTACCTGTGTCGCGCGAGCCCAGCGTGACCTACCGAAAGCGGCCAGCCCCACGACCGCAACCACCAACAGGCCAATGCCAGCAGCAGCCCATTCCATCCAGTTCATGGCATTGCTCCATTGGTTTGAACTTCGCGCCTTCAGACCAGGACCGCCTGCTCAGAAGGCCGCATCGACAGCGGCATTGCGGGGACACGCCCGAAGCGCACGACTAGATCAGGGCGTTCGTTGGGTCCGATGCCAAGTCAGCTCGATTGGCTGGCGCGGTTCCGCGCGCTTACGAGGACATCTGGTTGCTGTCGTTGCGTCGCGTGGCAGTAGCAACCGTTGGCGTCGGCGCAGCGGTACTGTTACGTGCGATGGATCGTACGCGCGACGACACGACTGCAGACGCGTTGCGATCTCGCGAAAACAGATGAGTCAGTTGCTTCAACGTCGCTGTGAACGAGCGCTGTGGCGCAACATGCGGAATCAAAATCGGCACTACAGTCGGATCGGATTGCGATCCGCGCCACTGCGCTACACCATCAGGCTCATAGTCGCCCCAGCGGGACTGAAAGGCGCCGTTGGCAAAGATTCCATGCAGCGGCGGCTCGCCTTCCTCGAGCCGAAACTCGATGGGCTCTCCCGTGTAAGGCAAGAACGTCGAACTGAAAATCCACTGCGTTTGCATGACGGCGCTCCTGCCAACGTGGCGCGCTACACGCGCGCTAGGCGACCGCCTCGTTGCGGGCAATCGCAAGATCCATGCGTGACCACATCTGTGTGGAACAGTTGCCAACTGCACTATTGCAATCATGCGATATCTCTTTTCCCCCGTCTGTTCGCTAACAGACACGAGGCAAGAATTCATCAGTCGCCGCTACTGCGCCCTTCGTGCCAGAAGTGAACATCGACAACTAGCAATTTGTTCTTACCTATCGACTCTGATTGGTTTGACCAGATTTGCTGAACCAACACGTCGCAGTATTTCCAACCACACTCCTACGCCAACGAGCATCGCCAGGCTTGCAGCAAGTTGGACGACATTGGGTGGCGCAAAACCCATTACGCCGCGCAAATAGGGCACTAGCAAAACGGTGGCGAGCAGCGCGGTCACTGCCAGGAACATTCGCTTTATCCAAGGGTTGCGCGCGGTGAGGCCAATGATCGCGGGTCGCGTCAGATCGCGATTTGCCAGAATCAGCAGGAACAAACCGGGCACCAGCCCACCGAATACCGCGACGCGGCTTGCCGTCTGGTCGAACCCACGTGCAACCAGAAGCCAGTTCCCCAGCAGCAATACCACTGCCATGCCGATCCCCTGGAGAACTGCATTACCCACGTTGTCGGCATTGAATGGGCTTGCAGTGGACGGTCGTGGTGGCCGCGTCATGACATCAGCGGATTCCGGTTCTGCCTCGAACACAATCGAACAGGCAGGATCGATCAAGAGCTCGAGGAGCACGATGTGCACCGGCAACAGCAGCACCGGCCAATCCAGCAATGTCGGTACCAGCGCCAAGGCAATGATCGGCACGTGCACAGCGAAGGTGAAACGTGTGGCCTTTCCGATATTGTCGTAAATGCGGCGGCCTTGCTGAATTGCGGCGACGATACTGGCGAAACTGTCGTCCAGCAGCACCAGCGCGGCGGCTTCACGCGCCACGTCGGTGCCGCGTTCGCCCATGGCGATACCGACATTGGCAGCCTTGAGTGCGGGTGCGTCGTTGACCCCATCGCCCGTCATTGCCACCACGTGGCCGTCCGCTTGGAGCACCCGCACCAGCCGCAACTTCTGCTCCGGCTGCAATCGCGCGCACAGATCCACATGGCGTAATCTTTCGCGCAGAGTTGCATCGTCAAGAGCCGCGATCTCCGGCCCAGTGATGACTTCCGGGCGCTCACTAAGACCTACCTGGCGCGCGATGGCACCGGCAGTGGCTGGGTGATCGCCAGTCAGCATGATGATGCGCACACCAGCTGTACGGCATTCGGCAATGGCCGCTGGCACGTCCGGTCGGGGCGGATCGAGAAACCCGACAAGGCCCAGAAAGGCGAAGGTAAAGTCATGCTGGCTCTGCGGCATGGCACTACCCTGCCAATTGCCCTTTGCGACTCCCAGCACACGCAGACCACGCGCGGCCATGATCTCCACCTGGCGCTGGATCTGCTCGCACTCGGTCTGCGGCAGGTGGCATAGATCCGCCACCGCTTCGGGCGCGCCCTTGGTGGCCAACAGGTGATGTGATGGTTTCGCGCTTGAGAACACCTGCGTCATCGCGAGGATTTCGGCAGAAAGATCGTACTGCAACTCCGGAATGCGCTCGTCGTGCACATGCTCGGTGCCGGTGAGCCAGCGATGGCCAAAGCTTTGAATGGCTTTTTCCATTGGATCGAAGGGATCGGCTGGCGTGGCCAACATGGCGAACTCGGTGAGTTCGTGAAACGCTTCCGGCAAGCTTGCGGCACCATCGTTTCGGAACATCTCGGCTGCGGTAGCCAGTTCCGACACCTCCATGCGGTTCTGCGTCAGCGTGCCGGTCTTGTCCACCGCAAGCACGGTGATGGCGCCCAATGCTTCCACCGCAGACACGCGTCGCGTGAGAACCTTCTGTTTCGAAATGCGCCATGCACCCAAGGCGAGGAAAACGGTGAGAATCACCGGAATTTCCTCCGGCAAAATGGCCATGGCAAGTGCGATGCCTGACAGCAGGCTCGCCAGGAACGCGCGCCCGTCCCACAACCATCCAAGCAACACTTGCGCCGTGGCGAGGGCCAACCCCGCCACGGTCAAATTCCGAATCAACTTGCGTGAAGACTGCTGCAAACCGGAAGGCATTTCACTCGTTGACGACAACGCCTGGCCAATGCGTCCCACCGCGGTGGCAAGTCCGACCGCGCGTACCTCGGCCGCTCCCGTGCCTTTCGTCACCACGGTACTGGCGAACAGAGACGGCGTGCCTTCCCCTCCTGGCTGGGCAAGCGCCACGTCTGCGGCGCTGGCGAGCTTCGTCACCGGCACTGCCTCGCCAGTGAGCAGGGATTCGTCCACGCTCAACTGTCCTTCCAGCAACAGGGCATCTGCGGGAATGCGGTCGCCCGCACGCAGCACCAGCACATCGCCACGCACGACGTCCCGACTCGCAATGCGAATCTCCTTGCCGTCGCGGATGACCAGTGCACGCGGCGCGGAAAGATCGCGCAGCGACTCCAAGGCGCGCTGGGTCTTGCGCTCCTGCACCAGGGTGATGCCGATGACAACAAACACGAAGCCGAGCAGGAACAAGGCCTCCGCGCGATCGCCCAATGCGAGGTAGATGCCTCCGGCCACCAGCAACATGAGGAACATCGGTTCGGTGATGACACTGAAAACGATGGCGAACATCGACTTCGGCGTACCGCCGGGGAGCACGTTCGGGCCGTCAGCAGATAGGCGACGCGCCGCTTCGACTTCAGTCAGACCCGACAACTGGATCGCTTTATTTGGCGAGGTTTCACTCATCCAACGCGCCGGCCACGCTTGAATGACATCACCTCACTCGGCAGGAATGCCATCCGCCACGTGATGCCCCAGCCGTCCCGATGCGGGCCCAATCGTCCTCCGCGCTCACCGAAGACTCCCAGCGAAAACGTCACGTTGGCAGGCTTGTCGCTTGATAGCGCGAAGAGTTCGCACACAACCTGCCTCCTAGTGTTTCACTGTGCCCGAGTCGGGCAATTGGGTGCGCGCCCACACGACGATATCGGCCATCGAGAGTGCGCCCGACTGCCGCGCGATTTCGCGACCGCCGGCAAACAGCGCCAGCGTCGGGATGCTGCGAATATTGAATCGCGCGCCGAGCGCGGGCTCGGCCTCGGTGTCGACCTTGGCCAATCGCATTGTTGGTTCCAACTGCCCCGCCGCAGCTTCGAATTGCGGGGCCATGGTCCGGCATGGCCCGCACCAGGGCGCCCAGAAATCCACCAGCAATGGCAGATCGCTGCGCAGCGCATGCACATCGAAATGCGCAGCGTCCAACGTCATCGGATGCGCATCAAACAACATGCCATGGCAACGTCCACAGGTGGGCGCGTCGCCGAGGCGCGATACGGGCACGCGGTTGGGCGTGTGGCAATGCGGGCAGACAATCTGCAGTACTGCGCTCATATGCCTGCCTGCGTTGCCGGGCCGCCAAGCAGAATCTTCCCTTGGGCGTCCTTGACCACCACATCCACCGCGATGCCTGCGCGCACGCTCTGGGTGACGATGCAGAACTCCTCGAACTGCCCAAGGATGCGCTCAAGTTGCTGATGTTGCTCCGCGCCTTCGGCTAGTTGCAGCACGATCGATGCTGATGGAATACGCCAGTGTCCGGCGGCGTCGCGCTCAATGTGCGCCAGCGCTTCGGCGCGCAAGCGACCGGGCTGGTTGTGGAACTTGCGCAGGGCGAACAACAGGCTCGCGCTCAGGCAATTGGCCACCGCCGCCAGCAGCAGGCGTGCGGGATTCGGGCCGGAGCCCTTGCCCAGTGGCGCCGACTCGTCGGTCATCAGGTCGTCGATCTGCGCATCGTCGAAGTGCACCAGAAAGCTGTAACCCTCCTGCTGCTCCAGACTGACGCGAATCTGCTTATTGTCACTCGTGTTGCTGTTACTCATGGCGTTTGCTCCAGTGCGATTTTCGAAGATCGGTAGGCCCGCGTGCGATCTGTACGCTTGAGTAGCGTGAAGTACAGCAACGGAATCACCACCAGGGTCAGCACGGTGGACACCAGGATGCCGAAGATCAGCGAGACCGCCAGGCCGTTGAAGATTGGATCATCGAGAATGAAAAACGCGCCCATCATCGCCGCCACGCCGGTCAGCACGATCGGCTTGGCGCGCACGGCGCAGGCCTCGACTACGGCGTCCTCGGGACTGCGGCCCGCAGCCACGGACTGGTTGATGAAATCCACCAGCAGGATCGAGTTGCGCACAATGATGCCGGCTAGCGCGATCATGCCGATCATCGAGGTCGCGGTGAACTGCGCGCCGAGCAGCGCGTGTCCTGGCATCACCCCGATCACCGTCAGCGGGATCGGCGCCATGATCACCAGCGGCACCAGATAGCTGCGGAACTGCGCGACCACCAGCAGGTAGATCAGCACCATGCCCGCCGCATACGCAATGCCCATGTCGCGGAAGGTTTCGTAGGTGATCTGCCACTCGCCGTCCCACTTGATCGCGAAAATGCTCGTATCCGCCGGCTGGGCGATGAACGTCTGCGCGATCTTCTGCCCGCCCACTGTATTGCGATGGAGTTGGCCGACCAGATCAAACATGCCGTACAGCGGGCTGTCGAGACCGCCGGCTTCATCACCGGTGACGTAGACCACCGGCAGCAAATCCTTGTGGTAAATCGCACCGTCCCACGGCGTGCGCTGCACGCTCACCAGTTCCGACAATGGAACCAGCTGTCCTTGTCCTCCGCGAACACGCAAGGCGAGCAGTCGTTCCGTCGATGCCTGGTCGGATGCGGGCAGCCGCAGCCGCACCGGGCGTGGATACTTGGATGTGCCGTCGTGCAGATAGGTGGCATCGAGCCCGGACACTGCTGTGACCAGCGCATCGGCAATCGCCGCCTGCGACACGCCCAGGCGCGCGGCGCGGGCACGGTCGACCACGATCGTCTCGCGCGGCGCATCGCTCTCGACGCTGCTGTCGACATCGACGATGTCCTTCGTGTGCATGAAGCGCTGTTCCAGCGCCAAGGCGAGCTTGCGGCTGCGCGCATAGTCGGGGCCGTAGACCTCGGCCACCAGAGGCGAGAGCACCGGCGGCCCCGGCGGCACTTCCACCACTTTCACCGACGCTCCGTGGCGCTTGCCGATCGCGGCCAGTGCCGGACGCAACGCGCGCGCAATCTCGTGACTCTGGCGCTTGCGCAGATGCTTGTCGACCAGGTTGACCTGCAGGTCGCCGACATTGCTGCCGCTGCGCAGGAAATACTGGCGCACCAGACCGTTGAAATTCATCGGCGCCGAAGTGCCGGCGTAGCCCTGATAGTTCAACACCTCGGGCGCGCGGTCGACCACGGCGGCCAGTTCGGTCAGCAGGGCATTGGTGTCTTCCAGGGTGCGGCCTTCGCGCAGGTCCACCATCACCTGCAACTCCGACTTGTTGTCGAACGGCAGCATCTTCAGCACCACCAGTTGCAGCACCGCAAGCGACGCCGCGAGCAGGACCAGCGCAACAATGCCACCGAAAAAAAGTTTGCGACGACGACCACCGGCGACGGGGTCAAGAAACGGGCGCATGATCTTGCCGAACAGCCGATGCAGGCGGGATTCGCGCGTGTCCTCGACGACAGCAGGCTGACCGTCGGCAGATTCGCCGTTGCCATGCGAGACAGCGTGCTGCGACAGTAACTTCAGCGATAGCCACGGCGTCACGGTCAGCGCAATTCCCAGCGACAGCAGCATGCCGACCGATGCATTGACCGGAATCGGCCGCATGTAGGGCCCCATCAAGCCGGACACGAAGGCCATTGGCATCAGCGCCGCGATTACCGTGAAGGTGGCCAGGATAGTCGGCCCGCCGACTTCGTCGACCGCCGGTGGAATGGCTTCGCGCAGGGTCTTGCCATCGCGCGTCATGTGCCGGTGGATGTTTTCGACGATCACGATCGCATCGTCGACCAGGATGCCGATCGAAAAGATCAGCGCAAACAGCGATACGCGATTGAGGGTGAAACCCATCGCCCACGATGCGAACAGCGTGACCGCCAAGGTCAGCACCACCGCGCTGCCAACCACGATGGCCTCACGCCAGCCGAGCGCGAACAGCACCAGCAGCACCACCGAACCGGTCGCGAACGCCAGCTTCTCGATCAGCTTCACCGCTTTGTCAGTAGCGGTCTGGCCGTAGTCGCGGGTGATCGTGACATGCACGCCCTGCGGAATCAG
>JBBQQH010000017.1:0-57233 GCA_038216155.1 Lysobacterales bacterium
GGATCGTCGCGACTGAACCCGATGCCGAGGATCAGCACGCCGTGGACGATCAGGGCCAGTGCCAGCGTCGCGGTCAGGCGATCGCCTGATCCAATTTTTCGCGGACTCATGTTGCGTACGCCATTGGCAGGCGGACGCGAGTGTTCCGGCATCGCGGCAGAACCTGCACTCATGCGCGCGGCGATGCGCCTCGACGCTTCTCGATGGCATCGAACAGCAAGCCGGCGATGTTCAATCCAAACTGGGTGTCGAGTTCGCGAATGCAGGTGGGGCTGGTGACATTGACCTCGGTCAGCCAGTCGCCGATCACATCCAGACCGACGAAGATCATGCCGCGTCGCTTGAGCTCCGGACCGACCTGCGCGGCGATCCAATAATCGCGCTCGGACAACGGACGGCCCTCACCGCGACCGCCGGCGGCGAGGTTGCCGCGAAACTCGCGGCCTTGCGGAATGCGCGCCAGGCAATACGGCACCGGTTCGCCATCGATCAGCAGAATGCGTTTGTCGCCATCGCGAATCTCCGGCAGGTAACGCTGCGCCATCACCAGTTGGCCCGCATGCACGTGCGTTGCGCCGATCAATGTTTCCAGGATCACATTGAGATTGGGATCCTCATTGCTGGCGCGAAAGATCGAGCGTCCGCCCATGCCGTCCAGCGGCTTGAGCACCGCCTCGCCTTGCGCCGCTATGAACTCCCTGAGCTGCGCGGCATCGCGCGAAACCAGCGTCGGCGGGCAGCATTGTGGAAACTCGAACGCGGCGAGCTTTTCATTGAGATCGCGCAAACCCTGCGGATCGTTGACCACCAGCACACCCGCGCGCTGGGCCAGTGACAGGATCTGAGTGTCGTGAATATAGGACGCATCCACCGGTGGGTCAGTGCGCATCAGCACGACGTCGAGCCCGGCCATTTCGATTTGCACGAATTCGCCCAGCGTGTGCCAACTTTGCGGATGCTCGACAACCTGGAGTGGGGCGCAGCGCGCGATCGGGTGGTTGTCACGCAGTCCCAAGCCGCCCGGCATCACGTAATGCAGGCGATGCCCACGCCGCTGTGCCTCCAGCAGCATGGCGAAGGTGGAGTCTTTGGCGGTCTTGATCGATCCGATCGGATCCATCACCACGGCAATGTCCAGCGGCATGCGGCCCTCCGGGAGTGAATGCATGGTAGCAGGGGCAAAGCGCCGATCAGCTTGCGCAGAATACCGGCCAAATCGATGCATTCCGTGCGATTGGTCGCGTAATTCCTTGATAGAGCTTGACAGTCTGGCGGCTGACTGAGATATAAGGGACTGACACGCGGGCGTCGAACGCGACCAAGCACCCGCAGCGACAGGGGAGAGTCTGATGGATGAAGCAAGCGACGCTGGCGCAGCCCAAGGGCTGAAGGTCATGGTCATCGATGATTCGAAGACCATCCGGCGCACGGCCGAAACCCTGCTCAAGCGGGAAGGCTATAACGTGGTCACCGCGAGCGATGGCTATGAGGCGCTGGCCAAGATCGCCGACCACCAGCCACAGATCATCTTCGTCGACATCATGATGCCGCGGCTGGACGGCTACCAGACCTGCGCGCTGATCAAGAATCACCAGAGTTTCAAGTCCACGCCTGTGATTATGCTGTCCTCCAAGGATGGCCTGTTCGACAAGGCGCGCGGCCGCATCGTCGGATCCGAGCAGTACTTGACCAAACCATTTACTCGGGAGGAATTGCTCTCGGCGATACGCACACACGTACCCAACGGATAACGGCAACGTTGTCGCCGATCGGCGGCAGGCGTCACGGATTGAGCTGCACAGGGGAAAAATATCATGGCTCGCATCGCGATCATCGAAGACTCTCTCACCGACACTGCGGTGTTCACGGAGATGCTGCGTCGCCATGGTCATGACGTGATCCACGCTGGCAGCGCCGAAGATGGGGTTGCGCTGGTCCGCCGCGAGCTGCCTGATCTGGTGCTGATGGATGTGATCCTGCCCGGCATGAACGGCTTTCAGGCGACCCGTGCACTCAGTCGAGGCGACACCACCAGCCACATACCGGTGATCATCGTCAGTACCAAAGGCATGGAGACCGATCGCGTTTGGGGCATGCGTCAGGGCGCCAAGGACTACATGGTCAAGCCGCCGGTCGAAACCGATCTGATCAACCGTATCAACACGCTGCTCGGAACCGCTTGAAGCCATGGCCAAGTCTCGTCGCAACAAGAACAAGAAACCAGCCGCCGACAAGGGCGGCAACGAGGCTGTCGCCGGCAACGGTGCGGTAAGCGACGCAACGGCAACCGATGCAGGCGTGGACAGCGCGCAATCGTCCAGTGACGACACAACAAATCTGGCCGTGTCGGCTGTAGACGAATCTGCGGCGAGCAACGCAAGCATTGAGGGGTCCACCAGCGAGAATTCTGTCGCAGCCGACGCAATTGCGGATGGCGCGGCCGACGGCAATAACGCGTCGGCGATCTTCAGCGACGCCGAATTGAGTGTTGCAACGGCCGAAGTAGCGAGCGAAGACCTGGTTGTCGTTGATGCCGACGGTGACGTATCCGCAGAGAGCACCGTCAGCGATGATGCCCCCCCTGCCGCCGGCAAGCGAGGCAAGCATCGCGGTAAAGGCAAAAGTCGCCAGCAAGCAGCTGCAGCCGAACCTGAGCCTCAATCCGCTGCCGAGGATTCCGTCGCTGCAGCGGACGATCAGCCAGCAGCGGAAACCGAATCGGAACCCGAAGTCGTCGAATTCGCGCCCGCGGCCGAGCCTGAGCCCCAGTTGCAGCCGGAGCCGGAGCCGGAGGCGGATGAAGACGCATCCAACGAGCCGCGCACGCCGGCATTCGAGTTGTTGGGTGAGTACGAGCGGTTGAGCCTGGCGCACGTCGCCGGCCTGCCCGAGCAATCCGATGCACCGGGTCATTGGCGCGGCGTCGGCTTCCGTCTGGGCAATCGCCGCCTGGCCGCGTCGTTCGACGAGGTCGTCGAAATTCTGAGCATGCCGCAGGTCACCCACGTTCCTGGTGCGCAAGCCTGGATGTTGGGTGTGGCCAACGTCCGCGGCACCTTGCTGCCGGTGGTCGACCTCAAGCAGTTCCTGGAAGGTGAGCGCACCGTGATCCACGAGGCGCAGCGGATCATGGTGGTCCGTCAGGCCGGCGGCAATGTTGCGGTGCTGATCGACGAATTGTTCGGCCAGCGCAGTTTCAACGATTCACAAAAAGCAGACGCCGAGGCCGACACCGAAGCGGGTCGCTACGGTCATTTCGTCAAGCAGGCGTATCGGGTTGGCGACATGGACTGGGGTGTGTTCAGCATGGCCACTCTGGTTCGTACACCAGAATTCAGACAGGCGGCGGTGTAGGCCGTCATTCGTAATCTTATCGTCGCAGCCACGCAAATCGAGGTCGAGTCATGAGCAATGTAACCGGGGGACTTGTCGGTCGCGCCAGCAACTGGGGCACCAACATCTGGATCGTGATCGTGCTGGGCGGTCTGGCCGTGTTCGGTGCGAACTTCATTTACTCGACCATCTTGAACTCGCAGGAAACCTCTGCGCGATCGCGGGTGGCCGACATCCAGGTGCTCTCGCAGCAGTTGGCGGTGTACGCCAAGGACGCCGTCAACGGTGACCAGGACGCATTCGCCAAGCTCAAGACCACACGTGCTGCGATCGACGAAAACGTCAAGACCTTGCAAGACGGTGGCGCGCTGACGAAGGGTTATCGTGACTCCGCGGGCGTCAGCGGTCCGCTCGGGAAGGTCTCCGAGGACTGGGATCCGATGGCACAGAATGCCGACGTGATTATTCGCAACGAGCAGCAGGTCCTGTCGATCGCGCAGAATGCGGCTGCGTTCGCGCAGTCGGTGCCGAACCTGCAATCGCGTATTGACGAAGTCGTACGTGCAATGTCCGACGGCGGGGCGCCAGTGCAGCAGGTCTCGATGACCATGCGTGAGAGCGTGCTAGCCGATCGCCTGTCGCGCAACGTGAACGTGCTGCGCACCGGTGGTGCCGGCGCTGCGGCGGCTGCCGATGCGATCAACCGCGACGCCACCTTGTTCAACCAAGTGCTCAAGGGCTTGCAGGAAGGTGATGCGGGCCTAGGTCTGACCCGGCTTAACGGCGCTGGTGCTGTGGCTTCGCTGGGTCAGGTGACCAAGCTCAACGGCCCGGCGCAGCAGGCGCTGGCCACCGTGCAGAAGTCGGCCGATCAGCTGGCCGCGGTGCAGGCGGCTGAGGCGAAGATTTCGGAGGCCTCGCCCAAGCTATTGGCCGATTCCAAGTCGCTATACGACTCGTTCGGATCGCTCAACTTGCGTCGCATCTTCCCCAGTCTGTATGTCGGCGCGATCTCCGGCATCATCGGCCTGCTCGGCATTGGCGGCTTGCTGTTCACGCTATACCGCGATCAGCGTCGTCGTTTCGAGAAGTCGCAGGAAGACAGCCAGCGGAATCAGGAGGCGATCATGCGCCTGCTGAATGAAACCGGCTCGCTGGCCGAGGGCGACCTGACCGTCCGCGCAACCGTCACCGAGGACATCACCGGCGCCATCGCCGATTCGATCAACCTCGCCGTCGAGGAACTGCGCAACCTGGTCACCACCATTAACGAGACCGCGGTGCAAGTTGCTGCGGCCTCGCAGGAAACCCAGGCCACCGCGATGCATCTGGCCGAGGCGGCCGAGGCGCAGGCACAGCAGATCAACACGGCTTCCGACAAGATCAGCGAAATGGCGAACTCGATCGACGCGGTGTCGAAAAACTCCGCCGAGTCAGCCACCGTGGCGCAACGATCTGTGCAGATCGCGGCCAAGGGCGCCGACGTGGTGCGGCAGACCATCCAGGGCATGGACAGCATTCGCGACCAGATTCAGGAAACCTCCAAGCGCATCAAGCGCTTGGGCGAATCGTCGCAGGAAATCGGTTCAATCGTCGAGCTGATCAATGATATCTCCGAGCAAACCAACATCCTCGCGCTAAACGCCGCCATCCAGGCCGCATCCGCCGGTGAAGCAGGTCGCGGCTTCGCGGTCGTGGCCGACGAAGTGCAGCGACTGGCCGAACGCGCATCCAATGCGACCAAGCGCATCGAAACGCTGGTGCAGACAATTCAGTCCGATACCAATGAAGCAGTGAACTCGATGGAACAGACCACCGCCGAGGTGGTCTCGGGTGCGCGGCTTGCCGAGGACGCCGGCCTTGCGCTGGGCGAGATCGAAAAGGTCTCTACCGATCTGGCCGGATTGATTCAAGGCATCTCCTCGGCCGCGCAGCAGCAGTCCACCGCGGCGACCGATATCACCAACACCATGAACTCGATTCAAGAGATCACCTCGCAAACCTCGCACGGCGCCAATCAGACTGCCGAGTCGATCGGAAATCTGGCGCAGTTGGCGGCCAACCTGCGTCGCTCGGTTGCCGACTTCAAGCTGCCAGGCTGACCGGAAAGGGTTTGCGGAAGATCTCGCGCCATGATTCGTGCCCGTGTCGATTGCGTCTGCGCGCTAGTGCGCGGGGTCGCCGATGCGTTCCAACTGCGCTTGCGCGCTGACAGGATTTCGGGATGAGGCTGCAACAAGACGTCAATTTCACCACCCTGAGCTGGGTCAAGCCCGAGCTCGACGAGACGCTCAAGCGCGCCCGCATGGCGTTGGAAGCGCACGCCGAGGACGGTGGCGATCGCGCCCAGATGCAGGCGTGCGCCGCCGACTTGCATCAAGTGCAGGGCGTGTTGCGGATGGTCGAGCTGTACGGCGCGGCGATGGTGGCCGAGGAAATGGAGCAACTCGCGCAGGCCCTGCTCGAGATGCGGGTGGAGAATCGCGACGAGGCCTACGGCGCGCTGATGCGCGGCACCATGCAGTTGCCCGACTATCTGGAACGGCTGCAATCCGGGCACAAGGATATTCCGGTCGTATTGTTGCCATTGCTCAATGATTTGCGTTCGGCGCGTGGCGAGAAGCAGGTGCCCGAAAGTGTGCTGTTCAGCGCTGATCTTTCGCGTCCGTTGCCGCCGTCGGCGCGCGGGCCGCTGGCGCCGCAAGGCGAAGCGCAGCGCCAGGATCAGATTGAGGGTTTACGCGAGTCGTATCAGGGAGCTCTGTTGCAGTGGCTGCGTGATGACGACAATCCCGACACCATTTCGGCGCTGGCCGATGTCTGCACGCAGCTCGTCGCGCTGACCCAGAGCGAACCGCCGCGCAAGCTGTTCTGGGTTGCCGCTGGCACCTTGGATGCGTTGCGCGAAGGTGCGTTCTCAGCATCCAAGCCGCTCAAGCAGGCACTCTCTCGCATAGAGCGCGAAATCAAGCGGCTGGCCGATGAAGGCGAAGATGCGTTCCTGACCACGCCGCCCTCCGAGTTGATCCGCACGCTGTTGTATTACGTCGCGCACGCGCCAACCGACCATGGTCGCATCGGCGAGATTCGCGAGGTGTTCGGGCTGGAAGCACAACAGCCCAACGAGGCAGAAATCGAACACGCACGCGGCAGCCTGTCCGGTCACAACCGCGAGTTGCTGGACACGGTCTCGGCCGGCATCAAGGAAGACTTGCTGCGGGTGAAGGAAGCGCTCGACCTGCATCTGCGCACGCCCGATGCCGCAGTCGCCAATCTCGCGCCGCAGGCCGAAGCGCTGGGATCGATCGCCGACACCTTGGGTATGCTGGGCTTGGGTGTTCCGCGTCGCGTGGTCCAGGATCAGCGCAGCGCGATCCAAGCGATCGTCGGTGGCGAGCGCCAGGGCGACGAAACAACCTTGCTCGACATTGCCGGTGCTCTGCTGTACGTCGAGGCGTCGCTGGACGATCAGGTCTCGCGCCTAGGGCAACCGGCGCAGGCATCCGATGGTACCGACACCGCAATGCCGGCGCACGAATCCGAACAGGCGATGCACGCCCTGATCAATGAGTCAGTCGCCAATTTTGTGCAGGCACGACAGTGTTTCGTCGGCTTCATCGAAGCCGGCTGGGATCACGCCCAGTTGCATGACGTCCCGCGCCTGCTAGCCGAAGTTGCTGGCGCGATGAAGATTCTGGACCTGCCGCGCGCCTCGGCGCAGTTGCACGCGCTGGACGTGTTCACCCGCTACGAGTTATTGCGCCATCGGCGCGTGCCCGATGCGCTGCAGATGGACCGCTTGGCCGATGCTCTGGCGAGTCTGGAATATTTCCTTGAGGCGCTGCGCGATCATCGACCGCAGCGCGAACGCATTCTCGAACTGGCCGAAGCGGGCCTGGCCGCCTTGGGTTACTGGCCAGTGCCGCAAGCCGTTGAGCAGGCGCTGTTGCAACCCGAGCCGGTGGCCGGCTCCGAAGCGCCCATTAAGCACGAACTCGAGACTGTCAGCGCTCTCGACGATGCCAGCGTGGATGCCGAGCAGATTGGCACGCCAATGGAGATGTTGCAGGCCGACGTGGCCCAACCAACAGCGGTCCAGACGGTCGCGCCCGCCAGCAGCGGAGCGATTGCTTACGGACCGGTCGGGTTCGAGGCGGGCGGCGACGATATCGACGACGAGATTCGCGAAGTGTTCCTCGAGGAATTCGAGGAGGAAATCGGCAACCTGCGCGGCATGCTGGTGGAATGGCGTGCATCGCCGCACAAAAATGATTTGGTGCGTCCGGTTCGTCGCGTGTTCCACACACTCAAGGGCAGCGGTCGCTTGGTTGGTGCGCTGACCTTGGGCGAATTTAGCTGGAAGATCGAAACAATGCTCAATCGCGTGCTGGACGGAACGCGTCCAGTCACTGATGCGGTCCTCGACATCGTCCAGCAGGCGGCCGATGTGCTGCCGCAATTGCATCTCGCGCTGACCGGACAAGGCCGCATTGAAACCGACCTTGAGGCGATGAAGGACATCGCAGACCGTGTTGCGGCGGGCGAGGAAGTACACTTCGTCCCGGCTGCTCGCGTGTTCGAACCCGAGTCTGCTGTGCCAGAGGAATCGGCCGCCGAGCCTGCCATCCTGGAGCAGGTCGCTGCCGAACCCGTGGCGGCAGAAGCGGCAGGTTTGCCGGCCACGGTCGAACCGATGCTGCTGGAAATTCTGCGCGTCGAAGTTGGAACGCATCTGTTGACCGTGCAGGATTGGGTCGATACCGCGGTGGTTTCGCCGCGGCCAGCCAGCGACGTGTTGATGCGTGCCATCCACACCATGAATGGCGCGTTCGCGATGACCGAAGTGCCGGTCATCACCGATCTGCTGACCCCGACCGAAGGATATGTGCGGCGCCTGATTGCCAATGGCGAGAACGCCTCAGCCGATGGCGTCGGCCTGATGAGCGACGTCGCGATCGCGGTACTCGAGGTGCTGGAGGCGCTGGAGCGTCCGCAGCCGATGATCGCGCCGCAGGACGATTTGATCGCCCGCGCGATCACGTTGCGCGAGAGCTTGCCCGAACCCAGTTCTCCGCTGCTGCCGATGCATTTGGAGGACGAGACTGTTGGAGCGGAATCGTCCGAGACAGAGTCGGCAGATGCCGAACGAATTGCAGCCGAGCAACTGGCAACAGAGCAGGCCGACGCCGAGCGCATCGCAGCCGAGCAACTGGCGGCAGAGCAGGCCGACGCCGAGCGCATTGCAGCCGAGCAACTGGCAGCAGAGCAGGCCGAGTCCGAACGCATTGCAGCCGAAGAACTCGCACGCATTGCCGCCGAACAACTGGCAGCGGAGCAAGTCGCAGCCGAGCTGGCCGAAGCCGAGCTCAATGCAGCCCAAGAGTCCGAGCGAGTTGCCGCCGAGCAAGCCGAGACGGATCGGATTGCCGCAGAAGAAGTCGAACGCGCAGAAGCCGAACGCGCGGCAGCAGATCAGTTCGAAGCCGAGCGCCTGGCGGCCGAGCAAGAAGCGGTGGTTAGCGGCGAGCTGCTCGACGAAGCGCCGGAAGCGGTCGAGTTCAGCGACGCCGAGCGTGCCGAAGCCGAACGACTCGAAGCCGAGCGGCTGGAATACGAACTACTCGAAGCCGAATACGCTGAGAACGATCGTGTGGCGGCGCAAGCGCAGGCCGAAGCCGACCAAGCCGAGGCAGAACGTGTCGCGGCGGAGCAGGCCGAAGTCGAACGCATTTCGGCCGAAAAGGCCGAGGCCGAGCGAACCGAATCCGACCGCATTGCTGCAGAGCAAGCCGAAGCCGAACGGGTTTCTGCCGATCAAGCCGAAGCCGACCGCATTGCTGCAGAGCAGGCGGAGACCGAGCGCTTGGCTGCCGAGCAGGCCGAAGCCGAGCGTATCGCGCTGGACCAGATGGAAGCGGCCCGAATGGCTGCGGAGCAAGCCGACGCCGAGCGAGCTGCAGCCGCAGCAACCGAGGCCATGCAGGTCGCCGCCGAGCAGGCTGCGGCCGAACAGATCGCGGCCGAACAAGCCGCAGAAGCCCGCCCGGGCAAGCGCAAGGGTCGCGGCAAGCAGCCGGTCACGCCAGAACCTGCAGCCGCCGATTTCATGGCAACTGTGGCGGACATCGATCCGAACGAAGCGCTTGATCTCACGGACATCGATCCGGAGTTGCTCGACATCTTCATCGAGGAGTGCTCTGACATCCTCGATCATTCCGACGCCTTGCTAAGCCGTCTGCGCGATGCGCCGACCGATCGCGAGCCGGTGGCCGGGCTCCAGCGCGACCTGCATACGCTCAAGGGCGGCGCGCGCATGGCCGGCATGATGTCGATGGGCGAGTTGGCCCATGCGATGGAATCGGTGCTGGAAGCAGCCGCCGAAAATCGGATCGAGATCGAGGGTGGCAGCGTGAGCGCGCTCGAGCGTGGATTCGATCGCCTGCACGGTATGCTCGGTCGCGTCCAGCAACGCCAGGCCGTGGCGTTGCCAGAACGCATGATCGCCGAGTTCACGGCATTGGCGCACGGTCAGCAACTGGCCGCCGAAGCGCCGTCCGCCGTCGCAGCGCCCGAAGCGCAGGCCGTCGAAGACTCGGTCAGCGCCGACGCGGCGCCGAGCAAGCTCGCGCGCGCCGCAGCGGCTCTCAAGCCACTGTCGGCGCCGGTGGAAGCCGGGTTCGACGACGAGGACGAAGTCGGCACGCGTGCGCCACAGGAGCAGGTGCGTATTCGGGCCGACCTACTCGACCGCCTGGTCAACTACGCCGGCGAAGTCGCGATCTATCGCGCGCGCCTGGAGCAGCAGCTGGGCGGATTCCGCACCTACCTCGTGGAAATGGACATCACCAGCACGCGTCTGCGCGATCAGCTGCGCAAGCTTGAGATTGAAACCGAAGCCCAGATCAGCGCGCGCTACCAGCGTGCCGATGTCGATGACCAACGCGGATTCGATCCGCTCGAACTCGATCGCTTCTCTACCCAGCAACAACTTACGCGCGCGTTGTCGGAAACCGCAGCCGACATCGTCAGCCTGCAAGGGTCACTCGACGACATCACCAGTCAGTACGAGACCTTGCTGCTGCAACAGTCGCGGGTCTCGTCGGATTTGCAGGAGGGCCTCATGCGCACGCGAATGGTGCCGTTCGATGCACTGGTTCCGCGTCTGCGCCGCGTCGTGCGCCAGTCGGCGATGGAAACCGGCAAGCAGGTGCAGTTGAAAGTGGAAGGCTCGCAGGGCGAGATGGATCGCAACGTGCTCGACCGCATGACTGCGCCGCTGGAGCACATGCTTCGCAACTCGGTGGTTCACGGGCTGGAAGCGCCGGCCGATCGCCGCGAACACAACAAGGACGTTGAGGGTACGGTCACCATCAGCGTGCGCCGCGAGGGATCGGAAGTGGTGATGGTGGTGTCCGATGACGGCCGCGGCCTGCATCGCGATGCGATTCGCGCCAAGGCGATCGAGCGTGGCCTGCTCAAGCCCGATGCCAAGGTCACTGACGCCGCGTTGTACGCCTTCATCCTGGAAAGTGGCTTCTCGACCTCGCCTACGGTCAGCCGCCTTGCCGGTCGTGGCGTCGGCATGGACGTGGTCCACAACGAGATTCGCCAGCTCGGCGGCAGCCTGCAGCTGGATTCGACACCCGACCAGGGCAGCCGCTTCACCATCCGCCTTCCATTTACGCTCGCGGTAACCCAGGCGGCGCTGGTTAAGATCGGCGAAACAAGCTTTGCGGTGCCGATCTCCTCGGTGCAAGGCGTGGGCCGCATCGCCCGCGCGGAACTGGAAGCGCAACTGGCCAGCGGGCATCCGGTGTACCAGTACGCCGGCGAGGATTACGTGATTCACGACCTGGGCAGACTGCTGGGGCATGGCCCGGCCGTGGCCAAGGGCAGTTTGCAGATGCCATTGCTGTTGTCGCGCTCTGGCGACCAGCGCACCGCTATCTGCGTCGACGAAGTGCAGGGCAGCCGCGAGATCGTGGTCAAGCCGGTCGGTCCGCAGGTGAGTTCGGTGCCGGGCATCTTCGGCGCGACCATCATGGGCGACGGCGGGGTGATGGTCATCCTCGATGTCGTGCCGCTGGTGCGGCGTCAGCTCAGCCTCGAGCCGGGCGAGGTACATGTCGCCATCGAGCAGGAAGTGCGTCGCGTGCCGCTGGTCATGGTGGTGGATGACTCGATCACCATGCGCAAGGTCACCAGCCGCGTGCTCGAACGCAACAACATGGAAGTCATGGCGGCAAAGGATGGCATCGACGCGATCGAGAAGATGGTCGAGCGCATCCCCGACCTGATGTTGTTGGACGTCGAGATGCCGCGCATGGACGGTTACGAGCTTGCCACGCACATGCGCAACGACGCTCGCCTGCGCGACGTGCCGATCGTGATGATCACCTCGCGCACCGGCGAGAAGCATCGCCAGCGGGCGTTCGAAATCGGCGTCAACCGCTATCTTGGCAAGCCGTACCAGGAGTCGGAACTGATGCGCAACGTGTACGACTTGCTGGACGTGGAGCAACAGGATGCTTGAGTCGGCCGAACGGGTGGTGGTGCTCGGTCGCAGCGGCGATGCGCAGCAGCAACTTGCGCGTGCGTTGCAGGAAATCGGGGTAGAACCGCTGGCGATTGGTGACTTTGATCAGCTCGATCCTGATCAGATTCGAGCGCAGCAACCCACGGTGTTCCTGGTCAGCATGGACGAACGCACCGACGCGGCCAGCATGGATCGCTGGCAGGATCTGTTCGACGATGGTGGCATCCGCGCCGTCTTCGATGATGCGGATGTGTCCAAGCATCTCAGTGGCTGGGACCTCGCGCGCTGGGCGCGCCACCTCGCGGCCAAGGTGCTGGGGCGGCAGGATGTGTTGCCTCCTGTGGATGCAAGTGCCGAACGCCTGGGCTTGCCCGGTGCGGAGCTTGTCGAGGGCGCAGCCCGTGACGAATCCAGCGCACAGGATGCAGCACTTAAGGATCATCCGGATTTCAGTTCCGATCCGAGTGACGATGCATCCTCGCATTCGAGTGCCGACCCATTCGACGACGACAAGCTGCAACTGGACACGGGCGACACGAGCGACTCCGACAGCTTTTCCGGCTCTGGGCAGTCCGACGAATCCGGAGTCAATGCGTTTTCGCTCGACGATGCTGATGGGGCCACCAATGATGACGCGTTCGCCGAGCTTTCCGCGCAGTTCGACGCCGAGCAGCAGCGTGACCGCAGCGAAGAAATGCAGGCCGCCCCGGCGCTGGATGATTTGTTGCGAGCCGATGCAGACGCGAATGTCGATATCGCACCGGTCAATGACAGTGGCAGGGACGTTGTCGAGACCGCGGAGAAGCCCGCCGCTGCTGCCAAGTCGGGGCTGAATCTGGAACTCGCCCCGCTGAATGACTTGCCTGCCGTGTCGCCGGAAAGGTCGGCAAGCGTGCCCGATGTTACCGGCGATGTCTCCGATTACGAGCTGGAACCGATCAGCGCCGAAGCGGCGGGAAGCACGGCCCAAACCGATATCGGCGGCGCATTGGCGATTGTAGGCGGCCTCGGCGGCCCGGACGCCGTGCGTCAGTTGCTTGCTGCCCTGCCGACATCGTTGCCGGTGCCGGTCCTGCTGTGGCAGCACTTGGACGCCGGTAAGCACGACCGTCTTGCCCAGCAGTTGGGCAAGGCCAGCGCGTTACCGGTTTACCTGGCTCGACCGGGCGAACTGGCGCGGCCTGGTTCGGTCGCGGTAATGACGCCTGCAGTTGGAGTCGAACACGATGTAGACGGCTGGTGGTTCACCCAATGCGATGGTGGCATCGGTGCCGCACTGGAGTCAGCGTTGAAAGAAACCAACAGCATCGCTCTGGTGCTCAGCGGCGCCGACGGCACCGTGGTCGGCGTGGCCGCTGCGCATCACGGGCGCGGCGGTGAAGTGCGCGTGCAAAACCCGGACTCCTGTTTCGATGCCGTATCGGCTGCGGCGCTTCATGCTCGCGGCGTGGCTGCGGGTACACCCACCGACCTCGCGGCATTGGCCGCCAGCCATTGGGCGTCTGCCACCGAATGACGATGGAATCAAACGCATGAACGCGCAACTCGCCCATGACATCCGCGGCGTACTGATCGGCGTGACCGGTGGCCGACTGCTGCTGCCCAACGCGCTGATCGCCGAGGTGATCACCTTCTCCGAACCCGCGCCGGTGGCTGACGCCCCGGCTTGGCTGCTGGGCCGCTCGCGCTGGCACGGCTGGCAGTTGCCGATCATTTCGTTTTCGCGAATGGCCGGCTGGGCCGACGCCGAATCAGAACTCGGCGCCAAGGTCGCGGTCATCAAGGCCACCGGTGGTCATGCGGGCATGCCCTATTTTGCGGTGCTGACGCAGGGCTTTCCGCGCCTGGTGACGGTCTCGCCTGCGGCCCTGCAGGAATCCGGCGTACAGCGCAAACGAGCGCCAGGCGTGCACGCGAACGTGCTGTTTAACGACGATGATGCGGTGGTTCCTGACTTGCCCGAAATCGAGCAAAAATTGGCCAACGCGCTCGCATCGGCCCCCAAAAACTGACCGGATTCATCCCGGCAACGACCGTTCCGAGTCGCTCAACCCAAGTCGCCCGCAATCCCTTGGAGTGCCGCAATCGCCGCAACGCCGGCGGTTTCCGTGCGCATGACACGCGGGCCTAGTCGCACTGGCTTGAAGCCGGCGGCAATTAGAGTGCCGAGGTCGCGCGTGGACCAGCCGCCTTCCGGCCCCACTGCGAGTTCGATCGCAGCAACCCCGAACAGTTGTAGGTCGCGCAGTCCGCTCGCAGCGCCGGGTTGCAGTGCCAGTCGTAAAACTCCACTACGCGCAACCGAAACGCACTGATTTAGCGGCTGCGGTTCGCTAATCTCCGGAACCCGCGCGCGACCGCTTTGTTCGCACGCCGCTATCGCGACTGCGCGCCAATGCGCGCGACGCTTCTCAGCGCGCTCGCCATCGAGCTTCACCTCGGTGCGTTCGCTGATCACCGGTGCAATCGCGGTAACGCCCAGCTCGACCGCCTTCTGGATGATCCAATCCATTTTCTCGCCGCGAGCGAGCGCTTGTAGCAAGCAAATTTGCAACGGCGATTCGTGGCCAGCCAGCTCTGCATCGACGATCTCAACTTCCGCGATCTTGCGCTCGGCGGCGATCAAGGTTGCCGCGTAGTCGTGGCCATCGCCATTGAACAGGACACAACGATCGCCAACGTCCATCCGCAACACGCGCAGGAGGTGGCCGCTGGCGTCTGGCGGCAACGCAATCCGTTGTCCGCGCGTCAGTAGGGCGTCAACGTGGATGCGACTGATGCGTTTGCCAACTCCTTTCATCGTGTCGCCTGTTCGATGGATTCGGCAGTCACGTTTGCCAGTAGGTCGATCTCTTCGTCGCCGATGCAATAAGGCGGCATCCAGTACAGCACGTCGCCCAGCGGCCGCAGCAACACGCCGCGCGAAAGGGCGTGCCGGTACGCGCGCAGTCCGCGGCGTTCTCCAGCCGAAAACGCGCGACTGCTGGAGGGGTCGTCCGCCAGTTCAATGGCGACGATCATGCCGGTCTGCCGCACATCGGAGACATGCGGGTGCCCAATGAATTTCGCCGCACGCTCGCCCATGCGTTGCGCGGTACGATTGTTGCGTTGCAGGACCGGTTCGGCCGCAAACGTCTGCAACACTGCCAGCGCCGTGCTGCACGCAAGCGGATTGCCGGTGTAGCTGTGCGAATGCAGGAACGCGCGTTGCGCGGCGTGCTCGGCGTAGAACCCGTCAAAAATCGCCTGCGTGGTCAGCACCGCCGACAGCGGCAACATGCCGCCGGTCAGGCCCTTGGACAGCAACAGGAAATCGGGTGTGACGCCGTGTGCAACACCCGCAGCGTCACAGGCCTGTTCGCAGGCGAACAATGTGCCGCTGCGACCGAAACCCACAGCGATCTCGTCGGCGATCAGATGCACGCCGTGCTCGGTGCATAAGCGCCGTGCCTCGGTGAGGTACCGTGGATGGTGCATGCGCATGCCGCCGGCGCACTGCACCAGTGGTTCAAGGATCAGCGCAGCAACGCTCTCGCCGTCGCGCTCCATTATTTCGCGCAAGCCTTCGGCTGCACGCAGCGCGCAGCTTTCGGCGTTCTCGCCAGACTGGTGCAGAAAGCTGTCGGGCGATGGCGCAAGCAATGGGCGCATCAACAACGGATCGTAGGTATCGCGATACAGCGCGACATCGGTGACTGACAGCGCGCCCAACGTTTCGCCGTGATAACCGCCGCTCAGCGCGATAAAGCGCGTGCGCTGCGTTGCGTTGCCCGCATCTGCGGCGCGATTGCGATGCCAATGGAAGCTCATCTTCAACGCGACTTCCACCGCGGCCGAGCCATTGTCGGCATAGAACACTTTCGCAAGACCCGGCGGGGCGACGGCCAACAACGCTTCGGCCAATACGATCGCCGGCTCGTGACCAAAGCCGGCCAGCAGCACATGATCGAGTTCATCCAGTTGCTGCTTGAGCGCAGCGACCAGGCGCGGGTCGCGATGACCGAACAGGCAGGTCCACCAACTACTGATCGCGTCCAGATAGCGCGCACCATTCATGTCGGTCAGCCACGCTCCGAGCGCGCTGCGGATCGGCAACAACGGTATTTGTGGTGCGGCATCTGCGTGGTCGCGCATCTGCGTGCACGGATGCCACAACGCAGCGAGATCGCGCGCGCGCCAGTGCGTATTGCGATCAGTCGTCGGTGATGCCTCTGCTACCATCGCGCCTGAATCCGGTCGAGTCTCTTGAACGCCATCATCGCCATCCCGCCTGCGTCTGTCCATGCGTGTGCCGCCACTGTGCAGCGCGCTCCTGCAGCTGCGCGTCGATCATCCTGGCATTCGCGGCGATGGCACGGCGCGTTGCTGGCGATCTGCGGTTTGTTGGCGCTGTCGGTGGTCGCCGGCTGGCTGTTGCTGCATGTTCCGGCGGGTTTCGCCCTGACCCTGTTGCGCGATCGCATCGACCCGCTCGCAATACAGGGCGCGCAGGGCAGCCTGTGGAAAGGCAGTGCGAGGCGGACTTGGTGGGGCGATACCGCGATGGGTGGCATGCAGTGGCAGGTCGATCCGCGCGTGGCGTGGCGCGGCGTGCTGTCGGCGCAACTGCATTTCGAGCTACCAAAGAACCAGCTTGTGCAAGCGCATATCCGGCAGCGATCCAGTCGCCTTGAGGTCGATGCACTGCATGCGCAATTGTTGGGTAGCGCGTTGCAGCGTTTTTTCACCGCGCAGCAATTGCATCCCATTGGCGCACTGCAGCTTGATGTGGAGCATGCCGTGTTCGATGGCGGCGTACCGGTGTTGATGCGCGGCCATGCGATCTGGCGCCAGGCCACGCTGGCCGGACCGCGCGTACCGATATTTCTGGGCGATCTGCGCGCGGATTTTCGCGGCGATCGTGCGGGCCTGGTGACCGGCACCATCAACGACCTGGGCGGTCCAATTCGAGTCGCCGGCTGGATGCGCATGGATGCTGCGGGGTATCGCATCCGGATGCAGTTTGCCGCTCGCGATCCGCGGCTCTTCACCAGCCTCGCGCAATTTGGTGAAGCGACTGGCGATGGCGGACGCGCGATCGAGCTGCGCGCGATCTGGTGGTGGAAGACAGCCCATGGCTAATCGGCCATCCGACAAGCGCGACGTGTCCCCTGGAGCCCCACCCGACTGGAGCGCGCCCGACCTGCCGCCGCTGCAACTGCCGCACATCCACGCGCGCCGTGAGCACGACGATGGCCGCTATCGAGTCGAAGAACTTGATCTGGAATTCAGCAACGCCGAACGCCGCAATTACCAGCGCCTGCAATCGCGCGGACGCGGTGCGGTGATGATCGCGGCGCTGCCCGACGCTGAGCACATCCTGCTGGTGCGCGAATACGCCTGCGGCATGCATCGGTACGAACTGGGCCTGCCGAAAGGGCGAATGGATGCGGGCGAGACGCCGATCGAGGCCGCGAATCGCGAACTGAAGGAGGAGGTCGGCTTCGGTGCGCGCGACCTGCGCGTGTTGCGCAAGCTGAGCATGGCACCCACCTATATGGACCACGAACTCCATCTGGTGCTCGCTCGCGACCTGTATCCCGAGCGCCTGCCGGGCGATGAGCCCGAGCCGCTGGAAGTAGTGCCGTGGCGGCTGGATTGCCTGCACTTGCTGACCTTGCGCGAAGATTGTTCGGAAGGCCGATCGCTGGCCGCGATGTTTGTGGTGCGCGAATTGTTGCGTCACGGAGGGCTGGATTGAACGCGTGGATGGAGCCATGCATCCGCATTGCCCGCGATGCCGGCGCCGCGATCATGGCTGTCTATGCGCAGGATTTTTCGGTTCAGTCCAAGGCCGACAACTCGCCACTGACGGCGGCCGACATGGCCGCGCATCGCATCATCTGCGCGGGCCTTGCGACGTTGACGCCGCAAATTCCGGTGCTCTCGGAGGAATCCGCGGAGATCAGCTGGGACGTGCGCCAATCGTGGTCGCGTTACTGGTTGGTCGATCCGCTGGATGGCACGCGCGAATTCGTCAAGAAAAACGGCGAGTTCACCGTCAACATCGCGCTGGTCGATGGCGATCGCCCGGTGCTCGGTGTGGTCTACGCCCCGGCGATGGATTATCTGGTGCATGCGGAGCGTGGGATCGGAGCTTTCCTGCGCGATGGCAATAAAGACATCGCATTGCAGACACGCCGACCGGCCACGTCGCCGCTACGCATCGCTGCCAGCCGCTCACATCTGGATGCGCGCACGCTGGCGGTGCTTGATCGGATCGGCGAGCACGAACGCATCGGCATGGGTTCATCGCTCAAGTTCTGTCGCATCGCTGAGGGACGCACCGACGTCTATCCGCGTTTTGGGCCGACCTCGGAATGGGACGCGGCCGCTGCGCAATGCGTGCTGGAAGCTGCTGGTGGGGCGGTGCTTACCCTGGACGGCAATCCGCTGCGCTACAACACCAAGCAGTCGCTGCTCAATCCGGACTTCATCGCGCTGGGCGATCCGCAGCTGGACTTCAAGGCATGGCTTGCATGAGCGACGGCATCGCACGCCTGCTCGAAGTCATGGCTCGCTTGCGCGACCCGCAAGCGGGGTGTCCGTGGGATGTGCAGCAGACGTTCGCGACGATAGCTCCTTACACGATCGAGGAAGCCTACGAAGTCGCGGACGCGATCGATCGCGATGACATGCACGACCTGCGCGACGAGCTCGGCGATCTGCTGTTGCAGGTCGTGTTCCATGCGCGCATGGCCGAGGAGGCCGGGCATTTCGCATTCGCCGATGTCGTTGCCGCAATCTGCGACAAGATGCTGCGGCGCCATCCGCATGTGTTCGCCGTCGACGCATCCAATCGCGTCGACACCGCACAGGCGCAGACGGTCGCGTGGAACGAACACAAGCGTCGCGAACGCGAAGCGCGTGGCGACGAGGTTGATTTCAGCGTGCTCACCGGTATCACACGCGGAATGCCTGAATGGCAACGCGCGCTCAAGCTGCAGCAGCGTGCGGCGACCGTCGGTTTCGACTGGCCCGATGTGAACCCGGTGTTCGAGAAACTACACGAGGAACTCAATGAGGTGCGCGCAGAATTGCAGTCGCGCGCAACCTCCGTCGACGGTCCGGGGTCGAGCGCAAATCACGAGCGGATCGAGGACGAAATCGGCGACGTGCTGTTTGTCTGCGCCAATCTGGCACGGCATGCGAAGGTCGATCCGGGTACCGCGTTGCGCCGTGCAAATGCCAAGTTCGAACGACGCTTCCGGCGCATGGAACAGCTTGCGCAAGCAGACGGCGCTGCGCTTGCCTCGTTGACGCTGGATGCGCAGGATGCGTACTGGAACCGGACCAAGGTCGAGGAGAAATCGTGAGTTCACGTTTCAACAGTTTTCGTGAGTTCTATCCGTTTTATCTGGGCGAACACACCAATTCGATCTCGCTCCGGTTGCATTTCGTCGGTAGTTGCGGCGTGTTGGTCCTGCTGGGCGCAGCCATCGTCACCGGCAACGGCTGGCTGCTGCTGGCTGCGTTGTTGTGCGGCTACGGGTTTGCCTGGGTCGGGCACTTCTTTTTCGAAAAAAACCGCCCGGCCACCTTTCGCCATCCGCTGTATTCATTTGTTGGCGACTGGGTGATGTTCAAGGACATCCTGATTGGACGGATCAAGCTATAGCCGATTGCGCCCTGCTGGAGCGATCATTCCTTGAAGATCAGGAAGGCGGCGCCGACCATCAAGACAAATCCCGCCAGCTGATTCCACTTCAGTGGTTGCCCGAAATACAGCACGGAAAATACGACGAACACGCTCAGGGTGATGATCTCCTGGATGGTCTTGAGCTGCACTGTCGTGTACAAGGCGCTGCCCATGCGGTTGGCCGGCACCTGCAGACAGTATTCGAAAAACGCGATGCCCCAGCTGACCAGAACCACCGTCGCCAAAGCGGTTGATTTGTATTTCAAATGGCCATACCAGGCGAAGGTCATGAACACGTTCGAGCCAATCAACAACAGTATGGGAGTGAGATAGGCGAGCATCACAAGCTCCGCAGAGAGGGGCACGAATTATCGCGCTTGCCCTTGTTCACGCAACATCCACGGTTGAAGGGTTTTAATTTCACAAAGCTGAAGGAATGCTGCAAACAGGAGATGGACATGCGTAGCCGTGACGAACCCGCAGGCTTGGTTCTGCTGATCGAGGACAACCGCAATATTTCGGAGATGGTGGGCGAATATCTGGAAGGCCGAGGATTCGGCGTCGACTACGCCACGGACGGGCTCGACGGCTATCGACTCGCTAGCGAGAATGGCTACGACGTGATCGTGCTCGACCTGATGCTGCCGCGCATGGACGGCATCGAAATCTGCCGCAAGCTGCGCGAGGAAACCAAGAAGTCAACGCCGGTGCTGATGTTGACCGCGCGGGACACGCTCGATGACAAGGTCACTGGCCTGAGCGCTGGCGCCGACGATTATCTGGTCAAGCCCTTTGCCATCCAGGAACTCGAGGCGCGCGTGCGTGCTTTGATTCGGCGCGATCGCCGCCAAGTGAGTGCCGAAGTGCTGCAGGTGGCCGATCTGGTCTACGACACTGCCAGCATGCGGGTGACGCGCGGAGGTCAGGAGCTGCAACTCTCTCCCATTGGCTTACGCCTGCTGTCGATCCTGATGCGCGAATCGCCGCGAGTGATCAGCCGGCGCGATATCGAACGCGAAATCTGGGGCGATGGTCTGCCCGATTCGGACACGCTGCGCAGTCATCTGTACAACCTGCGCAAGGCAATCGATCGCGATTTCGACAAACCGCTTCTGCACACCGTGCAAAGCGCCGGCTATCGCATCGCCGATCTCGATGCACCGCCGCAACGCTGAGCGAAAGGATTGACTCGGTTCGTGCCTGCCATCGCTGCTTCGTTCATTGGCTGATCCGTGACCGCATTCAAGCTGCCGGGTCTCGCGACTTCCCGTACCCTGCTCGCCGAGCGCGCCGGCAAGGGATTGCGGCGCAAGATGTGGCTCGCGTTTACTTTGCAAGTCGGCGCGATTTCGCTGGCGACCATGTTCGGCGTCTACGTCGCTTCGGTGGTGCTGAAAAACATCTTGATCAACCGCGCGCTGCAGGACGAGGCCAGCTATTACTGGCAGCGTCACGGCGAGAAGTGGCCGACGTACATCCCCGACACCTTCAACATGATGGGCTACGTGCTGCCCAATGGCAGCGACGGAACCAGCTTGCCCAAATCCTTGCGTGATCTGAAGCCCGGTTACCACAGCCTGCCCAAGGCGATGGGCGGTTCGCTGGTGTATGTCGACGACAAGCCGGACAAAGGTCGCCTGATCCTGGTGTTCAAACAGGAGCAGGTCAATGCGCTGGCATTCTGGTTTGGCGCGGTGCCTCTGACCTTTGTACTAATGGTGATCTATGCCATTGCGTGGGTCACCTATCGTTTTTCGCATCGTGCGATCTCGCCGCTGATCTGGTTGGCCAACCAAGTGCAGAGTTGGGATCCGAAGAACCCCGACGCCGCCATGCTCGATCCAACCAAATTGCCTGTCGACGTCCAGGGCGAGACGCTGGTGCTGGCTTCGTCGTTGCATGAGTTTGCCAGTCGCATCGACACCTATGTGCAGCGCGAACGAAATTTCACCCGCGACGCCAGCCACGAATTGCGTACACCGATGACGGTGATCCGCATGGCCGGCGACATCCTGATGCAGGACGAACAACTCTCGCCGCGCGCGGTGCGCAACGTGCAGCGGATCCATGATTCGGTGCGCGACATGGAGGCGCTGGTCGAAGCCTTCTTGATCATGGCGCGAGAGGGAGATACTGGCGTGCCGGACGAGGATTTCGTGGTCAACGAAATCGTGCTCGACGAAATCGAGAAGTCGCGCGTGCTGCTGGAAAACAAGCCGGTCGAATTGCGCCTGATCGAGGGCGCGGCGTTTACGCTGCATGCGCCGCCGCGCGTATTTGCCGTGCTGATCGGTAACCTTCTGCGCAACGCCTGCAACTACACCGACAGCGGCACTGTGACGGTGCACATCGGGCGCGATCGCATCGATGTGAAAGACACCGGCATCGGCATGGGTGCCGACGATCTGGCCAACGCGTTCGAGCCGTTCTATCGCGGCGGCGAGCAGCGCCAGGGCGGACACGGCATCGGGCTGAACATCGTGCAGCGGCTGTCGCAGCGTTTTAGCTGGCCGATCACGTTGGACAGCACACCCGGGAAGGGAACCACCGCCAGCATCCGCTTTCCGAAGGCGCAGCCACGGGATCGACACGCGACGTAACTTCCGGCGGCGCACTTGCCCGATCGCTTCGAACGCATTGCGTCCGCATGCTAGGCCGACCGATTCATCGGCGTGTGCGAGAATCCGGCGTCAATACGATCATTGCGATGTTGCGTGGTTGCGGCGCGTCTTTGCATCTGCGCAGACCGCACGATCGTTCCAGTAATGACAGTCATCCGGACGGTCAGTCCGGCTGCTCGGTTATGCTGTTCCCATTCCATAATGATAATCGCAATGTCCCGGAGCCTTTTTCTCGCCATGATGCTTCCCATTGCCGCACTCGCGGCCGACCCTGCGTCGATGACTTCGACTTCGTCCACCAGCGCCGCACGCACCGCTCTGGTAATCCATGGCGGCGCCGGCACCATGACCCGCGCCGAACTGACGCCCGAGAAGGAAGCTGCGGTCCGCGCAGTGATGAATCGCGCGCTGGATGCGGGCAACGCGGTGTTGGCGCGCGGCGGCGAAGCGATCGACGCGGTGCAAGCCGCAGTCGTGGTCCTGGAAAACGATCCGCATTTCAATGCCGGCAAAGGCGCGGTGTTCAATCACGATGGCATCAACGAGCTGGATGCCTCGATCATGGACGGCGCGACCCGCAAAGCCGGCGCCGTGGCCGGCATGCGCACGGTGAAAAATCCAGTGCTGCTCGCGCGCGCGGTGATGGACAAATCCGAACACGTGATGCTGGTCGGCGACGGCGCTGAAGCATTCGGCCACAGCGTCGGCGCGACGTTCGTGGACCCATCCTATTTTCGCACCGACGAGCGCTGGCAGCAGTTGCAGGAAGCCAAGGCCAAAGATGCCGCGCACGCCGCCGCCGAACCCACCGCACACTTCGGCACTGTCGGCGCGGTTGCGCTGGATTCGCACGGCCATATCGCTGCAGCAACTTCCACTGGCGGCATGACCAACAAGCGCTGGGGCCGCGTCGGCGATTCACCGATCATCGGCGCCGGCACCTATGCCACCGATGCCTGCGGCGTCTCGGGCACCGGATGGGGCGAGTACTACATTCGCCTCAACGTGGCCGCCGACATCTGCGCACGCGTCGCCTATCGCGGCGACACGCTCGCTGTCGCGGCCGACGAAGTGGTGTTGAAACTGGTGCCGGGATTAGGCGGCGACGGCGGCGCGATCGCCCTGGATGCGCACGGCAACATCGCAATGCCGTTCAATACCGCCGGTATGTACCGCGCATGGATCAAGCCCGACGGAAGCCGCGGCGTGGCTATTTTTAAGGGCGAGTAGCGTTCGCCGATCGCCACGACTTCAGAACAGCAACGTCGACATCTTGCGGCGATAGGTGCCGACCAGATCGGCGTCGTCGATAGCCTTGAATGCATCGATTAACACCTTCCGTGGCAGGCCATTGTCGAAACCGCGATCTCGGCTGAGCATTTCCAGAAACTGATCCAGCGCGGCTTGCGGCTCTCCAGCGAGCAGCAATTGCACGCCCAGCAGATGGCGGGCACGCAGGTCATCAGGATTCGCCGTGATCGCGGCCTCGAGCGTTTCGCGCGGTGGTGCATCGCGACCCAACGCGATGAAGGAGAGCTTTGCGCGGGCGCGGCTGACGCGATCGTCCACCGCAAGATTGGCCGGCAGCGCATCGAGCAATTTTTCTGATTCAACGTGGCCGTCGGTGTCGAGCAGCGCCAGCGCCAGATCGAGCTTGTGCTGGTCGTTTGCTGGTTCGGCGGTGACAGCCGATCGCAATTGATGCACGCGTTCGTGAGGATCGACGATCGCATCGGCGGCAGGTTCGTCTTCAGCCGTTGGTTCGGCCGGCACGATGCCGTGATGGCTCAGAAACTCGCGCAACTGGCCTTCGGGCAATGCGCCGGGAAACCCATCAACAAACTGCCCATCTTTGAACAACACCACGGTCGGGATTGATTTGATCTGGAACGCCGCAGCCAGTTGCTGCTCCTTCTCGACATCGACTTTGGCCAGCCGGAACGCGCCGTGATAATCGGCCGCGAGTTTTTCCAGGATCGGTCCCAGCGTCTTGCACGGTCCGCACCACGTCGCCCAGAAATCCACCAGCACCGGTGTCTGCACCGAGGCATTCACGACATCCGTTTCGAAGCCTGCGGCGGTGGCGTCGAAGACGTGGGGATTGGCGGCGGTGGTCGTCATTGTGGAAAGTCCGTGAGAGATGCGGAAGCCATGGCAATGGTGCCGCAGATCGACAATTCCAACCAGATGTAAAAAATACTTGACATTCGGTTGCTAGAATGTAAATTAGATATTACATTTAGTTAACCGTGGATGACATGATGAAACGGGGTCGTTGGGTACTACCGGGACTGATATCGGTAGCGGCAATTGGACTCTGGCTGCTGCTGGCCGGACCAGCGCGTGTGCTTGGCGTCGATGCCGGACAAGCAGGAATGGTGTTGTTGATTACCTCGGTCTGGATGTCCTTGTACGCGATCCATCGGATGCCGCGTGGCGAGCTCGATACGGCCATTGCGCCGGGGGAATGGCGGGCTTGGGTCGGTGTCGGCTTCATGGCTGTGGCGATTGGGTACCTTGTGTTGCACATCGACGTCTTCCGCCAGACCTCCAGCATCTATCACAACCACGATGCCAATGCAGTCGGTCGCAATCTGGCGCTTCTGCTGGTTGCCTGGGCGGTGATTTCGAGCACGCTGCGCCGCCGTTGGCATGCGCAGGTGCAGGAGGACGAACGCGATCGCCAGATCCTGGTGCGTTCGTGCCAATCGGCCTACTACGCGCTGGTGGTCGGTATCGTGGCGCTTGCTCTACTGTTCGGATTCTCACCAGTCGACAAGCTGCAATGGGCCACGCCACTGATGATTGCGAACAGTCTGATTTTTATGCTGATGGCCTCCAGCCTGGTGTCGTATCTGGTGGCTGGCGTGTCGTACTGGCGCGACCGGCGATGAAAGGCACGCCGGTCGGCAACGCGATCCGTCGCATGCGCTTCGACTACGGCGAGATGACGCAGGAAGCGCTGGCACAAGCGTGTGGTGTCACCCGGCAAACCATCATCGCGCTGGAAGCAGGCAAGTACGCGCCGTCGCTGGAACTGGCGTTCCGCATCTCGCAGGTGTTCAGCCTGCGCGTGGATGACGTGTTTCACTGGAAGACGGATTGAAGCGCACTCAAATTTCTCTACTCGAAATCAGAGCGCATCCTTTCCCAAGCAGCTTTTCCATCAGAGCCGGTACATCAATTGCGTCAGAAGCCATCCAATTCCGCGCCTTGAGCCATCGACGGCTGCGGTGTGGCATCCGCCAAGGGCTCCAGTGCCTGACCGTCGCGCTTGAACACCGTACCGGCCTTCATCACGAAGCGCACGTGCGTCATCACGCTGATGTTTTCGAGTGGATTGCCGTCAACCGCGACAATATCGGCGAATTTTCCGGCCTCGATGCTGCCGATGTCCTTGTCGTGCTTGAGCAGTTTGGCCGCGTGCGTGGTCGCGGTTTGCAGCACGAACGCTGCCGGCATGCCGGCCTTGACCATCAGTTCAAGCTCGTGTGCGTTCTGGCCGTGCGGATAGACTGCGGCGTCGGTGCCAAACGCGATCGGCACGCCAGCGCGATAGGCCTTTCCGGCGGTCGCCATGATGACAGGGCCGACCATCATCGCTTTCTCGGCGATGCGCGCCGGATAGTAGCCGGGCACCTTTGCCTTTTCGCCGACGTATTCGCCAGCAATGATCGTCGGCACGTACCAGGTGCCGCGTTCCTTCATCAGCTTCATGTCCTCGTCGTTCATGAAGGTGCCGTGCTCGATTGAATCGACGCCGCCGATCACCGCGCGACGAATTGCCTCGGCGCCATGCGCGTGCGCGGCGACGGTGAATCCGTAATCGTGGGCGGCAGCGACGATCGCCTTGATTTCTTCCAACGTGAGCTGCGCATTGTCGACACTGGAGCTCTCGTCCAGCACGCCGCCCGAGGGCATGATCTTGATCAGGTCGTCGCCATTCTTGTAGTGCTGGCGCACGGCTTTCCACGCGTCTTCAGGCGAGTTGATGATGCCGACGGTGACACCCGGATCGCCCATCAAATCGGCGCGATAGCCGTCGCTGGGATCAGAGTGGCCACCGGTCGATCCAATCGCGGTGCCAGCAGTAAAGATGCGTGGGCCGGCCAGGATCCCGGCATTGATCGCATTGCGCAACGCGACCGATTCGTTGGCGTTGTCCCCGACATTGCGCACGGTGGTGAAGCCGGCCATCAACGTGCGTCTGGCATATACGGTGGAGCGCACCGCGTAGTCGGCGATGTTCCAGCGAAATTGGTCGCTGTACTGGGTCGGGCTGGTTTCGCCGGTCAGGTGGGTGTGGCTGTCGATCAGGCCGGGCAGGCAGGTCGAGCTGCCGAGTTCGATCACGTTCGCGCCCGCCGCTGGCGCGCCCGATGTCACCGAGCGAATGCGCTGGCCGTCGATGGTGATGCTGGTCTCGCCCAGCATCCGCCCGGATTGCGCGTCGAACAGATGTCCGCAATGGACCACACTGACGGCGTTGTTTGGCGCGGTGGGCGCGGCGTCTTGCGCGCCTGCCATCGGCGCGGCGACCAGAAGCGTGATGGCGAGGGCGAGCGTCGACGGACGCAGGCGGGAAGCAGGCGGGAACGTGCGTGGGGTCATCAAGAGTCTCCGGCAAAGCCGCCATTGTAGCGGCGTCGATTGAAGGGGCTTTGTGCAGTGCGGTAGGCTGCAAGGTCATTCGCCGCAAAGCCTTCCAACGATGTCGTCCGAGAACGAACCCGCGCCGCCCACCAGTTCCGCCGATTCGGCGACTGCCGTCGATCCCGATGCCTACGCGCCGCACGCGCTAGAGCAGGCCGCGCAGGAATTCTGGTCGGGCACCGACGCGTTCGTCGCACGCGAAGACGATCCGCGGCCGAAATTCTATTGCCTGTCAATGCTGCCGTATCCGTCCGGCGCGCTGCACGTCGGCCATCTGCGCAACTACACGATCGGCGATGTGATCAGCCGCTTCCAGCGCATGCTGGGCAAGAACGTGCTGCAACCGCTGGGCTGGGACGCATTTGGATTGCCGGCCGAGAACGCCGCGATTCGCAACAAGACTGCGCCAGCTAAATGGACCTACGCCAACATCGAACACATGCGCGGCCAGCTCGCCTCGCTGGGTTATGCGATCGACTGGACGCGCGAGTTCGCCACCTGTCGGCCCGACTATTACGTGCACGAGCAGCGCATGTTCGTGCGCCTGCTGAAAAAAGGCATGGCGTATCGCAAGAACGCGGTGGTCAATTGGGATCCGGTCGATCAGACCGTACTGGCGAATGAGCAGGTCGTGGATGGCCGCGGCTGGCGCTCCGGCGCGCTGGTGGAGAAGCGCGAGATTCCGCAGTGGTTTTTGAAGATCACCGACTATGCGCAGGAATTGCTGGATGGTCTGGACAACTTGCCGGGCTGGCCGGATTCGGTCAAGACCATGCAGCGCAACTGGATCGGGCGCAGCGAAGGCCTCGATATCCGCTTCGATGTGCGTAATGACGAGACGCACAATCCATATGAGCCGCTGAGCGTATTCACCACGCGCCCCGACACGTTGATGGGTGTGAGTTTTCTGTCGATTGCCGCTGAACATCCGCTGGCTTTGCGCGCCGCAGCGACCAATCCGCTGCTGGCCGCGTTTATCGACGAATGCCGGCACGGCAGCACCGCCGAGGCCGAGATCCAGGCGCAGGAAAAGCGCGGCGTCGCAACTGGACTGTTTGCGATCCATCCGATCAGTGGAGACGAACTGCCGATCTGGGTCGCCAACTTCGTGCTGATGGGCTATGGCACCGGCGCAGTGATGGGCGTCCCCGGCCACGACCAGCGCGATTGGGAATTTGCCCAAGCCTACGACCTTCCGATCCAGATGGTAGTGGTCGATATCAGCGTGCGCGATGCGTTGGCCGAATTGCAGCGCGACGTGCAGATCGGTGGCGACGCGATGAGCGCGGCACTCGGTCGTGGCGCGGCATTGGATGTGTACGAGCCCTCGGCTGCCGTCCAGGTGGTGGAGCAATTCCAGCAACATATTCGCGATGTCGGTGCATTCACCGGAGAAGGATGGCTGGTCAATTCCGGCGAATTCGACGGTATGGATTACGATCAGGCGTTCGAGGCGTTGGCCGAACAACTCGGTGCGCAAGGTTGCGCAACGCGTCGCGTCAATTTCCGCCTGCGCGACTGGGGAGTGAGCCGCCAGCGCTATTGGGGTTGCCCGATTCCGGTAATTTATTGCGCAGACTGCGGCGCGGTTCCGGTGCCCGAGGATCAACTGCCGGTGGTGCTGCCCGAGGATGTCGCGTTCATGGGAACCGGTTCGCCGATCAAGTCGGATCCGACCTGGCGCAAGACCACATGCCCGCAATGCGGCGGTCCGGCCGAGCGCGAAACCGACACCTTCGATACGTTCATGGAGTCGAGCTGGTATTACGCGCGTTACACATCACCGGGCGCGGCCGACATGGTCGATGCGCGGGCGGACAAGTGGCTGCCTGTCGACCAGTACATCGGCGGCATTGAGCACGCGATCCTGCACCTGCTGTATTTCCGGTTCTTCCACAAGTTGCTGCGCGACGAAGGGCTGGTGCATTGCGATGAGCCTGCGACGAATCTGCTGTGTCAGGGCATGGTGGTGGCAGAGACGTTTTACCGGGAAGAGGAAGTCGCCCCACAAGCAGGCGCATCAAGCGACAAGGCATCGCAAAAAGCGGTTCTGCAGCGCATATGGATCAACCCAGCCGATGTCGAAATCGCGCGCGACGAGCGCGGTCGCGTCACTGGTGCCACCTTGCGCAGCGACGGCAAGGCGGTTGCGATCGGTGGCACCGAAAAGATGTCGAAGTCGAAGAACAATGGCGTCGATCCGCAGGCGATTGTCGATCGTTATGGCGCCGACACCGTGCGTCTGTTCTCGATGTTCGCCGCGCCGCCCGAACACGGGCTGGAATGGAACGACGCTGGTGTCGAAGGCTGCGCGCGCTTTCTGCGCCGGGTCTGGACTCAAGGGCTGCGGTTAGCCAAACAACTTGCGGCGCACGGCATGCCCGGTTCGGTGGTTGCCACGCATCTGGATCCGAAGCTACGCGCGGCACGTCGCGAAATCCACGAGCACGTCGCGCAAGCCGACTTCGACATGTGCCGATTGCAGTTCAACACCGTGGTATCGGCGGCGATGAAACTGTTGAAGGTGCTGGAGTCGATCGGCAGCAGTGATGCCGACGCCGCCGCCGCCGCGCGCGATCGTCTTGCTGTGCAATACGAAGGATTCTCCAAACTGCTGCGCATTCTCAACCCGATGACACCGCACATCTGTCACGCGTTATGGATTCGACTGGGGCACGAAGAAACCTTGATCGACAGCTTGCATTGGCCGATTCCTGACGCCGACGCGATGCACCGCGATAACGCCACACTGGCAGTGCAAGTCAACGGGAAGCTGCGCGGCACGATCTTTGCGCCGGTCGATGCCCCGCGCGACGCGCTGGAGCAGGCTGCGCTATCCGAACCGCATGTCGCTCGCTTCCTCGAAGGCCTGAGCGTGCGCAAGATCGTGGTGGTGCCGGGGAAGATCGTGAATATTGTGGCTGGGTGAGCTGTCAGAATGACATTCGATCTGCCTAAGGATTTTTTGCAGCTCGTTCTTCTGGCTCCGTTGGTAGCGTCGATTGCGGCCATGGCCTGGTTTCACGTCGATGGATCTCATCGAGCATTGGTTGCAACGATTCTTTTTGCAGGGCTCGTGCTTGGGGAGATGGCATCGATTGACTGGGCTTTCCGTGACGGCTTTGTCGCCATAGGTCCACCCTCGAGCGGTTTCGGTGCTTGGCGCAAGTTCGTAGACGGGTATTTCATACGTGACGCACTTGTTTGGTGTGCCTTTGTCACCGCGGTGCTCGCGCTCGGTTGGTATCGATTTAGAAACAAGCGTCGTTGAGCACTGCGATGCTTTCACCCCGATCAAAAATCAGCTTGTCGCGATATTGGTTGGAGGCAGCGCAGCCAGCCGGTCGAACGCAATCTTCTTTACACTACGCAGGCATCAATGCCCACCGCCGCAGGAACCGCAAGATGACCCAGCTTCGCCCGCATCTGATTGATCTGTCTCGCGCGCTGGCGTGCTGGGCCGTGCTGCTGTTGGTTGGCTGCGGCTTCCACCCGCGCGGCGAGTTGCAGTTGCCGCCGAATCTTGGTCCGGTCAAGGTGCAGTCGGCCGATCCGTACAGCGCGCTGGCTGACTCTCTGGCGCGCGCGCTGCAGCGCGGCGGCGCGGTGGCGGCTACGGCGCCCGATACGAAAACGGCCACGCTGCGAATTGCCGGCGAAGCGTTTACGTCCGGCCCGCTGTCGGTGGACGATCGCTCGCATGTGCGTGAATACGTGTTGAGTTACGTCGTCAGCTTTGAGTTCACTGCCGCCGATGGCAGCGTGCTGACACCGTTGCAAACGATCAAGCTGCGTCGCGATTACACCTACGACGATGCGCACGCGCTTGGTTCGGCCGAGGAGCAGGGCACGTTGCGCGACGAAATGCAGCGCGACATGGCGGCCTCGATCATCCGCAGCATCGGCATCGCATTGCGCAACACCGCGCACTGATTCGCCGCGATGCAGGTTGAAGGCGACAACGTCGAGCGCCAACTGGCGAAGGATGCATTGCCGCCAGCGATCCTCCTCGCCGGTCAGGAGCCGCTGCTGGTATTGGAAGCGGCCGACATGGTTCGCGCCAAGGCGCGCGCCGACGGCTACGTGCGCGAGACTTTCGATGTCGAGGCACGGTTCGACTGGGATACGTTGTTCGCCAGCTTTTCCGAGATGAGCCTGTTCGCCAGTCGTCGTCTGCTTGATGTGCGCATGCCCAGCGGCAAGCCCGGGAAGGAGGGCAGCGAGGTGTTCACCAAATATTGCGCCAACCCGCCGCCGGACACGGTGCTGCTGGTGAGTTGCTTGGAGTGGAACAAGCAGCAAGGCAACGCGGCTTGGGTGCGGGCGATAGGACAGGTCGGCATCGTCGGCACATTCTGGTCGATGCAGCGGCACAAGCTGCCCGACTGGCTGCTCGCACGAATGCGCGCGCGCGGGCTGGATGTTCGCCACGATGCTGCTCAATTGCTGGCTGATCGCGTCGAAGGCAATTTGCTGGCGGCTGCGCAGGAAGTGGACAAGCTAGTGCTGCAAGTTGGCGTCCCGGTGGGCGAGCCGGTGCTTGGCGCTGGAACACGGGCGTCGGCGCGCACCATCGATGCGGCGGAGATGGACGCGTTGGTCGCCGATTCGTCGCGTTTCGATGTGTTCAAGCTGATCGATTCGGCGCTGGCTGGCGAGGCGTCGCGCGCACTGAAGATGCTGCGCTCGTTGCGTGCCGAGGGTGATTCGGTGCCGGCGCTGATGGGTCCGATTGCACAACCGCTTGTAGCGATGACTTCGCTGGCGCGGGTTAAGGCCAGCGGCGGCAATCTGTCGGCCGAGATGCGCTCGCGGCAGATCTGGGATTCCAAGCAGCCGCTGTACAAGCGCGCGCTGGAGCGCCACGACGCGTTGCAGTGGGAGCGCTTCGCGATCGAAGCCGGTCGCATCGATCGCATCTCGAAAGGTCGTGCTGAAGGTGATGAATGGCTGGCGCTCGAACGCCTGCTCGCTGCCGTGGCGCAACCGCGTGCGCGGCGCTTGCTGGCTTGACTGATCGTGGCCAGTAAGGTGGCAGAGGCATCAGCAACCGTGACGCTGCGCATTCTTTATGGCGGCACCTTCGATCCGGTTCACAACGGACATCTCGCGGTAGCGCTGGCTGCGGCGAATGCGCTGCAATCACCCGTGGCATTCGTCCCGGCCGCCGCCCCGCCGCATCGCGGCAGGCCGGGTGCCACTGCAATTCAGCGCGTGCGGATGCTGAAACGGGCCATCGATGGCTATCCGCAATTCGGCATTGACCCGCGTGAATTCAATCGCACCGGGCGTTCGTACAGTGTCGATACCTTGCGCGACGTGCGCGCCGAGCTTGGTGCCGATGCCCCGTTGGTCTGGCTGCTGGGCGCCGATGCCTTGCGCAGGCTGCATGGCTGGCACGACTGGCGTGAGCTGCTGACTTTGGCGCATCTGGTCGTTGCGTCGCGTCCCGGACACGCGCTGGACGTGCTCGATCCGGAACTGGAAGCGGAGCTGGCGCCACGTTGGATCAGCGATAGCGGCCAGTTGCGAACGCGCCCGGCGGGCTTTGTCTGGCAGCTGTCTCTGCCGCCACAGGCCGAAGCGGCCAGCAACGTGCGCGCTCAAATCGCCGCTGGGGAGCCGTGGCAGCCGGAGGTGCCTGCTGCGGTCGCTGCGTATATTCAAGAGAACGGGTTGTATGGAAGGGAAAAGGGGCCAGAGTAAAGTTTCGCCCGGAGCAATCAGGCGAAAACCATCGCCATGAAGGCGAGATTTACTCTGGGCCCTTTTCCCGGACCCCTCCGCCGGCATGATTTATACTGGTCAGACCGCATCATTCGAGAGCCCACTTGACCGCACAAGCCCACGTCATCAAAACCCGCATGCCCGACCCGCCGCCTTCGCCCGAAGCGCTGCTGGCCGAAGTCCACGCCGCTCTTGAAGAGATCAAGGCGCGCGACGCCATCGAAATCGACGTGCGCGGCAAGACCAGCGTCACCGATTACATGGTGATCGCCTCCGGCACCTCGACCCGCCACGTCAAATCGATCGCCGACGAAGTCGTGCGTTTTGCCAAGAAAACCGGCGTGATGCCGCTTGGTGTGGAGGGCGAGCGCGAGGCCGAATGGGTGCTGGTCGACCTGGGCGACGTGGTGGTCCACGTCATGCTGCCGCGCGTACGCGAGTTTTATGCGCTTGAGCGCCTGTGGACGGTCGGCGACCAGCCGCCGGAAGACGGGGCGATCGATGATGCGTCCATGGAAAATCTGGCGATCGAACGCTCGATCGATTACTGACAAGGCGCAGCCCATGCAGCAGGACATGATCACCGGCACCTTTGAACTGCCGGGCTACCGCGTCGCCAAGAACCTCGGCATCGTGCGCGGCATCACGGTGCGCTCGCGCTCGATCGTCGGCAACGTGCTGGGTGGGTTGCAGACGCTGTTCGGCGGGAACATCACCATCTACACAAACCTATGCGAACAAGCGCGCACCGAAGCCTTCAACCTGATGTGCCAACACGCGGATCAGCTCGGCGCAAACGCGATCATCGCCCTGCGCTACGACGCCACAGAATTGATGGACGGGCTGACTGAAGTGCTTTGTTATGGCACTGCGGTTCGGGTTGAAGCGGCTAGCTAGATTTCGTTTGTAGTGATGGGGTCTGTCGCACCGAAGGCCTAATTCCAACCGTTCGTGGTGAGCCTGTCGACCATGAAAGCCAATCAGACCGTTTGTGGTGAACCTGCGCAGTCCACGATTGGACGAGAGACAAGAGCTCTCGATGCGCAATCACGGCTTGCACATTGAAAGCGCGTCTAATCGCTGTCGGTCACAAGGCGCCGGATTGGGTCGCGACCGGCTACGCCGACTACGCCAAGCGGCTGTCGCATTGGTTGCCGATTGAACTCGTTGAGATCACTCCCGGCATGCGCGGCAAGAACTGCGACGCCGCGCGTGCGACGTTCGATGAAGGTCAGCGCGTGCTAGCAGCGCTTCCGAAAAACGTGCACGTCATTGCCCTCGATATCGCTGGCAAGACCCATTCTTCGGAACAACTCGCGCAACGACTCGAACACTGGCGAGGGCAGGGCCACGATCTAGCTTTCCTGATTGGCGGGCCCGACGGCCACGCCACTGAGGTTCTCGCTGCCGCGCAAGAAACCTGGTCGCTCGGTCCACTTACGCTGCCGCACATGCTGGTACGGCTCGTTGTCGCCGAACAGTTGTATCGCGCGGCGAGCATGCTGGCGAATCATCCGTATCATCGGGCGTAGGCCACGTATTTTCGAGAGAGGATTTTGATGAACTCGACTCCGTTTTTCCATGTCGATCTCGCGACGATCCTCAATCTCGTTTCCACAGTGGCGATCGTTGGCGCGCTGATCTTCACCGCGTTACAGGTACGCCAGGGCAATCGTTCGCAGCGCGACCAAGCGGCGTTCGAAATGATAAAAACCATCCTGCGCGACACCTTGACCCAGTCCTTGGAGTTGCTCGGAGAACTGCCCGCTAACGCCAAACTTGCCGACGTCGAGAAGTCGGGTGCGGCGACAAAACGTGCGCTTCTCGAATTCGGCGTTGGACTGGAAGCGATCGGCTACATGGCGTTTCGGCGCATGGTGCCGCTGAACATGGTCGACGAAGTCATCGGCGGCATGTCGCTGATGTACTGGTCGCGCGCGAAAGCCTGGGCCGAAAGCGAACGCGTGCATACGGACAATCCGAGATTCTTCGAATGGTGCGAATGGCTGTCGGAACGCATCGGAGACCGGCGGCGCACGCGGCGCGGACACGTCCCCGCTCACACGGAACACGCGCTCTGGCACGAATAGCGATTACTTGAGCCGCAATGAATCTTCATCGAACAACGGCGTGTCCTGGCCGGCGCGCACGAACAGTACCTTCGCAACTCCACTAGACGGTTGCGCTTCCCAATACTGGATGCCATCGGGCGCGTAACCCCAATCACCGCAGGGCGGATCGGGCACGTCATCGGGATCAGCTTTGGCCTTGAGCGCCTTGGCGAGTGCTGCGTTCGGCAAAAAGGTGTAACGCTTCACAGCCGCAGGTGTTTTCTTCTTGCCAGGTTCGACGTATGGCGACAGCACGCATTGCGCAGCAAGCTTCTTGTCGGCGCGATCTGCAAACAATCGACGGATACCTGCTGCCGATGATTCGCCAGGCTTGAGGTCGAGCACATCAACCAGTGGATCCGGTGCATAGCTGCTGTCGGACCAGCGCTGGGCGAGAGATCCATTTGCCGCAACAAAGTCGATCTTGCGCGATCCGAGATCGCAGCGCTGCACCCACGCCTGCAGCGGCAGCGAGGCGTCAGAGAACTTCTCCCATGTGCAGCCGCTTTCTGCGGCACGCGATGGCTTTGTCGCTTGTTCGGCTGCAGTGACAGTCGGACCTGCCGCGGACAATAACGGCAGCGCGACCAGCGCAAGCCCGAGCGAGCCGCAGGACACATGCAGTTTGCGAACATCAGTCATCGAAAACTCCTTGGAACTCTCGCTGCAGTCTACTGACCCAGTTCGAACACCACGTTGACGTCGACACCCAGCGTATTTTCGCCGGCGGCGATCGGCGTAGATGCGGGCGCCGAGCTATCGTAGGCTTTCGCCGTCATCATTATGGGGCGCGGCTGTCCCATGTCACTGCCTTCGGAAATGCTGACGATGCGGCGTACTTTGAGCCCAGTCGCCGTCGCATACAGATCGGCGCGTGCACGTGCTTGTTTGATCGCTTCCGTGCGCGCCTCATCCATCGCAGCCTCGGGTTTGTCGACGCTGAAGGTTGGACCGTTGATCTGGTTCGCGCCTTGTTTGACGAGCGCATCCACAACATCGCCAGTCTTGGTCAGATCGCGCAAGCGCACATTGACTGTATTGCTGGCCTGGTAGCCGGTGATGTGGGGTTGATTGTCGCGGTAGTCGTATTGTGGTTGCAGGCTGAGGCTGGCGGTCTGGATGTCACGATCGGCGACGCCAGCCTGCTTTAGCGCGGCGACCACGGCTGTCATTCGCTGAGCATTCGCGCGTAGCGCCGCGTTGGCATCGAGGTTCTGAATGACGACGCCAGCGGAAATTTCAGCGACGTCCGGTGCGCGGTGCGTTTCGCCGTGCGCACTGAGCTGTAACAGTGTGCCGTTGCCCGGCAACATCAGTGGTGCGCTCTGAGAAAAAGCAGCCGGTGCAAAGAGCAATGCGATAGGGGTGAGCAGGGCAAGGCGGACGCGGGACATGGCGGAACTCCGTTGGCAGGTGGGCACACGATACCCGAGCCGCTTGAACATTCAATGAGCGTTGAAGTTTTGGTTTAACCCCATTGGCTACCTGCGGAATACCCGATACCGCAGCGGCTTGATCTTCAACGCTTCGCCTGTCATCGGCAGCGGGAAGTTGGCATCGCCGGCCAGGTCCATCTCCAGCAAACGTGGCTGCTGTGGAAGATCCAGAACGAGGTGCCGGCGCGCGCCAATCGTGCGCTGCGATCGAACCCGCACCTCGAGCCCGTCGTCGGCGCAACCGAGATCATTGGGTCGCGCGAATAGTTGCGCCTCACCATCGGCCACATCGGCACATGCAAACTCCACATGGCTGCCGTGGGCGCGGAACACGCCGTCGCGCACCTGACCATCGAGCGCACTGGCACGGCCAAGAAATTCGAATACGAATGCGTTGGCCGGTTTTGCATACACGTCATCTGGGGTGCCGTCCTGTTCGATCGCGCCATCGCGCAGCACCACGACTCGATCGGCCAGTTCCAGCGCCTCGTCCTGGTCATGGGTAACAAGCACGGTGGCGCAACCGGTCTCGTCATGGATACGCCGCAACCAGCGACGCAATTCGATCCGGACTGGTGAATCCAGCGCGCCGAATGGTTCGTCCAGCAACAATAAGCGCGGCTCGGTTGCGAGTGCGCGGGCCAGAGCGACGCGTTGCTGCTGACCGCCCGAGAGTTGCCCGGGCAGCCGATCGTGAAGCGTTGAAATTTGCATGTGTTCAAGCAAATCATCTACGCGACGACGCAGATCTGCGGAACCGGGGCGCTCGCGTCGTGGTCGTATGCGCAATCCAAAGGCGACGTTCTCGAATACCGACAGATGTGGAAACAACGTGTATTGCTGAAACACCAATCCGACCCTGCGCTCGCGCAGCGTCATGGTGATGGCATCGCGCCCATCGAACAGCACGCGTCCGGCATCCGGCGTTTCAAGGCCCGCGAGCGTGCGCAGCACCGTCGTCTTGCCGGCGCCCGACGGTCCCAGCAGCGCTACCAACTCGCCCGAAGCGATGTGCATGTCCACCCCGCGCAAGGCGTGGCAACCGAGCGTTCCGCGCGGATCGTAGTGCTTGTGCAGAGCTTCGATGCCGATATCCATCCGCTTTCATGCTGCCGCCTGCGTCGGGCGGTTATCCTTGGTCGATGCTCTATCTTGCCTCGCAATCACCACGCCGTCGCGCACTGCTGCAGCAGTTGGGCATCGATCCGCGCATGCTCGACGTCGACGTGCCTGAACAGCAATTGCCGGGCGAGCCTGCGCGAGACTACGTCAGTCGGGTTGCGCGCGAGAAGGCGGGTGCAGGCTTGCTGCAAGTAATGGCGATTGCCGACGTCCTGGTGCTGGGGGCCGACACCGAAGTGGTGCTCGATATCGATGCAAATGCGCAAGTTCTCGGCAAACCAGCCGATGCCGATGCGGCACGCGCGATGCTGCGCGCATTGTCCGGTCGCACCCATGCGGTCATTTCTGCCGTGTGGGTAATAAGCGCCGCGCGCGAGACGCATGCACTGAGCATGTCGGAAGTCACGTTCGCTGCATTGGACGTCGTCACCATCGATGACTACATCGCCTGCGAAGAATGGCGCGGCAAGGCTGGCGGCTATGCGATTCAGGGTCGTGGCGCGGCGCTGATCGAACGACTCACAGGTAGCTATTCGGGAGTGATGGGCCTGCCGTTGTTTGAAACGGCGCGGTTGCTGCGGGAGTTTGGGCTCCAATGAGCGAAATCCTGATCAACATGACCCCGCGTGAGACCCGTATCGCGGTGGTCGAGAACGGCATGTTGCAGGAAGTACAAATCGAGCGCGCGACGCGGCGTGGGTATGTCGGCAACATTTACAAGGGTCGGGTGCAGCGGGTGATGCCCGGCATGCAGGCGGCGTTTGTCGAACTCGGATTGGGCCGTGCGGCGTTTTTGCATGCGTCCGACGTGATGCGACCGATGCACGATGCGAGCGACGCAGACTCCGCGAATGCGCTTCCGGTGCCGACGATCAACGAGCTGGTGCATGAAGGTCAGCAGATTGTGGTGCAGGTGGTAAAGGATCCGATCGGCAGCAAGGGCGCGCGATTGACCACACAACTGAGCATTCCCTCGCGCTACCTGGTGTTGTTGCCGTATTCGAAGGTGCTTGGCGTGTCATCACGAATCGAGAACGAGGATGAGCGGGCGCGGCTGAAGTCGATCATGGCCGAGGTGGTTGGCGAATCGTCACTGGGCTACATCGTGCGCACCAACGCCGAGGGCGTTTCGCGCGAGGCGCTTGCCGAGGATGTTGATTACCTGCGCCGCGCGTGGGAATCGATCGGGCAGGCGATCGTGGCGACGCCGGTTGGCGCACGCGTCTACGAAGACTTGCCGCTCCCGCAGCGCGCCATGCGCGATCGCATGCACGAGATGATTGAAAAAGTGCGGGTGGATTCGCGTGAGGCGGCTGAACACGTGCAGCAATTTGTCGGTCAGTTCATGCCGGATTTAGTTAAGCGTATCGAGCACTACGTCGGCGAGCGACCAATCTTCGAGCTGTACGGCATCGAGGACGAGATCGCGCGAGCATTGCTCAAACAGGTGCCGCTGAAATCGGGCGGTTATCTGGTGATCGACCAGACCGAGGCGATGACTACGGTCGACGTGAACACCGGATCCTTCCTCGGGCAGCGCAACCTGGAGGAAACCGTCTACCGCACCAACCTGGAAGCCGCGCAGTCGGTCGCGCGTCAGCTTCGGCTGCGTAATCTGGGCGGCATCATCATCATCGACTTTATCGACATGACCGATGGCGATCACCGACGACAGGTATTGCGCACGTTGGAAAAAGCGCTCGCTGGCGATCACGCGCGCACCACCGTGCACGAGTTCTCGCCGCTCGGGCTGGTCGAGATGACTCGCAAGCGCACCACCGAATCGCTGGAGCGGCAATTGTGCGAGCCATGCCCCACATGTTCCGGACGCGGCAGCCTGCGCACCGCCGAGACGATGGTGTATCAGATATTTCGCGAGATCACCCGCGCGGTGCGCCAGTTCGAAGCCAGCAATCTGCTGGTGATAGCTGCGCCCTCGGTGGTGACGCGAGTGATCGAAGAGGAATCCGCGGCGCTGGCCGAACTCGAGCAATTCCTCGGCAAGCGCATCCGCTTTCAGGCCGACGAACAATGCATGCAAGAACAATATGACGTGGTGGCGTTGTGAGCGGCGCAGGCTGATGGCGGGCGCGACACTCTCTTCGAGTGTGTACTGGCACGCGCCATCACTGCACGCGGAAAGCTGAGCCATGCCAACGCTCATCCGGCGCGGCATGCGGCACGTCCGACGTGGCGCGTTTTACATCGTTACAGGATGCTTGATTTTACTCGCGCTCGCGGTCGCGTTTGCCAATCTGGCGTTGCCGATGGTGGCCAGCCACCCGGATCGAATTGCGAGCTGGTTGAGCCAGCGTGCTGGCCAACCCATCGCGTTTGATCGCGCCGAGGCGCACTGGACGCCTCGTGGCCCACTGTTCACGCTGCACGGATTGCGCATCGGCCAAGGCAGACAGTTGCTGCAGGTCGATGACGCGCAATTACTGGTGGCGATGTATTCGGGTTGGTTGCCCGACCATCCATTGACCGAACTGCGCCTGCACGGACTGGAGCTGACGCTGGAACGCCGCTCCGATGGCAGTTGGCATTTTCTTGGCTTGGCCGGCCCACACCAGCGACCCGATCAGGATCCGTTGTCGAGCTTGGAAGGTCTGGGCGAATTACAGGTTAGCGACGCGCGGCTGGCGGTGCACGCGCCGGGCATCGGCGTCGATTTTCTGGCCCCGCGCGTCGATGTGCGGCTGCGTGTGAGCGAGGATCGCCTGCAGGCCGGCTTGCAGGTGTACCCCGAACGTGGGCCACCACTCCAGGCGATTGCCGACATCGATCGCGACAGCAAGAACGGTCGGCTGTGGATCGGTGGTGATGCCTTGCAACTGAATGCGTGGTCGTCGTTGTTGTCCAAAGGCGGCATCGCAATCGACCGCGGCTCTGGCCGGCTCGGGGTATGGATCGATCTGCAGGCGCGACGTATCACATCGGTGCGCCTCGAGGCGCAACTGCACGATGTGCGTTTGCGCAGTTTGCATCCGATCGTTTTGCAGACGCAGGGTTTGCCGTCACCAACCCTTACGCCGCAATCGGCAATCGTGTCGATGCCGATGTTGCGCGCTGCGCCTGCGCCATCGCCTGTCGGCGCATTGGCGTCGGTTGCAACCGACGATGGCAGCGTTTCTGTGGATGAAGTGCACGCCGGTTTGCGTTGGCGGGCGATTCCCGGCGGTTGGCAACTCTTGGTACCAATGCTGCAACTGACGTCGGGGGCACGCAGCGACCAACTCGATGGATTGGCGCTGCAAGTCGGTCCGCGCCTGAGTTTGTCGCTGACCAATGCGCGCATCGGCGTGCTGACATCGCTGGCGTCGTTGTCGACGGTACTGCCTGACGGCTTGCGGCGTTGGTTGTTGCAGGCCACACCGCATGCGCAGATCGTTGCCATGCAGGTCGATGGCGCGCGTGACGGTGCGCTGCGCGGGTCGGCCACGTTGAACTCGTTGGGGTTTGAGCCGGTGGGTGGATCGCCCGCCCTGGACGGGTTGGCAGGCATGCTGCGGTTCGATCGCGATGGCCTGCTGTTCGATCTGGACTCGTCGACTTCCACGCTGAATTGGCCAGCAGAATTCGAAGCGAGCGTGCCGCTGCAGTTGCACGGTTCGCTGGCGGCATGGCGGGAAGGCGCGGGTTGGACGCTGGGCGGCTCCGATTTGCGCTTGCACAACGACGAGATAGATCTGCGCGCTGCGCTGTCGCTGCAGTTCGCAGGCGATGGCAGCAAGCCGCGACTAGACTTGGCCGCCAACCTGGGTCATGCCGATCTGCGCAATGCGCATCATTACTGGCTGCGGCACAACATGTCGGCAGCGTCGGTGAAGTGGCTCGACGCCGGACTGGTCAAGGGCGACCTGGTGAACGCGCAGGTGCTGGTGGGCGGCGACCTGGACGATTGGCCGTTTCTGCAGCATCAAGGCTTGTTCGAGGGTGTCGCGTTGCTCGACGATGCGACGGTGAAGTTTTTGCCCGATTGGCCGCCCGCCGAACATCTACGCGGCCGCGCCAGCTTCATCAACGATGGCATGCGCTTTGCCGGCAGCGCCAGCATCGCCGGCATCGCGGTGCCGGTAGTTCGCCAGGAGATTCCGCATTTTCCCGAGCCGATGCTCAGCGTCGAAGCGAATGCGAATTCCACCGGCTCGCAATTGCTGGCGTTGCTTCGTGCGAGCCCGCTGCAAAAGCAGTTTGCAGATACCTTCAATGCGCTGACGATCGACGGTCCGGCGCGCACGCATTTCGCCTTGGTGCAGCCGTTGCGCCCGGGCATGCCGGGTCACAGCCTGCTGGCCACGGTGGACCTGGACCACGCCAAACTTGCTGATTCGCGCTGGAACCTGCGCTTCACCGACGCCACTGGCCAAGTGCGCGTCGATCAGGACGGATTGTCGGTGCATGCAATGCAGGTGGAGGTGGATGGCGATCCGGCCCAACTCGATTTGGGGATCGGGCAGGCCAGTGGTGATGTGGCGACAGCGGTGAACGCGACCCTTAACGGTAATTTCTTGGCTGCCAACCTGATCGCTCGCGTGCCTTCACTGAACTGGCTCAAGCCCTTGTTGGTCGGGCGCAGTGGGTGGACAGTGAATGTGCGCGTGCCCAAGGCCGTGGCGCGTTCGTTGTCCACGGCGTCGGCGCCTGCCGTGCTCAGGTTGCGTTCGGATTTGCGCGGTACTCGACTGGAGCTGCCAGTGCCGCTGGACAAGCCCGCAGAGCAGGCGTTGCCGATGACGGTGGAAGTGCCATTGCCGACCAGCGCTGGCGAGATCCGCATCCAACTGGGCGATCTGCTGCATGTGCGTGGTCGCGTGAGCGATACGCAACCGTTTCACGGCGTGCTCGCGTTCGGCGGCGAATCGACAGCCACGCTGCCGGCGCAGGGCATCGTGATCTCGGGCCGTGCGCGGGCAATCGCGGTTGGCGACTGGATCGCTTACGTCGGCGGCGGCGAAGGCGCCGGTAGCGCGCTCAATTCAATCGACGTGCAAACCGCTAGCCTGGATTTGCTGAACACTTCGCTCGGCGTCGCTCGGGTGCGCATGCTCAAGCAGGCGGCCAGCACCAGTTTTCTTGTGGACGGCCCGAACATTGCTGGCAGCGTGCAGATTCCAAACCAGATCGCGCAGGGCATCAAGGGCAATTTCGCGCGGCTGTACTGGCCGCGTTCGCCCGATGTCACGACCCGAGTCGCGCTCGCCGCAACGACCACGGTCATCCCTTCAGCAAATGAAGTCGCCGCAATCACGAACAACACCAGTGATGCCAACGCGACCAATCCCGCCAACGTGCCACCGCTGCATTTGGAAATCGCCGAATTGCGCTACGGCGACGCACGTCTGGGCCGTACCGTGCTGGACACTCAGCCGTCGCCGCAAGGCATGCACATTCGTCAGTTCCAGACGCAGTCGCCGGCACAAACGATCAATGCCAGCGGCGACTGGACTGGGCGCGGTCGCAGTGCGCGCACCTCGCTGGCAATCCTGTTCAGCGCCGACAGCCTGGGCGACATGCTCGATGCGCTGGGGTTCGAAGGAGTGGTCGCTGGCGGCAAGACCCGCGCCAAGCTGGTGGCGTCGTGGTCTGGTGCGCCGGCAGCGTTTGCTTTGGCGCGGCTCGACGGTCAACTCGAAGTTGATGTCGGCAAAGGGCGGTTGCTGGAAGTCAAACCCGGCGCCGGTCGAATTCTCGGACTGGTCAGCCTGGCCGCGATTCCGCGTCGGCTGGGGTTGGATTTTCGCGATTTTTTCGACAAAGGTTTCAGCTTCGATACGATCGCAGGACATTTCGCGTTTGGCGATGGCAAGGCTCGAACCGCCGATCTGAAAATCAAGGGACCGGCGGCCGAGATCAAGATCACGGGAAGTGCCGATCTGATCGCGCAAACCTACGATCAGGTGATCGAAGTCACTCCGCGCACCAGCGGTGTAATCACCGCCGTGGGCGCGATTGCCGGCGGGCCGGTTGGCGCGGCGATCGGCGCGGCGGCGCAGGCACTGCTGAAAAAACCCTTAGGACAGCTCACCCGCAAGCGCTACCACGTCACCGGGCCGTGGAAGAATCCCGACGTGCAGCCGGTGTCGGCAGGCAAGTACGAACCATCAAGCGAGACCGCCAGCAAGACCCACTGATTGCGAGCGGCTAAACTGCCGGCATGCGCTCGTCGCGCTTCAAACTTGTCGCGGCGCCGCCAAGCCCCCATGTATAGCACTCAATCCTTTTGCTTCCCGCGACCTGCCCATGACCGAATTGCTGACTTCCTCCGACTGCCTGGATCTGGCTACCTCGCGCCTGCTGAAACCTGCGGGCTTGGCGCTGGACTCACTGGATGGCGCGTTTGCGCGCCTGCTGGGGCCGGGCATCGACTTTGGTGATTTGTATTTTCAGCATGCGCGTCGCGAGAGCTGGGTGCTGGAGGACGGCATTGTCAAGGAAGGCGTCCACGCGATCGACCAAGGACTAGGCGTGCGCGCGATCAGCGGCGAGAAGACCGGTTTTGCATACTCAGACGACATTCGCGTCGAAGCCTTGCTGGAAGCCGCCGGTGCAGCACGCGCGATTTCGCGCAGCGGAGCCGAACTCGGTCACGGCCAAGGCCTGCGTGTGGGCAACGGTGCGCCGGCGAGGGCATCGTTGTACATGGCGGTGGATCCGGTCGATGGAATGGACGCCGATGCCAAGGTGCGCGCGTTGCAGCAGATCGACCGCATGCTGCGCGCCGCCGATCCGCGCGTGCGCCAGGTCACTGTCAGTCTCTCGGGAGGCGTGGATACCGTGCTGCTGGCGCGCTCGGATGGCATCGCCGCAGCCGACGTACGCCCGCTGGTGCGCATGGGCGTGCAGGTGATCGTCGAGCACAACGGCCGTCGCGAGCAGGGCAATGCCGGCGGCGGCGGGCGCTACAGCTATGCGCAACTACTGGATGAAGGCAAACCCGAGCGTTGGGCGCGTGATGCGTTGCGTCAGGCGCTGGTGAACCTCGACGCGGTCGACGCACCGGCCGGCACGATGCCGGTGGTGCTCGGTCCGGGCTGGCCCGGCGTGCTGCTGCACGAAGCCGTCGGTCACGGTCTGGAAGGCGATTTCAATCGCAAGGGTACCTCGACATTCAGTGGTCGCATGGGGCAGCAAGTTGCTGCGCGCGGGGTCACCGTGATCGACGACGGCACCATCGCTCAACGTCGTGGGTCGTTGAATGTCGATGACGAAGGCGAGCCAACCAAGCGCAACGTGCTGATTGAGGACGGCATCCTCACCGGCTACCTGCAGGACAGTCTCAATGCGCGACTGATGAAGATGGCGCCGACCGGCAACGGTCGCCGCGAGAGCTATGCGCATCTGCCGATGCCGCGCATGACCAATACCTTCATGCTCGGCGGCGAACACGATCCGGCCGAGATCATTGCATCGGTGGAAAAGGGGTTGTACGCGGTGAATTTTGGTGGCGGCCAGGTCGATATCACCAGCGGCAAGTTCGTGTTCTCGGCCAGCGAGGCTTACCTGATCGAAAACGGCAAGGTTACCCGCCCGGTCAAAGGCGCAACCCTGATCGGCAACGGTCCCGAGGTGATGCAGCGCATCTCGATGATCGGCAATGACATGGCACTGGACGAAGGCGTGGGCGTCTGCGGCAAGGACGGCCAGTCTGTGCCGGTTGGTGTCGGTCAGCCGACATTGCGGATCGATGCACTGACTGTGGGTGGAACGCAGGCGTGATGCCGGACGAAATTTCAGAATTGAACTACCACGATTCGTTTATCCGGATCGTGCGAAAGCATTTTGACTTCCTCGAATTGCCGAGCGAAGGACAATCTGCTTGGATGGAAATGTTTTTCCAAAGCATCCAAATGGGAGGGCGACCGGCAGTTCTGTGCGGCTATTTCGATGTTTTTTTCCGCATCGATTTCAACTGGGAACCTGACGACCAATGGCTCGGCGTGCACCTATACAAGCTGCCAAAAGAATACGGCTTTATAGATAGCGCGACAGCGCGGATAGAACGCAAACACTATGTCGTTCTTAACTGGGCGGTAGCGTTAGCAAATCCCGATTACAACCCGCAATTCGGGTTCAAGGCAGTTTGGCTGCCAGACGTAGATAAGTACCTGGAATCGTTGGCAACGGCGATGAAGCCCGTTGTGTCCAAGTTACTTGGACCTCATTGGAATGATGATCAGCCCCCACGCTCTGATTTCCCCTTCTTCGAGGAGGTTGCTGCGCTCGATCTTGAAGCCGTCAAGGCACGACTAGCACCAGCTCAGTTGGAAGGCGATTCGTGATCCAACACCTCCCGCAACGCACGAAACAATTCGCGATAGGCGTGCAGCGGTTTGTCCCGTTGGCGTTCGTCGCGTGCGTTGCGGATCAGTTGCCGCAGTTGCTGGCGGTCGATGGTCGGATGCGTGTCGATCAGTTCGGCCAGCGCAGTGTCGCCGTCGGTGAGCAGCCGCTCGCGCCAGGCTTCGACGCGATGCAGCGCGGCAGTTTCGCGGCGCGCATCCAGCTTGTCGTGTTCGAGCAACTGGCGCAGCGCGTCCAGTGCTTCCGGCGTTTCGCGGCGCAGGTGCTTGGCCAGAAATTGGAGTTGTCGCTTGTGCGCAATCTGCTGGGTAATGCGCTGCGTTTCGCGCACCAGCGCGCGCTGGTCATCGCTCAATGGCAGCCGAGCAAGCTCGCCTTCGTTCTGCGCTACAAGCCGCACCGCCAACGCGCGCACGTCCAGAGCTTCGCGCCGACGCTGACTGCGACTGGGCGGCATTTCCTCGTCGGATTCGATTTCCGCCTCGCTGTCGGTGCTCACGGCGCTTGATTCCTTTCTTCGGACAATCCACAGGATACGCAGTTGAACCAGACCATCGCAAAAAACCCAATTGACGCGCGCGCCATAGACGATTCGCAAGCGCGCCTGGATACGCTCTCGACACTGGCCGCCGAGTTGATGCAGCGCGCGCGCGCGCGGGGTGTCGACCAAGCCGAAGTCGGGGTCAATGAAGGTCGCGGCCTGAACGTCGGCGTGCGCATGGGCGATGTCGAAACCGTGGAGTTCACTCGCGATCGCGGTCTGTCGCTGACCGTTTATTTTGCCGGTGACGACGGTCGTCGCAAGGGCACGGCCAGCAGCGCCGATCTCTCTCCGGCCAGCATCGAAGCCACGCTGGACCAAGCCTGTGCGATCGCTCGTTACACGCAGCCCGACCCCTACTCCGGGCTCGGCGATCCCGAGCGGATGGCAACGCAATTCCCGGATCTGGACGCGTGGCATCCTTGGGCAATCGACGCCGATGTCGCGGTCGAGATGGGCATCGCCTGCGAAGCTGCGGGGCGCGAGGCCGATGCGCGTATCGGTAACTCCGAAGGCGCGTCAGTTAACACCAGTGAAAGCGTGCAGGTGTATGCGAACACGCACGGTTTTGTCGGCGCCGAGCGTGGCACCCATCATTCGATCAGTTGCTCGCTGATCGCCGGCGCTGGCGACTCGATGCAGCGCGACTACTGGTACACCACGGGGCTGTCAGCGGACGATCTGGAATCGCCTGCAGCGGTGGGTCGCCAAGCCGCAGAACGCGCGGTGAGCAGGCTCGACCCGCGCACACCACCGACTGGAAATTTCCCCGTGTTGCTTGCATCGGACATGGCGCGCAGCCTGATCGGCCACCTGCTGGGCGCGGTCTCTGGCGGTGCCCAGTATCGTGAAGCAAGTTTTCTGCTGGGAGCGGTAGGCGAGCGGATTTTCCCCGACTGGTTTTCGTTGCACGAGCACCCGCATCTGCCGCGTGGCTTGCGCTCGGCGAACTTCGACGGCGATGGGATCGCCACCAGCGATAGCGATCTGGTGCGCGACGGCGTGCTCTCGCGCTACCTGCTTGGCAGTTATTCGGCGCGCAAACTGGGCCTGCAATCTACCGGTAACGCCGGCGGCGTGCATAACCTGACAGCGACTGTCGGCAACGACGACACGGCCACGTTGTTGCGCGGCATGCAACGCGGCTTGTATGTGACCGAATTGATGGGGCAGGGCGTCAATCCGGTCACTGGCGACTATTCGCGCGGCGCCGCCGGCTTCTGGGTCGAAAACGGCGAGTTGGCTTACCCGGTCGACGAGGCCACGATTGCCGGTAACCTGCGACAGGTCTTCCTCGCGCTGGAAGCAGTTGGCAGCGAGATCGACCCGCGCTCGCACATCCGCATCGGCCCGGCGTTGATCGGCTCGATGATGGTGGCCGGTTCCGGCGCATGATCGCGTTTAGCAATCAAGACACGATCCAAATGCGAACGTGAAATCGGCCGCGTGCGGGAGTAGTCTTGTGCCAGCAGACCGCGACGATCACCCCATTCACCACTCAGGAATGCCATGACCGACTTTAAAGATATGACGTCGCCACCTCCCCTGCCAGAAGGCGTGCCCACGGCAGAAGAAAAGCAATGGGCGATGTTCGCCCATCTTTCTGCTTTAGCAGGCGGACTGCTGGGTGGCTGGGGCTTTTTCATCGGTCCTCTGGTGATCTGGATGATGAAGAAGGACACGATGCCGTTTGTAAGCGATCAAGCCAAGGAAGCGCTGAATTTCAATATCACGGTCACCGCAATTTTTGTGATCCTGTGGATTTTGGGTTTCATGACCTTGGGTGTCGGCTTCCTGATCGCGTTTCCGATTATGCTTATCGTGGGTCTTGCGGCACTCATTCTGGTCATCATGGCCGGAATAAAAGCCAATGAAGGCGTCGCATACCGTTACCCGTTCGCAGTGCGGCTGATCAAATAACTGCTTACTACAAGGCACTACGGGCCGGCTGCCAGCAGCCGGCCCGTTGCATTTGAGATGCAGCGAATCGCGACCAGTTCAGTTGCAAGATCATTTTTCAAATCGCCCAAGAGCTCGCAAATCCATGAGCATGACCGAACCCGATTCTGATACACCATTGGTTCCGCCGCCGAGCGCGCCTTCCTCTGGCCCGCTAATCCCGGATGCCAATTCAAATGGGGTCTCCGCCGAAGAGCGGCAATGGGCGATGATCGCCCATCTGTCCGCGCTGGTCGGCGGCGTTGTCACCGGTGGTTGGGGGCACAGCCTAGCCTGTTTCGTGGGCCCGCTGATCGTTTGGCAGATGAAGAAGGATTCGATGCCGTTCGTCGATGATCAAGGCAAGGAAGCGCTGAACTTCAACATTACCGTAGGCATCGTGTTTGTCGCGCTGACCGTTTTCACAGTGGTGACCTTCGGCATCGGCATGCTCATCGTCGGGCCAATCTATCTGGCAACCGCGCTCGCCTGGCTGGTCTTCACCATCATCGCCGCCATCAAGGCGCATGACGGTATCGCCTATCGCTATCCGATCTGCCTGCGGTTGATCAAGTAACGCTTGCTCTGGTGCTTTGCTTGAAGCACGACGGCGTGTCAACCTGCGTGCTGCTGTCGCGTTGCAAGGACAGGACGCCGCATGGCGATCACGTTCTGGAGCATGCATGGCCAGCAATCAGTCATCCGACGCCGCCTCGGCGGTCAATCGTTTTGGCCTCGGCGCGAGGCCCGGTGAAATCGAACGTATGCATGCGCCGCGCGAGGCGTTGGCCGCGCAGTTGAAGCAATCCGGGCCGATGCCGACGCCGTTCAACGGATTGCCTGGCAGCAGCGACATGCTGCGCCTGCAGATGCAATATCTGCTGCAGCGACGCGAATTCAAACAGTCGCGAAAGGATCAGTCCGTTGGCGCCCCCGCAGAAGGCGTCAAGCAACGCGATCCGCAGTTGCGGCAAATCCGCTCCGAGTTGAAACAGGCGCTGACAGCGGACGACGGCGCGCGATGGGCAGTCGCTGCCACGACCGATTCAGGGTTTGTCGAGCGGATCGTGCGCTTCTGGAGCAATCACTTTGCGGTGTCCGTCGACAAGAAGCAGGCACTGCCATTTGCGTCGGTGATGGAACGTGACGTGATTCGCGAGCATGCGTTCGGCAATTTTCGCGATCTGCTCGTTGCTGTTGAAAGCCATCCGGCGATGTTGGTCTATCTCGACAACGTGCGCTCCATCGGGCCGGATTCGCAATTCGCCAGCCGCCGCGCGAACAATCGGCGCAAGGTCAATGCCGCAGGAGGAATGCCAAGGAATTCAGGTCTCAACGAGAACCTCGCCCGCGAAATCATGGAGCTGCACACGCTGGGAGTTGACGATGCGTATACACAAGCCGACGTGGTCGAGTTTGCACGAGCGATCACCGGCTGGAGCATGCCGCGCAACAATGCCGACGGCGTCGATGGATGGTTCGTTTTCCGCCCGCAAATCCACCAGCCTGGTGCGCGCAAGGTACTGGGAAAAACCTACGCCGAAGGCGGGGTTGAGCAAGGTCGCGCAATCATGGCGGATCTGGCGATCAACCCTGGCACAGCCAAACACCTCGCGTTTAAACTGGCGCGGCATTTTGTCGCCGACCAACCGCCGCCGTCGCTGGTACAGCGCATGGCCAAGCGCTATCTCGATAGCGGCGGAAATCTGACTGCTCTGTACACCGCGATGATCGGCAGTGATGAAGCGTGGTCGCCTAATGCGCGCAAATTTCGCACGCCGGAAGATTTTCTGATCGCCTCCGTGCGCGCCACTTCAGTACCGGCTGATGGCAAGGGTCTTAAATTATCGATGATGCAAACCGGCATGGGGCAGCCGCCGTTCGGTTCGCGCTCGCCGGCTGGATTTCCAGATATCGCCAACGCGTGGATCGGACCAGACCCGATTCTCAAGCGCATCCAAGCGGCGAACCTGATTGCAGCACGCACGCCTCGCGGCTCTGACCCCAACGCCATCGCCAGCGCAGCGCTCGGCGTGCATTTGCGTGCGTCCACCGCACAGGCAGTGGATCGCGCCGATTCTCCGCAGCAGGCGACGGCCGTGTTGCTGGCCAGCCCCGACTTCCAGTGGAGAATTTGAGATGACGACCCGTCGTGATGTATTGAAAGGGTTCGCCACCAGTGCGTTGGCGTTGACGTTGTTTCCGCGCTTCGTGTTTGCGGGAACCGGCACGTCCCCGTCTGTCGCATCCTCCTCGCGCCTGCTGGTGTTGATGCTGCGCGGCGGACTGGACGGACTGCATGCACTGCCGCCGATGGGCGATGGCGCTTGGGGCGCGTTGCGCTCGGGGCTCGCGTTCGCACCAAACGGACAGGCAGCCAAGCCATTGCCGCTGGACCGCAATTTCGCGCTGCATCCGGCGTTGTCCTACGCGTCCGAGTTGTATCAGAACAAGCAGTTTCTGCCTGTGGTCGCGATTGCGCCGCCGTACCGCAATCGATCGCACTTCGACGCGCAGGATTGCCTGGAGAACGGCACCATCCGGCCGCGCGGCGCACTCGATGGCTGGATGAACCGCTGCGTGTCCGCGATGCGCGGCGAGGACGGCATGGCGATCGCCAATGCGATGCCGTTGATCATGCGTGGCCAGGCGAAGGTCAGCAGTTGGTCGCCGCCGCTACCGGTTGGCGCTGATCCTGCGCTGATGCAGCGCCTGGATACTTTGTATGCCGAAGACAAGCAGCTGGCCGAGGCGTTCCAGCTCGCGGTGGCGGAATCGCAAACCGGCGTGGAGCCGCTCGTTGATGCCGAGCAAACGTCGATGAAATCAGATGCATCCAAGGCGATGGACCCAATGCCGGCTAATGGTGGAAAGGCGTTGCGCGGGCGCGCCGCATTACCCGGATTGATGGCAGCTGCAGGCCGCTTCATGAGCAAGCCCGATGGTCCGCAACTGACCTTTGTCGAGGACACTGGCTGGGACACGCACGCCAACGAAACCGCGATGCTGAACATCAAACTGGCGCAGCTCGACGCGGGCCTGCGTAGCCTGCACGAAGCGCTGGGCGATGCTGCGTGGTCGCGCACCGCGGTAGTGGTGGTTACCGAATTCGGCCGCACCGCACGACCCAACGGCACTGGTGGCACCGATCACGGCGTAGGCGGCGCCGCATTCCTCGCTGGCGGCGCAATCGCGGGCGGTCGCGTCGCGGGTCGCTGGCCAGGCCTGTCGCCGCAGGACCTCAACGAGAACCGCGACCTGCAAGCCACCACCGACATGCGTGCACTGTTCAAGGGCCTGCTTGCCAGCCATCTTGGCGTGCCGAAATCGATCCTGGATAGCGCGGTGTTTCCCGACAGTGCGGCGATCCGGCCAATGGATGGTTTAGTGCGCAGCACGCGCGCGGTTGCGGCCTGAGATCGTTTGTCGCGGCTGTGTGCTTGCCGCCGTCTCGCCAGGATTTGCCTTCAATCCATTGGATCGGCAGGTGGAGATCTGCAACGCCATGCCCGCATCAGTGGACAAGACGCGCGACTCATCGATTTCTTGAAACTGCCATCTCCGCGAGCGAACGCAGGTGCTCCGCCGCCGGACCAAGCGGAGCCAACGCTTCGACCATGCGGTCAGTCAACTCGCCCAGCAACGCGCGCGACCGTTCGATGCCAAGTAGCGCCGGATAGGTCGATTTGGACTGCGCCATATCCTTGCCGGCAGTTTTTCCCAGCGCTTCCGAATCGCCTTCCCCATCGAGCAAATCGTCGCGAATCTGGAAGGCAAGTCCCAGTGCGGCCGCATAGTCGTCGAGCTTTTGCAGCGTCGCGGCGTCGGCGTGCGCACACAACGCGCCCATGCGGATGCAGGCCCGGATCAGCGCGCCGGTCTTGAGCGAATGCATGTGTTCAAGTTGGGCCAAGGTTTGCGCCGCGCCGGTCGCTGCCAGATCGAGCGCCTGCCCGCCGCACATGCCGGTCGGCCCGCTGGCCGAGGTCAGAGTGGCGATCAGTGCAATCCGCAATTCCGCATTGCAAGCTGCCGTCGCCAACACGTCAAACGCCAATGTCTGCAATGCGTCGCCGGCAAGAATCGCAGTGGCTTCGTCGAACGCCACATGCACGGTCGCGCGGCCGCGTCGCAGGGCGTCATCGTCCATCGAAGGCAGGTCGTCATGCACCAGCGAATAGGCGTGCATCAGTTCCACCGCCACCGCAGGCGCATCCAGCAGAGTCAAATCGGCGCCGAGCGCATGCCCTGTCGCATACACCAGCAGCGGTCGCATGCGCTTGCCTTCGCCCAGCGCTGCATAACGCATGGCGGCAATCAGTCGTTCGGGCTCTTGGGTGGGGTTGGGCAATGCGCGCGACAGCGTCGCTTCGATCCGTTTGCGCCAGCCGGCGAATGCGGGGTCGCAGGATTCTGCTGGCGCTCTCACGCCGTCAATCGGCATCGGGCGTGAAGTCGACCGCGCTGGCTGGGTCGCCAAGATCGCTCAGCAACTGCACCCGCAACTCAGCCTGCTGCAACGCGGTCTGGCACTGACGATACAGGGCCACTCCGCGCTCGTACGCGCCTAGCGATTCGTCCAGCGACATCTCGCCCTTTTCCATCTTCTGCACGAGTTGCTCGAGCTCGTCGAGCGAGCGTTCGAAACCGGCGACGACCGATGGGGCCGACTCAAGCGACGCGGATGGGGATTTCTTCGCCATGGTGTGCAGTGTGTCGCCGTGCGTGCGGAGGGTCAATCGAAAATAGCCAACAGGACTGCGAAGCCTGAAACGGCGTAGGGAACAGTGCAGCTGGTCCATAGGTCGCGAGAAGCGATCGAAGCGCTCAGCCAATCACTGTTGGCGGGGGAAGGGCCGGGGGGAGAGGGTCTTCTGGGTATCCCCACACAAGTGTCGCGTCGAGCGAACGCAGCCATTCCTCCATCCGCGCAGAGACAATCGAATCGCCGGCCGCGAGCAGTTCTCCATCGTTGGCGTACAGCAAGGGCATCTGCTTTCGCGTCCACGGTGGTACACCGCGATCCTGAAATACATGCTTGAGTGAATGGCGGTGTGCGCGTCCAGGCAGGCGAATCCGTTCACCTCCCGCGCGCCGGCGCAGCGTTACTACAAAATCAAATGCACGCACGCCGCGAAGTTCGATAATTGCGCCATTGGGCAATCGCAGGGGTGCGCTGCCATCCCATTGCTCCAACCAGTCGGGCGGTAGTGCAGTCGTCTTAGTGTGCGCGTACAGGCGATCGCGCCAGTGATGCACGACGAGATCGTTCCAGCTCACACGCGCATCGCTATCGTGTCGCGCGCGCAGCAAATCGCTCTCGATCGCTGCGAGAATACGCGCCGAAGGGGCGCTGCCCGTTTCGCGATGCAACCAGGCACGCAGGATCCGCGCGCGTTGCGCACGCGCAAGGGCGAGCAAGGCCGACAGCGAGAGGACGTCCGGCGCGATCTGCACTACGTCGAGTTGCTGCGCGGTGACACGCGCGAGCATTTGTGATTGCTCTGCCAGCAACGCTGCGCTGCGTGCAAGGTTTTGCGCTGCGTGCGGCCAGCGATCGGTGAGCACGGGCAACACGCGACAGCGCAGGAAATTGCGGTCGTACGTGTCACCGGCGTTGGACGGATCCTCGATCCAGCGCAGCGCGTTGATCGTCGCATAGTCGTGCAGGGCGCTTCGCGGCAGCTCCAACAATGGTCGCCACAAATGCAATTCGCCGAGTCGGGAGCGCCGACGCATCGCTGCGAGCCCGTCGCCGCCAGCGCCCCGCATCAGGCGCAACAGAATGGTTTCGGCCTGGTCGTCTCGGTGATGCGCCAGCGCCAACACTTCGTCATCACGCAAGACCGAACGGAATGCCTCCAGTCGCGCCGCCCGCGCTGCGCCTTCGGGCCCAAGACCTGCTGCGTAATCGACCTGTACGCTCAGGACTTGCAGCGGCACATCAAGTTCGGCACACGTCTGTTCGCAGTGCGTCGCCCAGGCGTCAGCATCAGGATGCAATCCATGATGCACATGGATCGCGCGCAGGCCTTGTGCTCTTGCACTTGCCGATGCCGCCAGCGCGTCGAGCAACACGGTTGAGTCAACGCCACCACTGAAACCGACCGCAATCGGCGCTTCAGGCAGCGGCAGCAAGGCCCGCCCGAGTGCGTCCATGCGGGTCAGCTTTTGATGACGCCAAGTTTGCGACCGATGCGGGTGAACGCGTCGATGCAGCGGTCGAGATGGTCGCGGGTGTGGGCGGCGCTGATCTGGGTGCGGATGCGGGCTTGTCCCTTAGGCACGACCGGGAAGAAGAAGCCGATCGCATAGATGCCTTCCTCCAGCAACCGCGCGGCGAATTGTTGTGCGAGCGGCGCGTCGTACAGCATCACCGGGCTGATTGGATGCACACCGGGCCTGATGTCGAAACCGAGGGCTGTCATCTGCTCACGGAAGTAACGCGTGTTCTCGACCAGCTTCTCGCGCAAGTCGCCAGCCGAATCAAGCATGTCGAATGCCTTGATGCCGGCCGCGACTACATGCGGCGGCAGCGAGTTGGAGAACAGATACGGCCGCGAGCGCTGACGCAACATCTCAATCACTTCACGTTTGCCGGTGGTAAAGCCGCCGAGCGCGCCACCCATCGCCTTGCCCAGCGTGCCGGTGATGATGTCGATTGCGTCGAGGCAGCCTTTCACTTCCGCCGAGCCGCGACCGCTGGCGCCGAGGAAGCCGGTCGCGTGGCATTCGTCGATGTGCACCAGCGCGTTATATTTTTTTGCTAGGGCAGTGATCCGATCGAGCGGGGCGATGAAGCCATCCATGGAAAAAACGCCGTCGGTGGAGATCAATTTGGTGCGCGCACCGGCCGCGTCGGCGGCCTGCAGTTGCGCTTCCAGATCAGCCATGTCGCAGTTCGCGTAACGGTAGCGCTTGGCTTTGCACAGGCGTACACCATCGATGATCGATGCGTGGTTGAGTGCATCGGAAATGATCGCGTCTTCCTCGCCCAGCAGTGGTTCGTAGAGGCCGCCGTTGGCGTCAAAGCAGGCGGCGTAGAGGATCGTGTCTTGCTTGTCGAAGAACTTCGAGATCGTTGCCTCGAGCTGCTTGTGCAAATCCTGGGTGCCGCAGATAAAACGCACCGACGCCATGCCAAATCCGTGGCTGTCGAGCGCGGCTTTTGCGGCGGCGATGATGTCCGGATGATCGGCGAGGCCGAGATAATTGTTGGCGCAGAAATTGAGGACCTTGCGACCGTCAGCGAGCTCGATCTCGGCCGACTGCGGCGAGGCGATCACGCGCTCGGACTTGAACAGACCTTGTTCGCGGATGGACTCGAGTTCGTCGGCGTAGCGTTGGGTTAGAGACATCTTGAGCAACTCCGAAGCAGGATCTGCCGATGCAGTGTGCGGGTTTCTCCATCGATAATTCGACAGGCCTGTCCGGAGCCCGCCGAAGGGCTCACCACGAACGGAAAAGCCAATTCGATGATCGTCCTCAATTCCAGCTGCAAACCACCTTGCCGCAATTGCCCGATTCCATCAGGTCGAAGCCGCGCTGGAAATCATCGATGTCGACCTGGTGCGTCAGCACCTTTTGCAACGGGAACCCGGTGAGTACCAGTTGCGTCATCTTGTACCAGGTCTCGTACATGCGGCGGCCGTAGATGCCCTGCAGAGTCAGGCCCTTGAAGATGACCTTGTCCCAGTCGATGCCGGCACCGTTGGGCAGTATGCCGAGTAGCGCGACCTTGCCGCCGTTGTACATCGCGCCGAGCATGTCGTTAAACGCATGCGGGTTGCCGCTCATTTCCAGCGCCACGTCGAAGCCCTGCATGTGCAGCTCGGCCATGGTGTCCTTCAGCGATTGCTTGGACACGTTCACCACGCGCGTCGCGCCCATGTCGGCCGCGAGCTTGAGCCGGTAATCGTTGACGTCGGTCACCACCACGTTGCGTGCGCCGATCCACTTGCAGATGCCGGCGGCGATGATGCCGATTGGGCCGGCGCCGGTGATCAACACATCTTCGCCGACCACGTCAAATTCCAACGCGCAATGCGCGGCATTGCCGAACGGATCAAAAAACGCAGCCAGCTCGGACGGAATCTGGTCCGGAATTGGCCACAGGTTGGTCGCCGGCATCACAATGTATTCGGCGAACGCGCCATCGCGATTGACGCCGATGCCGGTGGTGTTCGGGCACAGGTGCTGCTTGCCGGCGCGACAATTGCGGCAATGGCCACAAACGATATGACCCTCCGCCGACACGCGCTGACCGAGCGTGAAGCCGGTGACGCCCGGGCCGATCTCGACTATGCGGCCGACAAATTCGTGGCCGATCACCAGCCCAGGTTTGATTGTCCGCTGCGACCACTCATCCCACTTGTAAATGTGCAGATCGGTACCGCAAATCGCGGTCTTTTCAAGCTTGATCAACACCTCGTTGGCGCCCGGTTGGGGAATCGGCACCTGTTCCATCCAGATACCTTTTTCGGCATGGCGCTTGACCAACGCTTTCATTGTTTGTTGCGACATGAATTCTCTCTCTCCGACAGCGCCAGACTTGACACTGCAATTATACGCTCGGAGGTCGTCCAGCTAGTTTGCGATCGTGCTTCTCGGCCATCGTCTACAACTCAAACCGCCAGCCAATCGACACCATCGTCGCAGTGGACGTGCTGTGGCCGAACTCGCGATCCAGCGCGATGTAGGCCGAATGGCCGTGAGTGAAGGTGAACACGGTCGAGACACCCGCCTGGGCCCAGTCGCGATCAGGCGTGCCGGTATCGAAGCGCACAATTGTGCTGCCAGTATCTTCAACGAAGCGCGCGCCAAGCCGCCGCGAATCATTGTCGAATTCATGACGCAGGCCCACCCGGAACTCGGGTTGCAACACGCCCCAACTTCGCGAAAAGGTGCCGGCCAGTGCTACGTCGATGCGTCCGCGACGGGTGTCGGTGCTCCGTTGCGGCACAACAAGGTCGAATCCAGAGCCGCCGGTTTCTCGGTAGTTGTCGGTTGTCGTGCGCAACGCATCGAAGCCGACTCCGCCGCGCCAATCCCACGCGCCGCGCGCAAAATTCAGGTCCAGCGCGATGCCGGCTAGCGTGCGTCGCGCATCGGGCGAGGCGCTCGCCGCCAAGTCGGGGCTGCCATCGATGAAGGACACCACGCGCCGGATGTCCTGGCCGCCGCGCAACCATCCTGCGTAACCATTGAGCGCGACGTGCGCGCCGGCATTCCAG
>JBBQQH010000018.1:0-53496 GCA_038216155.1 Lysobacterales bacterium
GGCGTGCGTTTCGACGCCGACAACAACAGCGTTCGTGCTCCGAGCAAGAGTTACTTCTCTGACTTCCTCGCCTCGGTCGGAGTCACCGTGGCCCTCGGGCCGGAGCCGGTCCGGGCTGTTGAGCCGGAGCCGGCGCCAGTCGTTGCTCCGCCAAATTGCGCCGATCTTGACGACGATGGTGATGGCGTGAACAACTGCAACGACACCTGCCCCGGTTCGCAGGCTGGCCAGACCATCGGTCCAGACGGTTGCCCGGTGCCGGAGCCGGTTATGGAGCCGAAGCCTTTCAAGGGCTGATTTGCAGCGGCATCGCAACTGACGAAGCCCGGCGCAAGCCGGGCTTCTTTTTTATTCGGGTTAGTGCTCCGCGCGACCAGTTACAACGAAACGCCTCCGGTTCGTCCGAACGCGAAAAAGAGCGTTGTGACAATCGGCTTAGGGGCCAACTATGGCCTCGTTGAGCTAAACGCGTAAAACCAAAGACTTGATCGGACATTGCCGGCGCAAAGAACCAGCACGCCAGCCCTTCAGTTTGGGATCATGTCGGCCAAGCACTGTTTCATGTGATTGAGCAGAGTGTCATGAAAAGAGTCGCAGGCGTTCTCGCCGGCGGAGCGGTGTCGCGGTCGAACGCTAGGATGCTTCAGGTTGTGGTTGCGGTTGGCGCGTCGACCTAATTAAGCGTCACAAATAGCCATCTCCGGCCGTCAGTACGGGTACGCGGACGCACCAGTGGCATCTACGACGCGCGGGACGTGCCTACCTGATATCCGGGGTCTGGACCGTTGCGGTCGCCCCCGCGCCCATGACGGTCGTCCCTTGTTGTGCGCCAGACGCCACGCCGCCGACGTGGTCCATTCCGAACATCGCACTCGCCGGGCTGGTTTCCGGCAAAACGTAGACGATGCCTCTGGTATTGGTGAAAGCGGGGCTGACGACGTTCGAGTAAAACGCCGCCGGAACGTTGATGCAGCCGAACGAGATACGGTTGTCTAGCGATGTGGGGCTTTTGAGCCGCTCGGCGCGGTGTTCGGCCGGCGTTCCCTTCACCACGGCATGCAGCGAAATCGATGCCGCGTAGTCGAGAACCAGGAGTTCCTTGCGGTGCGAGTCGATAGCGAGTCTTGACACGAAGCGACCTGCCGGCGTAATACGAACCTGCGGGGTCATCTGGGACATGGTCGCGTTATTTGGCGCGATCAAACGATCGCCGCGCCCCATGCCGAGCAGTGCCGGCGCAGTGCCTTGAAGCTGGCCTGCACGGCTAAAAGCGTAAACCGTGGCATTGACCTTGTCGATCAGCAGATAGGGCATGCCGGCGTTGTCGCCGGAATCGATCACCCAGCGCGCAACGCGCTGCACCTCCGCCGAGGCCGAAAGGAGCGTCAAATCGGTCGGGGCCGATTGCGGTGCCTCAAACGAATTCAGGGCGCGATCCAGTGGGCTCGATTGCGACGTTGCGGTGGGATGCGGCGTGAGATCTAGCGGGGTCGATGGCAGTGGCCCAGTTGGATGCAGAGTGAGATCGAGAGGTATCGATTGCGGCGTCTCGCCAGGATTTATCGGCGGCGGCGCTTCAGGAGACTTCGGTTGGGCGCGAACAGCCATTGCACTGAATGCAAGTAGCAACCCTAGGACGTTCGGTCGAATCGAAATTTGCATGCGATCGGTAGCGGCAAGGCCGCAGTTGTTCAGTCCATCGCTATTATACGGCATGTCTGCGCAGCTTCGGAAAGGCTTTAGTGAACGAGGCCAATCCAATTCACAAACTCGAGTCGGTTGGAAATGCAGCGCGAGCAAATTGACTCGTACCGTTGGAGGCTGGCAAGGACGTCGTGGACGCGATCGTGGCCTACGTCAGCAACGGGATGCAGGCTGTTGATCGCGTATGGTTGCAGTTACAACTCGAAGGCTGTCAAAACTTCTCCCAAGCAGCTGAGAATGTGCGTTCGCGTAGTGGGAAGACGAGCCGTGGCGATTCAATGCGGGCGGCGAAGGCTAGAAGTTCAGTGCCGCGGAGTTTTCGGCATTGATGGAATCCCAAGGCGTGCATATGGCCAATGGCAACAGAACGGGCGCCAGCGCGCCAGTGCAGGATAATCCTGTCGCGCAATCAGATGCTCCGCTGCCGTGAAATTGAGTGAACGCCGCTCGGTCGGTCCGAACCCGACTACTCCCCGCGATCGATTTCCGATTGAGGAATCAATGAATCTCCGACACTGAAGCTCGCTCAGCCGGCACGCTGTTTCTCGAACAGATAATGCGCGACGAGCCACTGGCTGCCGCCTTGGTAGCCAAATAATTCGGCGCACGCCATCCAGAACATGCGCCAGCGCTGACTCCATAACGCCGCCTGATTCGCCCCGCAGGTTTCAGACAGCACGCGCAACACTTCGTCCCGATTTGCGTCTTGCTGCTGCAGCCATTGGTTTGCGGTGCGTTGATAGTGCGTGCCTGGCAACAGCCAGCGCTCGCGCAAATGCAGATGCAGCTGAAAATGCAGAAAAGTATCCGCCGACGGCATCAGCCCGCCGGTGAAAAAATGCCGCGCCATCCAGTCGTCTTCGCCCTCGTCATTGAACGGATACAGCAGGTAGCGATGGCAGAAGATGTGCACGAACAGCTTGCCGTCATCGGCCAGCCATCCGGCAATACGCTGGAACAACAACTGGTAATTGCGCACATGCTCGAACATCTCGACCGAGACGATGCGATCGAACCGCGTATCCAGCTCCAGCGCATTCACGTCGCGAGTCAGGATGTCGACATTGGAGAATCGGCGTTCGCGGCATTGCGCAAGAATATGTTCGCGTTGACTGGCTGAATTGGACACGCCAGTAATTTGCGCATTGGGATAATGCGCTGCCATCCACAGCGTCAACGAACCCCACCCGCAGCCGAGTTCCAGGATGCGCTGACCATCAGCCAGCCCGGCGCGCTCTCCGTACAGCGCCAACATCGCTTCCTCGGCCTGGTCGAGCGTCTCGTTTCCGTTTGGATAGAAACAACTGCTGTATTTCAGTCGCTTGCCCAGACACAGTTTGAAAAATGCGGTCGGTACTTCGTAGTGCTGACGATTGGCGGCATCGGTTTCGATCGCCAGCGGACTCTGACGCAACTCGTTCAGGCGTTTGCGAAAGATCGCATCGGCGGCGGTTATGTCGTTGGCATGTTCCTGCACCAGCCGCGCCGCGCACAGGCGACGAATGCCGTGGCGCAGCAGCGCATCGGGAATCCATCCGTTTTCGCACAGAGTAATCAGGGACATGCTCGCCTCAACATAGTCGTATCAACATGTCTGCATCAATCGGAATGCTTCGGCGGCCACGGAAAGAACGCGCTCACTTCGCGTTGATATTTTCGATAATCCTGACCGCGAGTTCGCAATGCCTGCGCTTCGGTGTAAGGAATGCCGGTGACTCGATACAGAAATCCGAACATGACCAACGGCCCGGCCAGCGCGATCCACCACAGCGGCGCGCCAATTGCGAACAGCACATAGCCGAACCAGTGCAGAAACTCGAAAAAATAATTCGGATGCCGCGACCACGCCCACAAGCCGGCCCGACAGGTCTTGCCGTTGTTCGTGGGGTCATTTCGCCATTGCGACAGCTGTCGATCGGCCAGCGTTTCGCCACCGACCGAAAGCAACCAGACCAACACGCCGGCAACGATCCACCCGGTGGGCAGTTCAACTGGATTCGATGCCGCCGCGAGTAGCGGTACGGCGAATAACGCAATCACCAACGCCTGCAGCTGAAAGAATCCGAAGATCAGCACCTTGCGGTCGTGCCACTGTTTGCGCAACGCCGTGTAGCGACCGTCTTCGGGTTCGCCATGCACGCGCTCGAAAAGGTGCACGCAGAGTCGCAATCCCCACAAGGCGCCCAGGGCGCCGATCAATGCTCGGGGAAGAACCGCGCCATGTCCGCTAACTGCGACAGCAATCGCCATCGCTCCCATCAATGCCGCCCAGGCCACATCGACATAGCCCAGGTTGTCGACACGAATGGCGATTGCCCACACCGCGACCATCGTCAGCGCGCACGCCAGCCAGATCCACGGCAGCGTCAGCCACGCAATCATGGGACAGCCGGGTGCACTGCTGGCGATCGATGCCGATCGGCCAGCAATATCAGGATGGGAACCAGCACCGCCCACGCGGCACCCAATCCGCACAGCACCAGCGGCAACGGCGCTGTGAAGTCGATCGCGTGAAAGCCATTGGCCGCGCCCAGATAGGCCAGCGGTCCTCCGATGGCACCCAACAACGAAGCGAGCGCGAGATGCTCGCGTAAAAATGCCAGCGAATGATTGAGGGTCATCGCGAACGCAATCCATATGCCGAGGATCCACATCGGCGCGAATTGCGATGACGGCCAACTGGCGTGGTAATCGATCCATCCCAAGCCCGCCCACAAGCCATCGACTGTGACCCCGACGATCAACGCCGGCAGCAGCAGCCAGGCGTCCTGGCGCAGCTTGCCGCCGAAGCTCAGCACCACGGCGACGAAGGCAAGACCAAGGATTGCGCCGACAAAACGATAGCCCATCGCGGCGCTAGCGATCGCCCCGAACCAGACCAACTGGTAGCCGATCGCGTTGGCGAACACTGCCCGCTTCATGCGGCGGTATCGGCCAGCGCGGGCACGAATTGCGACCTGCGATTTTGCGGGCGAGCCAACAACAGATGGCTCACACCAATCGAGCGTTCAAGGAACGCACCTTCGCAATAGCACAGATAGAAATCCCACATCCGCACGAAGCGCTCGTCGTAGCCCAATGCGCGGACCTTGTCGAGTTGCGCAATAAAGCGCTCGCGCCAGCGATGCAACGTGTGCGCGTAGCTCGGGCCGAAATCCTCCAGATTCACCAGCCGCAGATCGGTCGCAGCGCAGGCGCCCAGCATGACGCTGACGCACGGGATGAAACTTCCAGGAAACACATGCCGCTTGATGAAGTCGACAGACTTCAGCGCTTGCTGGTAGCGATGATCCTCGATGGTGATTGCTTGCACCAGGCCCATCCCGTCGGGCTTGAGGAGATCGGCGCACTTGCGGAAATAGACGTCGAGGTATTGATGCCCGATCGCCTCGATCATCTCGATCGACACCAGTTTGTCGTACTGCCCTTCAAGGTCGCGATAGTCCTGCAACAGCAGGGTGATGCGGTCCTGCAAGCCGGCGGCGGCCACGCGTTCGCAGGCCAGATCGTATTGTTCGCGCGAAATCGTGGTGGTGGTGACGCGGCAGCCATAGTGGCGCGCCGCATGCAGGGCGAACCCGCCCCAGCCGGTGCCGATCTCGATCACATGGTCGGATGGCTTGAGTTCGAGCTTGCGACAGATACGATCGAGTTTACGACGCGACGCGACGTCCAGTGATTCGTCGGCATGCTCGAAGATCGCCGATGAATACATCAGCTCGCGATCCAGAAACAGTTTGAACAAATCATTGCCCAGATCGTAGTGCGCGGAAATGTTGCGCCGGCTACCGACGCGGGTGTTGCGCCTGAGCAGCTGCCAACCGCGCATCGCGGCGCTGCCGAAGCGCGCTAGTCCAGTTTCCATGTCGTCAAGCAATTCACGATTGCGCAACAGCAACCGCACCAGCGCGACCAGATCGTCGCAATGCCAGGCGCCGCCCATGTAAGCCTCGCCAGCACCGACTGTGCCATTCATGGCGATCTGTCGGTAGAACTCCGAGGCATGCACCGTGGCGTGCACGTGAAGTGGTTCGGCGTGTCCGCCGTCCTCGCCAATGCTGAGCGTGCCCAGCGCATCACTAAAGGTGATGGTGCCACCCCGCAACCCGCCCAAGTGATTGATTAGGCGCTTTCGCAGCCAACGCTCGAACGTCGAGTACGGTTGGCTGTCGGTGATCGATTTGTCGAATGCGTGTGCGGTGGTGTTCATGCAGGCGCTCGCGGAAAGTGTGTCGGAAGCGGTCGAACCCGGTCGGCGGCGGCACGATCAATAGCAACCGATCAATGCAGCGAGCGCTTGCCCGAGTCTGGATGGTCGTGCATCCGCACGCCCTTCAACCACAGGATCAACGCCTGCCAGTAGATGACTATTACTACGCGGGCGGTCATCACGGGATAGTGAAGAAGACAGCGAGCGAGTTGCCATCCGGTCAACGCGCGGCGATCGAGCACCAGCGTCGCATCCATTTCAACATGCCGCGCCGCGCGTACATCCATGTGCACGCGCAATTGTTCGCCTGGGTCCTGGAAACGCCAGTCGTATTCGCGTGCCATCGGAATAAAAGGAGAGACATGGAATTGCTTGCGGAATTCCCACGCATGCGCGCCACCGGCTGTGGTCGACTCGCTGATCGGCAACAGGTAGGCGTGACGCTCGTTCCAGGGAATGTTGCTGATCTCCGCCAGGATCCAGTCCAGCGTCACGCCATCGCCGGCGTACCCGTAGTAGAAGCACACTGGATTGAAGCAATGGCCAAAGTAGCGCAGGTGCGCCAGCATCCGGATCGGGCCGTGCGGGCGTGTGCCACTTCGCTGCTCGACCGTATCGCGCAGCGCAGTATCCAGCGGCACATCAGGATCGCCGTGATAATCACTGCGGCGAAACTCCGCCAGGTTGCGGCGCCCCACGGACCACAACCAGCGCTTGCGAAAAACATGGTCGATCTCGGCCAGATCCAGGTACAGCATGTACAAGCGATAGCGAAACGCATGTTTGCGCGGCACGCTGCGGCGATGTCGGATCCAGCCCTCATAGATCGCGCTATGCAATGGTGCGTCGTGCCGGTCGGGCCGGTCTACCATTCGACGTCGAGACCGCGCGCGATGCTGACCGCGCTGCGCAGGCCGTCTTCGTGGAATCCATAGCGCCAATAGGCGCCGGCGAACCAAGTGCGTCGCAAACCATTGATCGCGCCTCGCCGATTTTGCGCATTGATGCTGTCGCGCGTATAGACCGGATGGTGATACGTCATTCGCGCGATGATCTTGTCTGGATCGATATCCTGCGTGCGGTTGAGCGTGACAATGATCGGCTCGGGTGCATCCAGCGACTGCAGTGCGTTCAGGTAATAACTCACGGTGCACGGCTGCGCCGAATCGCCAGACACATACGCATTCCACGCTGCCCAGCTTTTTTGCTTTTTTGGCAGCAGGCGTGGATCGGTATGTAGCACCGCTTCGTTGGCCTGATACGGGATCGCACCGAGAATGTCGCGCTCAAGGTCGCTGGCATCGCCCAACATCGCAAGAGCCTGGTCGCTGTGGCACGCCATCACCACGTGATCAAAACGCTCCTCGCCATCGGCTGTGCCAATGCGCACGTCGTCCTCGTCGCGGTTGACACTCAACACGGGTGTGTTCAGCCGCTCGCGCACCTTCCACTGCGTGCGCATCATGTCGATGTAGCGCGACGAGCCGCCTTTCACCGTGCGCCACTGCGGCCGCCCATTTGCCTTGAGCATGTCGTGGTTGGCCATGAACCGCAGCAGATACTTCGCCGGAAACTCCATGACCTGCCGCGACGGCGCCGACCACAGCGCGCTGATCATCGGGATGAGATGATCTTCGATGAACAACGGCGAGAATTTCGCCTCGCGCAGGTATTCGCCCAGCAGCGGACCGGCGCCGGGTGCATCGAGCACCGTCTGCGCCTCGCGATAGAAGCGCTTGATTTCGCCCAGCATGCGCAGAAACTTCGGCGCCAGCAGATTGCGCGGTTGCGCAAACAGGCCTCCCAGACTGCCCGCGTTGTATTCCAGCCCGTTGCGTGCGTCCTGCACTGAAAAACTCATCGTGGTGGCTTGGGTGGCAACACCCAGTTCGTTGAACATGCGCACCAGCAATGGGTAGTTTTCGTTGTTGAACACGATAAAGCCGGTATCCACCGCGAATTCGCGACCGTCCATCGCGACCTTGTGCGTGTGGGTGTGCCCGCCCAAGCGCGCATCGCGCTCGAACAACGTCACCTGGTGGCGTTCGCGCGACAACAGCCAAGCGGCGGACAATCCGGCGATCCCGCTACCAACGACAGCAATTTTCATGCAGAACCACTCATGCAGGATGTCCCATGCGACGCCATTGAATGCGTACGCGAATGATCGTCAAACGGCACGATCGGCATTCCGCACCCCGAGTGCGGCGACCCATTATCCCTGCGTCACGAGCCGAGCGCCACGTATGGCTTCGGGCACGGGTTTGAGATTCCAGACCAGGCCTAACGCTGCCAGTATCCGCAGCCCGTAGTACGTGAAGTCGTATTCCCACCAGACAAAGCCCTGACGCGCGGCGCCGGGGAAATGATGGTGATTGTTGTGCCAGCCTTCGCCGAACGTGAGGATGGCCAAAAACCAGTTGTTTCGGCTTTGATCGCGGGTGGCGAAGCGGCGCGTGCCCCAGCGATGCGACAGCGAGTTGATCGTGACCGTGCAATGAAACAGCACAACGGTCGAGATGAAGAATCCCCATACCAGCAACTGCGGCCCGCTGGTGCCCAGCCCAGGTGCGTAAGCGTGCAACAGGCTGCCTGTCAGCAACAGCGCAGCGGCCAATAGCACCGGCATCACCAGATCGAAGCGATCGAGCCAGCGCAATTCGGGATATTTGAGCAGATCAGGGATCACCGACTCATCGGTGACAAACGCACGCGGCGCGAGGAACCAGCCCATATGGCTCCAGAAGAAACTGCGCGTGACTGGTGAGTGCACGTCCTTGTCGGTATCAGAATGCCGATGATGGTTGCGATGATGCGACGCCCACCACAGCGGCCCGCGCTGCACCGAGGAGGCGCCGAGTGCGGCAAATGCGAATTGCATCGCACGCGATGTCCGAAAGCTTCGGTGCGAGAAATAGCGATGGTAGAACGCGGTGATCGCGAACATCCGCACCACGTACAAACCCAGCGCAACCCACAACGCAAACCAGGAAAAACCGACCCAGATCACCGCAATGCAGGCCACGTGCAGGCCAATGAACGGCAACACCCGCAGCCAGTCGATGCGGTCCGGATCGCGCAAGTCGGAGGTATCCACGGCAGACGTATCAAACCAGCGCAACAGCGCACGTCTGAGCCGGTTTTCGCGAGCGTTTTCGACCGCGGCCACGGAAGTCGCTGCGATTGGATCGGTGTTGGTTGTCGGCATGCGACGAGAATCGCGTTTGGTCGGTGAGATCGAAGTGAATCGATGTGTGGCATCAGGCTTCATCAGCTTCCCGGCTTCAGTGCGATCCGTGCAAGTCGTTATCGCGTGAAGTTTCGACTAATGCGCAAGCGTATGGTAATTCTTCGGGCTCATGCGCATGCTTGCGTAATGTCGCGCCCACCGTCCATGTCGACCAGAAGTGATCCGCGTCATGGGTTGGCGCGCGTATTGTCCAAGCTCGGGCTTGCCTCGCGCAGTGAGGCTGCAAATTGGATTCGTGACGGCCGGGTGAGGGTCAATGGACGATTGATACTAAATTCGGAGTATCCGGTGCACCAGGGTCTTGACCTCATCCGCGTCGACGAATGCGCGGTCGACGAGCAGACGCGTTGTTATCTCGCGCTCAACAAGCCGCGTGGACTGGTCACCACCACCCGCGACGAGCAGGCGCGCGATACGGTCTATCGCTGTCTGGATGGAGCCGACTTGCCGTGGTTGGCACCGGTCGGACGGTTGGACAAGGCTAGCGAAGGCCTGTTGCTGATGTGCAACGATCCGCAATGGGCCGCGCGCATCACTGATCCAAAACATGCGATTAGCAAAACTTATCACGTGCAGATCGATCGCATTCCCGACGAAGATTTTCTACGTCGACTGATTGATGGCGTGGGCGATGACAATGACATCCTGCGCGCCAGCGAAGCGCTATTGCTGCGCGCAGGAAGCAAGCACGCCTGGCTGGAAATCGTGCTCGACGAAGGTCGCAATCGGCAGATTCGCCGACTGCTGACAGCGCTCGACACACGCGTGTTGCGTTTGGTGCGGGTCGCGATTGGATCGTTGCAATTGGGCGAGCTGCCCAAGGGCGGCTGGCGGATGTTGAGCGCGGCGGAAGTCGAACGACTCTCGACGCTCGGCGATCACGCAATACGCGATCAGGCGGCTTCGTAAGCGCCGTAACCGCGCATGCGCTGGTAGCGACGTTCCAGCAAGGTATCGATCGGCACCAGCGTCAACGCCTCGAGTTCGGAAATCAGCACCGATTTCAGCCGCTCGGCCATTGCTTGCGGATCGCGATGGGCGCCACCCAGAGGTTCCTTGATGATCTTGTCGATCAACTTGTTTTGCAGCAACTGCGGCGCGGTCATACCCATCGCTTCGGCCGCGTCCCGCGCCTTGTCGGCCGACTTCCACAGAATCGACGCGCAGCCTTCAGGTGTGATCACCGAATAGGTGCTGTATTCGAGCATCAACGTGCGATCGCCCACGCCGATTGCCAGCGCGCCGCCCGAACCACCTTCACCGATCACCGTGCAGATGATTGGCGTCTTCAAATCGGCCATCTCCAGCAAATTACGTGCGATTGCCTCGGACTGGCCGCGTTCTTCCGCGCCCACGCCCGGATAGGCACCCGGCGTGTCGATGAAAGTCAGCACGGGAATCCCAAAGCGTTCGGCTAGCAGCATCAGCCGCAGCGCCTTTCGGTAGCCTTCGGGCCGAGGCATGCCGAAATTGCGACGAATCTTGCTCTTGGTGTCGCGACCCTTCTGATGTCCGATCACCATCACGCTGCGGCCATCAATGCGCGCCAAGCCGCCAACAATGGCGGCGTCATCGGCATACGCACGGTCACCTGCCAGCTCGTGAAACTCGTCGCAGATCAGTCGCAAGTAATCGAGCGTGTACGGCCGCGCTGGATGCCGCGCCACTTGCGAGACCTGCCACGCCGTGAGATTGCGGAAAATTTCTGCCGTGCGCGACTTCAGCTTCTCCTGCAGCCCATGCACTTCCTCGTCGATGTTGACCGCCGGCCCATGGCTGGCATGCCGCAATTCCTGGATCTTGGCATCCAGTTCGGCGATGGGCTGTTCAAAATCGAGGAAGTTCGGATTCATGCGTCAGGGTCAACTCGGCGCGGAAGGCGCAAGCAGCAAAGGATATCGCGAGCGCGCGGCCAGGGCTAATCAGTTCATAGCCAACCACCACGCCCAAGGCTCACAAGCGCCTACGGTCACAAGGCGCCTTTATCACGGCTCAGCGCCGAGGGATGCGCCACTGGATGGAGTCGCTGGGCTCTGGCAGAACGAGACGTCCGTACTCCACGAGTGCTTCACACTCCGGCTTGTGATCCAAGCGTCGCGGCGAACATACCCCAGACACGGCGGCGCCAGACTCTATTAGCAGCCTACGCCGCGAGCTTTGAATGCGTACGTCCGAGAAGTGCGGATCAAGACTTTCTTCTTCAGGAGTCGAGTAGGCATCGTCGCCGGGTATGCATTCGTGCTGGCACTGCGAACTGTCAACACACGCCCGCCCAGCATCCGCGGCGACAGGCCTGTGCGCGGCATGAGTTGAGCATCCAGCGGTTGCGAAAGCTATTGCTAGAACGCCGAGTCGCATTCGTAATCACTCCATCCTTTGAGGAGCGGTAGATAGTAGGTGTGTGGGCATCGATGGATCACTGAGCCTGATTCGGCTTCCTGAAAAAATAGTACTGGCCGACAAAGAATAGGAGCAGACCGAAGACGACAGCGGCAGTGTGACCGTTCTGGTATGCAGCTGACCCTGAGGCGGCGGTCTTGCCCATCAACCAATTGAGCAAAATGAATCCGCCCCAGACAATTCCAATACCGCCGACTATCTTGTTTGTCATACAGTCATTCCGGGGCAGTGTACTTCCCGATTTTCGGCTGAAAATGCCACATGAATCCGTCAAGTGGTCGGGGCGTGCTGGATCGTCGTGGTCCTGTGCTTCGAGAACGCGTGATCCTGCGGGAGACTCCCGCGTTTAGGTGTGTTCACAGTGATCGCGGGAATAATTACGCATGGTTAGTGCGCGTCGGAAACCCAAGGCCGTTGCAGTGCAAGTTGCACATCGCTGATGCCAGCAATCATGCGCAAGCGGCCCAACAGTTCAGCGTCGCTGCGGACGGATTGAGTGCCGTTGAGATCGAGCGTGCCGCTGGCGCTCGTTGTGCGCAATTGCAGGCGTAGCGGGGTGCCGCCGGGGCGGTAGGCGGCCAGCGTGCGGTCGAGTTCGTCTTGCACTTGTGGCTGGCGCAGGTCGAGGGTGAGCGACAGGCGTTTGCCGTATTGCGCGCACAGTTGCCGGAAGTCCCAGCAGTTGCGCGCGCGCAGGCTGAAGCCGCCGCTGAAATCGTCTTCGACCAATCCACCCTCGATTAAAAGGATGCGACCGCGCGTGAGCAGCGGTGCGAATTCGGTGAATGTTTCGCGGAAGAATGCGACTTCGATCTGGCCGTGACCGTCATCGAGTTGGGCGACGCCCATCGTCTCTCCCTTTCGCCGCACCGCCCCAACCAGCCCGGCTAGCACCACTTGTGCCTCGCCGCGGCGATCGCGGCGCTCGGACCACAGCGCGTCCAGGTTGGCGAAGGTGCAGCCGGTGAGTGAATGCAGTTCGGCGCGATACGGATCCAGCGGATGGCCCGACAGGTAATGGCCGAGCGTGGCGAGCTCGCCTGCCAGTTTTTCTTCGAGGCTGTAGTCGTCCCTGCGCGCGAGCTGGATACGAATCGGTTCGGCTGCGCTGGTCGCACCGCCAAACAATCCACTCTGACCGGCGTCGCGATCGCGCGCCGCTTGTTCGGTTGCGCGCAGCACGTCCGGCAATTGCAGTAGCAGCGACGGTCGGTTTTCACTGAGCGCGTCCATCGCGCCGGACTGGATCAGTGATTCCAGCACGCGCTTGTTCAATCGGGTTGAATCCACGCGCGCGCAGAAATCGGCTAGATCCCGGAACACGCCGCCGAGCTTGCGTTGTTCCGAAATCGCTTCGCAGGCACCGCGGCCGACGCCCTTGATCGCGCCCAGCCCGTATTGAATGGTGCGCGTATCAAGCGCGGTGAACATGTAATCCGAGCCGTTGACGTCAGGCGGACGCACCGCCAGCCCAATTGCGCGCGCGTCTTGAAGAAACGTGACCACCTTGTCGGTGTGATCCATGTCCGAGGATAGCGTCGCTGCCATGAATTGCGCTGGGTAGTGCACCTTTAGCCAGGCGGTCTGGTAGGCGATCAATGCGTACGCTGCCGCGTGCGAGCGGTTGAATCCGTAACCGGCGAACTTCTGCATCAAGTCGAAGATCGACGATGCAACGTGCGTAGAAATGCCGTTGACCTGCGCGCCGGCTTCGAATTTGGCGCGTTCCTGCGCCATCTTCGCCACGTCCTTCTTGCCCATTGCGCGTCGCAGCAGGTCGGCGCCGCCCAGCGTGTAGTTGCCCAGTTCGCGGGCAATCTGCATCACCTGCTCCTGGTAAATCATGATGCCGTAGGTACGACCGAGAATCGGCTTCAGCCGCGCGTCTGCGTAATCAACTTGCTGGCGGCCGTGTTTGCGCTCGACGTAGTCCGGAATCAGGTCCATGGGGCCTGGGCGATACAGCGAGACCAGCGCAATCAGATCCTCGAAGTGATCGGGAATCGCGCGCTTGAGCAGCTCGCGCATACCGCGTGATTCGAACTGGAAGATCGCCACGGTGTCGGCGTTGGCGAACAATTTGTATGTGGCCGCATCGTCCAGTGCCAGCGCGCTGATATCGAGTGCTGACTCACCAGCGGCGGCGCGTTGAATGTTGATCGCCTTTACCGCCCAATCGATGATGGTGAGCGTGCGCAAGCCGAGGAAGTCGAACTTCACCAGTCCGACCGCCTCCACGTCGTCTTTGTCGAATTGAGTGACGATGCTTTTGGCAGTCTCGCCGCGCGCGCAGTGTTCGGCGAACAGCGGCGCGAAATCGGTGAGCGCAGTCGGCGCGATCACCACGCCGCCGGCGTGCTTGCCGGCATTGCGAGTGAGATCTTCCAGCTTGCGCGCGAGATCGATCAGTTCGCGGACGTCGTCATCACTGCGATAACGTTCGATCAATTCGGTCGACGCGTTCGCTGCATCCTTCGGATCGCTGCTCTCGCCCATCGCCGCATCCAGCGTGATGCCGAGCACATTGGGAATGAGTTTGGCTACGCTATCGACCAGGCCATACGGATGCCCGAGCACGCGCCCGCAATCGCGAATCGCTGCCTTCGCGGCCATGGTGCCGTAGGTGATGATCTGGCTGACGCGTTCGCGCCCGTATTTGCGCGAGACGTAGTCGATCACCTCGTCGCGGCGATCCATGCAGAAGTCGATGTCGAAATCGGGCATCGACACGCGCTCGGGATTGAGAAAGCGCTCGAACAGCAAGTCGTAGCGAATCGGATCCAGATCGGTGATGCCCAACGCATACGCCACTAGCGAGCCGGCGCCCGAGCCACGACCCGGGCCGACCGGAATGTCATTGGCTTTGGCCCAGTTGATGAAGTCGGCGACGATCAGGAAGTAGCCGGCAAAATTCATCGAGACGATGGTGCCGAGTTCGTCGTCGAGTCGCTTGCGGTAGTCGTCGAGACCGAATCCTTCGGCCAGCGGATAGCGGGCGAGACGTGCGTCCAGCCCTTCGTGGCTCTGGCTGCGGATCCAGGTTTCCAGCGTGTGTTCGGCGGGTACCGGAAAGGCGGGCAGATAATTCTTACCGAAGGTCAATTCGAGGTTGCAACGTTTTGCCAGCTCGATGCCGTTCTCGATTGCGTCGGGCAGATCGGCGAACAGCGCGCTCATTTCCTCTGTCGATTTCAGGTATTGCTCGGCGCTGTAATCGCGTGGCCTGCGCGCGTCGTCGAGCACACGTCCGGTCGAGATGCAGACACGTGCTTCGTGCGATTCGAAATCATCGCGTGAGAGAAAGCGAACATCGTTGGTCGCCAGCACCGGCAGGCTTTGTTGCGCGGCGAGGTCAAGCGCGAACGTATTAAACGCGTCCTCGCCCGCGCGCTGCGTGCGAGTGAGTTCCAGATACAGGCGATCATCGAACGCGTGCTGCCAGTCGGCAATGATGGCGCGGGTGTGTTCGTCGCGTCCTTCCTGCGCACTGCGACCCAGCGCGCTTTCGCGTCCTGCGATCAGGATCAGTCCGTGCGCTTCATCTCGCAGCCAGTCCGGTTCGATCGCCACGTAATCGCCATGATGGCCTTCGAGGTAAGCACGCGAAAGCAGTCGCGACAAACCGAGATAGCCTTCGCGGTTCTGACATAGCAGGCTGATGCGCGAAGTGCCATTGTCATCATTCACGTACACGTCGGCGCCGGCGATCGGCTTGATACCGGCGGCCTCGCACGCACGATAAAACTTGACCAGTGCGAACAGGTTGCTCAGATCGGTGACGGCAAGCGCGGGCAGGCGCAACTCCACCGCGCGGCTGATCAGATTCGGGCGCGGTGCTTTCGCGGGATCGACATGATCGAGTTTTTCCGGCACGCGAATGGTCGAATCTCGCAGCGAAAACTCGGTGTGCAGATGCAGGTGGGCGAAGCCGGATGTCATGTTGTGTCGCGGATGGTGGCGGGTCGCAGGCGTTGGCTGCGATCACCCTGTTCGAATGCATGAAGTGCAAGAGCAGGGTAGGCCCAGCCGTCGAACGCGACAAGGCTTGACAGCACGCGTCGGAGGATCAACTCCACGCCTCGAACAGGTCCCGGGTTTCGCAAGCGCGCACCGGCGCGTAGGTGCGGCGGTGGATCGCGCATGGGCCGAGCCGTCGCAGTGCGGCGAGGTGTTCCGGGCACGCATAGCCCTTGTGCTGGGCGAAGCCGTAGCCCGGATGCAGCACATCAAATGCGCACATCAGGCGGTCGCGATGGACTTTGGCCAGGATCGATGCGGCGCTGATGGCGGGTTCGAGCGCATCGCCGCCGATGATGGGTTCGCCGCGACACGGCAGATGCCGCGGTAGCCGATTGCCGTCAATGAGCGCCAGTACCGGCGCGATCTCCAGCGCTTCGAGCGCGCGCTGCATGCCGAGCAGCGTCGCTTCAAGAATATTGATCGAGTCGATCTGCCAAACCTCGATCACCGCAATGGACCAAGCCAACGCGCGCGACTGGATTTCGGGCTCCAGTGCCTCGCGCCTCGCGGCGCTCAGCCGTTTGGAGTCATCCAGCCCGCGAATGCGTTGCAGTGGATCAAGGATTGCCGCCGCGACCACGACAGGGCCTGCCAGCGGACCACGACCCGCCTCGTCCACGCCGGCGATGCGGATGCTGGATCGCGCGCGAATGCCGACCCGCTTCATGCGGCTGCGCCTATTGCACGCACGCTGCATGGCATACGCTGGCAGTCGATGCTCATGTCGCCGGCAACAGCGCGTCGATCGCATCGGCAGCCAGCATGGACGCGTTGCGTTTGAGCGCGAGATGCAGTTGAAGAAAGCGCGTCTGCAACGCGGCGACGTGGTCGCTGTGGTCGAGCCAATCGGCAACGGCGTCGGCCAGCGCCTCCGGAGTGCAGTTGCGTTGCATCAGCTCCGGCACCAGCGGCTTTCCGGCCAGCCGCCGCTGCTGCGGATCGTGCGTGTCGGTCATTGCTACATGCGCGTGCAGGATGTTGGGCAGGCTGTACTGATCGATCTTGAGCATGCCAAGGCTCTTCACCAGGCGATAGGTGGAAGCGGCAACTCGGTACGCCACCACCATCGGGCGCTTGGCTAGCATCGCTTCGAGCGCGGCAGTGCCCGAGGCAAGAACGACGACGTCGGCCGCGATCATCGCCTCGTGCGCTCGGCCATCGAGCAGCGCTATGGCGCCACGCAACTCGGTTTGTGGTTGCGCGGCGCAGACCTGGTCGAGTTGTCGAAGGAACGCGGTGCGACAGGCAGCATTCGCCATCGGCGCGAGAAAACGCAGCTTCGGTCGCTCGCGCAACAATAACGCGGCGGCACGCAGAAAGTCGGCGCCCAGACGCTCGATTTCGGAAAGGCGACTACCGGGCAGCAATGCGATCACGGTGCCGGTCGAATGCAACGCCAACGCTGCGCGCGCCGCATTGCGATCGGGTTCGAGCGGAAACTGATCGGCCAATGGATGACCGACGAAGCGTGCCTGCGTGCCGTGGCGGGCGTAAATCGCCGGTTCCATTGGAAACAGGCACAGCACCTCGTCAGCACTGCTGCCGATGGTCGCCGCGCGTTTTTCCTTCCACGCCCACACCGACGGGCTGACATAGTGAACAGTGCGAAGGCCGGATTTTTTCAGTGCGCGCTCAAGCCCGAGATTGAAATCGGGCGCATCGATGCCGATGAACACATCGGGTTTGAAGCCCAGCAGCTGCTTGCGCAGAGAGCGACGCAGGCGCAGCAGCCGCGGCAAGTGGCGCAGCACTTCGGCGTAACCCATCACTGCCAGTTCGCTGCAGTCGTGCCACGCATCCAGCCCTGCCGCGCGCATCGCCGCGCCACCGACGCCAACGAATTGCGCGTCGGGATGACGGCGTTTGAGTTCGGAAATCAATCCGGCGCCAAGCTGGTCGCCGGAGGCTTCGCCGGCTACGAGGGCAAAGCGGGGAGCGGATGCAGAGCCGTACGCCACACTTGGCGCTGGTGCAGGTACTTCACTGCATTCGCGTGATTGAGCTGGGATCGTTCCGGCCGAGCGAGCAGGCGAGTCGATTAAATGAGATTCCCCGTTTTCCGATCCCGGTTGACCGGCCGCTCCTGCGGTCTGCCCTTCGGGCCAGCTTCGCTGTTCGCGCCGGCATCCTGCCTCCGCAGACCCGTTCTCCGCACTCATCGCAACAACGATCGCCCGCTGTCATCGATGAACTCCAGCATCTCGCGCACATCACGGGCGCCTTCGGATTGCGTTGCTAGCTGTTCGCGGGCGTCGGTGAGTGGCATGCCGGAGACGTACAGCGTGCGATAGGCACGCTTGATGGCGGCGATGCGTTCGGGCTCGAAGCCCCGCCGCTTCAGTCCTTCGGCATTGATGCCGCGTGGCGTCGCGTAGTGCCCTGCGACCATGAGGAACGGCGGCACGTTGGCGTTGATCAGGCTGCCCATGCCGATGAAGGCGTGCGCGCCGATTTTGCAGAACTGATGCACACCGCTGAAGCCTCCCAGCGTCACCCAGTCGCCGATCTGCACGTGCCCCGCGAGCGTTGCATTGTTGGCGAACACGCACTGGTTGCCTATCGTGCAATCGTGCGCGATATGGACGTAGGCCATGATCCAGTTGTCATCACCGATGCGGGTGGCTCCGCCGCCATCACCGGTGCCACGATTGAGGGTGGTGAATTCGCGAATGGTGTTGCGCTCGCCGATCACCAACTCCCCGCGCTCGCCGTGATATTTCTTGTCTTGTGGCACGCCACCGATCGCGGCATGCGAATGGATGTGGCAGTCCGCGCCGATCCGGGTCGGACCGTCGATGCTCGTATGCGAGCCGATGTGGCAGCGATCGCCGATGTCGACTTCCGCCCCAACGACGCTGTACGGGCCGATCACGACTTCGCTGCCGATGCGCGCGGTTGGATCGATCAGGGCGGTCGAATGAATCATCGCCGGAACGCTCTCAGGCCTTGCGCGCGCACAGCAATTCGGCGCAGGCCGCTTCCTGTCCATCGACCAGCGCGCGGCAGTGGTATAGCGCCATGTTGCGCAGCGTGCGCTTGAGGTCGACCTCCAGCATTAATTGATCGCCTGGGACGACGATGCGCGAGAAGCGCGCCTTGTCGACCTTGACCAAATAGAAGATTTGCTCTGGTGCATCTTCCGCAGGTGCAGGCGTCGACAATTGCGTGAGCAAGCCGGCGGCCTGTGCCATCGCTTCAAGGATCAGCACGCCCGGCATCACCGGATGACCCGGAAAGTGGCCCTGAAAGAACGGCTCGTTGAAGGTGACGTTTTTGTAGGCCTGCAGCGATTTGCCATGCACGAATGCGATTACCCGATCGACCAGCAGAAACGGATAGCGGTGCGGCAGCGCCTGCAAGATGCGGGCGATATCGGCAGGCAACACCGACGCTGCTGAAGTAGAAGGAGTTTCGCCAGTGTCGGTAGCAGCAGTCATTGCGGGTCTCGTCCGGAGTCGGGCTCAACACCTTCGACATGCCGGATCCGGCGTGCCAGTGCATCGAGCTGTTTGAAGCGTGCGGCATTCCGGCGCCACTCGCGGTTGTTCTGGATCGGCGTTCCGGAAGAGTACTCCCCCGGCTCACGAATGGAATGCGTGGCCAGACTCATTGCAGTCAGCACCACGTTATCGCACAAGCTAATGTGGCCAACTACACCAGCGCCGCCACCGATCAGGCAGTGACGGCCAATCCGGGCCGAGCCGGCGATCGCCGCGCACCCCGCAATCGCAGTGTGCGCGCCGATGCGCACGTTGTGGCCGACCTGAATTTGATTGTCCAAGCGCACGTCTTCTTCGAGCACGGTGTCGTCCAACGCGCCGCGATCGATCGTAGTGTTGGCGCCGATCTCGCAATCATCGCCGATGACCACGCCACCCAGTTGCGGCACTTTCAGCCACCGTCCTTCGTGCATGACAATGCCGAAACCGTCGGCGCCGATCACCGCGCCGGGGTGAATCAGCACACGCTGGCCCAGACTGACGCGGCAAACCAGGGTCACCCGCGCCACCAGTTCGCAACCGGCGCCGATCACGCAGTCCTCGCCGATGACGCATCCCGCACCGATCCGTACGCCTGACTCGATCCGACTGCGCGCACCGATGCTGACCATTGCGCCGATCTGCGCGCCGGCATGCACTTGCGCGTTCGCATCGATGACGGCGCTGGCGTGGATTCCGGGATGAATCGGCTCGCGCAGGTCGAACAGCGTGGCGATGCGCGCGAACGCAGCGTACGGATCGGCGGCGATCAGGCACGGCACCGGACAGTTCGCGGCATCGACCTCGCGCACCACCACTACGCCCGCATGCGTATGGGCGAGCGCGTGGCGATAGAGCGGATTGGCCAGGAACGCAACGTCGCTGACCCGCGCCGATGCCAGCGTCGCCACGCCGGACAGCGTCTGATCGTCAGCAAGCGCTCCGGCACGCGGCCCGGTCGCCCGCAGCTCAAAGCGCTTGGCAATGTCACATAACGTGAACGCGCGTTCCGACATCTGCGCGTCTCCTGCGCAGATCAGAACTGCGAACCGAACGTGAATTGCAGGGATTCGGTTTCATCGCCCTGTTCTTTGCGGAACGGAAACGCGTAACTGATGATGATCGGCCCGATCGGCGCCCGCCATTCCAGCGAGATGCCGGCTGAAGCGCGCAGCTTGCCTGCATCGAAATCACCGGTGTTGCGATAGACGTTGCCGAAATCGAGGAAGGTCGACAGGCGCGCCGATTGCGTCTTGAGCAGGGTGGGGAAGTAGGTCTCGATGCTGCCGGTGGTTTTGACCGCGCCACCCAGATACTGACGCACGGTCGAGCCGGGCGCAAAATCCACCGGACCTAGTGTGTTGTCGCGAAAACCACGTACCGAGCGCACGCCGCCGGCGTAGAAATTTTCGAAGAACGGCAGTGTGTCTGCGGTTATTACACGACCGCCCGGCAGTACGCGGGTCGATTTGCTGCCCAGCAAGTCGCCGTAGCCCAGATCGGCCGAGGTCTTCAGCACTAGCCAGCGCGCTAGCGGCCAGTATTTTTGAATCGAATACGAGAGTTTGTAGTACTCCTGGGTCGATCCCGGCAACGCGATTTCCGCGCCCAGACGCTGGTAGGTGCCGCGCGTTGGCGCGAAAAAGTCGTTGCGCGAATCGTGTGACCACGAAACTTCGGTGCGCCACGTATGGAATGTGCGGTTTCCGACTGCATCTAAATAGTCCACGATCGACTGCGGCGACCGGCCAGGAAACACGTTGATCTGACGGCTATCCACGCCCAAGCTCACACCGACCGAATCGGTCTCGGTAATGGGAACGCCGAAGTTGACCGTGCTCCCATAGCTCTTGCTGGAGTACTGGGCATTGTTGAAGTTCGAGCTGTCGAACGAGCTGTAATTCACACCGTAACCGACCGAGATGCCCGACGAAGTGAAGTAAGGATCAAGATAGTTGAAGTTGAACTGTTTCTGGAAGTCGCTCTTGGACACCGTCACGCCCAATCGGTTGCCGGTGCCGAGGAAGTTGTTCTCGTTCAACTGGATGGTGGTGATCAGACCAGAGGTCTGCGAGAAGCCCAGGCCGAACACGAACTGGCCGGAGGTGCGTTCCTTTACGCCGACCACGATATCGACCTGATCGTCCGAACCCGGCACCGCCGGCGTCTCCACCGTCACGTCCTCGAAATAGCCCAGGCGCAGCAAACGGACTTTCGAGCGATCAACCGCCGACTGCGAAAACCAGCTGCCTTCGAACTGCCGCATCTCGCGCCGCAACACGTCATCGGAGGTGCGCGTATTGCCTTTGAACACAATCCGCCGCACTTGTACGCGCGGGCCAGGAACGATGTTGAAGTTGATGCCGACCGTGCGATTTTCCTTGTCCACGGTGGGGATTGGATTGACCTTCGAGAACGCATACCCGATGTTGGCCAGGATCGTGGTGATCGAATCGGTGGTGAGTTCCAGCCGGCGCCGCGAGAAGGTATCGCCCTTCTTGATCAACACCAGCTTCTCCAGCTGTTCCTTGGGCAGGATGGTATCGCCGGTGATATCCACATCCGAGACCGTATAGATCTGCCCTTCCGTAATGTTCGCGGTCAGGTACATGTCGCGACGGTCGGGGCTGATCGCGACCTGGGTAGAGTCGATGCTGAAATCCACATAACCGCGATCGAGATAATACGAGTTGAGCTTTTCCAGATCACCCGAGAGTTTCTCTCGCGAATACTGGTCGTCGCGCTTGTAAAACGACAGCCAGTTGTGACTGGAAGATTCCCAATCGTCGGTCAATCGCTTGTCGGTGAAGGTGGTGTTGCCGGTGATATCGATGTTGCGGATTTGCGAGGCCTTGCCTTCGACGACGGTGATGGTGAGATCAACGCGATTGCGATCCAGCGGCTTGACCGTCGGCGTGATCGATACGTTGTACTTGCCGCGATTGTTGTATTGGCGAATGAGTTCCTGGGTCAGGCGATCAAGGCTCAGGCGATCAAAGGTCTCGCCTTCGTTCAGGCCGATCTGCTTGAGGCCTTTCTGCAATTCCTCGGTCTTGATGTCCTTGTTGCCGGTGATGGTGAGCGTGTTGATCGCCGGGCGCTCCTCCACGGTGACCACAAGAATGCTGCCTTGGCGATCGAGCCGCACATCGCTGAAGAACCCGGTCTTGAACAACGCCCGGATCGCCTTGGCCGCCTCGGCGCTGTCGACGGTGTCGCCTTTCTCGATCGGCAGGTAGGTAAACACGGTGCCGGCGGCGATGCGTTGCAGGCCGTCGACGCGAATGTCCTGCACGCGGAAGGGTTCGAAATTCTGGGCGCGCGCCATCGGCGCCAGGGCCAGGGCCGAGGCCAAGGCGAGGGCAAGCAGGCGGGGAGCGGCAGTACGCGTCATTGTTGAATCCGGTTGGCCGCGCTGATCCAGCCGCGGGTTGAAAAGCAGCCTCTCAACGAGAACTGAGTGGGAAGATCGACGCGAGGTCGTTGTAAAAGGCGAAGCACATCAAGGCCGCCAGCAGCGCCAGACCGACGTACTGGCCCGTGACCAGCACCCGTTCGCTGACCGGCCGGCCGCTAATTAGCTCCATAAGGTAATACAGCAGGTGCCCGCCGTCCAAGACCGGGATCGGCAGCAGGTTCATGATCCCAAGGCTGAGCGAGAGAATTGCCAGAAAAGACAAGAACGCAGCCAGCCCCATTTGTGCCGTGGCATTGGCATATTGCGCGATCACGATCGGCGAATGCACGTTGCTTGCAAGGCTTGCGCGACCGCTGACGATCCGTCGTAGCACCGACAGGCTTTCCGTGGTCAGCCGCCACATTTCGTGCGCGGCCACGCCAATCGCATCGATCGGCCCGTAGCGGCGCACGGTGTCGAACTGCGCGTCGGCAGCCTGCGGGCCAATGCCGATCGTCAGTCGCGGCTTGCCGTCGCCGTTGTCGCGCATCTTGAGCGGCACCGCCACCTGCAGCGTTTGTCCGTCGCGCTGGATGGTCAGCAACAAGGGCTGTCCTGGACGCGATTCGCTGTCGATGGCGGTGGATATTTGTTGAAACTGGCTGACCGCTTCGCTACCCACGCGCAGGATACGGTCGCCTGCGCGCAAGTCTTTTGGCCCATCCTCGCTGATCTTGCCGATCACTGCCGGCAACTCGAGTTGTCGCGGCACCAGGCCGATGGCGCGCACGATCTGCATCTCGGTCACGCTGGCGTCCATCTGCCGCAGGGGAAGCACGATGCTGGCGTGGGTTCCGTCGGCGCGTTCGATCGCCAGATCGACGTCCTGGTGATCCTGCGCGGCGCCCACCAGCAACAGGTCGGCATGGCCCCAGCTCGGCACGTCCTTGCCGTTGACGCTGAGCACGCGGTCGCCCGGTTCAATCCCGGCGTGCGCGGCGATGCCTTCGGCGTGGCCCACAACCGGCATGTAATCGCGGCTGCCGACCATGAACATCAGCCACAGCAAAACGAAGCACAGGATGAAATTGAACACCGGACCGGCGGCGACAATCGCAATGCGTTGCAGCACCGGCTTGCGGTTGAAGGACTGATGCGCATCGCGCGGATCGACCTCGAACTCGCGCTCGTCCAGCATCTTGACGTAGCCGCCCAGCGGAATCGCCGCGATGACGTATTCGGTGCCGTCGCGACCTTTGCGTGACCACAGGGTCTTGCCAAAGCCCACCGAAAACTTGATCACATGCACGCCAAAGCGGCGCGCCACCCAGAAATGGCCGAATTCGTGAAAGGTGACAAGGATGCCGATCGCGACGATCAGCCACCAGATCGAACCCAAAAAATTGCTCATATGAATTTTCTCGCGCCGCTCTCAACCCAGGCACGACGCGAAACCAGACAGTCGAGCTGCAATGGCCCTCCCACGCCGGCCACGGCACAACGACGACCAAGATATGGACAGTCGAGCGGCAGTGCTCCCAGCGTCAAAAGAACAGCAGATTTCATCAATGCCCCATCGCAAACGCGCGAGTACCCGACGCCATCGATTGCACGGCTGACCGTGCAAGACGTCTGGCCTGCGCATCGGCTTCGATGACACTGTCCAGATCGTCCAGCGTTGACCGCGTCACCAACTGCAAAGTTGCCTCGATCAGCTCGGCAATTTGCAGGAAGCCTATTTGATGATCGAGAAACGCCGCGACCGCGACTTCGTTGGCGGCATTCAGGCTGGCGGGCAGGCTGCCGCCCGCAGCGAGCGCAGCATACGCAAGGTCCAGGCACGGAAACGTGTCGCGATCGGGCGCTTCAAATTCCAGCGTGCCTGCCGTCAACAGGTCCAGCGGCTCAACCCCGGAGTCGATCCGCTGCGGCCACGCCAGCGCACACGCCAGCGCGGTACGCATGTCGGGTCGACCGAGTTGGGCCAGCATCGAGCCATCGCGATAATCCACCAGCGAATGCACGATGCTTTGCGGATGCACCAGCACTTCGATGCGCTCGGCAGGCAGTCCAAACAGCCAGTGCGCCTCGATCACTTCAAGGCCCTTGTTCATCAGCGTGGCCGAATCGACCGAGATCTTGCGGCCCATCTGCCAGTTTGGATGCGCGCAGGCTTGATCAGGAGTGATATTGGATAGCTGCGCCCGCGACCGCCCGCGGAAAGGACCGCCAGACGCGGTCAGCAGCAACCGGCGCACGCCATCGCGGGGCACGCCCGCAGGTGGCAGGCACTGGAAGATTGCGTTGTGCTCGCTGTCGATCGGAATAATCTGCGCGCCATTGGCCTGCGCCTCGCGCATCAGCAGTTCGCCGGCCAACACGACCGATTCCTTGTTCGCCAGCAACAGGCGCTTGCCGGCGCGGGCGGCGGCCAAGGTGGAGGCCATGCCGGCAGCGCCGACAATCGCCGCGATCACAGTGTCGCAGTCATTGCCGGATGCCAGCGCGTTCAGTGCCTCGGTACCAGCATGTGCCTGCGTTCGCAGGCCGGCAGAGGCCAAGCCGTCGCGCAGTGCGGCATAACCGGCGGGGTCGGCAATCACCGCGTGCGCGGGGCGATGGGTTCGGCATAGGTCGAGCAAGGCATCGACCCGGCTGCCTGCAGCCAGCACATTGACCGTGTAGCGATCCGGATGTCGCGCGATCACGTCAAGCGCCGACGCGCCGATCGAACCGGTGGCACCCAGTAGCGCGATCCGGTTCACAGGCCCAGCACTTCCTTGCCGATCGCCATCACCGGCAGCGCGGCCAGCAGGCTGTCGATACGATCGAGCACGCCGCCGTGGCCTGGGAATACATTCCCAGAATCCTTGACGCCTGCCTGACGCTTCATCAGGCTTTCCAACAGATCGCCGTCGACCGAGGCCAGTGCGCCCAGCAGGGCCAACGCTGCAAGTTGCGGCAGTGCCGACATACCCACGCCGAGCCAAGGCGAGGCCAGCAACACGAAGGCGACGCCAAACGTGAGGCCCCCCATCAGGCCGGCCCAGGTCTTGTTGGGACTGACCAACGGAATCAACTTGCGTCGCCCGAACCGGCTGCCAATGGTGTAGGCGCCGCTATCGGCGACCCAGACCATGGCCACGGCGACGAGCGCCCAGCGATGATCCAGCGTCAGTCCCCAGTTCATTTGCAGGATGCCGTCGAGCTTGTTGCCGCCATGCAACAGCACCAGCCCGCACCACGCCGGCACCACGCACAGCGTGCCCACGGCCAGCTTCAGGCTGCGCGCCCAACCAGCGTCGGAACGTCCGAGTTGCGGGCGCGCCAGCCACAGCAGCGCAAGCAGCCACCAGCAAACGCCAATCAATGCGGTCACCTGCAACAACACCCGCGGTGACCACGCCAGCACCGCGATCAGGCACAGGTTGACCAGCAGATAGATTGCGCGTGGAACGGCATCCTCGATGCCGACCAACCGCGTCCATTCCCACAGGCCCATCAGAAACAAGATGGTGGTGATCACGGCCAGCCACGGTGTCGGCAACAGCAGCAGCGCGGCAATTGCGAACGGGGCCAGCACCGCTGCGGTGATCGTGCGTTCGCGACTCATGGCTGGCCCTCCTGGTGGTCAGTTAGTTGCGCACTGGTCAGTCCGAAGCGACGCTCGCGCTGCGCAAAATCGGCCAGCGCACGCTCGAGTTCGGCCACATCCAGGTCGGGCCACAGGGTGTCGGTAAACCACAGTTCGGTGTAAGCCATCTGCCAGAGCAGGAAATTGCTGATGCGGTGATCGCCGCCGGTGCGGATAAACAGATCCGGCGCGGGGATCTCGGCCAACGCCATGCGCACGGCGACGTCGGATTCCTGCAGGTTGTCGAGGTCAAGCACGCCGGCGCGCACGTCGCGAACGATCTGCTTGCAGGCTTGTACGATGTCCCAACGACCGCCGTAGCTGGCAGCGATGGTCAGGTTAAGCGCCGCGTTGCTTGCGGTGAGATGTTCCGCTGCGCTCATGCGCTCGCGGATGGCCTCGGAAAACAGGTCGCGCGCCCCGATGAAGCGAAGCCGCACGCCATATTTGTGCAAGTCGGCCACTTCACGATCGAGTGCGCGCAAGAACAAGGTCATCAGCAGACTGACTTCATCGGCTGGCCGCTTCCAGTTTTCGCTGGAAAACGCAAACAGGGTCAGCGCCTGGATCTTGCGTTCGAGGCAAAAGCGCACGCACAAGCGCACGGTTTTTGCTCCCGCTCGATGCCCAAAACTGCGTGGACGCCGACGGCGTTCGGCCCAGCGACCATTGCCATCCATGATGATGGCGAGATGCCGTGGCAGTTGCGGCGCGGCGTCTGGGTTGAGTGCGGGGGCAGGCATGCGCGGCGTCAGATCGCCAGCAGTTCGGTTTCCTTGGCTTTCACCACATCGTCCACGTCGCGCACGCTCTTGTCGGTCAGCTTCTGGATCTCGTCCTCGCTGCGGCGCTCGTCGTCCTCGGTGATCTGCTTGTCCTTGAGCAATTCCTTGACTTGATGCATCGCATCGCGCCGCACGTTGCGCACCGCGACCTTGGCGTTCTCGCCCTCGTGCGAAACGTGCTTGGACATCTCCTTGCGGCGCTCCTCGGTCAGCGGCGGCAGGTTGATGCGGATCACGACGCCGGCGGTGGTCGGATTCAGGCCGAGATCGGAGGCGATGATCGCCTTTTCCACCGCCGCGACCATGCCCTTTTCCCACGGCGTAATCACCAGCGAACGCGCATCTGAGACGGCGATGCTGGCGACCTGCGTGAGCGGCATTTCCGAGCCGTAATAGTTGACCTTCAGGTGATCCACCAGCGCCGGGCTGGCACGCCCGGTGCGCACCTTGGTCAGGTCGTGTCGCAACACGTCCACGCATTTGTCCATGCGCGTTTGCGCGTCTTTGTAGATGTCATTGAGCATGTGAAATCCATCGCGAGTGCGCCAACCCGCGATTATAGCTGGTGCGGCCATCGGCCATCAGAACGCCGTTGCCTGCTTTTAAACGTGAGGGGGCGAAGTCAGCTTCCGCCGTGCACCAAGGTGCCGACCGTTTCGCCCTTGAGGATGCGCATCAAATTGCCTGGCTGGGCGAGGTCGTAGATGCGCAACGGCATGTCGTGGTCGCGGCAGAGGGCAATCGCGGCGGTGTCCATCACCTGCAGATTGCGACCGATCACATCGCTGTAGCTGAGTTGTTCGTAGCGTTTGGCGTCTGGATTCTTTTTGGGGTCGGAGTCGTACACGCCATCGACCTTGGTCGCCTTCAGCAGTAATTCCGCGCCTACTTCCACCGCGCGCAGCGCCGCCGCCGAGTCGGTGGTGAAAAACGGATTGCCGGTGCCGGCCGCGAAAATAACGATGCGACCTTTTTCCAGATGGCGGATCGCGCGGCGACGGATGAAATCCTCGCACACTTCATTGATCTTGATCGCGCTCATCACGCGCACCTTGGCGTTCTGCTTTTCCAGCGCGTCCTGCATCGCCAGCGCGTTGATCACCGTCGCCAGCATGCCCATGTGGTCGCCGGTGACCCGATCCATCCCCGCCGCCGCCAGCCCCGCACCGCGAAAGATGTTGCCGCCGCCAATGACCAGCCCGACCTCGGCACCGGCTTGCTGCACCTCGATGACCTCGCGCGCCAGCCGCCCGATCACAACCGGGTCGATCCCGTAATCCTCATGCCCCATCAGTGCCTCGCCGGACAGCTTGAGCAGGATGCGGCGGTATTTCAGGCTGGAGCCAGTGTTATGGGATGCGGACACAGAAGCCTCGACTTGGCTGGGCAAACCGGCTGAGTTTACCTGCAGCGGCGATCGAAGTCAGGCAGCGTGGCGCTTAGGTTGACCAGATCGGCCGTTGGCTACTGCGCTATTTGCCGTGTCTGTCCGAGGATCCTATCGATCCAGATTTCGACGATCGCGTAGTTCGTGGTTGGATTTCGATGGTGGGCAAAATGATGTTCACGCTTCCGCCGAAACCATGCATAGCGCAGCCAGCGGTTGTTGCAGATGTGATATTGCTCGTGGATGTAAATGTGCCACCAAATCGATGCAATGACGGTGCATGCGTGCGCCAGAAAAGCAAAAAATCCCAGCGAATACCACACAAATGTCGCCACGATGCCAAGCGGGACCGCGTAGTACCACATTACATGCCTTTGGCTGTCGATCCATTTGGCCTGAACCAGGTCACTGACGTCGTAGCGGGCGTGATGCCCGTCCGCGTGATTGCGATAGATGGCGTCGATTCGGTTTCGGTGCCCCAAAATTCGATGGAAGACCGTCTGGATGACAGCGGTCGAATAATAGGTGCACGCCACCACAAGGAGCAGCGTGACGGCGTTCAAGGCGCCAAGTGCGCCAACCGCCTAGAACTTCACCTCATGCGGTTCGGCTGCGAAGCCGACGGTGAGGGCGCCTTCGCCGACATTCACCATCGCGGTGATGCTCATGACGGCTTCGCCTAGTGCCACGCCGTGTTCCTCGCAGACCTTCGCCAGCATGTCGTAGCCCGGCAGGGCGTGCAGTTTCTCGATCTCGCCGCCGTAGCTGAGGTTGACGTAAGGCGCCAGCAGTCCTACACGCACGCGCTCGGCGACATGGTTGAACACCGAGACGACGGTGGCGTCGAAGCCCTTGCCCTTGCCAACAGTGGACGTCTCGCCGCGATAAATTTGCAGGATCGGTTTCATGTCCAGCATCGTCCCAAGCGCAGCGCGATACCACGGCAGGTTCCTGTCGCCGCGCTTGACCAGCGTGGTGCGCAGGTGGAACAGGTCACGCGGCACCATGTAGCCATAGGTGTTCTGGGTCAGGAATTCGAGGCGCTCGCGCACGGCGTTGTGGTCGGCGCCTTCCTCGATCATGCGCACGCCTTCGAGCACGGTGATCGCCTGCCCAGCGAACGCGGTCTTGCTGTCCATCACCCGCATCTGGAAGATGCCCTTGAGGCCGGCTTCCTTGCGAATCGGATGGTAGTAACGCAGGATTTCGCGGCTCGCCATCACCGCGTTCTGGTGGATTGCGCTGCGGTTGGCGGTGATGGTCAGGCAGAACACGAAGTCGTATTCGGTCACCAGCCGTGACAGGAACATCTCGCGAAACTGTTCCGTGGTGTAGGGCACGGTAACCGCGGAATGCACGCGGTCGCCAAGAATCTCGCGGTAGAAACGCAAGGTCGCGACCGGGTCGCGCTCGTCGGCGTAGCTGTTGTTGTCGAGCTTGACGGTGGTTGGCAGGATGACGACGCGATGCGCGTCCAGATACTCGCGTGGCAAGTCGCAAGTCGAGTCGACGGTGATTCCGATGCGCATGTTCTCCCCCCCGGGAAAGCCGGCAGGACATGGTGCCGGCTGCCTATTCATTTCACGAACCGGGGGCGTTGTCCAGTGCGAATGCCGGCAACTTGACGCCCGTTCACAAAAAAGCCCGCACTTGCGCGCGGGCTTTGACCGAAACTTTAGGCTAGCGCGACGCTCAGGCGAGGCCTGCCTGCTTCATCACCTCGGCGGCGAAGTCGTCTTCCTTCTTCTCGATGCCTTCGCCCACTGCCATGCGCGTGAACGAGATGACTTCGGCGTTGGCCTTCTTCAGCACCGCCTCGATCGTGGAGTTGGTGTCCAGCACATATGCCTGGCCGGTCAGCGAAATTTCGCTCAGCGCCTTGTTGACCTTGCCAGCGATCATCTTTTCCAGGATCTCGGCCGGCTTGCCGGTGTCCTTCACCTGCGCCATTGCGATGTCCTTTTCCTTCTGCACGATCTCGGCCGGCACCTGCGCCGCCGAAATGTACGGCGGGTTCATCGCCGCGATGTGCATCGCCAAGCCGCGCGCGAGTTCCGCGTCGCCGCCCTTGAGGTCGACCAGCACTCCGATTCGGCCACCGTGCGCATACGCGCCGATGTTGTTATTGGTGGCTACGCGCGCCATGCGCCGCAACTGCACGTTTTCGCCAACCTTGGAGACCAGCCACTGGCGGCCTTCCTCGACGGTTTTGCCGAACGAGGTGTTGGCCCCACGCAGCGCTTCGACGTCCTGCGCGCCGCTGCTGATCGCAGTCTTCGCGACTTCTTCGGCAAAAGTGTTGAAGTTCTCGTCCTTGGCGACGAAGTCGGTCTCGGAATTGATCTCGACCAGCACCGCAGTGTGCTCGCCCTGGGCCAGCACGATGCGGCCTTCGGCGGCGACGCGATCGGCCTTCTTGTCGGCCTTGGCCATGCCGGTGATGCGCAGGTGCTCCATTGCCGCTTCGATGTCGCCGCCCTTTTCGGTCAGCGCCCTCTTGCATTCCATCATGCCGGCGCCGGAGCGCTCGCGCAGTTCCTTCACCATGCTTGCGGTGATATCCATCAGTTCAACCTCGTTGTTGCGGACGCGACCGAGAGTCGCGTGCGTGAATTGGGATGATGCCGGTGCGTGACCGGCATCGATGCGAATGATTCAATCGAGCATGCGGATGCGGCGTGGCATGCCATTGACCGGATTCCGGCGACCCGTTCAGGCGTCGGATGCGTCCGCAGCGGCGTCGCTCGCGGTCGGCTTGGCTTCCGACTTGGCCGGCTCTGCAGCAACAGGTGCATCAGCCTTCGAAGCGTCGGCAGCAGCTGGGGCATCGGCTTTAACGGCATCGGCCTTCGCGGTGTCAGCAGCAGGCGTGTCGGTCTTGGCAGAATGGGCCTTGGCCGCAGCGGCGGGTGCGGGGCGATCGCCTGTCGGACGCAGTGCCGGACGATTGGTCGGCGGACGACGGTCGTTGCCAGGACGGCGATCGGGAGCGCCAGCGCGCTTCTTGCGGTCATCGTTCGTTACCGGATTGCCATCGGCATCCAGCTCGACAAACTCGTCCTCGCTGCGACCCACGATCGGCGCGGCGGCCTTGCCTTCCAGCACGGCGTCGGCGGCGGCGCGCGAATACATCTGCACCGCACGAATCGCATCGTCGTTGCCTGGAATCGCGTAATCGACCAGGTTGGGATCGTAGTTGGTATCGACCACCGCGATCACCGGGATGCCCAGTTTCTTGGCTTCCTGCACGGCGATGTTCTCATGGCCGATATCGATCACGAACAATGCATCAGGCAGGCGGTCCATGCCCTTGATTCCGCCCAGCGAGGCGTCGAGCTTGTCGCGCTCGCGGCGCATCGACAGCACTTCGTGCTTGACCAGCTTCTCGAAAGTGCCATCGGTTTCGGCGGCTTCGAGTTCCTTCAGGCGACTGACCGATTTCTTGACGGTGGCGAAATTGGTCAGCGTACCGCCCAGCCAGCGCTGGGTCATTGACGGCATGCCGCAACGGGTGGCTTCTTCCTTCATCGCCTCGCGCGCCGAGCGCTTGGTGCCGACGAACAGGATGCTGCCGCGCTTCTGCGCGATTGCCGACAGGAAATTCATCGCGTCGTTGAACAGCGGCAGGGTCTTTTCCAGATTGATGATGTGGATCTTGCCGCGCGCACCGAAAATGTACGGCGCCATCTTTGGATTCCAGTAGCGGGTCTGGTGGCCGAAATGCACGCCGGCTTCCAGCATCTGGCGCATGGTGACTTGGGGCATGGTTGTAACTCCTGATGGGGAGTCTGGCCTCGTTGCCTGCAGTGCAGACGGTTGCGAGGAAGTCGTCTCTTTCTGGAAGTCCGCATTTGTGATGCGGGATCTTCCGAGCGACTCGGACACAAACTCCGGGGTTGGCCTTGCGCAGATCCCGCAACAACGACCTCCTTGCGGAGGACCCCGGTGCCGTGGTCGGCTGATAAAGGCCGCGACCTGCGTGTGGATTCGACGATGACGCTCGTCGTTGGCGTACTGGAGGGCATAAAACCCGCCCAGCCGGCGAATCATACAGGCCGAGCGGCGCGCAGGCAATTCCGTGCATGGGCTGTTACCGCTCACTGCCCGATGCAGATCGCGCGCTTCGGCGCGTGGAGAAATGTCTAAACTTGCATTAGTAAACTTATATTGACAGTCAATTAAAATGACTTTATTGTCACCGCATGACCAAACCAGACCATGTGCAAGCCGACATATCGCTGCCAGCCTTGCTGCGTGCGGGTCGCGGGGTTTATGCGGTGGCCATCCGCGAAGCGCTTTCGGAAGCCGGCTACGACGACATTCCCGGCAACGGCCTTTCCGTGATCGGCTCGATTGCGCGGATGGGTGCGCCCCTGAGCACGCTCATCGATCATCTGCGAGTGTCCAAGCAGGCCGTTGGCCAGCTCATTGACACGATGGTGATGCGCGGCTACCTGGATCGCGCGATCGCTGTGGAGGACCGGCGTCGCTTGACGATCAGCCTCAGCGAACGCGGACGCGATGCGGCGCGAATCATGCGGGGGGTGGTCGAACGGATCGAAGCCGACCTTGTCCGGCGGGTGGGTGCGGACTCCATCGCGCAAACGCGTAAAACCCTGCTGGCATTGATCGAGGGCGCGTTATGACTCATTCGAATCCCGTGAGCGCCGGGGCAGTGCTCTATGCCATCGACATTGAACGCAGTGGCGCGTTCTACGAGGCCGTCGTCGGCTTGGCAGAGACGCAACGTGACGCTGATTTCCTCGTGCTTGAGCGCGGCGGATTTCAGCTTGTTGTACACGCTGTTCCCGCACACATTGCATCCACGATCACGCTTACGGTTCCCCCGCATCGTCGAGAAGAGACACCGATCAAGCTGATCTTCGTCGTCCTGGACTTGGACGCGGCGAGAAAGATCGTCGCGGATCGTGGCGGTGTATTGAACGGACCTGATCGCGAGTGGCAATTCCAAAACTGGCGCGTCTGCGATGGCCACGATCCAGAAGGCAACGTGTTCCAGTTGCGCGTAAGCATTCAAGCCGCCACAAAGGCGAGTCCATGAGCACATCCGATCGCGATCTGAGCTATGCCGCGCCGGTGTTGCGCGTCGCCGACATAGAGCGTTCGCTCGCGTATTACCGAGATCAACTTGGTTTCGACGTCGAGTTTGTGTACGAGGGGTTTTACGCGAGTGTGATTCGCGATGGCTGCTGCATTCACTTCAAGTGCGCTGCGCGTGCTGAGCGCGACCAGGCGGCTTTCCTGGCGCAGGAAAATATCGGCGCGTGCATTGGCGTCCGCGATGCACAGGCTATGGCAGCGCAATGCGCAACGAACGGCGCTGACTTTTCAGTGCGACTCCGCGCCATGCCGTACGGCCACGAGTTCTACATCCGCGATCCCGACGGCTACATCCTGGGGTTCGTCCAGTCCGCCGGGGCATAAACGTCCAATCAGTCGCTACACGAAAGGTCTTCGCTATGTCTGAGTCGACGCCCATATACGAGAATAAATCGCTCGCCAGAGCACAGTTCACCAACGTCAACCTCAGTGCTTCGCGCTTTGACGACGTCAATCTTCGCGGCGCCGGCTTTATCAATGTTGCGTTGGCCGGAGCCACATTTAGAGACGTGAGCTTTGCCAATGCGTCAATCGGGGACTCTAATCTCGATGGCATGAGAATTGATGGCGTCCTGGTGTCCGAGCTGTTTCTCGCCTGCCGGCACCGCATTAAAGAAAATCCACAGTGAGCACGATTCCTGCCGGAACCGAACGGGTTCGCTTGTTCATTCCCGCGCAGGATTTCGACCTGTCCAAGGGTTTCATAAGAACCATCGGATTCGACAAGCACGTAAAGTCCCACTGCCAATCCTAAGTCGGATGGCGGATAATTCGACACTATGCCAGTCACTATCAAAACCCCCGATGACATCGCCCGCATGCGCGTGGCCGGCCGGCTGGCCGCCGACGTGCTGCAAGTGGTCGCCCCGCACGTGCAGGCCGGCGTGAGCACCGCCGAGTTGGACCGTGTCTGCCACGATCACATCGTCAACGTGCAGCAGGCCATTCCTGCGAACGTCGGTTATCGCGGTTTTCCGGCGACCGTGTGTACCTCGGTCAACAACGTGATCTGCCACGGCATCCCGAGCGAGGCCAAGCTGCTCAAGGACGGCGACATTGTCAACATCGATGTCACCGTGATCAAGGATGGATTTCACGGCGACACCAGTCGCATGTATATCGTCGGCGAACCTCCGGTATTGGCGCGCCGACTGGTTGATGTGACCCGCGAAGCGATGTGGCGCGGCATTCGCGCTGTAAAGCCCGGCGCAACCTTGGGCGATGTCGGTCACGCGATTCAACACTACGTCGAAGCCGAGCGATTCTCGGTGGTGCGCGAGTATTGCGGTCATGGAATCGGACGGATCTATCACGACGAACCGCAGGTGCTGCATTACGGGCGTCCTGGCGAAGGTCTGCGCTTGCAGCAGGGCATGACCTTTACGATCGAACCGATGGTCAATGCCGGCACGCGTCATACGCGGCTGATGCCCGATGGCTGGACGGTGGTCACCAAAGATCGCTCGCTCTCCGCGCAGTGGGAGCACACGGTGCTGGTCACCGATGACGGTGTTGAAGTCCTCACCCGCGTGCCCGGCGACGACAACGAGTTGTGAGCCCAGAGCTAGAACTGGAGGCTGGAGGCGAGGGGCTGGTTGACGGCATAGACGATGCGCAATGGACGCAATCGGCGCGTGCGCAGTTGAATCAATGTGATGAAGGCGCTGCCGCTCGCTTTGATGCGCGGCTGGCGAAGGGGCCGGATCCAATCGATCACGTTGCGCTGGAGTCGCTGTTGCGGCTGCGTGCGGAATGCGTCGACGCAATTGTTCTGGATGCCTGGTCACGCAGCGGTTGCGCGCATTTCTCCGAGACGGCGACTCTCGCACTGTTCGCAGTCGGCGGTTATGGACGCGGCGAATTGTTTCCACGTTCGGATGTCGATCTGCTGGTGTTGGCCGATGCGGATGCGCAGCACGCGAGTTCCGAGGCGTTGTCGAGTTTCTTCGCGCTGCTTTGGGATACGGGTTTAAAAACCGGTCACGCGGTGCGTTCACTGATCGAATGCACGCAGGTCGCCGCCAGCGAAATCACCGCGTTCACCGCGATGCTCGAAGCGCGCCAACTGGCTGGAGACCCGATGGCGGCGCATGCGTTGCAGGTCGCGATCGAACCACCGGCAGTGTGGCCGGCGGCGGACTATTTTTTTGCCAAGCGCAGCGAGCAAACTGAACGTCACGCCCGCTTCAACGACACCGCTTACAACCTCGAGCCCAACCTCAAGGAAGGCCCAGGCGGACTTCGCGATGTGCATACGCTGGCGTGGATGGCGCGGCGCGTGCATGCCGCGCGCGACCTTACCGCGCTGGTACCGCTTGGCCTGCTGGGCGAGGACGAATACGCCACCCTTGAGCGCGAACATCGCGCCTTGTCGTGGCTGCGTTTCGGGCTGCATCTGGTCGCCGGGCGCGCCGAGGAACGCTTGTTGTTCGATCACCAGAAGGCACTGGCGCAGCGACTGGGTTATCGCGACGAGCATGTGCACAACCTTGGCGTCGAGCAGATGATGCAAGGTTTTTTCCGCAGCGCTGCGCGCGTGCTGCGGATCAACGAACGCCTGCTGCAACGCTTCGAGGAACAGATTGAAGGCGACGCGCAGCCGGTCAATCTTGACGACGATTTTGTCGCGCTGCATGGCTATCTCGCGTTTCGCGACGAGTCGCCGCCGGATGCATCGCGCTGCCTACGCCTGTTCGCCGCGTGGGCGGCCAATCCGCAGTTGCGCGGCCTGCATTCGCGCTCGGCGCGCGCGCTGGCCGAGGCGTTGCCGCGCATTCCGGCGTATCCGGAGGCGACTCCACCATTACGCGCGCAATTCATCGAGTTGCTGCGCCAGCCGGGCGCAGTCGACTCGCTGGCAAGGATGGCGCGGCTTGGCGTACTGGGTCGCTACCTACCGGATTTCGGTCGCGTGTCTGGGCGCATGCAATACGATTTGTTTCATGTGTTCACGGTGGATGCGCATACGCTGGCGGTGTTGCGGCACATGCAGGGATTTGCGCGGCGCAGCAATGGCGATCGTTTCAGCATGGCCGCCGACGTGCATGTGCGATTGCGCAAGCCGATGCTGTTGCTGCTTGCGGGTTTGTTCCACGACATCGCCAAGGGTCGCAGCGGCGATCATTCGCAACTGGGTGCAGTCGATGCAATGGCGTTTTGCAGCGCGCACGCGTTGGCGACCTCTGATGGCGAACTGGTTGCATGGTTAGTGGCGCAGCACTTGCTGATGTCGCTGACCGCGCAGAAGCAGGACATTTCCGACCCCGCGGTGATCAACCGCTTCGCCGAGCGCGTTGCTGACCGCGAGCATCTCGACTATCTGTATTTGCTGACCTGCGCCGATATTGCCGGCACCAGCCCGAAGCTGTGGAATGGCTGGAAGGACAGGCTCTTGGCGGATCTTTACGCCGCCACGCGCTTTGCCTTGCGGCGCGGGCTGGAGCATCCGGTGCACGCGACCGAGCGCATTGGCGAGACCCGCGTTGATGCGTTGGCATCGCTACTTGCCGCCGGCTTGTCGCAGGAAGCGATCGAAGCAGTATGGGCGGGATTTCCCGACGACAGTTTCCTGCGCTACCGCGCCGATCAGATTGTTTGGCAAACCAGCAAAATCATCACTCGCAATGCGATCGATCCGTCTGCGGTGCTGGTTGCGATTCGGCGCCGGGGTGCGGTGCTGGCCTCGTCGCGTGAGGCGTTCAATGCGGCGTCACTCAGCACGGTCGAATCATCGCCAACCACCGGGCTGAAGTCCCACGCAGGATCACCGATTGCAGTGGGAGCAATCGAACCCGATGCGTCGCAAAGTCAGTCAATAAATATAGTGTCTGCGCAGACTGAGTCTGCCGATGTCGATCCTATTGAGGTCTTTGTACACGCGCGCGATCGCGACGGGCTGTTCGCCGCTGCCGTGGCGACGCTGGATCGGCTTGGCCTCGACATACTCGAAGCGCGCGTACTGGGTCGCGATGGCTTCGTGTTCGATGGATTCCAGGTGCTGCCGGTGCGCAGCGCGCGCGTCCCCGATTTCGCGCGCATTACCAAAACGCTGCGTGACGCGCTGGCCAATCCAAACGCGGTGCGCCCAGTGCGGCGCGCGTTGCCGCGACAACTGCGTCATTTTCGCATTCCGGTGCGGGCCGAATTCACGCCGTCCAGAGACTTCACCCACATGACCCTGATCGCCGGCGATCGCCCCGGACTGCTGGCCGATGTTGCGCGGGTGCTGCGCGACCAAGGCCTGCGCGTGCATGATGCGCGAATCGCCACGTTCGGCGAGCGTGTCGAGGATTTCTTCCTGATTAGCGACGTGCGCAATCATGCTCTGGACGAGTCAATGCAACAGGCACTGCGCGCCGAGCTGGTCGCACGCATCGATGGAGCAAGCGAATGACAACCGACATCCAGACGACAATCGACGCAGCGTGGGAGCGCCGCAACGATTTGACCAACGCCGATATCGGGCAACTGCGGCCGGCGATTGAGACAGCTATCGCTGGACTGGAATCCGGCACGTATCGCGTGGCCGAACCGCGCGATGGCGGCTGGCAGGTCAATCCATGGTTGAAGAAAGCGGTGCTGTTGTATTTCCGGGTCAGCGGCAATCGCGTGCAGCCGGGCGCTCCAGCGCCATATTGGGACAAGGTTCCGGCGCGATTCGAGGGTTTCGGCGCTGAGGCATTTCATGCGCTCGGCGTGCGCGTGGTCCCGGGCGCGGTCGTGCGCCGAGGCGCGTATCTCGGCCGCGATGTCGTGCTGATGCCGAGTTTCGTCAACATCGGCGCGCACGTCGGCGCGGGCACGATGGTCGACACTTGGGCGACGGTCGGTTCGTGCGCGCAGATCGGCGTGAACTGCCATCTGTCCGGTGGCGCCGGCATCGGCGGCGTGCTCGAACCACTGCAGGCCGCGCCGACGATCATCGAGGACAACTGCTTCATCGGCGCGCGCTCAGAAGTGGTTGAAGGCGTGATCGTCGAACGCGGCAGCGTGATCGGGATGGGCGTCTTCCTCGGCCAAAGCACGCGCATCTACGATCGTGCAGCCAAGACAATTTCCTACGGGCGCGTGCCAGCCGGCAGTGTGGTTGTCTCGGGATCGCTGCCCGCAGCCGATGGATCGCATTCGCTGTATTGCGCGGTGATCGTCAAACAGGTTGATGAGAAAACGCGCTCAAAGACCTCGGTCAACGAATTGCTGCGTGGGGCGGCGGAGTGATCAATAGCTTGGATGCAATATCGTGTATTGAAGGCAGGAAACTCATTTCGCTGCGATACATTTATTTCGTCAAGTGGATAGTCCCGGCTCTTCTTGGCTTTGGATTCGTCGGGTTCTTGCTGCTATGGGCGTATCCGGGGGTATTCGACCCATTGCAGATGCTTGCAACACTGCTGGCGCTGGTTGTCTGCGTCATGACTTTAAGGAAGACAATTTGGTGCCTAGCTGATGCAGTGTACGATTGCGGCGATTTTCTTCTGGTCCGTCGTGGAAAAATCGAAGAGAACGTGTTTTTGTACGACATTACGGATGTGAAAGTCCGCACGTTCTACAGGCCCTTTCGAGTGATCTTGCGTTTGAATCATCGCGGGCGCTTCGGCAACGAAATCGCATTCAGTCCATCCAAGGCTTCGATGTGGAATCCATTTGCGCGAATTGACGTTGCCGACGATTTGATGCAACGCGCCGAAAAAGCCCGCGCAAAAAAATCGGTATCTACACTTGCCAAGCGTCGATGAGGTGAAATCCTGTGACTACGCTGTATGGTCTATCCACCTGCGACACTTGCCGCAAGGCGCGCAAGTGGCTTGATCGCTTCGGCGTCGCGCACACCTTCATCGACTATCGCGAGCACCGGGTCGCCGCCGAGATGTTGAAGGATTGGGCGCGGCAACTGGGCGGTTGGGACAACTTGGTCAATCGCGCATCAACGACCTGGCGAACCCTGCCAGACGCACGCAAATCGCCGGAGTCTGATCCGGAGTGGACATTGTTGATCAAGGAATATCCAGCGCTGGTGAAGCGATCCGTTGTGGTGACCGACGATGATTTGGTCAGCGTCGGGTTTTCCGACAAGGCGTTCAAGCAACGGTTTGCAAAGTAGCTCGCTCGCTGCCCAAATGGCGGAGAGTTTTCCGAATGAGATTTTGTCCATGAGCGATGTCGTTGCACTGACCGTGGAATTGATCCGTCGGGTGTCGATCACCCCGGACGATGCCGGCTGTCAGTCATTGATCTCAGATCGACTCGCGCGCGCTGGTTTTGCCCGCGAACAGATCGATTTCGGGGCAGTGAAGAATCTTTGGGCAACGCACGGCAGCGGAGCGCCGGTGCTGTGTTTCCTAGGCCATACCGATGTCGTCCCGCCTGGGCCGCGCGAGGCGTGGGCGAGCGATCCGTTTGTTCCAGAAGTACGGGACGGATTGCTGTTTGGACGCGGCGCGGCTGACATGAAGAGCGGCGTCGCCGCAATGGTCGTCGCGCTGGAATCCTTCGTCGCAACGCACCCGGATCACGCAGGCACACTCGCGTTGCTGCTGACCTCAGACGAAGAGGGCGATGCGATCGATGGCGTACGCCGGGTCGCCAAGCATTTCAACAGCATTGGCCAGCAAATCGACTATTGCGTCACTGGCGAGCCTTCATCGAAGGAGATTCTCGGCGACCTGATCCGCATCGGGCGGCGCGGCACCTTGTCGGGCACGCTCACCGTGCGCGGCGTGCAGGGGCATGTGGCGTATCCAGAGAAGGCGCGCAATCCAATCCATCAGGCATTGCCGGCGCTGGCCGAGCTGACGCAGCGACAATGGGACGATGGCTATCCACAAGGCATTGCTGTGGGTGCAAGAAAATTCCCGGCGTCGAGTTTCCAGATATCCAACATCCATTCCGGCACCGGCGCCAACAACGTGATTCCCGGTAGCTGCGAAGTCGTCTTCAATTTTCGTTACAACCCTGGCTGGGAGGCCGAGGCACTGGAGCGCGAAGTGCATGCCGTGCTCGATCGCCACGGGCTCGACTACACCATCGCCTGGCATCGTGGCGGCGAGCCGTTTCTCACCAATGAAGGAAAACTACGCAGCGCCACCCGCGCCGCGATCAAGGACGTTTGCGGAATCGTTCCGGAAGAGAGCACTGGCGGCGGCACATCGGACGCGCGTTTCATCGCACCGCTTGGCGCCGAAGTGATCGAGTTGGGTCCGATCAACGCGAGCATCCACAAGGTCGACGAAAATATCCGCATCAGCGATTTGGAAAGACTGCCGGCATTGTTCGAGGCAGTGATCGGCAAGCTGCTTTTGTAGCGGAATTGCAAGCTGTATATGCGCGCCTTTCAGCCATGATTTGTCACCCTCATCCCCTTCGGGACCTTCTCCCGTCAGCGGGGGAAGAGGGGAGGAGGCGATTCGATAAGTCGTGGGCTCAATCAATAGGTCGTCGCAAATCGACCATCATGGTGGTGGCCTTCACTGATGCTGCGCCAACGCCCATTCCACATGTTCACGAACCAGTTCGGAAGGGTGTTCGCGACGTGACTGCAATGCAGCGATGACATCCTGAATGGTTGGTGCGTTGCCTAATCCCACTGCGATATTTCTAAGCCAGCGCTCATGGCCGAGGCGGCGAATGGCGGAGCCTTCGGTGCGTTGCAGGAAGTCTTCCTCGCTCCATGCGAACAGCTCGATCAGGCTGGAAGAATCAAGCTTGTTGCGCGCGGCGAAGTCGGGTTCGGAAGCGGCTTTCGCAAACTTGTTCCACGGGCAGATCAACTGGCAGTCGTCGCAGCCGAACACGCGATTGCCGATTGGTGCGCGCAGCTCTTCTGGAATCGCGCCCTCGTGCTCGATGGTCAGGTAGGCGATGCAGCGACGCGCGTCGAGCCGGTACGGCGCGGTAATCGCCTGGGTCGGACAAATGTCGATGCAGCGCGTGCAGGTGCCGCAATGCGCGCTTGCTGGTACGTCCAGTGGCAACGGCAGATCGGTGTAAATCTCGCCGAGAAAAAACCACGAACCCGTGTCGCGATCGATCAGGCAGGTGTGCTTGCCGATCCAGCCGAGCCCCGCGTTGCGCGCCAGCGCGCGTTCCAGCACGGGCGCGGAATCGACGAACACGCGATGGCCGAAAGGCCCTACTTCGGCGGCGATGCGGTCGGACAGTTTTTGCAGCCGAGTGCGCATCAGCTTGTGGTAATCGCGACCGCGCGCGTAGCGGGCGACGTAGGCGCGCTCGCCATCGCCGATCGCGTTCCAGTCCTCGCTATCGCTGCTGGTCGCGTAATCCATTCGCACTGACAGCACGCGCACGGTCCCGGGGCGCAACACGTCGGGCTTTTCGCGTAGCTCGCCGTGCCGCGCCATCCATTGCATATCGCCGTGCAGTCCTTGCTGAAGCCAGTCGCGCAGGTGGCCGGCGTCCTCGTCAAGATCAACGCCAGAGACTCCAACACGCTGGAAGCCGAGCGCCGCCGCCCACTCGCGGATGCGCGGCATCAGCGCTGCGCTGTCGATAAATGGGGAATCGGCTGTCTGCATGGTTCAAGTATAGGCACCCGCCGTGCTGCTTCAGAAGGACGATTGGCATGCGCGGTGCATGACGGTCAGCGATAGAATCGGCCGATGCCAAACTCCACTTCATTGTTCAGCACCGCGCAGGCGCGTGCGATTGACCTTGCCGCGCAGCACGCGCTGAAGATCACCGAATACGCCTTGATGCAACGCGCAGGCGCGGCGGCGTGGCGCACGTTGCTGCATCACTGGCCGCAAGCGCACCGCATCGGCATTGCCTGTGGGCCGGGCAACAATGGCGGCGACGGTAGCGTTCTCGCGCGCCTTGCGCGGGCGTCGGGACGCGATGTTGTGGTGTTGCGCTTGCCCGACGGCGAGCCGCGTGGCGCAACCGCGAACCGGGCGTTTGCCGACTGGCAGGGCGATGGTGGCGTGGTTGAAGTCTTTGGTGGTGACTTGCCCGATGTTGATCTGTGGGTTGATGCGTTGTTCGGTATCGGCCTGACACGCGCACCCGAAAACGCGGCACGCGCGTTGATCGAGAAAATCAACGCGGCTGGCGTCGACGTGCTGGCACTGGACTGTCCCAGCGGCGTCGATGCCGACACCGGTAATGTGCCGGGCGTGGCGATTCGCGCCACGCGCACATTCGCGTTTCTTGTCGACAAGCGCGGCCTGCATACAGGTGCGGCGCTGGATTGCGTCGGCATGCTCGACGTTGACGCGCTCGGTATTCCGGATGCGTGCGTGCCGGCGCAACACGCTGCTGCGAAACTCGCCGAATTCCAGATGCTTGCTCGGGCGCTGCCGCCGCGCCGACAGGATTCAAATAAGGGGCTGTACGGTCATGTGCTGTGTATCGGGGGCGATCACGGTAGCGGCGGCGCGATTGCGTTGACCGGCGAGGCGGCATTGCGTTGCGGCGCGGGGCTGGTGAGCGTGGCCACGCGCGCCGATCACGTCGGCATGCTGTTGGCACGGCGACCCGAACTGATGGTGCGCGGTGTCGAGGATTCCGCCGATTTCGCTGCGCTGTGCAAACGCGCCAGCGTGATCGCGATCGGTCCGGGTCTGGGCCAGGGCAAATGGGGCCGAGCGTTGCTGGCGGCAGCGCTCGATGTCGGCAAGCCTTTGGTGATCGATGCAGATGCGCTCAACCTGTTACCGGAGATGTTGAGCAGCAAGCCATCTCGAACGCTCGACGGGTGCGTACTCACGCCACATCCAGGCGAGGCGGCGCGCTTGCTCGCATGCTCCACGTCGCAGATACAGGAAAACCGTTTCGACGCATCCCGCGCGCTGGTCGATCGCTACCAATGCTGCGTGGTACTCAAGGGGGCTGGCACTCTGGTGGGCGCGCCAGAACAAATTCCCATGGTGATCGCTGCCGGCAATCCGGGCATGGCTAGTGGCGGCATGGGTGATGTGCTGACCGGCGTGATCGCGGCACTCCGCGCGCAGCAGCTCTCGCCATTCGATGCCGGATCGGTCGGTGCCTTGTTGCATGCGCTGGCAGGCGATGCCGCCGCGCGCCGAGTGGGCGAGCGCGGTTTGCTGGCATCGGATCTGTTTGCCGAACTGTTTCGACTGGTCAATCCGTGAACGTGCAACTGTTGTCCTGCGCGTTGCGCGATCCAATCTCGACCGATGCGCTTGGCGCGGCTCTTGCAAACACGCGGCCCGCGCAGGCGGTGGTTTTCCTGCACGGCGATCTGGGCGCTGGCAAGTCCACGCTGGCGCGTGCGCTGTTGCGTGCGCTGGGCGTGCAGGGCGCGATTCGAAGCCCAACCTACACCCTGGTTGAACGCTATCAGCTTCCCGATGATGCGGGCGGGCGGCATGCGGTGCATCTGGATCTGTACCGGATCGCCGCTGCGGATGAACTCGAGTTTCTCGGTCTGGACGAAGACGCCGGTGATGCCGCGCTATGGCTGGTTGAATGGCCCGATCGCGGCGGCCAAGCGCTGCCGGCACCGGATCTGCATGTGCGACTCGCGGTGGCGGGTGAGGGACGTCAGGCGATGCTGGAATCGGCCTCGGCAGTAGGGGCCGGCTGGCTCGACCGCCTGAACGAGGCCATCCGCGCCAGTGGCCGATCCGAGGGATTTTTTGAGGCACATGGCGCAACTTCCTGAAAAAAGTCGCAGGAAGATCGAGCAGGTATCAGATTCAAAAGGGAAAACCGCTTGCAATCGTTCAACGGTTGCGGTTGAATCGGCACCATGAGGGGGATCCTGACGCCTATTGCAGTCTGCGTCGCCACGCTGGCGGCGCTTGGCGTCTGCCAGATCGCCAGCGCGGAGGACATCAAAAGCCTGGCCGTGGTCGAGTCCGGCGGCCAGACCCGCGCCCTGATTGAGGTGCCCGAAACGTGCGAATACAGCGTGTTTTCGCTGTCCAAGCCGAATCGGCTGGTACTGGATCTGCACAACAGCCGCTTTGCCAAGGGATTTCGTTCACCCGGCCCTAATGGCGTTGTGGCCAATGTCCGCACCGGCCAGCCGACGCCGGGCGAGGCGCGAGTGGTATTCGACCTGTCCACCAATGTGCGTCCGCGGGCGTTCTTCCAACATCAGGACGGCCGTGTGCAACTGGTGGTGGAGTTGACCGACGCCAACGCCCCGGCGGTTGCAGCAAGTCAGACGGTTGCAAATCAGCCTTCCGCACTAGTCGCTAATCCTGCCGGTAGTGGCTTCACGGCTGTCACCGAGCCACTGAAACAGAAAGCAATCACTGACAAGGTCACCGTGATTCAGACCGCGCCGCCGCCGGTGCGGCTGAGCCCGGCGCATTTGCGTGACTCCAATCCCAACGTCGAACCGCCGATCAGCACCGCCGTAATCGTGCCAGAGGCGCAGCCCGATCAGCCGTCCACCATCATCACACCGGACGATCCCCCGGTGGTCGGCGTCGACAGCAAACGTGCGCCGCACTCGGGCGCGCGCACCGTGCGCGACATGTTCGGCTCGCACCAGCGCAAGTTGGTCGTCGCGATCGATGCCGGACACGGCGGCCAGGATCCCGGCGCGCACGGTCTATCGGGCACGCTGGAGAAGAATGCGACCCTCGCGGTCGCGCGCGAACTCGCTCGCCAGATCAACGCCGAACCCGGTATGCAGGCGATGCTGACCCGCGACGGCGACTATTTCATTCCGCTGGCAGATCGCTATCGCAAGGCGCGCAAGGCCAAGGCCGACATCTTCATCTCGATCCACGCCGATGCCGACCCCACGCATACAGCCACTGGTTCGTCGGTGTTCGTGCTGTCGCAACGCGGGGCGTCGTCGCAAGCCGCGCGTTGGTTGGCCGATCAGGAAAACGCAGCCGACCTGATTGGTGGCGTCTCGCTTGGCGACAAGGACAGCACGCTGGCTTCGGTGCTGCTGGATCTCTCGCAAAGCGCGACGATGCGCGCCTCCGATGATGTCGCGCGCACTGTCCTGGGTGCGCTGCGCAACCTCGGCAAGACCCACAAGTCGGACGTCGAGCGTGCAAATTTTGTAGTGCTGCGCTCGCCCGACGTGCCCTCGATGCTGGTCGAAACTGCGTTCATCACCAACGCCGGTGAAGAGCAGCATCTCAACGATCCGGGTTACCGCTCGCGACTCGCCAGCGCGATCACCGGCGGCGTGCGAAGTTTTTTCGCGGCCAATCCGCTGCCCGGCACGATCTTCGCCAAGGAAGATGGGCCTACGACGGTGCCGGTGCAGATCGCGCGTGCCGATACTCCGACTAACACGAGTCGCCAGCATGTGGTCAAGCGCGGCGAATCACTGGATCAGATTGCCGAAGCGTACGGCGTCTCGGTCCGCGACCTGCGGCTGGCCAACGGCATTTCCTCACTGCTCAAGCCGCGAGCGGGAACGCGACTCACGGTTCCTGGTCGAGGCGGCAGCTACTAAGTCGTTGCCTCGTGTTGGGCGCAGCAGGCTCGCTGCTAGAATGCACGCGTGCGCATTCGGCAACTTCCCGACACCCTGATCGACCAGATTGCCGCCGGGGAAGTGATCGAACGGCCCGCATCTGTGGTCAAGGAACTGGTCGAGAACGCGCTGGATTCCGGCGCCACCCGCATCGATATCGATCTTGAAGAAGGCGGCGTGCGGCTGATACGCGTACGCGACGATGGTATCGGCATTGCCGCAGACGACCTTCCGCTCGCGATCTCGCGCCACTGCACCAGCAAGATCAGCTCGCTGGATGATCTGGAACAAGTCGCAACGCTCGGATTTCGCGGTGAGGCGTTGCCATCGATCGCTTCGGTGAGTCGCTTCAGCCTGCAGTCGCGGTCGCGTGATGCCGAATATGGTGCACAGCTGCAGATCGATGGGGGACGCGTCGGACAAGTGATGCCGCATCCGCATCCGCACGGCACCACGGTCGAGGTGCGCGAGTTGTTCTTCAACGTGCCGGCGCGACGCAAGTTTTTGCGCGCCGAGCGCACTGAGATCGGACACATCGAAGACTGGTTGCGCACGCTGATGCTGTCGCGACCCGATATTTCGCTGCGCGTGCAACACAACGGACGCGCGCTGCGGCACTACCGACCGCTAGCGACCGATGAGGATGCGCTGGCGCGCGTGACCCAGGCACTGGGCGATGAATTTGCCGCGCAATGTCTGGCGATTGATCACGCGGCGGCGGGCCTGCGTTTGCATGGTTGGATCGGCTTGCCGACGGCATCGCGATCGAGTGCCGACTCGCAATATTTCTATGTCAACGGTCGCGGCGTGCGTGATCGCATCGTCGCGCACGCGGTGCGTCAGGCGTATGCGGACGTGCTGTTTCACGGACGGCATCCGGCGTTCGTGTTGTTTCTGGAACTCGATCCGCGCCGCGTTGATGTCAATGTGCATCCGGCCAAGCGCGAAGTGCGGTTTCGCGATGGGCGGCTGGTGCACGATTTCCTGTTTCGCACGCTGCACGATGCGTTGGCCGGCGTGCGTGCGGGATCGACGGCTATGCAGGGCGACGCAGTGCACGCTGCGTTTGCGTCACCGGCAGTTGGTGCGATGCCCGGCGCACTTTCGGGTTCTTCCTCGCCTTCATGGCCGCAGCAGCCAACGCAGCAGCCCCTGGGCATGGCAATCGCCGAGCCGCTTGCGGCGTACGCGATGTTGTACGGCAACGGCGGCGAATCACGGCACGCAGCGCAACCGATTCCGCAACAGGTCGAGGGCGAAGCGCCGCCATTGGGCTACGCGCTGGCGCAACTGCACGGCATTTTCGTGCTCGCCGAAAACGAGCACGGCCTGGTGCTGGTCGACATGCACGCCGCACATGAGCGCATCACCTACGAACGCCTGAAAGCGGCGCAGGACGGCATCGGCATCCGCGCGCAACCGCTGCTGGTGCCGCAGACGTTGGCGGTCGGCGAGCGCGAGGCTGACCTCGCCGAACAACACGCCGACGCATTGCTCGAACACGGCTTCGATGTGCAGCGCAGCGGCCCGCAGGCGATCACCGTGCGCGCGCTGCCTGCGCTGCTGCACGACAGCGATCCGCGCGCGCTGCTGCTCGACGTGCTGGCCGACTTGCGCGAACACGGCAGCAGCCGCCGCGTGCACGAGTCCAGCAACGAATTGCTCTCGACTATGGCGTGCCACGGATCGGTGCGAGCCAACCGGCGCTTGGGTATCGCCGAGATGAACGCGCTGCTGCGAGAGATGGAAATCACCGAGCGTTCCGGCCAGTGCAACCATGGCCGTCCTACCTGGGTGCAGATGAGCAAGGTGGAACTGGACAAGCTGTTTATGCGCGGGCGCTAGGAATTTGTTCGAGCCGATTAGTGACCAAATTCAACGTGATTCATTCATGCGTGCCCTTGCGATTGCCGGTTACGATCACGAGTTCGGCTCAACCCATTTGATTGCAATCCTCTTGGCCCAACTCGCAAACTCCGGAGTCATGATGCGCACTATCCAGTTCACTGCCATTTTCGCTGCGCTATCGCTAACGCTTGCCGGGTGCGATCGCACCCCTTCGACTGCGACCGATACGCCGACAGCTGCTGCATTGCCGACAACCACTGTGGCGCCGGCAGTGCCGTTGGTGAGTGCTGCCGAGGAGACGCAAGACATCACGCAATGGCGCGATAAACGCGTCACCAGCCTGAAAAAGCCCAATGGCTGGTTGACCCTGGTTGGCCTGCACTGGGTCGAGTCGGGCGTGCACACGGTTGGTTCGGCCAGCGACAACGACATTCAGCTTGCCACCGGGCCGGCGCACCTCGGCAAACTGACCCTGAAAGGCGGCAAAGCAACACTCGTTCCTGATCCTGCTGCGGGCCTGACGTTTGACGGCAAGCCGGCGACCGGGCCGGTGACGTTGCAGCCAGATTCCAGCGAACAACCCACGCAGGTCGCCTTCAACAATGGCGATGCGGGTTTCACTTTGATCGAGCGCAGCGGTCGCTACGCATTGCGGGTAAAAGATGCGCAGGCGACGACACGCACTGGTTTCAAGGGCATCGACTATTTCGACATCGATCCGTCATGGCGTTTCAACGCACGCTTCGAGCCGCATCCGCCCGGACAAACAATCAAGATCGCCTCGGTGATCAACACTATCGATCCGATGGCTAATCCTGGCGCGGTCGTGTTCGAGAAGGATGGCAAGACCTATCGCCTCGAAGCGGTGGACGAGGGTGACGGCGAACTGTTTCTTATCTTCGCCGATCACACCAACAACAAGACCACCTACGGCGCCGGTCGTTTTCTGTATGCCGACCCGCCGAAGGACGGCATGACCGTCGTCGATTTCAACAAGTCCTACAATCCGCCCTGCGTGTTCACGCACTATGCGACGTGCCCGCTGCCACCGCCGGAAAACCGCCTTGACCTGACCATCAACGCTGGCGAGAAAAAGTACGCCGGCGCGGTCTCGCACGAAGCGAGTCCCTCGGTTGCGCGGCAATAGCCACCTGTCTATTTTTCATTCGTTGAGGATTCGCATGCTTGATTCATTGATGCCCCGATCGTTGCAACGTCGCACGCTTTCGTTTGCGCTCGCTGCGTTGCTCGGGCTAGCCGCCGCGCCGCTCGCGTGCGCACTGACAACGCCGCTGCCGCCGATCGCAAAAGCCATGGCTGCCACTGCAGGACCACCGACTCCGTTGCTGTGGAAGGTGAGCAAGGGCGAAACCACCGTCTATTTACTGGGTTCCATGCACATGCTGCGCGATGGCGACTATCCGCTGTCGCCGGACGTTGAGGCGGCATACAAGGACGCTGAGAAACTCGCGTTCGAGATCACCCCAGCCGAACTCAAGTCGCCGGCTACAATGGCATTGACGCTCAAATACGGCATGTACACCGACCCCGCGCATACGCTCAAGGACGACTTGCCGGCCGCAACCTGGCCCAAACTGGTGGCATGGGCCGCAAAGAACGGATTGCCTGAGGCCGCGATACTGAAGTTCAAGCCGTGGCTGGTTGCACTCACCATCGTTGCGCTGGAAAGCAAGGCGATCGGCATGGATCCCGAGCAGGGACTGGACATGCATTTCGCCAAGGTCGGCGATGCCGACAAGAAACTTGAATCGGGCCTTGAAACCGTCGACTTTCAGTTGTCGATTTTTTACAGCGCGCCGATGAAGGAACAAATCGACATGCTGCAGCAGGGGTTGGAGCAGGTGGGTGGGTTCGCCAAGGACATGAATCGCGAGCACGACGCATGGCGACGCGGCGATGGCGATGCGTTAATCGCGCAGGCGAAAAAGGAGTTCGCAAAATATCCCGAGCTGTATCAGAAGATTGTCGCCCAGCGGAATCGTAACTGGGTGTCGAAGATCGAAGCGATGCTGGCCGATCCGAAGGACGACACTCTGCTGGTGGTCGGCGCGCTGCACTTGCCCGGGCCGGATGGCGTGGTCCATTTATTGCAGCAGAAAGGCTACAAGGTCGAACGCGTCTGCACAGGTTGCTCGATCGCGCGCGGGCGCTAGTCTTTAGCAACCGTTCTCGTTTCTGTGCTGGAATCTCATTCAAAATCGAGTGCTTGAACAAGGTGGCGGGATGAAGCTCCAGCTGATTGACCGACTGCCAGTAATATTCTTGGCATCGTTTGTTTGGCTAATAATCCTCGGCGGCATATTGGTGTGCATGGTCGCCAAGAACGGTGACCCGCCCTATGGATCGACGTGGTATTACTTGCTTGTGCGACCTGCAGCTTCCGTCGCTCCCGTTCTTTGCGCGCTATGGGCTATCGCCATCCTTGGCAGCCGTTGGTCCGACGTATCCACTTCCAGTAAAGCACTGCTGATTCTCGGGCTGGCGATTGCTGTTGCGCTCTGTTGTTGGACGTTCTACACAGTATTTCTAATTCAGCTCTAGTTTCACCGTTGATCGGCGGATCAAACTTGGACGCGTGCGTTCTCTAGCTGACCCGGCGGAACCAGCACGATGCAATCGACCGGACACGGCGGCAGGCATAGCTCGCAACCTGTGCATAGGTCCGCGACTACCGTGTGCATGCGTTTAGGTGCGCCGACGATTGCGTCCACCGGGCACGCCTGGATGCACTTGGTGCAGCCGATGCAATCTTCCTCCACGATCAACGCGACCACGCTTGGCTTCTCGATGCCATTCGCGGGATTGAGTGGCTTGGGTTCACGGCCCAGCAACTCGGCCAGCTTGCGTACGCCTGCCTCGCCGCCGGGTGGGCATTGATTGATGTCGGCCACGCCGCTGGCGATCGCCTCGGCGTAGGGGCGACAACCTGGATAGTTGCACTGACCGCATTGGGTTTGCGGCAGAACGCGATCGATCGCGTCCACCAGGTTCGCTTGCGCGATGTGCGGTGCGAGATTGCGACGGCTCGTCCACTCCAAACCCAGTGCCCAGCCCAGCGTTGCCGCGAGCCACGACTGCCAACCACCGACGACTGCGAACGGCAATGCCGCCGACAGTGCGATCACAAACCGGATTGGCAGGCCACGCATCACACGTGGAAGCTCGCTGCGAACCAGCCGATCCAGTAACGCCCGACCCAGCACGCAGCCCAGGCCGATCGAAACCGGCAGCGACAGGACGGCAGTGGTGACCGGAGTCATCCGCAGCGTCTCGGAATTGAATGATCGAGTGAGGCCATTTCGTCAGTTGAGCATGCCCGCTTGCCTCACGATCAAGGCACGACCGGCAGGGCCATCACTTCACCGGCATCCCGGCCTGCGCGCCCACATCGACATCCAGCAGGTGCAAGTCATCGCCACTGCTACCGGCCGAAAGGATCATCCCTTCGCTCAGGCCAAAGCGCATCTTGCGTGGCGCAAGGTTGGCAATGAACACGACCTTGCGGCCGACCAATTTTTCCGGCTCGGCATACGCCGCGCGTATGCCGGAGAAAATCTGTCGCGGCCCAAGCTCGCCACCGTCCAGAACAAAGCGCAGCAGCTTGTCGGAACCCTCGACCAATCCGCATTCGAGCACAGTGCCAATGCGCAGGTCGAGTTTGGCGAAGTCGTCGATGGAAATCGTGGCGGGGAACAGGGAAGCAGAAGCATCACCGCCAGCACCTGGAGCCGAATCCGGTGCGCCCCCTCTCCCGCCTGCGGGAGACGACTGCATGGATGCAGGAGGTAGAGCAAAGTCCGGAACAGTTGCCGAGGGTTGGGATGAGTGAGCAGGAGCCGCAGCAGGCACCGCCGGCGAAGGTGAATCGGGCGACTGCATGGTGTCTGTGCTGGCTGTGGTCATGGTCTGGATATGCCTTGGGTCGATGCGCGTAAGCAATGGTTCGTAAGTTTGAATGGAGGCACCGAGCAGCGGCGTGTCGATCGCATCCCACGACGCAACCGGCGCCCCCAGAAACGGCTCCACGCGCGCCGCCGTGCGCGGCAACACCGGCGCAAGGCACGTTGCCAGCACCCGAAACAGGTTCAGCCCTTGCGTGCACACCGCCTGCAGCTCTGCGTCCGCGCCGTCCTGCTTTGCAATGACCCACGGCTTGCGCTCGTCGATGTAGCGATTCGCCTCGTCGGCGAGTGCCATCGTCTGTCGGATCGCCTGACTGTATTCGCCTGCCGTATAGGAGATTGCAATTGCGCGTGCCGCATCGACAAAGCGCGAATACATCGCACCATCTTCCAATGCAGTTGCAAGCCGCCCATCGAAGCGCTTGCTGATGAACCCGGCGCAGCGGCTGGCGATATTCACGAACTTGCCGACCAGATCCGAATTCACCCGCGCAACGAAATCCTCGAGATTCAGATCGAGGTCGTCCATCCCCGCACCGGTTTTCGCCGCGAAGTAATAGCGCAGATATTCCGGCTCGAGTCCCGCGTCCAGATAGGTGCGCGCCTTGATGAAAGTGCCGCGCGACTTCGACATCTTCGCGCCGTTGACGGTGAGGTAGCCGTTGACGTGCAGCGCGGTCGGCATCTTGAGTTTCGCGCCGTTGAGCACCGCCGGCCAGAACAGGCCGTGGAAATTAACGATGTCCTTGCCGAGGAAGTGGTGCAATTCCACGTCGCTGTCGGCTGCGAGTAGCGCGTCGAAGTCGTAACCTTTTTCCTCGCACAACGCCTGCAATGCGGTGAGATAGCCGATCGGTGCATCCAGCCACACATAGAAGAACTTGCCCGGTGCACCCGGAATTTCAAAACCGAAATACGGCGCGTCGCGCGAAATGTCCCAATCACGCAGGCCACCTTCGGCATCCAGCCACTCGCGCAGCTTCGCCTTTACCGATGGATGTGCCACGTCGCCCGCGATCCATTCCTGCAACACGCTTTGAAAATCGCCGGCTTGGAAGAAAAAGTGCTCGGACTCACGCAGTTCCGGCGTCGCGCCGGACACGACCGAGCGCGGATTCTTCAAATCGGTCGGCGCATACGTCGCGCCGCAATGTTCACAGTTGTCGCCGTACTGATCGGCCGTGCCGCAATTGGGACATTCGCCCTTGATGTAGCGATCCGGCAGGAACATCGCCTTCACCGGATCGTAAAACTGCTCCACGCTGCGCCGCGCGATATGACCGCCCGCGTCGAGGCGCTTGTAGATGTCCTCGGTCAGCGCACGGTTGCGCGGCGAATTTGTCGAATCGTAATGGTCGAAGGCGACGTGGAATTCTTTGAAGTCGCATTCGTGACTGGCCTGCATGCCCGCGATGAAGGCTTCGGGCATGAGTCCGGCCTTCTCGGCGCCGAGCATGATCGGCGTGCCGTGCGTGTCGTCCGCGCAGACGAAGTGCACGGTCCGCCCAGCCATCCGCTGCGCGCGCACCCAGATGTCGGCCTGCACGTACCCGACCAGATGGCCGAGATGCAGCACGCCATTGGCATAGGGCAGGGCGCCAGTGACAAGTGCGGTGGGCTTTTGGGCCGACATCGACGGAAATCCACGAACAGTTGGCCGTCGATTATTTCACAAGGGCCAAGCTCCCGCGCCTCGGGGAATGTCCAAGGACTTCCTCCGCAATGAAATGACGCCGTTCAGAACTACGCCGTTCGTGGTGAGCCCTTCGTCAGGCTCAGGACAGGCCTGTCGAACCACTGCCGTCCAGCATCAAGCCGAACCAACAGCAAGCCGAAGCAGCAGCAAGCCGAAGCAGCAGCAAGCCGAAGCAGCAGCAAGCCGAAGCAGCAGCAAGCCGAAGCAGCAGCAAG